>JBEULP010000092.1:0-6843 GCA_041287245.1 Infirmifilum sp. | reverse complement strand
GGGGGGGGGGGGGGGGGGGGGGGGGGGGGGGGGGGGGGGCTTCTTGTGTGGGTGTAAGGAGGAGCCCGAGGAGGATGAGGGCTAGGGCGATGAGGTATGCGTACGAGAAGGAAAACGCTATAGCAGCGGCGGTGAAGACGGCGGTGTAGGTGACCCACCTGTTGCGTAGCTCTGTTGGCAGGGGTGTGGGGAGCCTCATTACTTGGTAGCCGATTACAGCCGAGATTGCGCCGATTAATATTGCGGCGCTTCCGAGGATAGGGCCGAGGAGGGGGAGGAGCCAGCTCGCGATGCCGAGTAGGGGGAAGGCGGTGGATATTGCGCTCCCTACTATACCGCCTATAACGGAGACTAGGATTATAGTGAAGAGTCCTTTGAGGATGTCAGCGATGCCGAGGACGAGAAGGAGGATACCGCCCAGCTTCACGGAGATAGACGCTACATCGCTCACAATAGGCTTGCTCACACAAATGCTATGAAATTCCCCTTATATAAGCTTGCCGGGCGGAGGACCTTGAGGCTCATCCTGGGAGTAAATGGGCTTTATCCTCGCACCACAGGAAACCCGTGAGCTGCCCGCCCCCTCAGGGCCGGGCCTCCCTCTTCGCCCGCGGCCTGCCCTGCCGAGACCCCCCTTATTAGCCTTCCACATCCTCCCAATCTTAAGGAGCCTCGTTGGGGGCGTCCCCTCGGGAAGGGCTTATTTTAACTGGATTTAACTCTCCGACCTTACCCCCTTCTGCGGAGGCGAGCTGGTTAGCAAAGTATTTATGGTAGCGAGAGGTGTTCTTTACCGTGGGCGGGCTTAAAAAACTAACTGTTAGTAAATCGTTTCTCGTCGAGCATGAGGATCTCGCTTACGCTTTCTACAAGCTTCTCGAGCCCGTTGTTAGGAAAAGCCTCGAGGAGTACCGAGGCTTAAAGGCCGCGCTAAACGCGGCTAAGACGCTTCTAGCCGACCTTGTGAAAAGGAAAAACGCCAACGTAGACCGCATCAACACGCTCGCCCGGTTAATTCCAGACCTTGAGTCGAAGGGCACGTCGTACGCCCTGTTAGGCTTGCTGATGTTTCTATTCTCACTATTTTTGCTCCCGTCAGATCTTCGGTTTCTCGGCTTCATCCTACTTCTCGCCGGTGGCGGGGTTGGGCTTTACGGTTTGAATTTGAGGAGCCAGGCGGCGTCTTACCGCGAGGAGCTTGAGAGGTTGAGGAGAGAGGTGGAGAAGCTGAACGAGGAGATACCCAAGGCTGAGAAGCAGGTACGAGACCTTACAGCAAAGATGAACTCCTTTAGGCTACCCGCAGTGTCGCTAAGCGCTTTCCGCTGCTACGTCCCGCTAGCGGTTGTGAGAAACCCACTGGGAGGGCAATCCCTGGTAGTCGCTCCTTGGAGCCCCGGGGAGCAGTTTGTCTTGACATACGTTTACCCCGATGTCGTGGAGGAGGCTCGAAGCCAGCTTGTGAAGGGTGAGGGGCTCTACATGGAGGCTTCGTTGAGGGGTAAGGACGCTGGGTACAAGGTTATCGAGAGCTTTAGGCAGATGAACCTCTGGGAGAAGGTTCTGGAAAGCAGAAGCCCTGAAAGAGTACTCCGGGAAATCATTGAGGAGTCTCACAGGCTCCTCATGCAGGGAGTAGAAGAGCAGGAGGAGGTGCTGAGGCTTGAGAAGCTAGATGAGGAGAGTGCCCGGCTACTCGTCTCCTTAACGGCTAGAGCAGACGGCGCTCAGCCCGAGCCCTTACTGGAGGATTCCGCGCGGGTAGTCGAGGAGGAGGTAGGCAAGCTGAGGAGCCTAGCCGAGGCTGTAAAGCAGTTGAGCGTTCTAAGGGGCTTCCTTGAGGAAGCTAGGGAGATCGCCTCTCGCCGGGAGCTCTACTCCAGCATCGTCGACTTAGCCGTCAGGGAGATGATCAGCAGGGTCGCCCCCTTGGAGCCGGAGGTCCTCGCCGTATCGTATAGGGCTGTGTACTGCCCTCGCTGCGCGGAAAGGCTGGTTGGCGACTATGAGCCCTCGCTCGACTTGAGGAGGTGGGTGTACAGCGAGATTCTAGGCGGGGTGGACAAGGACCCGGACATTCTCTTGCCCGACAAGGATGTCAAGGACATCATAGCGGAGGAGTGGGGCAGGCTCGAGGAGAGAGTATACCGAGAGCTACCGCTACCGGGTACTGGTGGGGACGAGCCCTTCGAGGAGCTTAAGAAGAAGTACGAGGAGGCGTTGAGGAGGTTCAGCTTACCATTCACTGGAGCGGAGGAGCAGCTCACTTTCGAGTGGGTTTCCGCGTTCCAGCCCCCGAGGCTTCGGTGCACCCGGTGCGGGTCGGTCGTCGAGTATAAGGAAGCATACTCGCTGCTGAACCTGCAATTACCCGTCGTGAAGGGGTACGCGGCGCTCCTCTTCGAGAAAGAGGAAGAGCTCCTCAAAAAGAGCTCTGAGATTGTGAGCTCGGTGAATAGTGCGCGGCTGCACAAGGACGAGAGGAAGACCACGGTGGGGATCTACAGGCAGAGCGTCCAGAACGTTGAGCAGGAGGTGCTGAGGCTTGAGCGCGAGTTGAGGGAGGTTGAGAGCCACTACAAGAACCTTGAAACGATGGTCTTGCCGTTGCTCGCAGCTCCCGCTGTGCAGGATCTCCTCCGAGAGGTCTCCGAGCATGACTTGAAGCTGCACGAACAGCTTGGGAAGGTGCTGGCAGTAGTGGGTGGTGGGAAGTGAGCGAGAGGGCCTCTGATTATTATTATAGGTTGATCGAGGCTAGACTGCAGGAGCTTACAAGGGTGGCAGAGGCGACACGCAGTGAGCTTAAGGAAGGACTGCGGGAGCTTATAAAGATACTGGAAGCGACTCGCGGTGAGCTCAAGGAGGAGCTCTCGCTGACACGCGCTACGCTGGAGAGAACGCGGGTGGACCTCGCGGCGAGGCTGTACCTTGTGAGCACCGTGCTCGGGATCCTCGACTACATTAGCGTGAAGAGTAGGTTGACTGCCTTGAGGGATATAGAGGACAAGCTGAGAGCAGGGCTGGAGGAGGCGAAGGCGGTCTACCGGGAGAAGATCAGGGAGATTATGAGGGATTACATGAGCGCCGTTAGCGGCTTCTTCAGCCACTTCCTCGCAAGGGCTCGCGGGGACTTTGACTTGATCAGGAGCGTCTTGGCAAGGGAGAAGGCCGTCGAGGACGTGTACGAGCTCTTCAAGCCGGAGTCTGTGGACTCCGAGGTCGTTGCACTCGCGCTGAGGCATGATACAGCTGCGAGAGCTGAGGACGTGAGCAGGGCCCTCAAGCTGCTCGCCGAGGCCTCGGGGGTGCTGGAGCGGGCAAGTACCCTTGAGAGGGGCCTGCGGGAGAAGCTGGGCAAGTTCGAGGTAGAAGTCCCGGCTGAGGGGGTGGTTATGCTTCCAGTACTGGGGGTTCTGGTAGCTCTCGACGGCACTGTGTTGAGCGAGGTCCGGGGGCCTTCGGAGAGCTGGGAGAAGGTGGCGCCGCTCTCCTTGCGGGTAGCGGAATACGCAAAGGAGCGCGTGTGGGAGTACCCAGTCGCGGTCTCCGGGGAAGTTCTCCAGGGGGTTAAGCGCTTGCTGCTGGGGCTGGCGCAGGGCGGTGACGAGAAGAGGCTCATCGAGGAAATGAAGCTGGTGGTGTAGATGCCGGGGCTGGTGAAGAGGAGGTTCGAGAGCGTTGAGGGGTTGCACTACGACCCTAGCAGGGACGTAGTTTATCTTCGCGGGGGCTATAGAGGCGTTGCACCCATCGTCGGCGTGAGAAGCGCCGTGATGGACTCAGACATTGTCCACTTGAACGACTTGATGGTTCGGGACGAGGTGACCGTGAGGGGAGGGTCGATCATTAAGGGGAATATCCTCGCCGAGAGCGGCGTCAGGGTAGATGTCGGCGAAGCCCCCTCTCTGATCGCAGGCGATGTGGGCGTCATCGGCGAGAAAGGCATCTTCCAGGCTAGAGGAGCGGCCCCCCTCGTCGTTTTCGGGAATATCTTCGCTGAAAGGGTTGAGGTGGGCTCGCCGGCAGTGATTATCGGCAACGTGGTCGCGAGGAGGGAGGCGGTCATCGGGCCTGGGGTGCTGCTGCTCGGAAGAGTCTTGGCGGGGTCAGAGGGTGGACAGGGTAAACTTAGCATAGAGCGGTCCACGGTTTACCAAGCATACGCTTTCGGGGACATTCGTGTGGGTAGCGGGGTGAGCGTCCTCACCCCCTTAGTGGCGGCTAAGGGGGGTGAGCTGAGAATGGAGAGCGAGCGGGTGAGGGTGCTGAGCTTCCCGTGTATTTTCTGCGGCGTGGCTGCCAACCCCTTGGTCTGCGAGCACTACCTTAGCGGGCGCTGCCCCTTAGAGGAGAAGGGCATGGGCTACGACTACCTCTCGAGGGACTTCGACCTCTCGAAGGCCGAGGGCTACCACTACTTGAGCTGGTACTGGCGCTCATCCCCCCTGATGGCGATGCAGGCCGTTCTAGCAAAGAAGCTCCTCTTCCTGGCTCTCCGTAAAGCGCGTGAGGTGAGCGTAGAGATGGAGAAGAAAATGGTCAGCGGGGTGCCGCTGGAGAAGCTACCGAGCGAGCTGCCCCTCGCTCTACTGAAGGAGTTGAGGGGAGAGGCGAGGGGCGCGGTCGAGGAGGTCAAGATGGAGCTCTTCCGGGTAATTGAGGAGTACTACTCCGCTAAGGGCTTAAGGTACTGGAAGTGCCCTAAGTGCGGGATGCCAAACCCGGAGGGGGTGAAGCTCTGCATATACTGCGGAGAGTTCGCTGGGAAGACGGAGCATGCTGGAGCTGGTCCCTAAGCTGGCTCACGCACTCGACTCCCCGGTGAGGAGCCTAATCTCCTCAGGTGGCGTTGTCTACGCCGTCACCGAGGGGGGAGTAGTCTACCAGTATGAAGAAGGGGTTCCGAGGCGCGCCTACGAGGGGAGCAACCCCAGGCTGGCTGTAGCTGGTCTCGGCGGCTTGATCTACGTGCATAGCCCTGGCGAGGAGAGCGTCGTCCAGGGGATTTGGAGCCACGGTGAGGCGAAGCTCCTGAGCTTACCTAGGCTCGGCGGCCTCGCAGCCTCAGAGAGACTGTTGACTGCGTGGTACGGGGAGCCCGGGAGGTTCCTTCAAAGCAGCCTAACCGTGCTCCAGCCAGGCGAGCCCGTAGCTCAGCTCCAGCTGCCTAAGGTTCTCTGTGCTACCTGCTCGAGCGACGCGGTATTCGTGGTTAGTATTGATGGTAAGCTGCGCAAGCTGGTGGCGGGGCGCGGCGTGGTCCGCGAGGAGTGGTCATCCAGCATAGGTGTGGGGTGCGACTGGGCCGCAGCTGTGGGGCAACTTGTAGCAGTCAAGCGAGGGGGAGAGGTTATGCTTTACAGGCAAGACCTGGGCACCTTGGTGAAGAGCTTTGTATCCCCCGCGCGCAGGTATACAGTCTTGGATGGGCACCTCCTCCTCTGGGACATCGAGAGCCCCAACGTGACGCTCCTGGACGCCTCTAGCCTATCGGTGAGGAGCGACGTCCTTGAGCCGGTCTACGGCGTCCTAGCCGCGCACGGGAAGTTCTACGTCCTGATGCGCTGGAAGCTCGCCTTGCTGAGCGAGGCAGGAGAGCTCCTGGACGCCTACTACTTACCCGTCCCGCTGGCCGAGAACATCTGTCCGGGTAAGCCGTTCCTGCTGAGCATACGGGAGTGGATCGCCGAGGTGGAGCCCGAGGCTCCTTGGATCCAGGTGAGGGGCTTAAAGGTCGAGCCAGCGGCTACAGCTCCGCAACTGCAGCTTGAGCTGGGTGTTATCAGGCCGGGTAGCCAGGAGCCCCTCGAGGATGCAGACGTAAGAGTCGAGCTGGGCGGTGAGGCCAAGACTCTCAGAGGCGGTGCTGCCCGAGTCACGCTAGCCGCTCAAGCCGGTAAGAGCCGCTTAACGGTTAGCACCGTGGTAGGCGTTACTATTGGACGGCGGACTATATCCAAGAGGGTTGAGTTTGAGCGCGAAGTGGACATCCCCGCGGCTGAGCCGCTTCGACATGTTCCGGGGGACTTGGTGGGCGAGAAGTACAGGCTCCTCGAGAGGCTCGGCTCAGGGGGGTTTGGAACGGTTTACAGGGCTAGGGACATCGTTACCGACCGCTTAGTGGCTGTGAAGATCCCGCATGGGTATAAAGCCTGGGAGGATGCCCAGGAGGAGATCGTCACAGAGGCCATGAAGGCTGTTGAGGTATCTAGGCGGCTGAACGACACGAGAAGAACCGTCGTCGAGGTCTTTGAGGCGGGGGTCTACACGGTCGAGGACCTGCAGAGAAGGCGGAAGGGGAAGATCCTCGGGATTGCGATGGAGTACTGCGGTGGCGGTAGCCTCAGGGGGCGGCTCGAGTCCGGGGGCGTAAGCAGGCCTATAAGCCTAGCAGCCGATATCGCAGAGAAGACCGCGCTGCTCAACAAAGAGAGGATAGTGCACGGCGATCTTAAACCCGAGAACATACTCTTCACCGAGAAGGGTGAGCTGCTGCTCGCCGACTTCTACAGCGCCAGCTTGCTGAGCAGCGTGGAGACAGTGAAGCGGTACAAGGAGTACGTGGTCACTGAGGGATACGCGCCGCCCGAGCTGGTCAACAAGGGGGAGGTTAGCTTGAAGACAGATGTATACTCCGTGGCTGTAATAACCGTGGAGCTCCTCACGGGGCAAATACCGCGGCATGGCACACTGCCCGCCCGGCTCCTCGAGAGGTGGCATCTACCAAGCACCCTCGTCTCAACCCTCGCGGATGCGCTCTCGGGGGAGCCGGAGAGGCGCCCATCAGTGGAGGAGTTAGCGGAGGTACTCAAGGAGAGTGCCAAGCTGCTGCAGCTCTAG
>JBEULP010000091.1:0-3322 GCA_041287245.1 Infirmifilum sp. | reverse complement strand
CTAGGTCCTCCGTCTTCGTCTAAGATCCCCTCTCAGATCCATATGCTTTATCCTCAACTATCGCTATTATGTCATCGTTCTTTATCACCTCTCCCGTCAGGAAAAGCTTGTATGCTACCACCATACCCACTGATCGTGTTCCTCATCTCCTCTATTATGAGCTCAACTGCATCAGGTTCCACCAGCAAATCCTTTACTTTTTCCAGCTCCACGCTTACTGGCTTCCCAGCCCTCCACATTTTCAGTATCTCACCAGGAGATGTGTTTTTTCTGAGGCTGGATGCTATCTCCTCTACCCTCCTCATCCCCCATTTCAGGCTCACCCTCGCTGCCAGAGGTATGGATATCCTGTAGGAGTGCTCCCCGCCAAACCCCTCGACCCTCGTGAGGAAAGCTCTATCTATCCCTCTCACCTCCTCCTCGGATAGTCCCTCGAACCTCTCCACTCCATCAAGCCTCAGCAGCACGTTCCTGTAGGAGATCTCTATAATACCCTTCTTCAGGAGGTTGAGAAGCGCATCCTCTGACCTTCCGAATTTTCTGACAATATCTGAGTACTTGACTGATCCTTTTATCCTTAGGAAAGCCAGAACCTTCGACTCTGCGCTGCTTGAAGGTAGAACAGCCCTAACCTCAAAGCAGGCTCCCACCTCCTTGAGGCATTTGTATAGAAGCTCAGAGAAACCAGGATTTGCATCAAATCCCCTTTTTATCAGAGCTTCCCTCAGGATAAATGGGCTAACCCCGGCATTCCTCTCCTCAATCTCCATCAGGATCTCACTTACTAGCCCCTCACCCACTCCCCTTATGACCTCCTCTGATAACCCCCTTTTCCCCCTCAGGAACGGATTGCTGCCGAGCCACTCCCCAAGAATTTGAGCAGCTCTCCTGTACCTTTTATCTTCAAGCCTTCCAGTGCCTGCCAGCAGAAGCTTCTCCAAACTTAGCCCGGACGGCAACTTAGGGAGGCCCACATTCATCAGCTATACGAATAGATAAGTAAAATTTTTCTATATAAATGCACGCTGAAGGTGACCCCGGGAAGCATTGCTGAAGTTTTACTGAGCGTCCCAGAATCCCACAAAACATGCCCAGGAGGACTTCTCAGATATTCGACGCAAGCAGGGCACTGTCAAAGGCTAGATCAGATTCTGGCTCTCGCAGGAAGAAGCACCTCGCTTATAGGGGAGGTAAGTTTCCGGCTGAAGCCGGCAATCTAGGGGCTTAGCTGGGAAGCTGAGGGGAGAGGAGGGTAATAAGTATCCTTCGGAGGGATGGGAAGAAGTGGAGGAGATTAGCTTTACTTATCAGTCTAGCCTTCAAGGCCACAGCAAATGCTGGCTCTCAGGCAGGCTCGCTGCCTCCTGGAAGATCATAAGGATGACCGGGATCATGCTGAGCGTTAGTCAGCTCCACTGAGCTGACACCCCCAGGCAGCTTGAAGCGAGCAACTGATGAACTCACCAGTACTGCGGCCTGCAGGACTGCCTGACCTCCTGAGGTGGATCATCTGAGAACCTCCAGAGCCCCCTCTTAGGGCTCAGTATCACTATACCCAGCTCTTCTATCAATGCATCGCTCATGAGCACTTCCCTCTCAATTAAGGAGATCACCAGGTCTGTTCTCACGCTCCTCGAGACCCTGTCCTCCTCTACCACTGCGACCACACAAGCTCCTGGATACGCATAAGCGCTAACAGGCCCGCCAGCCGTGTCATATTCTGCTACCACGGGCTTGCCGAGGGACTCCACGCTGATACCGTTTCTCAAAAGGAATGCATGTGGGACGAGAAGCTGGGGGTCCTCGGTCTCAAAACCGCTGTTAGCTAGGGCAGCGGTCTCCACAATCTTGCCAGCAAGCTCAACCCTGATCCTAACTCTAACCCCCACTTAGCCCTACCTCCTCTCAGTTATGTGCCCTATCCTCCGCCTCCTTCTAGCAACTATATGCCCTATTCTGGGCTTCCTCCCCTGCAAACTCACATGACCTCCTCAGCTTCTGAGTCCATACACGGCTTCAGCAATATTAATTTTTCCTCAGCAGCTGTGCTCCTAAGCACAAAGGATTCTAGAATGAAGCTGTTAAAAGCTTTACTTGCTTTGCTCGACATTAACTGTGTCTGCAGCTGGATTTTCCCTTCTAGAGCTTCCTTAAACTAGTTCCACCGACACGCAGAGCTCAGGCCGAGTAAGCCGCGACAGCAAAGCTCATAAAGTAAGCATCTCGGTCTTCGCTGAGATGCAGGGAGTAGCCATATTAGCTGTGGAAGCAGTACTCGCGATAACATCAGCTCTAGTTCTCCCCGCATTCCCGTTGATACCCCTATGTTGAGCGATTATATAAATGCTGTACTCAGGGGGATGATGCAGATACTGAACACCGAGCTCAAGGAGGGGTTCATGATAGTGGATGTGAGAAATCTCAGTCCTGGTGACCTGGAGATAAAAGATTTGAGCGACTCCCAAGTGTATGGGGACAACAAGCGTGCCGTTGTCGAGCCGATAACAGAAGCTCAGAGGATTTGGAAGGCCGGCACCGTGATAAAGGTGATTACAAGGCTCGATATATCCCCTTATAAGAGGCATATAGTTGTTCTCTATGATCCCTGCAACCCTTAACGTTAATTCTCCGTCTCCACATCCAGCATCGAGAACCTTCGCATTTTCATTTTTTCAAGAAGCCTTAAAGACTTACTAATGCAATCTAACATAGCTGCTTTGAAGAGTAGGGTAAAGGTAATTTCTGCGCGCATTGAGGCGAGCTGAAAACGGCGCAAAAACCTCCACTTTTGCTAAAAATGGGAGTTTTTGTCAGGTCGAGAATCGTGTTCGGATAATTCGCAGCTACGTGTTAGCTTTTTTGCCCTACGGCCTAAGCCCGATATTCTAAAAGGCCGAAAAACGAAGGCAGATAAAAAAAGCTTAGGCTTCCCAGCCAATTCAACCGGAGACATATATTGATAAGCCGAGTGAAATCAATTTTCATTAAATCATCAATCCGCAAAACTCCAAGTTTTATTTCCAACCTTCAAAATAAGCCAGATTCGAGCTTCTTTTCACATCGAAACCAATCGAAAATATGCAGAAAACTCCCATTCTTGAGTCAAAGCTGGTAGTTTAACAGGGGCACGCACCTCGCTATAGTAGTAAAAGTTCTGCTTCTCTAAGCGTTCCTCTAACAAGGTCAGCTTCGAGGCCTAAAGACTCAAGCGCCGTCACGCCTAAGACAACCCGGTCCTCCACTTCGCCCATAACCACAGTCACAGTTCTCCTTCCTCCAAGAAGCTCTACTCCAGCTCCGCCCACATCCCTCTCCACGTAAC
>JBEULP010000090.1:0-4196 GCA_041287245.1 Infirmifilum sp. | reverse complement strand
GCAACTGCTGTGAGAATCAGCAGTACCAATAACGAGGTTATGGCTAGCTTTTCCACAGCTGGATTAATTCAATACTCCCTGATTAATTTTTCGTAGTTTATTTAATTATTTAATTTTGAGAAGATTTAAACAGCTATAGAGGCTATATCAAAAAAATATTTAGAGAGGTTCCTTAGCATTCTCGCTTAAGCGAGTAGGCTTTGTGATAGTTTTAATAGGAGGCTTTCTAGCCTTTGATAAGTGATACATTTTCAAGTTTGCCCTTATTCAGCACTATGATTGCCGCGTAGAGCACTGACTCGTTGTAGGCACTCCCAGCGTTTACAACTACTGTTCTGCCGATTCTCTCGATACTCCTAGACTCGTGTATGTGTCCGTGTAGCCCTAGTAAAGGTTGATACTTCTCGATAACCTCCCTGACGCTTTTACAGCCAACATGTGTAACGGCTATCCCACCACCGCTGACGACTGGTTTGAGGTTTTTGTCGAGCAGAGGTGCTAGGTCCAGCGTAGTGCCGTAGGGTGGGCAGTGAGTATTGAGTAAGAGCCTGTCATAGCTTGGCACTTTTTCCATCAAGCTGTTTAGCTCTTGCCTTATAACCTCCTCCTCGACGTCCCTAGGACACTTCCATGGTGTCATGTTAGTCTTGGCGTAGCCAACAAGGCTATATTCCTCGCTATCCTGACCTAAGCTCATCACTTTCTCGTTGTGGTTTAAAAAGAAACCGGTTTTCTCGATTAGGTTGTCGACGTAATACGGGTCGTCGTTGCCAGGAATCATATAAAAATTGATATTCTTCCCCTCGACCTTCTTCCTCGCAAACTCAGCCCACTCTTGTAGACGTTGCTCGCTGTACTTTTTGATAAGTTCGTCTAAAAAGTCTTCCGCTTCAAGCGCTTTCAATTCCTCCTCTTTCTCTACCACGTGCGGATAGAAACCGAAAGAGCTTATCTTGTTGAAAAGATCCTGCAGTTCTGCATCGTTTTTAGCTTTATATTTGGTTCCATAAATACTTGCCTCGTAGCCCCCTTCCCTTCTCACAACAGGCACTATCCCTTTTCCTATTATGTCACCTCCTATTACAACTTTATGTGCCCCATAAATGAGAGCCGCGTTGGTGAGCTTTTTAAACATGAGCGTAGAGCCATGAAGGTCGGAAGCGTAAAGAATTTTTAACATAAAAAACCCGTTTAAGATTACTCGACTGGTATTTCCTTGTACAATAGCGATATGTCTATACCTTCCTTCTTAAGCCTGTACCACCTGGCCACAATGTACCATGGGATGGGGAGTAAAAACACAGCTAAGTTGAAGAGGAAGGAGACGAATTGTAAACCTCCTAGGGCTGGGGCACTGATAGCCGCGTATGCGACCCAAGAGTGAAGAATGGCGGCGAGTAGTCCAACAACCGTGATAAGCGGAACTCCAAGTATATTCTTCTTTGCAAGCCCTGGAAGCATCTCGAAGATCTGCCTGTTTAAGAACGGCAGTAGTGCGCTACCTAATGCTACAATCAAAAGGGCGAGCTGCATGAAGAAGAAAGTGTTAACTATCATAACCTGGTAAGAGGCCAGGCCTGTTAGGAGCATTAACGGTATGGTCACTACGCTAAGCGCTATGATGTTATACAAGGGAGATCCTCTCTTGACTTCCCTTAGCCAGTAAGGAGCAAGTCCATCGACAGCCCACGCAAAAACATTCCTTGAGACAATCAAGAGGTTAGGCGGGGTAAGGTAGATACCACTAGCTAGCCATCCCAGAGCAATAAGGAACAGTAGGATTTTATTGTCAGTCATCATGAAAGCATAGTTTTGCGGATATGGTGGGTAGGGGAGCGGGTACTTATCAGGGTGCCACTGAAAGAGCCAGGTGAGGGCGGAGTGTCCCTCGAAGCCCATAATTTGGTAGACACTTTGTCCCAAGATAGTGTACCAGGCACCCATTACGACAAGACCCCCAGCTATTCCGATCCAGGCGTTCCTTTTTATCTCTTTTATCTCACCAGCAACGTATGAGGGGAAAGCCGCCCAACTGTAATTCTGGAAGGGAAATATGAGAGCCATGAGTGTAGCAGGAATTGAGATGGAGAGTCCTGTGAAGCCCAGGGAAGTCGCCGTAGCCACGACTTGCGATATGCTGACCCCGGTGGTTTCAGCGAATTTCTGCGCAATGATACTCGAGGGAGTAGTATAAGCCAGAATGATATATATCAGGGATCCCAATAGGCTTAGGCTGAAGAATACCTTCAAGAACCATGAGAAAATCTTCATACCATAAATGACTATAACTGCATATGCAATCAGAGCTAATATGCCGATGATGAGGGAGCCTTCAAACGACATTGCCCAGGTTGCAGCCTCGCTCATCCCGAGAGCTTGGAGAAATGAGGCCAAGAAGAAGGGCCCGGTGGTTTGAAGGTTCATAGCGTACCAGTTAAGCATGACGAAGGTGAGAAAGAAGTTTACCATGAAGCCTATTATCGGATGGTAAGCCCTGCTCAGCCAAACGTAGTCACCGCCAGCCCTAGGCATAGCAATAACCCATAAGGTGTAGATAATCGCTATCGGAAGTACTGCGAAGATACCTAGGAAATATGAAAGCGATAGCAGCGCACCAGCAAACATTGCTGCGCCCCAAGTCCATGCCCATAAAACTCCTTGCGGGGGACTGCACATTGCGACGTTTAGGTTCAGCGTATCAAAAGCTCCCAGCGTTCTAACAAGACCCGAAGCACGGCGGTATTTCACTCCGAGATCTGCTTCGGTCATCGGTTAGACTAGCACCTTAAGGGTTATTTATTATTTTCGTAATAGAATTATCTAATATTTTCGTTACTTTTGCTGGTAATAGTTAAATATAATTTTAGTTAGTTACGACTTATCTTGGGCAAGTTTGTTTATATAAAACCAGAGATCGATAAAGCTTTTATAAAATTCATCGTATTTTCTATGGAATTCGGAGGTAGGCTCTATCAGGCTTTCCTGACTTACCATTCTCCTTAATTCATCCAGATCTCTAATTATTCCATATCCCATTCCTGCTAAGAGAGCGGCGCCAAATGCTGACGCCTCTTTCTCGCGCGGTATAGAGAATTTTCTTCCGGTCACATTCGCCTTTATCGAGGCCCAGTTGAAGGTGGCTCCTCCCCCGACGAGCCTAACCTCATGAACCTTTAAACCTAACTTTTCGAACTCCTCGATTACGTGTCTCTCCCAAAACGCAACGCCCTCCATGAATGCTTTAACAATGTCTTCTCTCGACGTGGAGAGGGAGATTCCGTATATCAGCCCTTTAATGCTGGGGTTCCAGTCTGGACTCCGACTACCCGCGAGAAATGGGAGTGCCATGAGCCCTGAAGGAGCCAAGCTCTTTACATAGGAGTCAGGGTCTCCACCCTTGTCGCCCACGAGCTCGAGTGCAAGCCTTATTGATTCTCCGCCTGTCGGTGTGCAGGCTTCAAGGAGATATTTTCCAGGAACAACATGCCAGTATGTCTCAAATCTCTCCTTGGAGTCTAAAACTGGGTTGTCTGTGCTAAGGTCTAGGCACGTCGAGGTTCCCGTTGTGTCAACGATGACCCCGCCTTCAAAGCCCCCTGCACCGAGCGTGGCGCAGGCGCTGTCAACTCCGCCCAGTGCGACGTAGGCATTGGGGGCTTGAAGTTCACCCGTTGGGTTCGGAGCTAGGGGGGCGACGAAGGTAGAGTCTTGCGGTTTGAAGAACATCGACTCGTCCAGGCCGATGAGATCGAGTAGCTCGTCGTAAAACCTGCCGTCTAGTGTGTAGAAGAGGGTCTCACTGATATGGCTTTTATCGGTCAGTGCCTCGCCTGTCAACTTGTAGAACAGATAGTCCTTAACCTGGACTATGTACCTTGACTCGCTGAAAATCTTCGGATGTTTGTTCTTCACCCATAGGAGCTTAGCCGCCGTGAAGATTGGATCGACGTGAAGCCCTGTCTTCCTATATATATGGCTGGAGCCTAGCTTACGCGAGATGAGCTGGGCTTCCTCTACAGCCCTCCTGTCCATCCACAAGATAGCATTGCCTGTGGGCTCGAACTCCCGGTTTAAGAGGAGTAGGCTGGGCGAAGTAGAACTTAGACCTATCAGGTATAAATCAGCCTTAAGCTCTTTGAAAGCCAGTTTCAGCGCCTTTACGACTGAATGATATATTTCTCTAACGTCCTGCTCCA
>JBEULP010000089.1:0-3277 GCA_041287245.1 Infirmifilum sp. | reverse complement strand
GGCTCGCGAAGATCGACCTCGTCCTCTACTTCACCGCCCCCGACGAGGTCATCATCGACAGGATCAGCGGGAGGAGGGTTTGCAGGAGATGCGGCGCGATCTTCCACGTCAAGTACATGCCCCCAAAGGTGCCGGGCGTATGTGATAAGTGCGGCGGCGAGCTGTACCAGCGTGAGGACGATAGGCCGGAAGTTGTGAAGAAAAGGCTAGAGGTGTTTAGGGAGCAGTTTGCGCCGTTGCTCGAGTACTACAGGAGGAAGGGCCTTCTAGTCGAAGTTGACGCAAGTGAGCAAGCCGAGGTCGTTGTGCCGAGAGTCTTCTCGCTTCTGGCGAGCATGGGCTTCACCTGCTAAGGCTACCACGTACCAACTTTTTTCTAAAACTTTTGAGGTTAATCTTCCAAAAAGTATATTAAGGTGTATTGGCGTACCCAGCCTGTGGAAGGCGGCAGCCTTTCTCAGGAGAGGCGTACTGGCCTGACGAGAAGGGTCCTGCTGCTGCTTTTCATGCTAATCCCGCTGCTGGTTGCGTCCAACGTCTACGTTACGCTCGCTGGCGGCGCCTTTGCTATTTTAAGCACGCAGACGCTCGTCCTGCTGTTCGCTTACGTCAGCCGGTACCTGGGCGCTGACCTCACGAAGCAGGAGGTTTACGCGCTCTATTACGCCCTCGCATTCTCAGGCGTCTTCTTCAGCGCGTACCCAGTGCTGTACAGGGCCTACCTGAGGGTGGGCGAGGTCACGAACTCATTCGTGATAGGGGGTGAGCCAGTCGCTAAGCTGCTGCCCACTTGGTTCGCCCCGCCGGCGGGCTCCCCCGTTTACAAGCTGAGGACCCTCTTTCATCCAGACATGCTGCTGCCCCTGCTAGTGCCGCTCACCTTCTCAGCGCTCTGGCTCATCGCTGAGCTGTCGATGATCATGCTAACCTCCTTCCTATTCGTCGAGGTCGAAGCCCTGCCCTACCCCTTCGCGCAGGTGGACTCAGCCTTCATAACGATGATCTCCGAGAGACCCGCCGAGTATCTGCGGGGCTTCCTGCCAATGTTAGGCCTGACCTTCGCGCTAGCCTTCGTGATATACTTGCCAAGCGTAGGCATCGTGGTTGGCCTACCGGTACCGCCCATCGGCTTCTACGACTTCACTCCGCAGATCACCGAGTTGCTCCCGGGAGGCGTGCTGGGCTTAGAGTTCTTCCCGTGGAGGATCTTCCAGGGCTTCATGATGCCGCTCGACGCAACGGCTGCCGCGCTCGTCACGTCCATCCTAGTGTGGACAATCTTCAACTCCCTTTTCGTGACGAACCCCCTCTTCAGATCCATCTTCCCCGACTGGGCCAAGGAGTACCGGAGGGGCATGGGCTACGGGATGATCGTTGAGAGGTCGACGCTGAGGATCTGGGCTCCGATCCAGATGGGGTCTCAGCTGGCTCTAGCGGTCCTGCTGGTGGTCAGGTACCACAAAAATATCGCGAGAGCCCTCTCGGCCCTCGCGAGAGCCTCTTCGGCTCAAGCGCGCGAGTACCCGCCCCTCTCGGTGCTTCTGGCTATGTTCTTCGCTGCCACCTGTGCAGCGAGCGCGATCTACTGGCTGCTGATGCCTGGAATACCGTTCTACCTGATTGCCTCGATGATCATCGGCCTCGGGCTCCTCATACCTATTACGAACTCCTACATGACTGGTACGGCTGGGCCAAGCCTGGGGCTCCCTCCCTACGCCTGGAATGCTGTGGTCTACTCACTGATTGGGCAGATACCTCCTTCGACGCAGGTCGCTGCCATACTCTTCGGCCCACCGATGATCGGAGGAATGGCTGGCTCCGGAGCTCAGGCGATCAAAGTTGCCAGCATGGTGGGGGCAAGACCGATGGATCTGATTAAAGTGATAGTAATGGCTTATCTCATTGGAACGGTCATCAACATACTAATCACAGACCTCCTGTGGAGGCTTGCCCCAATCCCGAGCATGGCGTACCCTAGCACGCCGGGGATGAGGGATGCGTCAGCTTACGACTGTGTGGTAGCATCTGGTGTGCTGCCGCTAAAGCCTCACGTAATCCTTCCAGCGACTGGACTTTTCGTACTAATCTACGCGACGCTCGAATCACTCAACGCGCTCCTCAGATGGCCGCTGTCGATTGCCGGAGTGGCGATGGGGCTCACCAACACTCCCGCTACAACCATTATCTGGTTCGTATCGTCGCTACTAGCTAACATCATAGTACCGAGGCTTATCGGGAGGGAGAGGGCGGCTCAGTGGGGCAACCTCAAGGGAGTTTTCGTGGCGGCAGCGTTCCTCGGCGATGGCATGGCAAGCACGATATTTGCCTTGCTAGGTTTATTAGGCAGGGCGAGCTGGACATGGCCGTGGTGAGAGGATGAGAAGCTGGCAAGCGCTCCTGGTCGCGCTGCTGCTGGCTGCGACGCTGACGCTGCCCACGCGAGCTCAGCAGGCGCAGCCTGAGGTTGAAGAAGCGGTGCGGAGCGCGCTACGCGGCTTCAACTACACCAGAGTAATGGAGCTCGCGCAGCTGATTTCATCCTTCGGTTCGCGCGCACCCGGCTACCCCGGTTTCGAGAGGACCCTGCACCTCATTTTGAGTGAAGCGCGCGCCCTCAACCTCTCGTACACCTTGCAGAACTTCACGATGCTAGCCCCCGTGGAGACGGAGAGCTACGTGGAGGTCCAGGAGCCCGTTCACGTGAGGTTGAGGGCTTACAGCCTCTGGCCTAACGGTGGACTTTTCGCTGGCAAAGGCCTACAGGAGGGCTACCTGGTTTACGTCGGTAGGGGCTCGCTGGACGAATTCGATGGTAAGCCGGTGAATGGGAGCATCGTTGCCATGGAGTACGATGGGAGCGGCGACAACTGGCTTAACGCGCTGAGGTTCGGGGCTAAGGCCGTCGTATTCCTCGGAGGGGGGAGCCCGCAGCGCGAAGCGTTGCGCAAGTTCGACCCGCTTGTTCCTGTCCCCTTCATGAGGCTTTACCTGGCACCCGCGGAGGCGGCGGCTCTGAGGAACCTTCTGAGGCAGGGACCCGTGAAGGTGAGAGCCTACACTGACATGGAGCTCCGCGACGTGACCGGCTACAACGTGCTGGTCGAGATTCCAGGCACTACAAAGCCTAACGAAATCATCATGCTCGTCGCGCACTTCGACTCCTGGTGCGTCGTGCCTGGCCTCGCGAACTCGACGGAGGAAGCGATCTCGGTGGCAGCTCTCCTTGAGCTGATGAGGTACTTCGCTATTAACAGGTCCCCCCGCACGCTGTGGCTGC
>JBEULP010000088.1:0-4275 GCA_041287245.1 Infirmifilum sp. | reverse complement strand
ATTCAACGAGAAGAATTGAAGGGTATGGGAAGTTGCCCGCTTAGTCGCATCCGATTGCGATTACGCGCTTAGTTTTTATCTTAGTTCTTATAAGTTCTAGAAACAAAATAGTAAAAACGTAAGCAAAAACATAATAACCCTGCCCGCGCCATATCTTGGTGATGCAAACATGCACAGGTCCCGAGCCGGAGGAGGTGATTAGACCGTGAGGAAAGAGCTGGAGCCCTTGGTTGAGATTCTCGCGTTCTTCTCGGCCCTCCGAAATTATGGATACGTTGACAGGCTAGGGAACGCGCTTGACGAGGTTACGGCCATGGAGGCTGTAAAAGACGTTCTACGCGATTTCCATTCCCAGTGTGTCGACAGACCACAGAAGTGCGTCGAGATTTCCGAGGGTGTGAGTATCCCTTGCCCTGACATCAAGGTTGAAGCCTTGGAGGAGGCCGCTAGCACATTCGTGAGCTTGGTTAGGGGCAAGCCCAGCGACGAGGTGGTCAGGGTGACGAGGGAAATAGCCCTCGAGGCGCTCGCAAGGAAGGCGAAGGCCGCAAGTAGAACCTGCGAGATGGAGGGAGGGGGTGGCGCGTGATGGCCCAGGTTCCTCCCGTAGTTCTCTCGCTGTCCGCAAGGGTACTGGTCAACGTGGAGGCCCTCAACATGGCGGAGACTGTAGGCGATGTATCCCGCCACAGGCGCGCGCCAGTCGTCGTCTACGGGAACGGCAGGTACTCCGTCGTATACGTCCCAACCGTAAGTGGGGAGTCCCTGGCCCACCATTACCAGCGCCTGCTAGCGAGCATAGCCGAGCGGGACGGGCTACCTGTTACCGACATGGATGCCAAGGGCTTCTTCCTGAAATACGCTAGCAATAACATCATAGGTAAATATTATATGCAGGATTTGGCTAAGCACTGTCCAGATCTGCCCGAGAGGTTAAAACCAGAGGACGAGTCCGGCGGCAAGAAAGGCAAGAGGGGCAAGTCCGACGCGGAGAAAGCCAGCGCTATAACACCGTGTGAGATGGAGGCGGTGCTCGTGAAGGCTAGCACAGTTGCCGACGTGGCCGGCTTCCTTTACACCGACATGCTCATTAAGAGAACGTCTAGGGTGCGCTTCAGCTACATGGTTCCCGCGATAGATGCAGCGAAGCAGGGCGCAGTTGCCAGCTACCCCCAGCTACACGTGAGGTACAGCCCCGAGGCTGCAAAGGGCGAGCAAGCCATGTATTACGTTGAAAGTGGAAGCGCCCTATACACTCTCTCGACCGTGCTCGTAGCCTCGGATATTGCTGAGCTGGAGTACTGCTCGCAGTACGACCAACAATTGGCCGGTTGTTGGTCACGATGTAAGCAGGAATTGGCCAATGAGAAGCCAAAAAGGGTCAAAGCAGCTCTCAAGGCTCTCCTGGCCCTCATCGACGGCATGGTATTTGGCGCTAAGAGGTCAAGGTACCTGCCCGTGTGGGAGGTTAAGAGCCTTATCGTCGCCGTGAGCAAAGGCCCCGTCGAGTTCGTAGTCTCGCCGGCGATTACTACTAGCTATGCGGAGTCCACGGCTAGGAGGGCTCGCGTCATCGGGCAGGCCTTAGGCACCCAGATTAAGCTATACATGTATGACGGAGAGGGACTACCCATTGACGGCAAGCTGAAGGAGGAGTTGAAGTTAGAGACGCGTGATGGCCACAGCGAAGCTCTGAAGGCCGCAATTGAGGGCCTGGAGGAAATGCTCGGTATTGAAAAAGGCTCGTCGGCCTGAAGAGGAGGGGCTGGGGAACGGGTGGTAGCACCCATTGGAAGCCGGGAGCCCATTGAGGTCGCGTAGGATGTCCCTATGAAGCACGCTAGGTTGGTTTTTGCGCGCGCGTCGCTCCACTGGGGCTTCGTAGTAAGGCAGCTGCAGGCAACAGCCGCCCAGCTCGCATTAGCCCTGGCTCCGCCCACTACTATCGTAGGCGCGTTCGCGGCGCCACTTCTGAGGACTCTGGGCTTCGTCGATAAGGCTCTTCGGCGTAGCGGTACACATAAAACGCTCTCCGCACACTTCGAGTGCGCGCTCCGCGCCTCTCTGGCGGCATCTATGGGAGTTCTGCCTCGTGAGATGCAGGAGGGGGCGGCAGGTTTAAGCGTTCACGAGGAGTTGTCAAGGCTCTCCGCCGGTTCGTACAAGGGTGGCGGAGCATGGGAGGAAGCATTAAAAGCATCACCAGGTAGCTTCAAGTTTTACTCCAAGTTTATAACCGAGGCCCTGCCCGTACAGGCTGTTGGAGCAGCCTATGGTCCTGGAGTGAAGGTCGATCTAGTCTGGGTATTCGACGCGTCGAAGCTCGCAACGTGCTTAAGTGGCTTGGACATCTCCATTGAAGATCTTGACAAAGCCGGAGTCGCAGCGGCTTATGGCGTGTCGAGGCTCGGCTCTAAGGAGGGCATACTTTCCGTAGAGGATGCAAAGTACCTACGTTTCGGCGATGCCGAGCTAAGGCTAGCAAAGGCAGGCGAGGTCTTCGAAACGCACACCTACGTCCCTGCGGAGTGCGCCGAACCCCTGGTAGGTGGTAGTGCCGCCACGGTCGAGCTATGGGATTTTGATTATCAGCCCAAGAGGTTCTGGGCGCCAGCCCTCTCCAATGTGGCAATCGTCTTTGCGCCGTCTAGGTCTGCCCTGCCCAAGTACAGAGTGGCTGACGACTGCACCGCCTGCATCATTAGGGTTGGCGATCTAGACGCTGTGGCTCTATTTGGAGGAGCGGTAGGGGGTGGGGACCGTGAGTAGTGTGGAGATCGAGCTCTTGCCAGAGTACAGCATGGGCAGGTACTTCCAGTTAGCAACATTGGCTCTAGGGGGGCGCATCCCCGAGGGGAACAGCATCCACTTCTCATCGCCGAAGGACTACGTGCGCTTTGTGGAAAATGTATATGACAGGATTTCTCGGCTGAGAACAGGTGGCTTTCGCCCCCCTTCCGTGCTCTGTAACGACTTGAAAGTAGCTCCCAAGTTTAACTACAATTGGCAAGTCGATAAAGGAGTGGCGCAAGCGCTAGGTATTACCACCGGTACTCGCAACACGTGTTTTCTCGCTGCCAGTTACGTTGAGAAGGTTTTGAGCGGAAGGAGGCCTCTGGGTGGGAAAGTTTCCATACCGATGCTTTTCAGGGCGACGGTGTTCAGCTACGCGAGGGGCCCAGAGAGGCTTGAAATGCGCGACGTAGAATGCAGCTTGGACTCCGTGGGTCTAGCGCTCCTTGGAAGCCTGGCAACGTTTATCGGACGAGCAGTTGCGAAGTATGGTAAGGAGCGGCAACAGCAACAACAGCAAATTTATGAATACTACCTCCTGCCAGATGGCTCAGCCACGTCCATGAGCTACGCGGCAGCTGTCCTAGAGGTCATGGGCGGTGTAGCTGTCGCTCCGGGAGCGCCCAGCGTCCCAGAAGCTTCACTCAACTTGGCTAAAGTGGGTGTCGGCCTTGACTCGGCTACGTACATGGCGGCGATTCTCAGGGCTTTATGGTCCCAAGCCATCGCCAACAAAGCACTAGGCCTGGCCGGCAGCAGGGCCTTCGAAGCGTTCCAGATAGCTAGGCTCGAGGTCAGCGGCAATAGGCCTTTCATCCCCTGGGTAGGCTCCCTGGGGATCTCAGAGGCCATCCTGGAAGCATCGAAGCTTCGCGTCAACAGGTTGATGAAGGCTACCCTAAATTTGGTTCGCAACCTGACCAAATTAGGTGACCTCTCTGAGGTGGCCAGAGCCGTCTCGGCCACATGCGTCAACTCCCTCGCACTATCGCTACTCACAGGTAGGGGTGCCCTCGCCGCGAGGGAGCCAATCCTAGACTGTGCAAGGGCTGTGGCCACGTTCTTCGACAGAGCCCAACGCGAAAAGAACCCCGAAGCCATGAGGCTGGCGAGCAGAATGCTGCGCGCCATACCCTAAGGAGGAGGTGGATATGCCGAGCGATAAGCCTTGGATCGACTTGGCCGCAGAAGCCTCGAAGGCCATCGAACAGGGCAGCCGGCTCGTGGCAATATTCGCGCCTACAAGCTACGGCAAGACCGTGGCCTCCCCCTACATTCTCAAGGAGCTCGAGAGGAGGGGGCTGGCGTCCAGGCTTATCCACGTGGTCCCCACGAGGGCCCTCCTGCGGGAGGTGTTCAAGGAGAAGTTCGCGAGAGCGGCAGGGGAGCTCGGCTACAGCGCAGCGTATCAATCAATGGACAGCCTGCCGGATGCCCTTAAGAGCCCGTACTTCCTCGCAGACATCGTCGTGACCACGCTCG
>JBEULP010000087.1:0-4735 GCA_041287245.1 Infirmifilum sp. | reverse complement strand
ACCCGCGAACAACACCCCTATGCCAGCCCAGGCAAACACCACAAAGCCCAGTGAAACCCGAGAAACACCACAGCCAACACCCCAGCCAAGCACAACACCCTACCTACTTCTCCTCCTCACCGCTGTCCTCTCCATCGCCGCAGCACTCCTCATTTATCTCATGACACGCCATAAAAAACCCTAGAGAGCCAAACTCTTCCCGCACATGCATCCGCAACCACACACGTGGAACCCTGAGGCCGCTCGAAGCTCATAAGTTCAGACCCAGCTGCACCACGCCAGGAAGACTAATCCTCGAGCTAATCTGTAACCCTAAGCCCCGACAAAACCCAGGCCACAAGCTCTCGGGTAACCATGCTTCAGGGCTTAACTACCTTTAAGCCTGTTCTTTATGTCCCGGAGGGTATAGAGTATGACGCCGAGCCTCGCATCCTTATTGAAAAGCACAGCAAGGTAGCCTATCTCTCCCAGCTTGGTGTAGATAATCCCTGAACCATCAGGCGCGTTAACCGTGATGACATCAGCGTCCGCCCCTCTCAGCTCCAAGCTAGCCCTGTTACCAACCTCAGACAATACCGCGGTCAAAGCTGAAACTTTCTCCTCCAAATCCTTGTCGGTCATACTACTCAACAGGGGCAAGCCATCCGTACTCGAGACAACAAAACCTTCAACTCCACTAATACGGGTTATCTGTTCAACGCTACTTTTAAGGAAATCCAAGTTGAGGCTCATCCCACCTCACTTCTTCTGCACAGTGATCAGGGTATACCCGTCTTTGTACTCTGCAGTTGCATACACTTTCGCGTTCCACAGCTTTGATGCGACTCCCGCCGCTATTCCTCGCAGGAAGTTGTTTGTGGGTTTACGGCCGTTCAGCCTGGCTGACTCCACCTCGAAATCGTTGTAGAATCTAACAACGGCTTTTCCAGCTGCAGGCGAGTACTCCACAATTTCTCCAATACCAAAACCTGTAATCACTGCAGAAATCATTAACAAAAGGTTTAGGATCTGTTCCTCCGTCATCACCATCTTACGATATTTCTCTACCAAATGTTCCCCGTAACTTACCCCAAACCAGTAGATAAATTCCTGTGCAAGCTTTTCCCCCACAAATCTAGAGACAGTCTGAATCACATGCTCAGGAAAAGCCTCAACATTCATCAGTATCCAGCGCCCACCCAACAGTATGATTCTTCCCTCCTCGTTTGTCAAAACAGGGAAATCCTTAATCAAGCCCTGCTGTTTTAACACTTCAAGATACTTTTTCCTGAGTTCTGTTGCACGCTCAGTCAAACGTGGTACACCCCGAGCCCTTTAATTTTTCGTTAGATAAAGTTGTTTAAATAATATAGAATATTAAGGAGCGGTTTTCAGCCGCAATTTAGCCTAAACAGCGGTCCTACAAGTTATTTGGCCCTCTGCTGTTTTCACACTCTTAGAATTCCTCAACTTGCGAGTTGAACACCTCGGCTAAGTCCAGGAGAATGATGTCTGTTCAGAAAGCCTGGAAGCCCTACATTAGCCTCACCGTTTACTAACTCGAAACCTCACACCACCCTTGGCAGCAATGATAAGCCTTTAAAAGTCATAAGAGCTCCTCATGTTTCTCAGCGAGGATAAAGCTAATCTCTCTTTCTGTTGTACCCTGTAATTTCTTTATATCTTAAGTAAATAAAAAGGAAAACTTTTTTATAGTAATAAACGTTGATTGGAATCTTGTATGACGACCATCGAATCTTTAGAGGTTGATTATCTGTCGTTATTTCCCCTAATTCGTCGTTTGACATACCTTCGTTTCTTTCCCTTTAACATTTGGAGGTTCCTTGCTGCTGGGAGAATTAGGTTCTGGGATGCGAGGACCACTGCTGTGCCTCTGGCAATCGGCCCTGCGATCATGGGGAAGATGAAGCTTTCCAGTAAGAATGTGATGTTCTCCGGCGATAAGCCTTCTAGCGGATCCGATATGGGGGCGAGGTACGTGTACAAGCTCGGGAGACCTTTGAAGGTAGTTACGGTCTGTGGGGTTGGGCAGGGAAGCTCTCTCATCATGAAGATGTTTATGGAGGATGTCCTCAAGGAGCTTGGCGTGCCCGCGAGGATAGAGCCCACCGAGATAGTCACTGCAAAGGCAGCGGGGGCTGATGTTATTGTCTGCTCAATCCTCCACGAGCCGGAGCTAAGAGGGTCAGCGAAGATAGTAGTCGGTCTTAAAAACCTCGTTGACAAGAAGGAGATGAGGGAGAAGATCACGAAGACCCTTCTCGAGGCTGGGTGGCTGGAGCAGGTGGGGTGAGTGGCAAGCGCGGGCCAGGTAATCAACCTCGAGAAGGCGTTAGACAACAGGGTTCTAACGGGAGTGAGGGTGAACTCCTGGGAGGAGGCTGTCCGACTAGCTGGAAAACTCCTTGTCGAATGTGGAGTCGTTGAGGAGAGGTACGTTGACGCTATGGTCAGGGTTACCCGGGAGTTGGGCCCTTATGCTGTAATCGCACCCGGCGTGGCTATGCCGCACGCTAGGCCTGAGGATGGTGCTAGAGAGGTGGGCCTCAGCCTGGTTGTGCTCTCTGAGGGGGTGAATTTTGGGTCTCCCAACGACCCAGTCTATGTGATCATCGGGTTTGCCGCCAAGGACAAATCTAGCCACTTGAGGGTTTTGCAGGAGCTCGCGGAGTTGCTCAGCGGTGAAGGGGTAGTCGAGAAGCTCAGGCATATAAATAGCCCCGAGGACTTCCGAGCGCTTCTCCGCGAACACGTGATTAGCCCAATAAACAGCTAAATAAAGTTTAAGAAAAACTTAAATATAGGTTTAAGCACGCTTATTCTCGTATGACAGTGGATCTCATAAGCATTCTAGCTTGGTTTGGGACGAATATACTCGGCCAGCCTGCCATCCTCCTAGGCCTTGTGGCTTTCATCGGGCTGTGGCTACAGAAGAAACCCATTGACGAACTGACAATGAGCACCTTCAAAGTGATGATCGGCGTAGTCATGATGCTCGCCGGAGCCGGTCTCTTCGTGAACGAACTCGTCAATTTCCAGACCCTCGTGGGCGCCGCTGTTCGTGTGCAGCCGAAGTACCCGCCCGGCTACATCTCCCTGAGCGACCTCACGGCAAAATTCGGTAGCTATGCCGCGATGATCATGACCCTCGGCTTCATCATCCACCTAATAATCGCCCGCTTCACCCGTCTAAGGTTTGTCTACTTGACAGGCCACCTCATGTGGTGGGTGTCTCTCACAATTTTGGCCACAATCCTCACCGTAATGCCTAATGCCTCGCCACTGGTGATCCTCAGTGTCGGATCAGTGGTGATAGCGCTATACTGGAGCCTGCAACCCGCATACATCCACGGTGCGATGAAGGAAGTGATGGGCTCGGATGAAATCGCATATGGGCACACGTCCTCAAGCGTCGCCTTCCTCGCCTTTAAGCTGGGCAGGTATGTTGGCAAGCCCGAGGAGAGTACCGAGGCAGTCCAATTCCCAAAGGCGCTGAGTTTCTTTAAGGACTACGCGGTGAGCACGGCGGTCATATTAGGTATCATCATGATTATAGCCTCAGCCATCGCTTACTTTGTAAGCCCTGCAACTGTGACACAGTTAGCAGGAGGCCTCAACCCCGTGGTGTGGGCATTCCTAAGGGGCATCTACTTCGCAGTATCCATCGTCGTGCTCCTCACCGGAGTTAGAATGTTCATCGCGGAGATCGTCCCGGCCTTCAGGGGCTTTGCCCAGAAGATCATACCAGGAGCTCGCCCGGCCGTCGACTGTCCTGTCGTCTTCCCGCAAGCCCCCACTGCCGTGGTGATAGGCTTCGTCAGCGGGCTCATCGTCTTCCTCATCTTCATGGCGATATTCCTAGCAACGGGCTACGCGATCATCGTGCCGCCAATGATCATGCTGTTCTTCCCTGGTGGCGCTGCAGCTGTCTTCGGAAACAGGACTGGCGGTTGGAAGGGCGCTGTATTAGCTGGCGCGATCAACGGAGCATTCCTAGCCATCGGCCAGGCAGTCACGCTCCCCGCCCTCACTTACGGCCCCGAGCTAGCCACTCTCGCCGACCCCGACTGGTACATCATTATCTGGCTGTTGAAGGCAATACTCGCGCCCTTTGCCCGGTGACCAAACAAATATTTTTTTCTCATACTCTAATGAAAATTAGTCATGTTCAGCGTGGGTTATCTCCGAGACAACATGTATGTCGTAGCGCTATTATTCCTCTTTCTGTCAATTGGGTTGTGAAAGGCTATGGCGCTGGGGGTACGCTTGAAAGATAGAGGAGATTTAGTCCTTAAAGGAGTGTGAGGGAGATACTAGAGGAGTTCAGAGTAGAGGTGGGAGTGGTTGGCGCAGAAGGTATATGTGACCGCGTATAATGTGCCGGCCTTGGGGGGTGCTTCCGGAACAATGGAGGGTACGAGGTCTTGGATTTTCCTGCAACGGTATACCCGCTTTTCACCGCTACTCGGCTACTTCTACTACCAAATCTTTATATATTCATTGGTACTCTGAGTATCAAAGCCTCTCGAGGGCATACTAGCGATGCTGAACCCCTGGTGTGAGGGGCGGAGAAGCTCCGTCGTTGAGGAGTGGAGGAGCAGGAAGGTGAGGTGGAGACCCCCCTGGATAGACGAAATTAGCTTGAAGCCCTTCTCCTTGAACATAGTGGTTGGTCCCAGGCTAGTTGGAAAGACAACCGGCCTCCACCTCTTGATGGAGGAAGAGCTCTTTAGAA
>JBEULP010000086.1:0-2973 GCA_041287245.1 Infirmifilum sp. | reverse complement strand
GGGGGGGGGGGGGGGTGTTGAAGCTACGTGGTCCCGGCGGGTCGCTTGCTTACGTGGCTCGTGCTGTGCTTCTCGAGGCGGAGAAGCTGATGTGGCGGTGGGTGGTGGTGTTGGCGGCCTTGTCTCTAGCTGTTTGTGCGGTGGTTTTCGGCGCCGTCTTTAAGGCGCTGAGGGGTCAGCTCTACCTGCTGTTAAAATATGGTTTGACGCGGGGAGTGCTTGCTAGGGGTGTCCTCGCCTACGGTTTTCTTGTGGGGGTAGCCGGTTCCTGGGCGGGGCTTTCGGCTGGCTTGGCGGCCTCTCAGATTGTTTTTAAGGTGGGTGGATTACTGGGGGTTGTGCAGCCGCTTAAGCCTTACCTTGACCCTATTTGGGCTTTATCTGTGGTTTTAGGCTTTGCTTTGTCTTCGACGGTGTCTTCGGCTTTAGCTTTGGTGACAGGGTTTAGGGGTGGGTGGCTTGGCGTGGATTCAGGCTAGGCTTGTGTCGAGGAGCTCCTGGGTCCTCGGCGTCGCCGTGGCTCTGCTTTCAGGCATCATGGCCTCGTATGCGGCTGCCTCCCTGGAGGCGGCTAGGAGCTCTCTAGCTGTTGCGCTCGGTGCTCGGGAGGGGGTTGGCGTGCTCTATGATGCTGGGAGCAGGTTTTTGGTTACAGGGCTTGTTCCGGTTGAGGCGGCTTCGCTTATAAACTCGTCCGTGTGGAGCCCGGAGGTCCTCGTGCCGGTGGTCGTGGATGGGTCGGAGGTATTAATGCTGAGGGGGGTTGACCCGGTGCGCTTCGGTGGGCTGGAGCAAGTAGCATTGTCAGTTGAGGGAAGGGGGTGGGCTGTCCTGGGCACTAGGGCTGCCAGGTTGCTCGGGGCTAGTGTTGGAGACCTCTTGGTCGTCGAGAGCTCCGTGAACGGTAGGCTGCTGGTCCTCAAGGTTGTAGGCATTGTGGATAAGGATCCCTTTACGGATGAGGTTCTTTCAAGCCTAGAGGACGCGCAGTTCTTAAGGGGTTGTAGCGGGGGCTTCGTGTCCGTAATCAGGTTCTGGGGGTCACCGCGGGTGGTTGAACGGGGTGGTGTTGGAGGCTTGCCTCCACCTGCATGGGTGTTAAAACTGGTGGAGTCGGGGAGGGTTGGGGCGGCTAGTAGCGGGGGTGTTGCTGAGAGCTATGCTGACTCCTTGGGGCTGAGTAGGTCGGCTGTTCTCTCGGCGTCTCTTCTGGTGGTTTCCGGGTCGCTGGCTTGCGCCGCGTCGGCGGGATACATGATAGTGGCGGTGAATAGGGAGTCGTTGGGTGTTCTCAGCGTGCTTGGGGCTGGTAGGCGCGCCTTATTCACGCGGTTTCTTAGCTTGCCAACGTTGTCTTTTGGGGTAGCGGGGGCTGCTGGCTCTCTGCTTGGGCTCCTCGCCGCCTCTCAGGCTAGGCTCCTGCTCCACGCCGCACACTTTTCGCTGCAGGTCTTCTTCCCTGTAACTTTGGCCCTGCTTACCGGGTGGGGTGTTGGTCTATGGGTGGGGTTGAGGAGCATCCTGAGCAGAGACTAGCATTGTGGGCGGCTGTGGTTGCGGGGGCGGCGCTGCGCCTCCTCCCCACCCTGTGGACCGCCGCGCCCTTCTCAGTTGACTCGTGGGGTCCTCTGAGGGATGCGGAGGTTTTCTACGGCTACTCCCCAGTCCCCCTCGTGTCTAAGCTTTTCGACAACTACAACAACTACTGGCCTGCTCTCCCCGTTTTCCTGGCTGTGGTAGGAAAGATTTACGGCTTGAAACCGGTGGAAGTCGGCCCCCTGATTGCTCCGCTGGTTTCAGCGCTAGGCTTGCCTATCGCTTACGCGGTTGTGAAGAGGCTTGGTCTGCAGGGTAAGGGCGTGGCTGCGGTTCTCTTTGCATGCTTCTTCAATTCTGCCTGGATGGGTGGTGGGATCACAAAGGAAGGCTTCGCAGGCTCCCTTTTCTACTCCTTGTTGCTCTCGGTCTTGATCGGGGGTTGGTACGAGGTGATAGTTCTCTCGGCGGCGCTGGCATTGGCACACCATCTTACAACCCTTGTAGCTACCGCTGCGTTGCTCTCTTTGTCCGTGGTTAGGCTTGCAGAGGAGGCTTCAAGGGGTGGCGCACGTGTCCCTGCTAGACAGCTTCTAGCGCTGGTTGTAGCTGGGGCTCTGCAGTACCTCCTCCTGGGTAGGTACGGGTTAGGGGTGGAGGTCTCCTGGGATCTACTTGTTTCGGCGGCTGCGTATCTCACGCTCGCATCTCTCCTCGCCTCGTGGACGGTTGTGACTGCCAATAACGGTGGGAACAGGTTTGCTTACACCGTTCTATCTTTCTTGGCTTTCTTGACCCCGCCTGCGATTTCCTGGCTTGCGGCTTCGGGAGTAGAGCTGCTCAGCGGCTCGCCGAGTGTAAGCACGCTTCACGTTTTTTACTCGCTGGCTTACTCGCTCCTTGTGCTCCTCGCTACTACCGGCTGGCCAAGCAGGGCTGAGCCTCTCGCTTTTCTTGCAGGGGTGCTGGGGCTTCTGGGCTTTGCGGTGTTCTCAGATCCCCCGGGTGCCGGGTCGATCGCCTACAGGTTGACGAGCTTCGCCTATCCTTTCCTAGTTATGTTGGCTGCGGCTAGGGCTTCAAGGTGGAGAAGGGTGGTGGCCACGGCTGTGATAGTTATAAACATGGTGATGTACGCGCTCACCTTCACGGGGGTAGACATCTATACGGGGTGGTACTGGCTTTACAGTCCAAGGGAGGTTAAAATGGGGTATTTTATCTCTGCCTACTCTCCCCCGGGGGTGCGGCTAGCCGCCGACGCCAAGATGTGTAGCTTGGTCAGGGGAATGTATGGGATTAACTGTATAGTGGGTAGCAGCCGGGGCCTTTCTGCCTGGGAGCTCTACGACTCGGTGATGGGTTTCCCAGTTGAGGGCGCGCGCGTGCTACCGCCCGTACCTGTACCCAAGGGGAATATCATATACACGGACTTGTGGG
>JBEULP010000085.1:0-2715 GCA_041287245.1 Infirmifilum sp. | reverse complement strand
CCAGGGCTTTGCTTGGCTCGTACGTTACTCGGTACCTTCTCTTAAAGAACTTTAATAGGTTTTCGATGTCGCGCTTCAAGTAAAACATCGCACTAGGGTGAGAGCTCGGAAGCCATTGAGGCCAGTCGAAGATAATGGGCTTCTCTTGAGAGACTAAAACGTTGTATTCGCTGAGATCAGCGTGCACGACCCCTGCTGCGTAAGCCTTGCCCATTTCAGCGAGAAGAGCCTCTAAGAACGACAGGGGGTCCGGCAGAGGGGGGTTCTCGCTAAGCTCAACACCTTCAACGTACTCGCTCACGACAACGTGGCGGTTCCAGTCCACAGGCTGGGGGACGGCTACCCGATGCTCGTAAAGTATCTTCAAAGCCTCGAACTCATTGCGGGCAGCAAGCCTGGACTGATAGAGCCAAGATACATGCTGCCTGTTGCCCACGTAGGCTCTATAGCGCCTGCTCTGCCGGAAGGAAATTCTCCCCACCCTGTGGAACTTGACCGCTACTAACTTACCAGCTGACGTAACCCCCTTGTACACGTCCGACTCTTTGCCCCTTCCTATCGGCGTGGCCGAGATGCTTTTCAAAACGCCCCTCTTCACTAGCGCGTTTAGAGCTAAGCAATCGTAACCTTTTGGCGTCAGCACGTACCCTACGTAGTTGCCCACCCACCTCTGCACGAGCCCCAGGTAGTTCAGCTTCTTAGTTATCATACTTACTTTTTCCACATCTATTTTGGACAATTTAGATACCTCTTCCAGAGGAACGTACTCGAAACGGATCATTCCACGTTCGATCGCATTGAGGACCCTGTAGTCCTGCTGATCGAGTTGCTTTAGCGCGTTGTACACGCTCTTCATAACGTTCCGCCACCGAAGGCAACTATTACGGGGAAACAAGCTTTAAAAGCTCAGTCGTAGCACGCGACGCGTGTCATTGCAGGAAGAGTGGGTCCCAAGAACACCGGCAGGAAGGCTAGTCAAAGAGGGTAGGGTAACGAGCATAGATCAGCTCTTTCAAATGAACCTTCCTATCAGGGAGGTTGAGATTGTAGACGCGCTGCTGCCCGGCCTTAAGCATGAAATCATCACTATAAACTTCGTTCAGCGTCAGACCGATGCTGGAGAGGTCAGCCAGTTCCAAGCGACCGTCGCGGTGGGCAATGAAGACGGCTACGTTGGCGTAGGCATGGGGAAATCCAGGCAGATTAGGTTGGCCATCGAGAAGGCCATAGTCAGAGCTAAGCTGAACCTCATCCCCGTGAGGAGGGGCTGTGGAAGCTGGTACTGCCTGTGCGGTGAAGTTCACACGGTGCCATTCAAGGTTAGAGGGAAGAGTGGTAGTTTAGAAGTCATCCTGCTGCCAGCGCCCAGGGGTGTGGGCCTGGTGGCGTCTGAGACCGCCAAGATCGTCCTCAAGCTAGCTGGGATCCAGGATGTGTGGACTAGAACGCGCGGTGAAACCCGAACACCGCACAATATGGCCAAGGCGGTTTATGAAGCTCTCAAGCAAACTTATGTGCTGAACATTTAGAGGTGCTAAGGCATGCCTTTGCTAGCGGTTGTTCGCATCAGGGGGACTCCGGACAGAAGCCCAGAGGAGCGTAAGACGCTGGAGCTCCTTCGCTTACACAAAGTCAACCACTGCGTCCTCCTGCCAGATACTCCCAGCATCAGGGGGATGCTCAAGAGAGCTGAGTACGTTGTTACTTACGGGGAGATTGACAAGGAAACTTTGGTGGAGGTTTTAAGGAAGAGAGGAAGGCTTATAGGTAACAGACCGCTAACAGATGACTACGTTAAAAGTACAGGTTTTGACAGTATCGAAGGGTTAGCTGAAGCACTACTTGAAGGTAAAGTTTCGCTTAGCGAGCTCCCAGGCCTGAAACCGGTTTTCAGACTGCACCCGCCTAAGGGTGGTTTCAGGGGGAGCGTGAAGAAGCACGTTAACGAGGGGGGCGAGCTAGGCTACAGAGGTTCAGCAATAAACGCTCTACTTAAGAGGATGATCTAGGCCTCTTGCTTTGAAAGTTCCGCGCTATACGCAGCTAGAATAGCATTCCTCACCTCATCGAAGTGCTTCGCAAGCTCCACCGGATTTAACCCCTTCGCAAAGTACTTGGAGAAGCGGCGCCTCAGCTCATCCTCATCCAACATAGCAGCGTACTTCGTTATGTGCTCGCCTCGCACCCTATCCTCTGACGGCAAGACCCCCTCTCCCAGAGGAACTTTCAACCCAGCATCCACGGCGCCCTTAGCTACGGCAAAGACGCGCCCGCCCCTTACCGCCCGCCTCAAACCTATATCCAGTATCGCTTCGTAGATTCCAGATTTCATAGCTTTGGCGCCGGTAAGTAAGCCAGTAAGGTACGCCGCTGGGGTGTTCTTCAAGCCGCCCCTCCAGCCGTATTTCGTCAGTTCACCAGAGTGCGCGTGAACTAGCGTCACATCGCCCTCGGGCCTGGCAGTTATAATCTGGGCAATAACGTACCTGTTCGTGATCCTCACCACCAGCCGCGGTTTGCCCGAGAGCAGCAGCTTCCTTCTTTTGTAGTAGTTCGTTACTCCCTCACGGCGCCTGCGAAATGGAACCTTATACCTGCCGCCCCTCCCCACCCCTCCCCACCTCTTTAATGAGGCCGTGCTCCTGCAGGTATGTTCTCAGGTGCCTTACGCTAGCGAAGAAACCTCCTTTGATCAAGCGCCTGATGCGCCTGTAC
>JBEULP010000084.1:0-3952 GCA_041287245.1 Infirmifilum sp. | reverse complement strand
GGTGCTCCACATCGACAACGTAAACCCGGGGACGATCGCCCACCACAGGGAGGAGGCGAGGGAGGCCCTGAAGGTGATTGTCGAGTACCACACGCCGGGCGACGTCGCCGCGCTAGGCGTCGAGAGCGCGGACCCCCGCGTCGTTAAGGCGAACAACCTGAAGGCGTCGCCGGAGGAGTCCCTCGAGGCCATCCGCGTGATCAACGAGGTGGGGGCGCGGAGGGGTTGGAACGGGATGCCCGAGCTCCTGCCCGGGATCAATTTCGTCCTGGGGCTAAAGGGCGAGACGAAGGAGACGTACGAGCGGAACCTCGAGTTCCTGAGGCAGATCATGAGGGAGGGGCTGCTGGTGCGCCGCGTGAACATTCGGCAGGTGCTGGCTCTGCCTGGGACGCCGATGTGGCCGGTCGGCGATAGCGTAATCAGGAGGCACAAGGCCCTCTTCAGGGCCTTCAAGCGGAGGGTGAGGGAGGAGTTCGACAGGCCGATGCTCCAGCGAGTCGTGCCCAAGGGCACGGTCCTGAGGGATCTGTACGTGGAGGCCCATGAGGGAAAGTACAGCTTGGCGAGGCAGGTGGGCTCCTACCCGATACTGGTCTACGTGCCAGAGCGCCTACCCATCGCTGCAAGGCTCGACGTCGCGGTCGTGGAGCACGGCTACCGCTCGGTGAAGGGAATCCCCTACCCGCTCGACGCGAACGAAGCCTCCGAGGAGTCTCTCGCGCTTGTGCCTGGGATGAGCAGGAAGGCTATCACTTACATCCTGGCCAGAAGGCCGATAGAAAGCTTGGAGGAGCTTAAGTTAATCGTGGGGCCCGACGCTCTTCGCTACCTTACGCTGCGGTCGCCGCGCTCTCGCTCTGGCGAGGCCGTAAACGCGGGCTAACAGAATCGCGCCAGCTTCCTAATCGCAGCTTCAGCCTGACGCCGTTAGGCATCGCACAGCAGGCAAGGCCGCAGAAGAAGCCGCTGGGCGTTGACTTCTCAAAGCTCACGCTTAAACCTGAACATCCCTAGAGGGAGTCGCGGTACCATCCAGGCGCACCCGGCTACCTCTATCGCCTTTAGGACGAGCTCTAGCAGGACCCCTTGTCACCTGATGTTTCTGCGGGAAAGGAGAGTTTCAACGAACCCTCTGCCCTCCATGGAGGAGCCCACGCGCAGCGGCTCTACGTGCTTTCCGCTATCGGCGAAAAGCGTATGTTGTTTCCAGCGGGCGGCTGAGTGGTGCGCGGCTGAATGGACTCGCTCCAGCCCAAGCCTCCAGCCTCAGCCGGCATCCTGCTCTCCTACCGATGCTCCTCGGAGTGCAGGCACTGCATGTACGCCTGCTCGCCCCGGATGCCGAACGATTGGATGGACGAGACGGGCCTCCGCACGGTCCTCGAGGAGCTGGCCCCCTTCGTCATTCCGGCGTCACCCAGCGGCATGGTGGGCGTCAACGAGGGCCTCCACTTCACAGGGGGTGAACCGTTCCTAAACTACCCTCTGCTCGTGCGAGCCGTCAGATTAGCCGAAGAGCTGGGCTACCCCTCCGTCTTCGTCGAGACGAACTGCTTCTGGTGCGTGAGCGACGAGCTGGCCAGGGCCCGCTTCAGCGAGCTGAAGGGGGCGGGGCTGGAGGGGGTTCTGATCAGCGCGAACCCTTTCCTGGTGGAGCACGTCCCCTTCGAGAGGACGGAGCGAGGCCTCCGGGCGGCGCTGGAGGTGTTCGGCCCCCGAAACGTGCTCGTCTACCACGACGTGTACTTCCGCCTGCTCCGCGGGCTGAGCAGAGGCGGAACGGTGAGGTTCGAGGAGTTCCTTGACGAGGGCCTGAAGCTGAACCCCCAGCTGGTGCTCCTTGGCTTCGACCCAGGCCTTTTGCTCCCGATGGGTCGCCTCGTCTACAAGCTCGAGCAACTCTACGAGGCTAAGCCCGCGAGAGCGTTCTTCGGCGTTAGCTGCCGCAGCCAGCTGACGAGGGACTGGCACGTGCACATCGACTGCTACTACAACTACATCCCAGGCTACTGCGCGGGCATCACATTAGGCGACGCGCGCAGGTTGAAGGACCTTCTGGAGGGCATCGATCTCGGCGACAGGCCCGTTCTCGCCGCACTCACTCGGAGCCTCGAAGACCTCTACAAGCTGGCGGCGGAGGGTTACGGGTACAGGGAGCGCGAGCGCGGCTACATATCCCCCTGCCACCTCTGCCTCGACATCAGGCTGCACTTAGCCCTTGAAGTGGGTGGTTTCGCCGAGCTCGGTCCGCGCTGCTTCTACGAGAGCATAGCTGACGCCGCTGGCAAAAGTTGAATCGATTATTTATTACAACCTATGATAAGATAAGAAGATCCATCGATAGGAGGGAAGAGCTGGAGCTCCTCGAGAGGCTCTGCAACGAAGGGAGGGCTCACTTAATCTTCATCTACGGCAGGGAAGAGTTGGGAAAACGAGGCTCATCATGGAGGTCCTCTCGCGAGGCAGGGTCCCCACTTCTACGCTCCACTGGGCGGGAGGGGGACTGTTCTCGCCGAGCTCTTGGGAGCGGTCGAGGGTGAGCTCTTGGGGGCTTTCGGTTCCCCGACCTCACCTCTTTCCTCGTGTACCTGGCCGGCAAGCTGGAAAGGGGCTTCGTGGTCGCGATCGACGAGTTCCAGCGGCTGGCAGAAGTCGAAGGGATTCCCCCTACTGAGCGAGAGGCCAACCCCCCGTTGGACTTCTCAACGCAGCTGGGGCAGGTGCACCACTGGGCCCAGAAGTCGTCGAGGAGGGCTCTGTCAAACACTTCGCTGCGCTCGCGCACAGCTTCCTCCAGCAGCTGCAGATCGCGCTCACCGGTGAGGCAAATGGCGCGAGCCCGGGGTCAGCGTACCTTCCCCCGCCTCTCGCCCCAGGTGCCGATGCGGCTCCCACCCGCCACCTTGAAGCCAGCGCTCGAGGGGGTGCTTGCAACTTTCCTTGGGTGGTCTGCGGGCACGAAGAGCCCATCGCGATGGTTCTCGATGCATACCTTCTCGACACCCAGCGTTCTCAGGAGCCTGACCACCCTCTCGGGGTCGAGCCGGCCGGATGCGAGCGCTTCGGCGGTGCGAGCGGTTACGTACAAAGCGGGCCCAGCTTCTGCCACGCGCGCGGGCGGCAGTTGGCAGTATGCCTGCACCCCCCACGACACCCTTTAAAGCGGCGCGGCTAACAGCGTGCGTGCGCGCCGAGATCCGCGTGGCGAGCGGAGGGAGGGGGGTCTACGACATCACCCCCCACGTTGAGAAACTGGTGAAGTCGTCGGGGGCCGGGAGAGGCGTTGTAGTCCTCTACAGCGTTGATCCCCTTTGCCGCCTAATCACGATCGAGTACGACGCTGACCTCATCGAGGACCTCTTCACTCTCATCGACAGCCTGAAGGCGAAGGATCCCTACGTGGTTGCCTCCATCTTCCACCCCAGCCTGACGATACCCTTTGAGCATGGGCTCCTCCTCGGAGCCTTTCAGCAGATCTGCTTGCTCGACCTCAACGGCTCCCCCGGCGAGCGAGTGGTCGTTGCTGAGGTGATATCGTGAGGGTAAGCAGGTTCTCCCGGGTCGACCTAACTACCTACGGGCCGAACAAGCTCTTCGAGATCACCGAGAAAGTGGCAGAGCTCGTCAAGGGGGTAAAGGAGGGCGCTATAGTGCTCCAGGCGGTCGGCTCGACGGGTGCGCTGGTGATCCTGCCGAGGCGCAGGGACGTCCTCAACGCTTTCGAGGACGCGCTCTGGGACCTCGTCCCCACGCTGGGTTGGAGGCACCCGGGCAACGCCTACGCGCACCTGCGCTCAACGCTGATCGGCACGGCGCTAGCCCTACCCATCCTCGATGGAGCGCTGCCGCTAAACGGGTGCGGGATCTTCTTCCTCGAGAACCAGCCGGCACTGAACAGGAGGAGAGCAGTTATAGCGGCGGTGGTCGAGCCTTAAGGTGGCTGAGCTCG
>JBEULP010000083.1:0-13275 GCA_041287245.1 Infirmifilum sp. | reverse complement strand
GTTGTTGGGGTTGTGCGGGTGGGGTTGTTGTCTGGGTGGTGTTCTGTGGGGGTTGTGGTTTTTGCTGTTGGCTTTGAGGGGGTGGCTGTTGGGGCTTTGGTGGGGGTTGGATCTCTTTGAGGTCAAGGATTGCCCTTACGGGTCCGTTTAGCCCATAGGATGTTAGAGTTGCGGCGGTGTTTGTGATGACTGTGGCTTTTGGCTGGCTGCCAGTGTAGTAGAGGTATATTGTGGTGGTGTTTGTGTACAGCTTGTTTCCTTGGCTGGGGTTTATGTTAAGTATGATGGTGGAGTTTGGAGGGGCTATGAGGACGGCGTAGATAGTGGTTTGTCCTACGAGGTACTTGAGGCGCAGGGGTATGGAGACGGGTCTGCCGTAGACGTCTAGCTTGTGGTTCTCGACGAGGTATGCGGTCTCGTTAATCGTCCTTACCTTCAGGGTCCCGTTAGTGACGGAGACGGGTGCGAAGCTGTACGTGCCGTTGGGGTAGAGTATCACGTATAGGTAGTGGTACTGCGATACGCACGTTGCGCCGCTTTGGCAGTCGCTCGCGGGGTATAGGGGGGCGCCCGTGGAGCCTGCGATTATCCAGTCTGTAGCGTTGCACCTGTAGTATGCCCAGCCGTGCCAGTGTGCCTGGACGACTAGGGGTGTGGCGCTATACCTCGCCATGTAGGCTTTAAGGATGGCGGACTTGTCCTCCTGGAGGTTGTGGTTGACTTCTGGGAGAAGGGGCCTGTGTAACACTAACAGTAGTTTTCTGCCGCCAAGCCCTGTGTAGCTTGCGTTGAGCATCTGGTTCCACTGCTTGACGTCGACCTCACTGTTCAGGAGTGCTATTCTCCACCCTGGGATGTCGTCGTGGACGGCGTAGAGGGGGCCTATATACTGCGGCCAGTACTTCCAGCCGTCAGGGTGGACTACCTCGTGGTTTCCCATGATGAACCAGAGGTTTTCAAGCCTGGTAGAAAGCATTATATCGTAGAAAGCCTTGTACTGTGACTCGTACCCGTATCCCACGTGGTCTCCAAGCCCTATCGCCGCTATGGGGTAGATCATGTTTATCTCGTTTATCGCCGCGTAGAAGACATCTGGAGGGTAGTCGGAGAGATAGTCCATGGGCCTGTTGTCGCCGAAGAACACCAGCGGGTACCAGGGAAGGTTGCCCGGTATCTGCACGGCGCGGGCGTCCGTCAGGGTCTGGTTAGGCGCGGCTAAAACGAGTCTAGCTGTGAAAGCAAGTACAAGAAGGAGGAGGACTAGGTGAGCCCCCTTGTTTGAAAACATATCCGTAAACCACCCTTCCTTATGATTCATAACGGGCGTGGCTATAAGCTTTTGCAAGGGGCTTGTACATGTGAGGGTCTAGCTCTGAATATTCTCCCAGGGTACTCGTTGGCTTACAGGCTTCATTAGCCTAATAAGCCCGCCCACCACATAAATGGTGTGACTCCGAGGTGGCTGCTTCTAGCAGTATTCTCAGCCATCCTACTAGCTATAGTTGTAACGCTTATAGTAGGGGTGCCGCACCGGGCAACGCCTGACGAGAGTAATGACGCTATAGCCATCATGGCTAGCTACGGCGCCAACTGCTTCCGCCTGCGGCTCTTCGTAAACCCTAAGCCCCGCGACGAGTGGGGCGGCTTCACAGGCAACAACCTCAGCTATACCTTACTCCTGGCGAGGCGTGTAAAGGCAGCGGGGGCCAGGCTCATCCTCGACATCCACTACTCAGACACGTGGGCCGACCCGGGCCGCCAGGAGACCCCTAAGGAATGGGAGAACCTCAGCTACCCCGAGCTGTTGGCACGTGTCTACAACTACACGCGTACCACCTTAGAGCAGTTTATACAAGCTGGAGCGTACCCAGACATAGTTCAGATTGGAAACGAGGTTTCCTGCGGCTTCCTCTGGCCATACGGAAAAATATGTGGCATCGACGACCCCGAGTCCCAGTGGAACCGATTCGCATTGTTATTGAAGACGGCGGCTCAGGCAGTCCGCGACTCTGCGCCGAACGCTAAGATAGCGATACACATCCCAGCGACAGGCTGGGAGACCACGCTCTGGTTCTTCTCGAACCTGGAGCAACGAGGAGTGCCGTTTGACGTGATCGCGCTAAGCTACTACCCGTGGTGGCACGGCACGCTTGAGAAGCTCCGTGAAAACGTTGAAAAGGCATCTAGGACATTCGGCAAGGAGGTGCTAATCGTTGAGACCGCATACCCCTATAAGCCAGTCAACCTCTCCGCCCTGCCGTGGTCAGACGCCAGCACAGCTGTTTGGAGCCTCACCCCCGAGGGCCAGCGTCAATACCTTATCGACATTGCATCCACGCTTAACGGCACAGGCTGTATAGGGATCATCTGGTGGGAGCCGACCTTGATCCCTACCCCGGGGCTAAGCCCCTGGCTTGGAGGCGCCACAGCCTTGTTTGACGAGGAGGGTAAGGCCCTACCAGCGCTTAGATCCATGGCTGAGGTGAGGCGGATTCTCGGCGAGGGGTCGATAATCGGAGGAGACATATCCTCTCTGGCTGAGCTTGAAAGGCTCGGGAAGACATTCAAGCCTTAGAGCCGTGTAGTCAAGGTGGAGAATCACCGCTTGAAAACCTGTACCCCAAGCTTACAGTCTCCTTTACAAACGCTGGACCTCAGAGGCGCAGCCTGAAATACTTCACAAGAACTGCACTAGATAGAACTATATTGGCTTGGGCGTGTTGGACCTCCAACTATAAGACCCCGAGTCAAATATTTTGAGGGGGCTTGAAACTTTATTCGTATTTTCTGCCAAGAATGAGTATAATGCCCTGCTCCTTACTGACCCTCTCCAGGTAGTGGGCGACCTCCTCGGGGGTGTTCTCGACTGCGAGTATCTTAGCGTAAACTTTCTTCCCAGTGAATCTCTCGGCTGCACTCGCGTTTGCAATTAGTTTTTTAACCTCCCGGTCCGCCTCTTCCACGGTTTTAAGCGAGACTGTCGCCTCCGCCACCACGAGCGGGTCGAAGCACACCACGTCAACCTCCTTGAAGCCGTCGACGGGCAGCGTAACGTTAACCTTCACGTCGCACCTATACCCCTGCCCCTCCAGCCACGCTTGAACCCAACTCGCCGTGTAGTACTCGTAGGCTCCACCTAGAGAAACCCTTATCTCGTGTAAAGCGTTTAAAATCAGCTTGTTCACATTAGCCTGCTCCTCCCACCTCTTGTCGTTCACCTCCCATCTTCGAAGGTTTTCAGCCCATTTTTTGTCGTTCTCCTCCCACCTCTTGAAGTTCTCCTCCCACTTCTTATCATTCTCCTCCCAGCGCTTCATATTTTCAATCCATCTCCGCTCGTTCTCCTCCCATCTTCGAAGGTTTTCAGCCCATTTCTTGTCGTTCTCCTCCCAGCGCCTATTCTCTATTTCTATAAACCTGTGAAAGTCTTCTCGAAGCTTCCTTAGCTCGTCTAGCACCCCTTGTATACCCAGCAGGCCTGCCACGGCGTACCTAAACTCCGCATCCTCTCTTAACAGTTCAAGGAGCCTCTTCTTGAGTGAAGCCCTCGAGTTAGCCATTCCTATTATATAATTGTGACCGGCTATATAAACCCAGCACTAGCTACGTAAGTATTTAGCCCCGACGCACCAAGCCTATTGTGGAAAACAAAAAAGAAGGAAAAGCTGCTTTAATTTAAAAAAAATTATTTATCCTGAAATATTGTTTGCCTCTTCTCGGTCTTGTCCCGTTTCCCGTGTTTCTGCTTGGTCGACCCGCAGCTTTCGTCGGCGTCCCTGTAGTATAGCCCCGCGAAGCCCTGGAGGAACTCGGCGTATAGAACCTGCTGGCTTTCGATGTGGGCAGCTATCTCCTCCCACTGTCTAAGTATTTTCTCCTCTGCGTCGCGGAAGAGATCCCTGTTCTCCTTCTTCTCATCGCCTCCCATCTTGCGTCGCCTCTATAATTGTTCTCGCCACGTTGATTTTCAAGTGGAGCTTGTGTATGCCGGGTGGCACCTCTGTAAACGGCTCCGGGAGCACGGCGAAGGTGAAGCCGCATTTAGAGCACTTTTTGAATATAAGCACCGGGGGTACACCGTACAGCTTAGCGGTGAAGTTTTCATGCCCTTTCGAGCCGCAGGCGGGACAGGTCCACTCGGAGGCGTACCTCCAGATCGCGCCGCATGTGCACTTGGCGTAAAGGGTGTCGTTCACCTTGAAGAGTAATGTGGGCGTGTCTCCGCAGACGGGGCACCTGCTTGAAAAGCTGTGCTCAAATACTTTTTCTTTGGATGAGAGGTAAAGAAGACGCCTTTTTGAGTACTCCTCCAGGCCGGGGATTTTTTCCTCTACCCCCGGCCTGCCCTGGGCCCGGGATGGGTCATCTAGGGATAGGAGGTCTTGTACTGCGGTCTCGAGGTCTTCGCGGCATTTCTTGTCGTCACCGCATATGAGCAAGTCTAAAAGCTCGTCGTCCATTGTCTCTATCACTTACTGAATCTTTTGAGGTAGCTTTTCATGTGTTCCTCGAGCTCCTTGATCGTCATCATCCCGTCTGTGAACATTGCGTGGAGCACTGGCCTGTTAGCCGGGTGTAGGGAAGCGTAGAGGTGTAGCAGGAGGAACAGCATGATCAGCCCGAAGCCGACGTCGTGCATTAGCAGCATAGTTCTGAAAGTTTCCACCGGGAGGTAGTTGCGGAAAGCTAGAGCTACCCCACTGATGGAGACAAGTATGACTCCGACTAGCAGTATTATGAAGGTGTAGGCTACGAGTACGTTGTGCCTCTCCATTTCCTCGAGAACCTCTGGTGGGATCGGCTTGCCGAGCATGTACCGTCCGGCTAGGGCTTTTGCCTCGCGTATCTGTTTGCCGAGAGGCTTCTTCAGTGAGTCGAAGACCCTTATATTCCTGGTGTAGAGGAGGTATAAGGCGTAGAGGATCAGCATTGCACCCCACAGGAAGCCTATTGCAACGTGTAGCACCAGGGCTAGGCTTGCCCCCGCCGACTCAGGCGGAGTTCCAAGGTACGTGGCTAAGGGCATCCCGATCGCTTGTGCCAGCCAGCCGAACAGGTTGGGGAGGAGGAGTATAACACCAGTTATAGTTAGGAAGGCTATGAAGTGTAGGTTGTGCGTGTGCACTAGCCTGTAAGATAAACTCATTACCTCTATCTTCTTCTCCTCACTCATTGCGAACCACCCTTCTCCTCAACATCCCCGGATTTCTTCGAGGTGCGCGAGGACACGAAGCCTGCCAAGAGTAGCACGATCGTAGCCAGGCCGGTACCGTAGGCTATTAGAGGCTTCAAAAGCTCCCTTATAATGGCCTCCGGAACGTCTGAGGACTTCGGGAAGGTCTCGACAGCAGCTACCTTCTCCTTCGAAGCGGCGAAGATCCACCTCGTGCCCCCGCCGTTGAACGGGGATAGGTCTAGACCGTAGACAACCTTCCCCTGGGACCGCAGGTTCCTAGCCTTAGCTACAATGTTTTCATAGGTGCCGAACTCCAGAGCCCCGGTTGGGCAAGCTGAGACGCAGGCCGGAGCTAAGCCTGACTGTATCCTGTCGTTGCAGAAGGTACACTTGTAGTACTTCCCGTCGGCGCCCCGCTGAGGGATGCCGTAGGGGCACGCCGTGGAGCACTGGCCACACCCTATGCAACGGCTTGCGTCTATAACCACGGCTCCAGTGCTGGAAACCCTTATGGCACCGGTGGGGCAGGTCCTGGCGCAGGGCGGGTCTAAGCAGTGCAGGCAGTTATAAGGTAGCGGTACGAACGGCGGTAACCCGTTTCCGCCGTTTGTCCATACGAACCTCACCACTTTCCAGTCGTCGGCAGTCAAGTAGCTGGGCTCCGTGAGCGTCGGTGTTAAGACGGTCTTGGTAGGCTTAAGCTGGTTCCACTGCTTGCAGGCTACCTCGCATGCCCTACAACCAATGCATTTGTCAATATTTACTAATACACCATAACCTCCTGCCACTTCACATCACCTCTGCCTTAACAACTTTACCAATCCAAGCCTTACTTTCCTGAATGGTGGTCACAACATCTACAACGTCGGGGCTAAGTATGTTGCTCTGTGGACCTGTAGAGTAGCCTTGGAACCCGCCGAACCAGGTCACGGTTATCACCGGTACTTTTGAGCCGTTAATGGGAACCACCGCCTGCCCGGGCGTTACGATCGCCCTCATCCTAACCGAGCCGCGGGCGGTGATTATCTCCACGTAGTCTCCGGACTTTACGCCTAACTTGGAGGCCAGCTCCTGTGGCAGGTATACGAAGGGCTCGGGCACCAACTCTACGAGTAGGGGCACGTTTCTAGTCATCGCGCCCGTGTGGAAGTGCTCTGTCACCCTCGTGCTCGTTATCACAACGAGCTCTCCCTGAATCTTAGATATGTCGTCTGGAGTTAATGCGACGCCGACGGGCTTGTCAGCGGCGACGTTAGGCCAACCCTTGAGCACATTTAGGTTGAACGGGTTAAGCCAGGCCACGGAGGGGTACTGCAGGGCGAGGTTTACGTCGGGGCTCTCCGCAGGTTCGGTGTGTATCGGCCACGTGAAACTGTAGCCCTTGTACCAGCCTCCAAGCTCGGATATGGTTTTGAGGATGGCTTGCTTCATGTCGCGGGTCTGCTCATAGTAGGTCTTAAGCATGCTTCTCATCTTGTCGTAGGTGGGCTTAAAGTCCTTCCAGCCCCCGCCCGTGAAGAACAACCTCTTCAGCGTAGCGGGCAGGCTCGCCGTGGCGTCGTCCCAGTAGAGGGTGTCGTTTGCCCAGAGGTACTTCATGCCTGTCTGCCTGGCGAACTCCTCGTAGCTCAGGATGGTTACGGCGCCGTCCTTCACCACGACGAACTTGCCGGGGAACACGAGCTGGTTTGTCCTGATGAACTCTATCAGGTCCAAGCCTCCGAAGAGGTCTGCCTGTCCGCTCAGCCGGCGCTTAAACACTCTATGCTCCCAGAAGTTATGCCCAGGTATGAAGGCCGGCCTATAAGCGCCTGTATACTCGTCAATTATCTCGCCCGTTTCCCCGGTGACCGTGTAGGTTACCCCGTTTATAGTAATGGTGTCTGACTTGCCCAGCTTTTTGACGAGCGAGTCCAGGTTGTACATGAATCGGACGTTCATGGGCCACGAGTATCCCCAGTCCTTGTAAACCCCGAAGGACTGGCTGAACAAGCCGTCTATCTCCCCGGGTTTTCTTAGCTTGGACACCTGCCTCATCGACAGGAAAGAGTCTCGGACGGGGTCGTACATGCCCTGGTAGAGCAGCACGGCGAAGTTTATCTCCTTGTTTATAATCCTCGGGTTGACCTCAGCCTCTATCGGGGATACAGGCTGTGCCGCGCCGACGCCGCCGCTGTAGTCCCAGGAGCGTAGGAACTTAAGGGGCCTCTCGTACACCGGGGTGATCTGGCCAGCAACCTTGAAGACGACCTTCTCCGATGGCTTGCCGAATGCTTGGCTGGGTAGGACAATAACGCCGGCCTCGTACAGGTACTTGAATAGGTTAGCCAGTATCCAGTAGTCCGGCCTCGCCTGCCCCTTCGGCTCAACAGCCTTGTAGGTCCATTGGATGACTCTGCCCGAGTTCGTCTTAGTGCCCTCCTGCTCGCCGAAGGACGTCGCGGCTGGGAGGAGGACGTCTGCAAACCAGGCTGTCTCCGTCTCAAAGATGTCGGAGACGACGAGCAGGTCGAGCGAGGCTAAGCCGGCCCAGATGACCTTGGTATCGGGGTTGCTCATGGCGGGGTTTTCGCCGAAGATGAAAGCCGCCCTTATGTTCCCGTTCAGAGCGTACCTGGGCCACGTGGTTTCGCTGTAACCGGTCCCGAAGGGTAGATCGCTAATAACTGTACCGTTCTTCGGGTCGGTCTCGGGGTCTGTGCCTATGAAGATGCCCCACAGCAGCTCAAACCTCCTCCAACCTGTGAAGTAATAGACAGTGAGAACCTTTGCCAGGTCAGCCTGTCCTTTCGCGGGCTTGGACGTGCCTACGGCGCTTACCCCCCAGTCCGGCACTTCCCAGTTCCAAGCGTCGGGCATTCCCTGTAGCTTCCAGTCCTGGTATACTCTAACCATAATAGCGCTGCTAGGCGGAACTACGTATCCGGGCAGGGTGCCCAGACCGCCACCCTGGACGTCTGTCACACCCTGTACATTACTGTGCCCCCTGAACGGGTGGGTTCCACCGCCGGGGTAGCCGACGTTGCCCAGGATAAGCTGGGTGATAGCTGCGGCCCTGATGACGCCGACGACCGCGTTGGTGTGTTGAGTCATACCCATTGCCCACTGGATGATGCTGTTCTTCTTGAAGCCTGTTGTAACGCCGGAGTTTTCGACGAAGAGGCTTGCCACCGTCCTGAGGGTGTCCGCCGGCACCCCCGAGATCGTTGAAGCCGTGTTGACGTCGTATTCTTGGAGCATAGCCTTAAGGTCGTCGATGTCGGCCTGCGTTACGTTCCACCTTTTCATCAGGTCCTGGAACTCTGGAAGTTGGTCAATTGGAGGGGATCGTTCGAAGAAGGCGTAGTGGAGGATGTAGTTGAATATCGCAACGTCCGAGCCTGGCCTGAAGGGAACCCACATGTCTGCCAGCAAAGCCGTCCTTGTGAAGGTCGGGTTGAAGACTATCACCTTGGCCCCGTTCTCCTTGGCTTTAAGGAAGTATTCCGCCGATACGGGGTGTGCCTCCGCCGGGTTCGAGAAAATGAGTATCACGCTCGCTAGTGGTATGTCCTCGAGCGTAGCCGTCTCAGCGCCCCAGCCGTATGTGAGGGCTAGTCCTGAGACTGTGCTTGAGTGGCATTTCCTATACTGCGAGTCTATGTTCGACGTCCCCAGGAAGGCGGCTAGCTTGCTTACAAGGTAGCCTCCCTCGTTAACCATAACCGAGGAACCGATCAGCTGGACAGGCGCCTGGTTTCCCACGTAGTACCAGCCGTCCTTCTGCCTGGGTGCGTTGGTACTGCTCCTGTAGGAGTTCATGATGCTCGACATTTTGCGTGCAATGTAGTCGAAGGCCTCGCTCCACGTGGCGACCCGCCACTGCGGTGGATATCTCTTAGCTAGCGCGACCAGGTCGTCCCAGCTCTTAGCGCTTAATATCTCGTCAACAGGCGGCTTGGGGCCTGTCCTGATTAGAGGCTGTGTCACGCGCAGCTGGTTTTCTATGAGGCTTTGAGCAGCCTTGCCCTTAGGGCATAGAGTCCCAAAGTTTATGGGTGAACCCGGAGAGCCCGTCGACCAGACCGGCTTGTTACCGTCTGTGTAGAGGTCGATTAGGCAGCCGACGGAGCAGTAGGGGCAGACGACCTGGGTTATCTTCGCGTTCTGAAGCTGGTAAATCAGAGAAGAGCTTGGAATGTAGCCGTCTCCCGCCCGTACGGCAACGCCACTTGTCAGAAGCGGGGTGAGAGTTCCTATGGCTGCAGCCCTGAAGAAGTCTCTTCGCGTTAACTTTAACTCTCCCTCTCTTGTGGCTGTCATGTTTTACAAGATATAATTAATCATGAAAAGTTTTATAAATAATTATTAAGATTTTAAAATATATTTTAATTTGCATATGTTTAAATAAGGAAAAGATAATTTTTTTTAAAACTGTCTTTAAAGCTCCGGTGAGAACTCATATACCCTTAATTCTCCAGGCATGACTAACGGGGGCGAGCCTCTTACCCCCCTCAGGTGTTCTAACCCTTAACACCAGGGTAACCCCTAGAAGCTCAGCGGCCTTCAAACCACTCATAAGTGGCCCCTTAAGTGATACGAGGACAGGGACGCCTACCCTCGCGAGTCTTACCACGATATCGCTCGATGCGCGGCCAGTTGTAAGTAAAATAGAGAAAGACATCTCGTAGCCCCTGAGAAAACCCGCCCCCAGAGCCTTCAACACCGACACGTGCCTGCTGGGGTCGTGCGCGACGACTCCCTCCTGCCTGTCGAGGCTGAATAGGGCTGAAGAGTGCACGGCAAGCAGCTTCGCAGTCTCAAGTACCTCGCGGTCAAACTCCCCTACAAGCTCCAATATCTCAGCCATCTTCAATGTAACCTGAGAGGACACGTGGACACCCTTAGCCGCAGCTGATGAGCAATCCTCGATGCGGCCCGGGGCGGTATCGACAGCTTTTCGAGCGAGAACCTCTATGACCCGCTCGTCGCCCCGGATCTCTATGCTTGTTATATCCTCTGGTGCGGCGACGCCGTCTCCGACCAGCAGGCCCACGGCGAGCTCTCTAAGAGCTGCTGGGTTGGCGGCCAGGCTGGCGTAGAGCTTCCCGTTAACGTACAGCTCGTAGGGCTCGTCGACGGCCACGGCTTGGCCAAGGTAATCCTGGTAGATTAAGGGTAGCGCGTGAAACACGGTCATCGTCTGAACATTCGTAATAACCGTTTATAAGGCATACTTTAAGCGCTTACGCAGGGGTTGCAAGCCATGAATTTCCAAGACCCCCTAGTTTTCGCGTCTGCCCTCCACGTTTAAGCTGCCGGAGCCACACCCATGCCTTAGGATACCGGAACCTCCAGGGAGGCTTTCACCGATCGCAGTATTCTTTTGTAAGGTTACAACATAAATATATATGATTAATAATATACTTGAATCGGGATTCACTTGTCCAAAACATATCTCGATGAACTCAGTGCAAGAAACCCAAGCGCGAGTCAACTCCTCTTCGCGTCCTTCCTGGCGGCCCTAAGGGAACTTGGATTGATAAACTTCGCGGTTGTGAACGAGGCTGCAAGGTTGGCGGGAGAGAGGCTGATAAGGATCTACGGGGGCTCCGGGTCTAAAAAAGACCTTGTGAGTAGAGCCGCAGAGCTCATGCAACTCGGGGTTTTTGAGGTGGAAGACGATGGAGAAAAAATTGTCTTTAAGATGAGGTCTGACACCTGCCGGGTATGCCCCAAGGCCGTCGGGGGTCTCGAGCTGCCTGTGAAGCTTTGCCCGCTCCCTGGCCTTCTAGGCGGATATTCGGGTGCGAGGCCCCTGCTTGAGCGCGTAAGGAGGGAGGGCGGGTACTGCGTTATAGAGTTTATTTAAGCTACCCCTGTAAGGCCGCCGGCTAGGCGGCGTTTCTTCTCATAAACCTCTCAATCCTCGCGAAGGCCTCCTCGAGTACGTTTATGGGTGGAAGGTAGACAAGCCTTACGTGGCTAGCACCGAGGCTTCCGAAGCCGGAGCCGTAGACCACGAAGACCTTCTCCTCCAGGAGGAGCCTCTTTGCGAACTCCTCGTCCCCCATAGGCGCCTGTATCCTGGGGAAGGCGTAGAAAGCCCCCTTTGGAATTGCCGGCATGGAGACCCCGTGGAGCTCGTTCAGCCTCTTGTAAGCGTACCTCCGCCTCTCATCAAGCTTCCTCTTCGCCTCCTCCAGGAAGCTTGGGGTCCTTGTCGCGAACCGGGCTAGCGCGACCTGGAGGGGGGTTACAGCCGAGAGCCTCGTCATGAGGAAGTTTAGGATGCCGCTCTTAATCTGAGTTACTGCTTCGTCGGGGCCGAGGAGGTAGATGTAGCCCACCCTCCACCCGGTGGCTAGGAAGGTCTTCGAGAAACCGTTAAGGCCTATCACTACGTTGTCGCTGCCTGCAAGGGATCCGACGCTCTTGAACTCGCCCTCGAAGGTTAGAGCGTCGTAAATCTCGTCCGCCACGACGGGGACGCCGTGCTCAGCCGCGATGTCGAGGATCTCCTTGAGGAGGGTTTGGCTATAGACGGCGCCTGTGGGGTTGTGCGGGTTGTTTATCATAATAAACTTTGTTTTATTTGATATCTTCTTCCTAATGTCGTCCACGTCCGGAACCCAGCCCTCCTCCTCCACGGTCCTGTAGAAAACCTTCGACGCCCCGTAAAAGTCCGCGAAGTTGATGTATAGCGGGTAGCTGGGGTCCGGGATTAAGACCTCGTCACCCTCGTCCACAAGCGCCGCGTAGAGAGAGTTCAACGCCTCGCTAACCCCAGAGGTTACGAGGACGTTGGAGGGGTCAACCTTAACCCCGTTCCACCTGTTCTCCTTCTCAGCTATCGCCTCCTTAAGCTCCTTTACCCCGTCCGACGACGCGTAGTAGTTGTGGCCCTCCGAGAGCGCCCTGCTAGCCTCCTCGACGAGCCCCCTAGGGGTTGAGAAGTCGTACTTGAGGGGGTCTCCAATGTTAAGGTAGATAACCTTTTCCCCCTTCTCCTCCAGCTGTCGGGCGAGATAGTTGAACTTCCTAATAGGGTAGTCGAGCTTCCCTATCCTCGCGGACAAGAGGGGTTGCCTCACACATAGACATTAGAAAAACAAGTATTAAAATTATTTGATTGTATAGCGGAAAGAGCCTTTCCAAGGAAACACGTTCAAACAAGCAGTTTAACTCCCTCCCACCCTGAAGGACAAGCCCGGTAAGCATCAACGTGAGGGCTAGCGGTTCCGCCTCTACAGCTGGACGAGAAGAGCCTCCAGCGAGACATGCATTCAACAAAAACATGAGATTGACGACGGTTAAAGCTGTAGAGCCTTCTATCAATGCGTTTTTCGTAAACCCCCTCTCCCACCAGACCCGCGTGTTATACCCAACACGAAGTTAGGCTCTGAAAAACATCTCGAACAGAAAAGTAGACGCATTCGACGCCCGCCGCACACTCATCCCCCCCATTGAATCGTCTCAGAGGGGTAGACCCTTGCTGCAGGAGTTTCTACAGGGCGCGAGACCACCCCGCCGAGAAGGAAGGGTCAGGATTCGGCGGGGCGCCTAAGCCTATCAAGGCTTGTAGTTACTACACTATGAAGACTACACGCGAGTTCGTCAGCGCCGCAGCCACCACAAGCACGAGTATGAATAACCACGGCGCCATGGCCACCGCGTAAACCCTCAAGTCCTCGACGCGCCTATACGAGGCGTACAGGACGGCTGTGAGGCTCGCGAGAAGCAAGTAGTAGAAGATGTGGAAGGTGACCTTGGATGCGAAGACGGGGAAGAAGGGGGCAAGGTACGCTGCCATGAAGCCGTCTATGAAGGCTAGGACAAAACCCAGCGCGAAGACCTCTAGCTGCTCCCTGCCGGGCCTACCGTTTAAGAGCCAGAGAACTGTAACCGTAGAGGATGCGAGCAAGCCTATTAGAGACTCGTTTAACATTTTAACCCCTTTAGACAACACCCTTAAACGTTAATAAAGATTTTAGTTCAACCAGACCGAGTGCTTGTACCTGGACCTGGAGGCTAATTTTTATTTTGGAAAAAATTTAGCTTAACCCCAAGCTCCAAAACTAAAACCTTAGAGTTTTATTCGACAAACTTTGAACTAAAAA
>JBEULP010000009.1:0-3630 GCA_041287245.1 Infirmifilum sp. | reverse complement strand
ATTGCTATGAGCTTGTCGAGTAGCCAGCGCGGGTATTGTGAGAACGAGAAGCCGGTGAGCGCGCCGATGGGTGTCCCGTCGCGTGTGAATACTATCGTGTGTGGCACAGCTGTGACTTCCCACTCAGACGCGTAATCCGGGAAGTCGTCGTACGACCAGATCTCTGTTATGACGCCCTTTGAGGCGAGCGCTACTCTCAGCGCCATCCTGGCGGCGTAGGGGCAGTGTGGGCAGGGGCTTGTCACGAATACGAGTACGCGCGCCTCAACGCCCTGTAGTGCTTTTGCAACCGCGTCGGCCCCCTCGAAGCCCAGATTTGAGTCGACTATGAGGCCGGCTAGGGTGACCAGCTCGTTCATCCGGGGGACTCCGTAGAAACGGGCGCGCCCGGCCGCGAACATCGGCTTGTACATGGACTCGACCTCTCTGAGCTTGACGCCGAGGGGTTTGAGGAAAAACTGGATGAGTTCCTCCTCGTCGGGAGTGCCAGCCGGTGCGTAGTCGAGTACGGGCTGGTGCTGGCCTAGAAGCTCCTTGACCTCTTTTATTAGCTCCTCCACGGTTGAAAAAACTGGAGACCTGAATAAATAAGATGTGTTTTCAGAGTCTTAGCTTGGACTTGAACTTATGCGTACAAACTTGGCTCTAAATACGACGCAAAGTTAATAGAGATTGGCTGGAGTATATAAACTTGTGGCTCAACTGAGTAGCCAGCTACTTGAAATTGAGTCCCGCCTGAGAGAACTGGCAACCGACATCCAGCTACGTAAGCTAAACGTGCAATCAGCTTCAAATGAAATACACCATATCTCCGAAAAGCTAGATAGCATTCTAAAATACGATTTAGGAAAGTCCTCCACCAAGAGTATGAAATTTATACCCCCAGAGTATGTCGATGCGATCCAAGCCTTGACCTTTGCGGCGAGGATTCTAAATGATGTTTATGTTGACTTTAAATACCGAGAAGATATACCAAAGGAGAATCCTAACATAGAGATAAACAATAAATCTGAAGTAAGGAGGTTCTTCGAGCATCTTGAAGAGGCAGTGAAAAAGGCCACTGGGCAGGGTTGCCTCTACAGGGTATCGAATACAACAGCATCATATCTAAACGACCTTGCCTCGTGCGCACACGTCCTCGCTAAGAAAATACAGGAGATAGAGAACATTCCACTGTTCACGCTAAGCGATAAGTGTAGTGCTAGTGAAGGCGCTGAAGAATCACTCATGAAGGCCTGTGAGATATGGGACAAGGCTACCACGGAGATAGATAATGAGTATACGCTCTATGAGCCGGAGGACTATGATGCTCTCAGAGCAGTAATAATGGGTAAAAAGGCTTACTTCAAGGTGGGAGACGCGCCTGGGCATGATACGCTTATTGACTTGGGGAGAGGTAGGTTGGAGTACTACGACAGAGATTATTCCGTCAACAGGGTGATGTCTACCTTGTTTGAGGAAGAGGCCGGCTTGTCGTGTAAAGTCCACGATATGGGGGTCACATGTGAGGGCGTCAACCCGAGCAACGTGGACAAGGTGGCTCTTGCATTATCATTCGCCACCTCGATGGACTTTAGGCTGAGTAATCCAGCTAAATACTGGGGAGGAGGAGTTGTCCGTGAACTGGAACTAAAGAATGTAAAGGAATACTACAAGGATCTGGCGAAGAAGCTACTCGCAAAATAACCTGGCCCTATCTCTACCCTGAAGTTGTGGGTTTTCCAGCGTTAAAACTTGGCTCCAAGTACGACGTGGTAAAGTTAATAGGAGTATGCTGTATGGTATAAGCTTGTGGGTCAGCTGAGTAGCCAGCTACTTGAAATTGAGTCCCGCCTGAGAGAACTGGCCACTAATATCCAGCAGAATAAGACAAGTTTCTATGACTTCGACAAAGAGATTAGTCTTCTTACAGGAAAAGTGGGAAATTTAGGGTCTATGTTACCGCCTCCTTTACACATTGGCCAGGAAGAAAAAATATCAAAATATTCCACTACATTAGAAACATTATACGACGCATTGATAAACCTAGATTCTGCATATTTTACGAAAGTCAGGATTGCTATTTTTACTTCTGGGTATCAAGGTGAGGAAAGTGAGTTAACACGCAACGTAGTGATAGATGATGATCTTGCCATAAATAGAATCAAGGAGCTTGATGAAGCAGTGAAGGAAATCGCCGGTCAGGGCTGTGTCTCCTGGGAGTCGAATACGATGGCGTCGTTTCTAAACGACCTTGCCTCATGTACACACATTCTCGCTAAGAAATTGCAGGAGGTAGAGTCTTCGCTGAATAGAGAGAGTGAGAAGTGCTGGGTTGAGGGTGAAGCAGAGCCATCCCTCGTAAAGACATGTAAGGTCTGGGACGTGGCAACCTCAGAGCTTAATGAGAATGGGCTATATGACCCACTGGATTATAAAAACCTTGGGGCCGTGGTATCAGGTAAAAGGATACACTTCAGGGTTGGCAGTAGGACGGGTCATGAAGCGATTATTGACCTGGAGAGAGGTAGGCTGAAATTCTATAATGGAAACAAAACCGTCAACAGGATGATGTCTACGTTGTTAGAGGAGGAGGCTGGCTTGTCATGCAAAGTCCACGATAAAGGCGTCATATGCAAGGGCGTTGACGAGGATAAAGCGGCCAAAGCCACGCTATTATTATCATTCGCTACCTCGATGAAATATAGGCTGGGTGATCCGGCTAAATATTGGGGAGAAGAGGTTGTCCGTAACTTAGAGGTCAATAAGACAAGGGAGCTATATAAGGATCTGGCGAAGAAGTTACTCGCAAAATAATCTGGTCTTATCTCTACCCTGAGGTTATGTGTTTTTTCAGCGTTCGGCAATGTAAAGAACAGATTGTTAGATTTGTATGTTAGCGGTGTAGGATCTTGGCCTTGAACTTATACGTTGTCTTCTCCTGCCACCTACCACTGGGCCAGCATTCAAAGATTACGTCCACGTCGGCATCGCCCCTGAGAGCTTCTGCGAGTACACCTCTCTTTTTTTGTAGTGAGAAAATTCTCTCTTTCTCTATCGAGAGATCCTTTTCGAAGTGTTCAATTATCTTGGAGTGGCACTCATCCTCGGTGTCCTCGGGCCAGCAGTAGTATGTACTGTATTTCGATACACACTCATCCTTGTTGACGTGGCACCACTCCAGTATCTCCTCGTCTTGTTTGATGCGCTCCTCAGCCTCCGCGACGTCGCGCTCCGCGTCAGCCAGCCTCTGCTCAAGCTCGTCGCGACTAACCAACGCCGCGAGTTTGTAGGCAAGATCCTCAAGCGAGTCCGCCGTTTGGTACTCTGCTTCGCCGGGGGCCTCGGCGTTAAGCGTGTAGACAACTAGGCCCTTACTGGGCACGTGTAACGCGAGGCCGAACTCCGTGTCCAGGAGGTCTACGCCGTCCTTCTCGACGCCAAAATGACAAACCTCGACTGTACTCATATGAAAAGATACGTGTCGATTGTTTAAAAACTTAGTTACTCGTGAAATAAGTTTTTTCTGTTTTATGCACAGCTGTGCGGTCAGGGTTACTTATTTATGCCGAAAGGACTATCATCAGCATATGGTGGAGGGTAGATGAACGGGGAGAAAATCAAGGGTATTGGTGCATTAGAAGAAGAAGA
>JBEULP010000082.1:0-3042 GCA_041287245.1 Infirmifilum sp. | reverse complement strand
TTTTGATGTATTCCTCAAAGGGTAGGAAGTCTCCTATTTCGAACTTTACGTTTAGCGCCTTCAGACTCTTTACCAACTGATCTCTAAGGCCCTTTGCCGAGTATCTTCAGATAGAGGTCGTGCCCATACTTGTTCAGCAGGCTTACTATCCTCGCCAATCTATGTATGTTCTTGTACTTCTCAATGCGTCCACTGTACATGACGTAGCCTCTCGGCCTCCACTCAACATCGGGGATCCACTCCTCCACGCCGTTCTCTATGGGGGTGGCCTCTAGGCCGAAGTGTTCCTTTACCAGCCTCGCCTCTAGCCTGGATACCGTGTGCACGGCACTGGCACTTGCAAGAAGCCTTCCCACATACACCCTCCAGCCCCTCCACAATATGCGCCTTATCGCGGTGTGGCCCGATCCATGGTAGTAGGGCGTGACCACCACTTGCCTCCGTTGCTTTACCAATCTAAGCCCCGCGTACACTGAGATGGCGGCATGGACGCTGTGTATGTGTACGACGTCCACGTCTCTCGTCAAGTCCCCCAGCAATCGCCCCAGCTCGCCCCGCCTCTTGGGTATGTGGTACGCGCCTCCCGGGGCCCAGGTGGGCCACCTGATGACCCTGACACCGTTTATTGCTTCCTCGAGGGGTTTCCTGGCTCCTGGTTCTCCACACAGGACCGTTACTTCCCAGCCTTTCCTGGAGAGCCTTTCGGCGGTGGACTTGACGACGTACTCAACCCCACCGATGTAAGGATAATAGTGTGGAGTTACGAAAAGTATCCTCATCGCTTGCGCGCTATTAGGTTGTTTATGATTTCTTTGAAGCGTTCAGCACTTTTTTCCCATGTTCTACTTTCTAGAAGGTGCCTTACCTCTTGTAACCTGTGTTCTCTGTCCATCTTTCCTCCGGCGTTCTTTAGGGCAGCTACGTAGTCGTCTTCGCTCCTTGCTATGTGGATGAAGCGCTTAAAGGCAAGTGCTTCGGGTATGGGCGTGGAGACCACGCTTACTCCTTGCGAGAGGTATTCCCAAAGCTTGTTCGGAGCCGCGTAGTATGCGGTGGGATTTCCAACGTCGAACGGTATTGTGCCCAGGTTCATCGCTGCAATGTATTTCGGCACCTCGCTATACGGTATGAAATCCATCCACGTGGTGATTCTCTCTATGGCATGCTCTTTAATCCATTCTTCAACCTTCTTGGAGTAGCCTGTTTGGAGATGCTTTCCAATTAGGAGAAGCTTGACGGACAAGCCGTGGTTTAAAGCCTTGGATACCGCTTTGATGAGGGTCTTCATGTCCAGCCAAAACTCTATGCTGCCCACGTACCCGACGACGACGTCCTCCTCGTCGTAGCCAAGCCTCCTCCTGACGCCGCTGCCATCGTGGCGCTTTAAGAAGTGTTCTGAAACTCCGTTCGGAACTATGTGAACCCTATGTGCTCCAGCTCTCTCAGCATACTTAGCTAGTGCTACTCCTGGAACTGTCACCGCATCCGCACTCCTTATCAAAGTCCTAGTGATGGATTCAAACAATCCTTTGAATACGGTTCCGACCATGCCGTTCACGTTGGCAATGTAGCCCGCCGCGGACGTTGGGTAGTAGTCTTGCAGATCGAATATCATGGGTACCTTGTAGCGGGAGAGCCTCTTGCTTACTTCGAAGAGAAGCGGAGGAAGCAGATTCCCTGCAACAACTATGTCTATGGACTCCTGTCTAACGATCTTCATTATCTCCGAGACGTGGAATGCAGCGTTGGCAGCGTAATACAGGGGCGTGCTCTTGGTCTTATACTCCAATGGGAACTCGTGTATCACGCATCTGCTCGATAGCCTAGCTTTACCGAAAATGTTGAACCTTAAGACGTGCACTTCGAAATCCCTGCCGTCGTGAAGCCTTTCGAATATCTGGTTGTGCCTCTGAGGAAACGGGTGACCAAGGTAATCGCTACTCGGAATTAGAAGAACCCTTATCATTGCGGTTTGCCCCTAACTCTAGCAAGAAGTCTCAACGCCGTTTCCCTAGACAGCGTTGGCTTTCCTTCTCCGTCAAAGCCTACGAGCAGGTCGAATAATGATTTCCCTACGTTGCTCTTCGCGTCAAGAAGCCTGTACTCGATCATCGGCGCCTCTCTCAAATCGGGCTCCTCCACTGTTAGGCCTTCGTCTACTGCCCGCTTGAGCACTTCGGCTATACGCCTGCCGGCCTGACCATCCCCCAACGGGTTTTTGAAGCTCAGCGATCTGATCTCCTCAGCTCTTTCAGCCTGCATTAACGCTAGCCTAACAATTCTATCCTTCTCCGCTCCGGCGAGCACGTTAACACCATAAAGTGTTGTTTCAGGTCTCTCAGTATTGTACCTTAGCGTCACTGTCGGGATCTTCAGTGTAAATGCCTCCTCTTGGACGCCGCCGCTGTCAGTGAGTACGGTTCTACAGTTCGAAAGGAGAGCTAGGAACTCGAAGTACCCCAAAGGCTCTATTAACCTCATTAACCTCTCCTGTCTTAAGCGTTCTAGCAAACCAAGCCTGGCCATGGCATTTCTCGTTCTGGGATGCAGCGGAAAAACTACAGGGTAATGCTGCGAAAGATCCTCTAAGGCGTCGAGAATGTTCTTAAGCCTCTCAGGGTTGTCGGTGTTCTCAGCCCTGTGCAAGGTTACAAGAAAGTAATTTCCTGCTTCAAGCTTATGCTCAGCCAGAACTGCGTCGCCGAGCTTCTTGACACGATCTATGAATTGCATCAGAACATCCACGATAGTGTTCCCAGTGACGTGGATAGTTTTGCTCGAAATACCTTCAAAAAGCAGATTGAGTGCCGCCCACTCCGTGGGTGCAAAGTGTAGACTCGCGACTGCGTCAGCGACGCGTCTGTTCACCTCCTCGGGCATGACCATGCTCCAGCTTCTTAGGCCTGCTTCGACGTGGGCAAAGGGGGTGAGTGTCTTCACGCTGGTGATGGCCGCGGCGAGGACGGTGTTGGTGTCGCCTTGGGCCACGACGATCCTCGGCCTCTTCTCCTTAATGACCTTCTCGAGGCCGAGCATGATGCG
>JBEULP010000081.1:0-5212 GCA_041287245.1 Infirmifilum sp. | reverse complement strand
GTTGGAACTCTCACTTTATTAATAGTCCGTCTCCCCGGCATTCAAATCATCCCTCTTTCTTTTCTCCACTTTTCGAACGAAATCCTCTCCAGATCCTTATAGTACTCAAGTCTTCTGAGAAGCTCGTCAAAATCCACTTGATGGGCATCAAACTCCCGCCCATCAACGCAAGCGAATTTTATTTTGCCTCCTACCGAAACCGTGCACGGACCGGACATTCCTGTTCCATCAAGCATTATCGGATTCAAGCTTACCACGGTCTTTATCCCATGAGGTCTAGTCAGCTCTGCTATGAGCTTCATCATTATAGTAGGACCCACTGCGTAAACCAGATCGATTTTTCTTCCACCCTCGATGAGCTTTTTCAACGCGTCTGTGGTAAAGCCCTTCATTCCATAGCTCCCGTCATTTGTCGTTACTATCACTTCATCGCTGACCTTTCTGAGCTTATCCTCCCAGAAAACCAGTTCCTTGCTTCTAAATCCTAATATAGATATAACGATGTTTTTCTCCTGCTTCATAGCTTTTGCCACAGGATATATCTCAGCCACACCTACTCCACCTCCCACCATGACAACGGTGCCGAAATGATTAATATGGCTGGGATTTCCAAGAGGCCCTAAGATATCGAGTATCGCCTGACCAGCTTCGTACAAGCCCAGCTCATGTGTGGTTTTTCCCACTTCCTGCGCTATTATAGTGATTGTCCCTTCTGCTGGATCCGCATCAGCTATCGTTAGCGGTACCCTCTCCCCTCTCTCATGAAGCCTTATCACGACAAACTGCCCTGGTTTCGCATTCCTCGCTATAGCAGGAGCTTTTACCTCAAATAAGTTAATCTGCGAAGCCAGTCTTTCCTTACGAACTATAAGAGCATTCTTTGTTCCTAGGTTTTCCATCATGTACGATTTCCCCCCACAATTCTCCCATCGCAGGCAGTCGTTCTCAACATGATCAATTATATTTCTACGCACCTTTCAGATAAAAAATTTTCGAATGATGACGCGACCATTCTTGAGAATACTGTGGAGCTTTTTTACAAAGAGCAAGAGAGACGTCCCTCCCACCAGGGATTCAGCATCGCTGGTATGTCCTCGAGAGCTATTGATACTCAGAGTACCAGCTGTTATATAAACAGTTGGTAGTGGCAGTAACAACAGCTTTATCTGATATTATCGAGGAGTATTGAGACAAGCTTCCTCGGGTGTGGCTAAGCATCTCCCCTCAACAGGTTTCTATGAAATCTTGTAAACCATTGAAACCTAGTAGACCGGCTCATCTACAGGCGCCCTGTAGGTAGGTACCTCAAAACCATCGCCGGCTCAACCACTACTCATACTCTAAGCCAAGAACCACAGCAAATAGATGTAGCTGAGAGAGCGGCTGTCCCGGTAGGGGCACAATACACGAGTGGCAGGGGTTAGATAGTAGTCTACCCACTATATCTTATGCTTGGAAACCCCCATTGAGCTCCCGTCGTGAAAGTCTTCACACGTGGCGAGCTGGCAGAGGCGCCTCGACTGGCAATCATCGCTGAGCCAGATCATAAGCATTTACACCCAGCCTGCAAACGCGTTCGATGACCTCTTGCATGAAAATTCTTACTGGACGTGTCAGGGGAAGAGAAGCGCATTTAAGCGGGTTTCTCGCGCTCTCGAAGAAACTCGACCCAGAACAGGTCGAGGAGCTTGAAGCAGGCGCCCGGGGGTCGAGGAGATCGCCGAGAAGAAACAGTAAACCAACCTTCCTTTTTACGTAGCTTGTTCACGTTCTCCTCGTTAAGGTATTTCCAATATAATGATTTAGTGGTAGAAGTGGCCGAGTAGCGGTGAAGAGCGGGGTATACCGTGGCGGGAAAATCCAAGACCTCGTACCCTCCATTGTTCCGGAAGCACCCGACGAGGGCGGCGCCTAACCCATTCCGATTGTACAACACCCTACGCTATTCGTATCCGACTCCCACCATCGATACATAGGCGTTAGCGACGTGAATGAGGGGATATAGAGGCTCCGGATTATCCCTGTACATGGACTTTATCCTCCTTGCTTGCAGGATCTCTACCCTGTCCTAATCTCTTGGGGGTACAGCTCACCTCTCTCGGTTTTGGAGATGAGGGGCGTGTAATGAGGGGGGCATCCCTCCGGAGAGCTTCAGCGTCTATGTGGCTCTTCACAAGCCTTTTACTACCCTGCGACGCTCGTAACTTCACAAGGACTATTAAGCTACTCTCCCATTGAAGGAGTTGTGTCCGCGTTGATAGTATGGCTCCTTTAATTAGTAGTGAGTTCTTATCCTCGACTACACTGCCATTCATGGCGCTAGGATAGCGTTCAAGATCCACCCGGTGCGGCCGAATCCCACCCGGATACTTAATGCTGAGACTACTCGAGAACTGCTCCGCCTACGCTTTAAGGTGACATCACGGATGACCCATGTGAGCTGATATCTCTCATCCCCAGGATCTGAATTAAATTCAGTTATATTTAAAGAATTCTAAGAAAGTAAATATGATGTAATAGAGTGTAATAAAAAACGTATGAGTGCAAGCACTACAAGAAGAGATTTCCTTAAGCTGGCGGCAGTAGGTATTGGCGCATTCGCTCTAGGCGTTGCTGGTGGATATGAGTGGGGCCTTTCCTCCTCGGCCCCCGCGGCTAAGCCTCCAGCGCAATACTCCATCTCCATGCTGGGTAGGGACGCTGAGCACGTGGACATCAACACTGCCGTGATAGACTTCTTCACGCGGGAGAACCCTAACTTCAAGTGCGAGTACTCTCCGCTTGCATATGGCCCGCTTTACGATAAGATGGTGCTTGCTCTCCAGCAGGGGAGCAGCGCATACGACCTGGTCTACATGGATGACCCATGGATCCCACAGTTCGGCGAGAAGGGGTGGCTAACCGACCTCGAGGCGCTAGCCAAGGACGCGGGCATCACACTCGACTTCAGCGACTTCCCTGGCGTGCTGGTAGATGTTGGACGGCACCCCTACAAGACCGGAAAGCTTGTTGCCATGCCGCAGATGGGCAACGTGCAGATCTTCGCCTATAGGAAGGACGTCTTCGACAAACTAGGGCTCTCCGAGCCCAAGACCTGGACGGATGTGCTGAACGCGTGCGAGAAAATCAAGGTATCGGGCCTTGTGGAGTACCCGGTTGCGTTTAGGGGGGTGAGGGGTAATCCTGTGGCGACGGCTTTCCAGCCGATTCTCTACGCGTTCGGCGGGAAAATATTAACAGACGACCTGTCAAGGTGCGCCCTGGACTCTAAAGCTGTGGACGCGCTCGAGTTTCTCTTGGAGCTTAAGAAGTATGCCCCACCAGGAGTGGAGAACTTCAACACTCCCGACGTCAGAGACAGGCTCGTCGGCGGCAGAATCGCAATGAGCACAGAAGTCTGGCCAGGCTGGGTCAAGGACGCCGATAACCCGGCGGTGAGCAAGGTTCCAGGGCTCTTAGCGTATACGACCACCCCAGGTGAGCGGACGAAACCATCCCCGCTTCTAGGCGTGTGGTACTGGGGCATCCCCGCCGGTTCCCGGAACAAACAGGCCGCACTCCAGTACATCCTCTACTCGACTAGCGCTAGGATCCAAAAGCTTATGGCGGTATTGAAGGGTCTCCCGCCTGTCAGGCTCAGCGTCGGGAGCGATAAGGATGTCATAGGGCTTAGGAGATGGGTTGCTGTGCAGGTTGAGAGTCTCAAGGTCGCGGTGCCCAGGCCTAGAACCGCTCTCTGGTCGAAGGTCGAGGATATCTTCGGGGGCTACGTCAACCAGGTACTAGCTGGGACTATAAAGCCGGCTGACGCGGTTCCCCGTATGTGCGAGGAGATTAATAAGGCGCTCGCTGGAGGCTAGGTGTCTCTATGAAAAGAATTTCTTTTTTTCTCATCTTTCCAGCCCTCTTTATCCTTCTCTTCGATACCGTATACCCGATCCTTGGAACTTTCTACTACTCGCTTCACAGGTACAACCTGATCACCGGCGAGTTCAGGTTCACCGGGCTTCAGGAGTACGTGGAGCTACTCAGCGATGACGTATTCCTTGCCAGTGTGAGGAACACGGTCATGTTCTCACTGGCAGCCACCGTTGCCCAGACGCTCCTAGGCCTCGGGATAGCTGTCATCATGAACCAGAGGATCAGGGGGAAGCGCTGGCTCATCCCCCTGCTAGTCCTCCCAAACATGTTCTCGGCTGTTGTCGTGAGCTCGATGTGGAAGCTTATGCTCGACTATGACACGGGACTCGTCAACTATGTTCTGAGAGCTTTAGGGCTCCAGCCGCAGCCCTGGCTCACCAGTCTCAACCTAGCCCTTCCGAGCATTATAGTGATGGACACGTGGCAGTGGACCCCGATATGCTTTTTGATCTTTTACGCGAGCTTGCAGTCAATTCCCAGGGAGCTTTACGAGGCCGCCCTCGTCGACGGGGCTTCACCATTCCGCACCTTCAGGAGCATTACGCTACCGCTTCTCAAGCCGTACATCGCCCTGGTTCTACTCCTCAGGAGTATCGACACGTTCCGGCTTTTTGACAAGGTGTATCTACTCACGGGAGGTGGCCCCGCACACGCTACGGAGACGATCTCTCTCTACATCTTCAAGTCAGGGCTCGTCTTCTGGGAGATCGGGAAGGCCTCGGCGGCCTCCTTCCTTATGCTCCTAATAATTCTCGCCGTAAGCATCCTGTACGTGAAGAGGGTGATCTTCCAATGAGAGTATGGGAGAAGCTCCTCCTCTACGCGGCAATAGGGATCATCCTTGCGTGGACCCTGACCCCGATTTACTGGATCGTCAACGTCTCCCTCAAGACGGGGCTAGAAGTCTACGAGGTCTTCTCCACGAGCTTCACCCTCGAAAACTACCTCAACCTCCTGAAGGAGGGATTCCTGAGGTACCTGGGGAACACCGTCTATCTCGCCGCGCTCACCACCGGGATCTCTCTTCTTCTCGCAGTCCCCGCCGCCTACAGTCTCACCAAGCTTCCGCTTAGTGAGAAGATCAGGGTGGGCTTCCTTGGGTGGACCCTCTTCTCAAGGACAATACCGCCGATAGTTCTTATCATACCGTTGTATGTAATGTTCGCCAACCTCAGACTTCTCGACAACCTCAACACGGTAGCGATTGCTTACCAGGTCTACACGCTGCCCTTTGCGATATGGATGATGCTTGGCTTCTTTCGCGCAACCCCTAAGGATGTCGAGGATGCCG
>JBEULP010000080.1:0-5112 GCA_041287245.1 Infirmifilum sp. | reverse complement strand
GGCGGAGGCTTTGGACGACCCCGACGTGTTGTTGAGGAGGATTAGGGACGCGCCCACGCTGGTGGACAGACTAGTCGAGTTGAACCTCGTCGTCGAGGTGTTCGACAGAGACCCGACGGCGTGGGTCAACGAGCCGCCGCCAGAAAGAGACCTAGAGATCGGAATCGGAAAATGCTATATATGGCAGACGCCAATACACAGGGAAGCCGTGAAAAGAGTCCTTCAGAATCAGAAATAATATGGCGGCTCAAGGTCCTTTGGTCATAAGGAGCTGTATAGGGATAGGGTTTATAAATGAGCTTTTAGTTTATCTAGATGACTGACGGGTTGATTAAGCTATCTGATGGATCAATCCTTAGACTTAGAATACTCATAGTTGATGTGAAGGAAGTGGGCTTTTCACCATTTGCTGGAGTTAATTTTGACGTTAAAGCCATTGGAGGTATTGCCACGCAGTTTGTCCCAGAGGATTTAAGGGAATCCGTTAAGAATAAACCCATTGTCCCTCCATTTGAGAGTTTACCAACTGAGGGTTGGGAGATCATAGATATAGTAGAGTCTCAACCCGCGGCGGCTGAAGAAGACGTGGTCTCATCTAAGGGTAAGTTTAAGGTTAAGGTTGTAGCCGATCCTGTCATGGTCTCTAGAAACACGAATTATAAGACACCATCAAATGAACCGCTTTACTGGGTTTCATGGGTTTGGAAAATTTCGTGGAAACCTATTAAGGAGTGAATCACAGAGATGATCGCCATGGCACGCGCATCTAATTACATGTATGCCTCACAGACAGGCACATTAACACTGATGCCCAAGACAAGAGAAATGGAAACAGCTGGTACATTGATTAATATCCAAAGGTTTGAGACGGCTTCGTCATGGTTGGAGGCGGATGTTATGCAGGAGTTACGGTACGAGTGGCCTGAGGTGGTCTCAATAATTAAGAAGCTCGTTAGCAACGCGAGGCTTAGCGGTTACGATGAGGAGTGGATCAAGGAAATAGCTAGCTCCACTGGCTGGAACGCGAACGATGTGGTCGAAGACCTCAGGGAAATGGTGTCCACAGACCTATCGGAAAGGATTGATAAGTACCGCGACCTATTCAATGAGTATGCCAAGGAGGCGGAGCGACACTTCAACTCGGGGAATTATAAGCAGGCAGGCGAGAAGCTGTACGCAGCCGCACTGGCGTTGGTAAAGCTGTACGCGGCAGCGAAGGGAGTACCTATAATACACTGGAGCAGGGGTAAGATTGAGCGCTTTATAACAAATAGTATGAAGGAGGAGCATAGGAACTTGTTCAGGGACTTACTGGACAAGGTACAAATACTACATGAGCACTTCTATGAAGACATACTCGACGAACAGACGTTCAGAGAGAGGTGGAAAGCCACATTAGAAATACTCAACAAGTGCAGGGAAATCACCCTAAAGGAGAACTTTCAGAAGTAAATTGTGGGCGTGGTGCGCGGCGAGAGAGTGCGGAGGGGACCGATAGTGTCAAGATATTTGGAGTCCATTAGGATGCCAATACACATAGCCCACTGCCACAACGAGCTTTGCAGGCTCATTTTGAAGTATAGTAAGCGTTTAGCACGTGGCGCAGGAGACCATATTCAAATTAAGGATTATTGTAGAAGTGGCTAGACCGGTGGTGAGGTCTAATCAAAGCTCCTGAAGAGGTTGTGATGGGGCATTGGGCAACCCCGCCAATTTGTCTCAAAGCAAAAGCCGTGGCTAGAAGATTTTCAGAGATTCTTCGAGAGCCTAAGATAGCCAATGTGTGAGCAAGAGTGTACAGCGTGTCCGTGCAGTTTTTGGGAGTGCGAGGTTTGAGGGTGTTAGGAGCGATCTGAAGTACACGAAGTGGCTTGTGAACTCTACGGAAAAGAAAAGCTACTATCAGATGCAAAGAGCAAGCAAACACGGCTTAACCAACAGATGCACGTGGTGTACACGAGAAGTTATAAGTTGTCTTAAGAACAGTATAAAATGTATGGAACGATACAAAATATGTACCAGAAGGCTTCAAACATGTCACCACGTGTAATAGCTATAACAAATCAGAAAGGTGGAACTGGGAAGACCACGCTTACAGCTTTATTGGCATATGGTCTCGTAAAGAGAGGCTTTAGAGTGCTTATGGTAGACCTAGACCCTCAAGCGCATCTGTCCTCATTTTTCATTAAAGCCAATGAATTAGAGCACATCGATAATGGGGTTCTCGAAGCTACTAGCGGACAGCGTTTTCAAATAAGGAAGGTAAACATAGATACAGGTCGAGGAATTCTTGGACTAATACCTTCAGGTCTGAACTATATTATCAAAGTATACAGAGGTCAGATCGCAGCTTGGGACCCCTTCGCTCTTTACGCTAGGCTCTCAACAGAAGTCGCTATAAATAGGGGATACGATTATGTGTTATGCGATACGCCCCCGGAACTTTTTATTCCAACTCTCTGGGGCTTGTATGCTGCAGATCACATAATTATCCCCTCAAATCTTGAGGAACTCTCGCTGCTGGGCGTGAAGCTATTGTTAAGGGAGGTTATTCCAGACATCGTAATACGTAAAAAAGAGCCGCCTAAGACTCTCGGGGTGGTATTGATCAATGTTACGAAGAAGGTAAGCGAAAGTACTATAAATAAGCTGAGAGAAAGTCTTAGAAGGTTCATTGAGGAGAAGATGCCTGCCTCCGTAAGGAGCCATATATATGAGAATCCCTTCTTTGATACGGTTATCCACAGGTATGACGATTTAAGAGACCTTCCCTATAGACCCAGAAGACACGAGATCCCACTGGGTAGGGTTCTTCGGAAAAATAAAGATCTAGAAAGAGAGGTTGAGAGCTTCGTTAACGAAGTATTAAATAGAATAAACAGTTTTAGGGGAATATCATAATGGAGGTCGCTGAGATCACTGTAAAATTACCGAAGCACTTAGCTGACTGGCTCCAGTATTTCTCGAAAGCAATAGCAATGACACCAGATCAGCTATTGACATACATTCTAACATATTACTACGAGGCATGGAGGGTCGGATTACGTCAAGCTACGGAGATCCAAGACACTTTATCTTCATTAGATATAGAGAAAGTTCTAGCATCTTCAGAGCGCAAAACGCATGATAAATTCTTAATACGCAGGTTCGTTGAATGGGTTCAGAGGCAAGGCATTACTTTAGTAAAAGATCTTATTGACAAAGGTGACCTATTGATAGATTCTTTCTTAGAGGATTATACTAAACATCGGAATCTTAAGAAAACCACGCGTCGAATCTACAAACAACAGTTGAAGTTATTCGTGGAAATGCTTAAACGTCTGAAGGAGGGATCATGAATCTGCGATCCCTAAAAAGGGCCCTATTCTCGGCAATAGCGTGGGGCTGAGGCATAGGAGGCTTGCCATAAAGGTGTACACCGTGGCCAGTCTCATATGGTTCCTCATAGTCATCGTTGCCATGATCTCTCTCGTGGTCGAGCGCTTGAGCGTGGAAGGCGTTATCGCCGGTCTCTTCGCGGTCCTACTCATAGGGATGCCGCCACTGTTCCTGCTCGCGGTTTTCATGAGGAGGGAGGCCAAGGAGCTCGCGCTCGTCTCGCCAGATCCGTACCTCGCGAGCGCTAAGGAGAAGATCTCGGCCATGAGGAGGTATTTCAGGGCGAGACCTCGATCTCGTGGAGCCGATCATATCCATGGTGCACGACGCTTTGCTAGCAGCCCTGCAAAAGCTCCTCATCGACGTCAAGGGCGCTGAGGGCGTGTCGATCATAGAGCAGTTGAGGAGGGACAGGAAGCTCCACCTATCCACGCTGGCGAGGATGCTGAGGGACGCGGGCGCCATAGACGAGGAGGACCTCAAGAACATAGAGATCTTGAGGGACTTGCGGAACAGGGTCGTCCACGAGGACTATCACCCGAGCAGGGAGCAAGCCAAGTGGGCCCTGAAGTTCGTTGAAACCTTCATACGCAAGCGCTACCCGGACGTGAAGCTGTAGAAGGAATGGCGGCTACCGAGCGAAGCCCACCGAAAGGGCGCCAGTGGGAGAGTTCAAGGCTAGGCGCAGACGCGCGGGACTCCTCGGCCCACCCTTGGAGCGGCTCAAAACCTCGCCAAAAAAGCATGCAATGCAGAGAGACAAAACAGTAAGGCTTACGATAAGGAATTTAGTCATAGCCATAAAGGCTGATGGCAGTAGACGAGAAGGGGCCAGGTGCTGAGCCTACGGTGGATAGACGCGCCGGGAAGGCGCGGAGCCGTGGTGAAGCTATGATGCGCCTTAAGCTCCTCTTCGCCGGAAGGGAGGCGGAGTTCCTCGAAGAGCATGTCATCTCCGGGAGCCTCAGGGAGGTTTGTGAGTTCACCTATACTCAAGGACTCCTAGAGAGGCTTCCAGCTCATATTGGAAGCGTTAGCTGATATATGCAGGCATATAGTGTCATCGAAGGGCTGGGTCGGCGTATACAGCGAGAGAGTTCATGGTAAAGTGTGGAGAAAGTGGAGCAATAGAGGGGAGTCTAGCAGAGGCTATAGCTGGGATGATCGTTGTGAGGAATATCGTGCACAGGTGCCTAGGCATAGACTATGAGAGGGTCTACGCGGAGACTAAGAGGCTGGTGGAAGTAGCTAGGGAGTTCGAGAAGCAAATCAGGGGATTCGTGAAGAGGGAGCTAACTGAGAGAGTGTAGTACCGTGTCCTTCGAGGAGGCTGAGGTTATTAGGGAGAGAGCCGAGGCTTTTTTGAGGAATGCTGAGGATCTCTTAGAGAGAGGCGTCTACGACCTCGCAGCATTCAACATCGAGCAGTACTGCCAGCTCATGCTAAAGTATAAGCTTCTCGTGAAGACAGGCACCTACCCCAGGACTCACTCGATAGTTAGGCTTGTGAGAGAGCTAGCCAAGATTTCAAAGAGCGTTGAGAGACTACTGGAGGATATAATCATGCTTACTAAAATAGAGGATGCCTACATAGGCTCAAGGTATCTTCCGAGAAGGTATGAGAGAGAGGAGGTTGAGGCAATGCTTAGATTCGTTAAAGAGAAGTTTAAGCTTGTGGTCGAGGATGTCTGACTACTTCGACTTACACATAGAGGAGGGGTTGAAAGCTCTCGA
>JBEULP010000079.1:0-16269 GCA_041287245.1 Infirmifilum sp. | reverse complement strand
GCTTGTAGATACGGTTTGACTGCCGCTGCCCCATCCCCCGTAAACCTCGCTTGAAGTCGGCGTCTGGCCCGCTATGTCGTACACGTTACTCGCATAGTCGCTCTCCGAGATAGTTTTACCCGTGTTAGGATCGTAGGCGTTGTTCTTGCCGGGGTCCCAGGTTCCACCGTAGCTATTGGCGAAGACCACTATGGTGAACCTTACCTTGCCGTTCTTCGGGAAGCCTGGTAGGGCTGAAAGCGGTATTGCCAATTCAACTGTCCCTGTGTTTTGATCTATTACGAGCTGGCCTACGGGTTTCGATTCCCAGCTGTGGTCGAAGACAAAGGGCTGGCGGTCACTCTTACCCAGGTTAACCCCTATAACTGCATCCCACTGCCACGGGAGCTTCGTATCGCTGAAGTCTGGAAGCCAGATGCTGAAACCATCGTCATCCCTTTCGGGTGTGTAGTCTATGGGCACCATGACGTATACGCTGTACTTGCTCTGCATCGTGGCGAACCTAAACCTCAAGTAGAGGTTACTACCGTCGCTATACAGCCTTGCCTCTAGAATATCCAGGTCGCTCGTAATAGGCCAGTTCCAGTCCGGCCTATAATACTTGTACTGGTCATTAGGCGGGTCGGAGATTATTAGCTCTCCAGAGCTTACCGTTGCGCCGGGAGGAGGCGGTGGAGTTCCCGTCCAAGATCTTAGTTGGGGTTGTGAGAGCGCTGAGGCTGTGGCTAGCACTAGGAAGGCTATTAGAATGACTAAGGTTGTTCTCCCTTTCACAGATAATAAATTTTGTCTGCTTTACTAAAAGTTTTTGTCTTTAATCATATATATTAATTTCGGAGAAGTATTTATAGCTAGCTTTTAAAAAGTTGTATGTAAAACACGTTAGTCTCATAAAGTTAAGGCGTTTTAGTCACGACGGTTAAGTCTCAAGTGGGGAGCGACTGAGAGCACCTGCCTCGTCAGTCCCGAGGCCCTATGAAAGGTGAGTTCTCGGAACACATAGGTGGGAAGATGAGGGGAAGATGGGTATACGAGCCTCGGATTGATGTGATCAATGTGGCTGGCCGTGGTTTTTACAGATGTGTTTCTTCTAGACTGTTATTCTCCTGTACCTCTCCGAAATAGCCTTCCAGTCCTCCTCGCTAAGTCTCCAACCGGTGGCGCCTAAGTTCTCCTCTACGTGTTTCTTATCTGCGGCCTTCGGGATGGGTACCACGGGGTTAAACCGTATAAGCCAGTTTAGGGCGACCTGGGCAGCCGTTTTACCGTATTTCTCTCCTATAGATGCTAGGAAGGGGTCTTTCGCGAGCTGTCCCTTTTCGAGCGGTGTATAAGCCAGGTAAAGCATACCCTCCCGCTCTGCATAGGGGATGACGGACTGCTCGTCCCGCCTATCCAGGAGGCTAAACTTGTTCTCTATGGCTGCGATGTCCTCCCTGCTCAGGCAGCTTCTAGCCTCCTCGATAAGTGAGAGGCTGAAGTTACTAACCCCTAGGAACCTGGAGTACCCCTTCTCTACAACTGCCTCCAACCCTCTCATGGTTTCACATATGTCCACGCCCTCGGGCGGCCAGTGGATAAGGTACAGGTCGATGTGGGTTCCGAGTCTCCTTACACTCGCCTCAGCCGCCCTGACGACTTCGTCTCGTCTAGCGTGTGTTTGCCAAACCTTCGATACGATAAATATTTCTTCCCTGTCGAATCCGGCGATGGCTTTCCCAACCAGCTCTTCGGCGTGTCCACCGCCGTACATCTCGGCAGTGTCTATGAGGGTTGCGCCTAGCTCTATCCCGTAGCGTAGGGATTCGATCCAGAGATCGTCCTGAGAGTGGTCCGGAGTCCAATACCCTCCTCCAATGCCCCAGGTTCCGAGGCCAATAGCGGGGAGCTCGAGGCCAAGCTTGTGGAAAAACTTTTTTTCAACATGGCTCGTAGTCATGAGAGTAATCCTACAGTAAGCTCTAAAAAACTTACCGGCTATACCAAGCTATGCTAGCAGAAGCTTTTTTGTCTTCCCCGAAGCCGGAGGTGCAGCGATCCTAGCGGTGATCTAAAAATGCTAACTATATAAGCTTGCACAGAGTGTGATCTTTGGTGTTAAAGCGACCTAACCCCAGAATCTGCTCGCTGTGTAAAGGCTCGAGGAGACTTTGCGGGCTCCCCAGGTGTCCCATACTAACGCGAGTCGAAGAACAGCTTAACATTAGCCCCCGGCTAAGTAGCGCTATCTCATCGCCAACACCGCCCTCCATTCTTGTGGGAGAGCACGGGTATCCTAGCGTAAGGGTTGGCGTGAACCTTCCGGTGGGGGAGGGGGAGCCCCACCTGTTTGAAAACCCGGTTGAATGGTGGGGTCGTCTAGACCTCTGGGACATTCTGAAGCTGAGGGCTAGGCTAGTATATTCTTACACTAGGATCAACGTGAAGAGTTCGAGTGAGAGGGTTGTGGAAGCCATAAGGGAGGCGGCTATTTCAAGCAAGCCTGTGGAGTCCGAGGCTGTCTTCAAGAGGCCACCTGTCTTTACTCTGCGCTTCGACCCTCTCTTGAAGCCTATGGGTTTCGCGGGGGAGGCTAGCTCGATCAATGTTGTAGGAAATCCCCATGTTCCGAGGCGGGTTGATAATCTGGTCGAGGACAGGGTTAAGGCTGGACGTGCCCTAGTAGAGCTCTACAAGGCTGGGTACGACGTGTATTATCTCCAGAGACTTCTAACTTCTGGGGCTCTAGGTGTCGAAAAGAGGTTCGTGCCGTCTAGGTGGGCCATAACGGCTGTTGATAAGAGAATAGGGGACTTCCTGCTGCAAAGGGTACGCGATAACCCTGAGATAACGAACCATGAAGTTTACCACGCCAGGTATATAGGTAACAATTACACGATTATCCTTATCCCTGGAGCTTGGAGAATGGAGATGATTGAAGCCTGGCTTTCTGGCTCAGTATGGGTTCCCACCGGTGAGAGCCAAATATACTCGATACACGAGTACAGTGATGGCAAAGCCTCGCAGGAAGATGGTGGATACTATGCGATAAGGGTGGCTCTGCTCGAACACCTCTACCAGCGGGGGAGGCAGGCGCAGGCTCTGGTGGTACGGGAGGTAACGCCTGAGTACTTCGCCCCAGTTGGAAACTGGCAAATTCGTGAGAGCGTTAGAAATGCGTTAAAAGATAGGGCAGAAGAAGCGTCGTCACTCGAAGAAGCCTTAGAATTAGCTTCGAGGCATATGATACTTCCTCTCGAGGTAATTTACAGGAAGAGCCGTCTACTAAAATTTTTGCAGAGCCAGGTCACACTTGTCGATTTTCTCTAGTTAGACGCTGGAGGCACGAGCCATCGCGCATGTTTTCTAGATGGAAAAATTTTTCAAGGTTTTTCCTGTTCATTAGACGGGTGCCCTCCATGACCCTTGCCAGGATACGCTACTTACAGAGGCAGCTTGCGAAGAAGTACGGTGTTATCGGCCGCGTAGCATCTAGATACCTCGAGGCGGGTCTCAGCGTACGCCTAAACCACCCTACACGCCTAGGACCTGCTCATCTTGTGGTACAGGGTAATGGGAAGAAACTCCTCGTGGAGGTGTATAACAACCCAACACCGTTGAAGCCTGAAGATGTGCGAAGAGTAGCTGAAAAAGCCAGGCTCTTAAGAGCCACACCTGTCATCGTAGTATACGGTGAGAGGCGTAGGAGACAACTCACGCCCGAGGCTAAAGCTGAGGCTGCGTCCCTGAAAGTAAAAATCAAGTACATCAGCAGCTCAATGCGTTTGAGAGAAGCGAAATCCTCATAAACCCCACATAGATATTTTTAGTGTCCCCGGGTAGCGTAGCGGTATCGCGGCCGGCTGTAGGCCCTGACCGCACGGCGACAGGAGAAGCGCTCCGGGATGAAGCCGTGTCAGCCCGCAGGTACCGGCAGGTCCCGGGTTCAAGTCCCGGCCCGGGGACTACTAATTCTCGTATGGAAGCAATGGGTGGGAGAGTGCTGTTTGAAGTTACGGTCGGGGTATTTTAACCGGATAGTTGAGTTCGCCTGAAAAAGGTGGTTTCGCGTGTTAGAGGAGGTCTACGCCGCATTTTAGTTGTTCGATCCATTTCAAGGCTTTCTCTACATTGTCTTTTCCTTTAATAATGGCTCCATGTTGCGGGACTATAATCTCGATGTCGAGGTCTTTTACTCTTGAGAGCCATGCTTGGATCGCCTTGTTTGACGCCATGTACCGCTTATGGAAAGGCTCCATATAAGGAATGTGACTTTCAAAGTTTGTGACAAAGTCGTAGGACTCACCTTTCGGAAAGATCGAGGCGAAAAGATCTCCTGAGAAAAGTATTTTAGAACAGGGGTCGTATATCTGGAAGTTCCCAGGCGAGTGTAGGAAGTGGGCTGGGATTATTTTTAGCCGGCAGCCGCCCAGCTGTAGCTCCGCGCCCTCGTCTGGGACTAGGAAGAACCTCTCACTAGGATCTACCTCTTGTGGGAAGGCGTGAGGTAGGAAGCGGCTCCAAATCTCGGGTAGAACTATCCTGGCGTTTGGTAGAGCCGTGTACCAGCTGGCGGCGGCTCCAATAATGTCTGGGTCCTGGTGTGAGAAAAAAAGGTATTTAATCTTGGGGGCTGGTACGGCGAGTGATACTTCTGTGATGAGTCTTGAGAAGACTGTTCTCCCGCCTGGGTCTGCCAGCAGGCCTTCTCCGGAGTCGACGGCTACAAACTGGTTTGCTTCCACGTGCCCTGAGGGTGTCAGCCCTCGGAACATGTAAACGCTGTGCCCCTCAGATGCATATAACGTTATCACAGTCCTCTCTTTCCCGAAAAAGCCTAATATACTTGTTTGTTTCGTTTTAATAGTTAATATTAACAAGTTCTTACCCGATTTAGCTCAATTGAAATTATTTTGTATTATACAGCTCCAGGCGGCTTTATAAGACGTGTTACGGAGAAATGCTTTAATCTCAAAGAGGTACTCTCTGATGTGGTCGGTGAACTTGGAGAGTTGGAACGAGCGTTTCATCTATGCAACTTTCGATGAGGTTAGAAGCGGATTTACAACAGACGTATACTTCACGAGGACGCGGAAAATCCTAGAAAAATACGGGCTTATAGACTCAAAGGTTCATGTGGAGGTTACTGCTAGCAAGCTGCCTGAGAACTATAAATGGGCTATATTCGCGGGGCTGCGGGAGGTTATTAAGCTTTTAAAAGGCAGAAAGGTTACTCTACGCTCCCTCCCCGAAGGCGAGTTTTTCAGCGCTAGAGACTATTTTGAGAATAGAGTCCCGGTGATGACCATTGAGGGCCCCTACGGGGAGTTTCTCGAGCTGGAGACCCCTCTTCTTGGCTTCTTGGCGTCTGCCACTGGTGTAGCGACCAAGGCAGCCCGGGTGAAAAAAGCCGCCGGCGACAAGACTGTATTGTCTTTTGGGGCGCGGCGCCAGCACCCTGCTTTAGCGCCTTTTATCGAGTATTATGCCTACATCGGAGGCGCGGACGGGGTTTCAGCCGTCCTCGGAGCACAGGCACTCGGTATTAGAGCTACGGGGACCATGCCTCACAGTCTAATGGTGCTCTTCAGGGCTTTTAAGGGTGACCACACCCTCGCGTGGAAGGCCTTCGACGAGGTCGTGGAGGGAGACGTGCCTAGGATTGTACTGGCAGACACGTTTTTCGACGAGGCTGAGGAGGCGATTCTAGCCGCAGACTTACTCGGCAACAGGCTTTACGGTGTTAGGCTAGACACACCTGGGAGTCGTAGGGGCGATTTTGAGGACATTATCAGGGAGGTTAAGTGGAAGCTTAGGGCTAGGGGGTTTGGAGACGTTAAGGTTATCGTCTCAGGAGGTATTGACGAGAAGAGGATACCTTCCCTAGTAAAGGCTGGAGCAGACGGGTTCGGAGTTGGGGCTGCTATTTCAACCGCGCCGGCGGTTGACTTCGCAATGGATATCACAGCCGTCTTTAAAGACGGAGAGTGGGTGCCTATCGCCAAGCGCGGGAAGCTTTCTGGGCGGAAGGAGGTTTACAGGTGCGACAGATGCCGTGTAGACGTGGTTAAGCTTCATGGAGAAGAGGCTCCTAAGTGCCCTGTATGTGGGGGTGAGATGAAGCCTCTACTCGAGAAGTATATTGAGAACGGTGTTGTTTTGAAGGAGCCGCCACCGCCCGAGGAAGTTCGCGCAAAGGTTATAAGTTCTCTTCAAAAGCTGGAGCTATAGATAAAGGGTTTGTACGTTTTCTAGACGGCTTTCCTGGAAGGCCAGCTGGACGGCTCTTATGCACTCGGCAGGGTTCTTGTTACATTTGAAGAAGTGAGACGTGCAGCCTCTTCTGCAGTCACTGGAGCCGAAGCCTGGTAGCGGGTGGATAAAGCCGTGTTTCTCTAAGTGGGGGGTGAGGATGCACTCGGGGCTTTGGGTTTCGGCGCATACAACGCATATTATCTGTGCATAGGGGAGCGTTGTCACCTTGTCTATGTGCCATTTCGTCTTCTTCTCGGGCTTCAAGTGGCGCCTTACCCTGGCTTTTACACCTCCGGGTCCATGTGCAGATCCTATATACACATAGGTTCCGGGGTCTAGGCGTGCAGGCATTCCTTTAAAGTTGATCAAGGTGGAGCTTTGAACGTTAATTATTAACGCGTATACTCCCTTTTCACCCGTGCAGCCGTCGTTATACACGTATTTAAAAATGAATTACAATAAATTTATAATTTTATTGACAAAGTTAAAGCTTGGGTGTTGCTGTGGACTCTAAGTGGCCGGTATCTATCCTTGTAGCTGGCCCAGCAGGCTCAGGGGTTTTTGCGACAAGCCTTATAGTGGGGCGTGTCCTGTTCAGGCATGGAAACAACGTCTTTATAACAAACGAGTACCCATCTCTGATCCGCGGCGGGAACCAGTGGGCCCTCATCCGGTCTTCGCCTGACGAGTACATCTACTCACATAGGCGACCAGTCGATATTATCCTGGCTTTGGACAGTTATTCATCTACCGCTTACCTCTCGAGGCTGAGTGGGAGGGGGATGGTTCTCTGCGATGAGAGTGACTGTTCAAGCAGGGAGGATCCACGGATAAAACCTCTACCCTTTAAGAGGATATTGGAGGAATACAAGGCACCTTCAGTGGCCCTCAACACGCTATCCTCGGGTGTCATCTTCGGAATACTAGGGGCTTCACGGGACGTTGTAACCCGGACTATCGAGGAACAATTTAAACATAAGAAAGAGGTTGCAGACCTCAACGTTAGACTGGCGCTACGCGGCTTTGACGTCGGCTCTTCCCTAGCTGGAGACTCCTTCCCCCGCCTTATGCCGAGAGAAAGTAATGCCAAGAGGATCCTGATCGACGGTAACTCAGCCGTCGCCCTTGGGGCTGTGGCTGCTGGGCTAAGTTTTTTCGCTGCGTACCCCATGACCCCTGCTTCCCCTATTCTCCACTACCTAGCTGAGATCCAGCGGGACTTTGGAATTATTGTATTCCAGCCGGAGAGTGAGCTTGCGGCGATTAACATGGCTATAGGCGCCGCGTACGCGGGTGCGCGCTCGATGGTAGCTACGAGCGGAGGGGGCTTCTCACTGATGGTGGAGGCTCTAGGGCAGGCAGCGATGACTGAGACCCCTATAGTTGTGGTGGAGGTTCAGAGGCCGGGTCCTTCAACGGGCCTACCCACTCACACCGCGCAGGAGGATCTCAGGTTTGTTATTCACGCCTCTCAGGGGGAGTTTCCCCGTGTTGTAGTGGCGCCTGGGGATCCATTGGAGGCGTATCTCCTGGGGTTCGAGGCTATGGAGATAGCTTGGAGGTTTCAGGTTCCGGTGATTATCCTGTCGGACAAGTTCCTCGGCGAGAGCTACTGGAGTGTTGAGGAATTCCCCCCGCTAAAGCCTGCGGAAGACCCGGTTATACGCGGGGAGCATTCCGGACCATATGCACGCTATAAGGTTACTGAGGACGGTGTCTCCCCAATGGCTCTGCCTGGAACTAAAAACGCTCTCGTATACGCGAATACAAGTGAACATGACGAAGTGGGCCAGGGGACTATAGACCCGAATATTGTCAAGATTATGCATGAGAAGAGGTTTATGAAGCTCCCCAAGCTTAAGGCTCTAGCCGAGTCTGAGGGAGTGAAGGTATACGGCAGGGGCGATAGAGCTATTGTTTCCTGGGGCTCTTCGAAGATGCCTTTGCTCGAAGCCCTGAAGAAGACCGATAATATTAGGTTGGTACAGGTGGTGTGGCTGGAGCCCTTCCCAACCGAGGCTCTCCGCCGGGAACTCTCAGGTCGACCCTTTATAGTGGTGGAGAATAATATGACCGGACAGCTGGCCTCGCTTATACGTGAAAAGTTGCTGCTGGAGCCTGAGGCTTTTCTAGGAAAGTATAATGGGAGGCAGTTCGACCCGGAGGAAATCGAGGAGTATCTTAGGTCCAAGGGGTGGTTGTGATGGGCATCGAGTTGTACGAGGTTCCGCGAAGGCCTGTGTGGTGTCCCGGTTGTGGGAATTACGGGATTCTGCTAGCCCTTAGGAAAGCCCTAGCAGAGCTGAAGCTACAGCCTGAAGATGTAGTCATCGTAACAGGGATTGGGTGCCACGGCAGGATAAGCGACTATATGCGTACCAACGGGTTCCACACGATACACGGCCGGGTTTTGCCTGTGGCAACAGGGATTAAATTAGCCAACCCCAAGCTCACCGTTATCGGCCACTCGGGAGACGGGGACGCCTATGCCATTGGACTTGGGCATCTTCCACATGCAGCGAGGAGGAACGTTGACATTACCCTGATAGTCCACAACAACATGATCTTTGGACTTACCACGGGTCAGGTCACACCAACGACGCCCAAAGGGGTTAAGACCAGGTCTACGCCTTTCGGAAATCCTGAGAACCCTCTCAACCCTATTCTCTTGGCCTTGGCTAGCGGTGCTACATTCGTGGCAAGGGGCTTCAGCGCGGAAATAGATCACTTGAAGGAGCTTATAAAGGCTGGGATAAGCCATAGGGGCTTCGCTTTCATAGATGTTCTCCAGCCCTGCGTCACCTTTTTCAACACGTACTCCGCTTTAAGGCAGAAGATCTACAAGTTGGAGGAAGCTGGACACGACCCCTCTAATTTCGAGGCTGCTATGAGGCTGGCAATGCAGCAGGACGATAAAATCCCGATAGGCTTATTCTACAGGAGAGAGGCTCCAACACTGGAGGATGAATTCACGCATGCCATGAACCCGCCCCCAGCTCAAAGGACTCCGCAACCTGTGGATATCTCACGAGCGCTCGCGAGGTTTAAGTAGAGCATAACTTCGGTGAAGCTGTAGACAGTTTTTATACCGGCAAGGGTTCCAGCCTCGGGACTATATTCTCGATTATATATTCTCGAAAGTTTTCCTCATCAATCTTCGAGAACGCAAGGACAAGCCCTCCGACTGATACACCTATAAGGCCCTTCTCGGTCCTGTAAACCACGTATTTTTCCTGTCCTACCTGCATGTACCTTTTGAGTAAGGAAGACTGAGATAAAGCCTTGCCATAGAGAACAACAGTGTCCACCCCTGCGACTTCCCGAAGCCCCGTGAAGATAACCTGTCGGGGCTCAGCTTCAGTCGTATATAATTCCCTAAGCCTTTGAGGTGGGAGATACACCGGTGCTATAGCGTCTGGTTTTTGGAAAAGGGCTTCTGAGAAGGTTGACGCAACACGTGCCCCCCTCCTCTTCCCAGCTGCTACAAGTAGAAAAATCCCCTGGCGGAGCCAGTTGAAATAGAAGTGTAGACGTATGGCCGATGGGACCTTAACCGTCTCGTCGTCTAGGCTTAGAGAGACGGGCACAACCTCCTCATACACTCCGGAGAGGGTGTTGTCACTCAACTCTAAATTCGACACTCTGACTCCGAGGCTATACTTTCGGCCCATTACCTCGACGTCCCCCTTAGCTATCGAGAAACCTTTAAGCTTTCCTGCGGCTTCGTCTACTGTTATGTTCTCGCGTACCTCAAAAATACTGTAGACTTGCGGCAAACCTGCCCCCCACTTATTATCGTATAAAATCATTTTTATTATACTAACGTGTAAATATCGCCAGATATGTCTATATCGCCACAGGACGTTGAGAGAATAGTTTTCAGATCTCTGAGAACAGCATACGAGAAAGACCGGGGCTCATGGACAGCGCCGCCAAACATCATCTACGTAACCGAGGTAACCGGGTGTCTGCGTCGCTCATGGTATATAAGGACGATGGCTGGGCCCCTCTCCGACGAGAAGATAGTGATACTGCTATTAGGCGACGATGTACACTACCTTATAAACAGCCAGTTCCCGCTTGGCGAAGGCGAGAAGAGCTTCGAACGGGAGTACCGAGATGTGACTGTAAAGGGACGCGTAGATAGGATAGCTGGGGACTATATTTTTGAGTTCAAAACCGCCAGCTCCATACCTCGTGAACCCAGGGATCATCATGTTGACCAGATGCAACTGTACTTTTGGCTTACAGATAAAAACAAGGGGTTCCTGGTCTACGTCTCTAAGACGACGGGGCAGGTTAAAGCCTTTCAAATTCAAAGGGATGATGAGAGGATAAAAGGGCTCCTCCAACGTGTCGTGCTTCTAAGCGACTCTCTTAAGCAAGCCGTTCCCCCGGAGCCTGAGAAGGGGTGGCTCTGCGACTATTGCGAGTTCAAGGAGTATTGCCCGGTGTTTAGAGAAGCGGTCCAAAACCCGCCCTCCTGAGGATCTTGGATGCCCTCTCCAGGCTTACGCGTCTATGCTCGAGACCCTCTTTTTCCAAGGCGACGAGAGCTGTCTTCGTGAAGCCTGGAGCCACCAGTATGCCGCGGACCCTCCTGCCCGAGCCCCCGCGAAGCCTTGAAACGTATCTCTTAAGCTGATAGACAGCTTCGACCCCTGCTGTCTCCTTCTTTATCTCCACAACAACATAGTTTCCGTCTTTGTCGACAAGCAGGACGTCGGCTATACCAGCAGATCCCAGGCGTATCTCCTCCTCTACAGGCTTTAGATCCTCGCCTAGAATATCCCTTGGCGCGAGGAGTATAGCCTTCTTCAAATCTCTTTCCTCGCCCCACATCTCAAAGGAGGCGTTATCGACAAGCTTAAACGTGTAAAGTCCCATGATCCTGTAAACTCGGATCGCTAGCTCCTCAGCCGGCCTCGGCCTGGAAGCGGTTATCTCGAGAACGCCGCCGTCGAGCTTGACTGTAACAACGCTTCCCTCCGGCTGGTAGTTAACAGGGGTTGAGCCAGCGGGCCTATGGATGACAACCGAGCCGTCGCCTTTTATCAGGACTATGCGCTCGCCCCTACCTAGTTTGGAGGAAGCACGTCCCTTGTATGTAGCCTCGCAGTCGGCGACGAGTATAATAGTTTCTCTTTTGTTTATGCTTGACTTGAGGAGCTCTAGTGCCTCCTCCATAGAGAAAAACCGTTGAGACTTAAAGGGAGGGGAGTTTTCCAAGCTCTTCTAGACGTCGGAGCCTCTCTACGATGTTCGGATGGGTTGAGAAGAGCTCCATAATTTTGTCGGCAAGGGTTACCTTCCTTTCGGCGATCCTCTTAGCCAGCTCGTAGCCTTCCAGTGCTTCGAGGTCCTGAACGGCGCTGTCGGGGTCGGCTATGAACAGCTCCTTGAAGCCGGCGACCTTAAGGTTTGCTCCCTGTAGCTTGAGCCTGCCCGTGTAGCCGACTATTTTAGCCAGAGCCGACATCAGCCTCGCTGCGCCGATAGATGGGTTTGGCGCAGTCTTGACGCTATTGTAGTCCGCGTAGTATTCCCGTATCCTGCTGAGGTGCAGGTTAGCCAGGCTTAGGATGAAGTAGATGAGTAGGCTTAGAAAGCCCAGTGCTATCGCTCCGCTCCTGTCGCGATCCCTGTCCCCGCCTGTAAATAGAAAAGTTCGGCCCAAGATGTAGAAGAAGGCCGGCAGCACAGACACGAAGGTCATTAACTGGACGTCGCGGTGAACGATGTGCCCTACCTCATGGCCTAGAACTCCCGCGATCTCGTCTTTGTTAAGAGTGTTCAATAATCCCCTTGTGACGGCTACCCTATTCCCAGTTAGCGGTGAACCATAGGCGAAGGCGTTGGGGTATGGAACCTCAGCTATCATGAGTTTTGGCTTTTCACGTAGACCACTGCGAGCTGCAACCTCCTCGAGGGCTTGGTGGACGTGTGGAGCCTCGCTGTAAGGTAGCTCTCTCACGTGGTAAAACATCTCAACTAGATATGGGGAGACCAGCCATTGGCCAACATTGAAAGCTAGGGCTATTATCAGCGCCACTAAGGGAGAGGCGAGGCCAAACAGGTCAAGGATGAAGATGAAAGCCAGGGTCGTTATCCCGAAGATGAAAGCTAGAGTAAAAATCATTGAAAGCTTAAGATCCTCCATAACCATTCCTTATCACCGAGAATTGCTATATACGCTGTTTCCTTAAAAAGTTAGTGCTACGACTCGCCTTTCTAGTACACCAGTATTTTATAACCATGCTCCTCCATTGTAAAGTCCTGGACTCGTTTTTTCCAGGCTTCATCTAGCTTTTCAACTCTGTGAAACCATTCTTCCCGCATTTTCAGGTTCTTCTCCCATGCTTCCTCGTCTCTAACGAGGAGAACAACACGGCTCTTCTCGTCTGTGAGCATGACCTTGTAGCCTGTCCGGCTGGAAATCTCCTCGGCGAACTTCATCATCTCCTCCATGGTAGGCATGGCTGTTATAGGAAGCCTCTTCTGGCTCTCGCCAACCCATGTATACCCTTTAAGCTCTACGAACATCGGGAGCCCCTTCTTCACTATTGATGCGTAGCCGTCGGGGTCTACCATGTTTAGCCCCTTAACTAGAGTGAGGCGAACCACAGTACGGCTCTCGTCAAACTTTTCTAGAAGCTCAAGGCTCCTCATAACCATGTCCCACGCTCTTGGTATCTTAGGCACAGCTGTGAAGTTGAACACCTCCTCGTTCGGGCCATAAACGCTCAGGTAGAGGTTCGACGGTTGAGCCTGCTTTTTTATGAGCTGCTCAAGCCGGAGGGGTATGGAGCCGTTAGTTACTAGAAAAGCTGTCAAGTTTCTCTCCTTAACCCTTCTTATCAGCTCGGGGAGCATGGGGTATAGGGTTGGCTCGCCGTCCAAACTCATTGTAAAGTGCCTAGGAAACATAGCCTCGAGAAACCTTTCACGCGAAACCTTGGGGTTCCCCTTGAAGCCTATTAGCAGTAGCCTCTGGGCTATAATGGAGCCGTCTATTATATCGTCAGGAGAGTCCCACCTCCAACCCAGGGGGAGCTTGAAGCGGCCAGGCTGGTGCATGCGCCAGCAGAACTTGCAGGCGAAGTCGCAGAAGTTTAGAACCGGGGTCATCTGGACACACCTGTGGCTTTGTATGCCGTACCAGTTCTTGTAGCAGAGGCGTTCCCCCCTGAGCGCTGAGCGCGTCCACCGGCAGATAGCTACAGCGCTATGGTTCCCTACAAGTCTATATCCAGCTCTAAGGTAGCGTTGAACGTCAATCCTCTCCTGAACACTCATAATTATACACCACGCGGTTGGCGGATAAATATATTTCCAGTGAGACGATTTTCGAAAACGGTGGACGACAATAGGGATGGGATAACTGTTAAACATGCTATCACTGACGGAGGAGAAGCTTATAACCTGGCAGAAGACTAAGAGTAGGCTTCAGGAGTTCCTACGCCAGCCTCCCGAGCTCTCTAAAAATCTCTCTAGAAGACAACAGAGTTTATAAAAAGATATTGAGGTTACCCTCAATGCACGTGACTACGCCGGTGTAGGGTTTAGACAAAAACTTGGAGGGGCTGGCCAAAGAGGCCGGACGCCTTACAGACTTTTTCGCTACTATGTCTCGCGCGCGAAGTAAAGAAGCAGGGGGAGAGCTAGGGTTCTGAAAAACTTCTACATTTCCGTAGCCTTCTACCTAGGATTACTAGAATCTAGCAGAATCTATATAAAATATGTAAATATAGTTTTATATATTACTACCCAAAAAAAATTAGTTGGGATAGATTCTTGAAAAAGGAAAACCTTGCTCTCATACTAATCCTAGCAACAGAGGTTCTGGTGGGTAGCGCGACGGGTGTTCAGAGAACTGTTCTTTCTGTTGCGACGAGCGAGGCTTTGAAGGGGCTACCTGTTCTCCTTCCAATAGTATCCTTCGGTGTTTTTAAGGCAACCTTTGACCTCACAGCAGGGTTTATTTCGCATAAAAGCGGGCGTAAAAAATCTCTGATATTTGGAACTTCCGCATACTTTAGCGGTACACTGCTAATCTTGCTCCTAAACCCTCCTCTGAACTTTGTACTTGGAAATATTCTAGTGGGGGTTGGAGAAGGCATAGTCTTTGCAACGTCTGCAATAGCGATAGGGGACATTCTAGGTTTGGAGCGGTCCTCCCTTTCCTTCGGCTACATAGAAAGCGCGTGCTACTTCGGCTACGCAATAGGAGCATTTGTGGGAGGGATTATCTGGAGCAGCTACGGCACCTATGACACAATTCTATACATCGTTCTTTCATCAGCCCTAGCCGTAGCATTATCGCTGATGACCCTTGAAACTAGATCGTACCTGGAGGAAGACAGGAAAAAGTTCTCCGCCTCTCCTAAACCCCAGGGGGCGCTTAAACTAGTCTTGTCAAACCCCAGCATGCTTTCCCCCCTCATCGCCGCTCATGTTGCTAAAATGGCTGATAGTATTGTTTGGGGTGTCATGCCCTTGTTCGTTCTAAGTAGGGGGCTCAGCATGTACGACACAGGTTATGCCCAGTCCCTCCTCCTAGTGGTGTGGTCCGCCACTATGCCCTTCTGGTCCTCTTATTCTGACCGCGCAGGTCGCAGGCTAATTTCTATGCTCGGCCTTATGCTGACAGCGTTTATGCTTGTAGCCCTTCCGAGCGCACGCTCTCTCCACGAGATACTTCTGGTAGCCCTGGGGCTCGGGTTTGGCTATGCAATGTTCTACCCTGTCCTGCCAGCCCCTATTTCAGATATGAGCCCCCCTGCGGTGCGGGACGTCACGATAGGCTTCTACCGGTTTGCCAGAGACTCGGGGTATGCTACGGGGGCGCTCATAGGCAGCTTTCTCCTGGGTGGCACGGAGAAGAACTACTCGTCTGTTTTTACAAACGTGGGGGTTTTGGTAGCTGTAACGGCGGCGTTCTATTCAATCTTTTTCAAGGAGACGAGACCAACCTGGCCCTTTTTTGAGCTAGTCTTGAAGCATTTGGAGACTATTAAGGAGATTTTAATGTCGCAGAGGGAGATAGTCCAGGACATATTTTCGGGCAGGATTGAGGAGGCTCGGAGCAAGGCTGAGAGAATAAAGGATTTAGAGCGTAGGGCTGATAGGATTAAAAGGGAGCTCGCATGGAAGATATGGTCGGGCTTCTTCCCCATGCCGAGCAGGATAGACTTTGAAAACCTCGTCGAGAAGATAGATAAAGTAGCCGGTGCCGTGATGGAGTGTAACGAGAGACTGGTGTGGGTGAAATACGGTCCCCAACTTACGAGTATTAAGCCTCTTATCCTTGAGATGGTTGAGGAGACTGAGAAGCTCGCAGATAAGCTTATCGAGAACATGAAGATGCTACGCTTCTCTCCAGCCTATGCCGTTAACATTACTACTGAGATAGACGCTGGCGAGAGGAAGGTTGACAGGCTACGTGCCGAGGTTCTCCACAAGATTAGAAAGCTTGTCGACGAGAACCAGATAGATATCATGTCAGCGCTAAACCTTATGGACGCGGTAAATCTTATCGAGTTGACCTCAGACGACTTTCAGGATGCCGCGGATATAATTAGGGTAATAGCCTACAAGCACGCGGCGATCCCGCCTGAAAAAGTTGAAAACCTTTAGGCGATTTTTCTACTCCCGTCTTCCATAGTGCGATAATATACCTCTGCGTAGCCCTCTAACACTTCTTTTGCTCTTTTAGCGGCCTCGACGACCATGCTCCTAGGCGTCTTAGGTTGGTTACGGTATGCTTCTGGAACGCCCGAGTATGGTATGAACTGCTGGACAACGTACACGAGCCTGGGTGTTTTCTGCAGGGACATATCTAGTATCTCCCGAGCTATCTCCTCAATGTGCTCCACGGTTAGGAGGTTTGGAACCAGGAGGGTTCTCAGCTCTAGAAAATCATGTACTCCTGCCGACTCGGCTATACCTCTCTTTATCTTATCAACCGCCAGGAGGGCATACTTCTCGCTTACCCCTGTAACCTTGGAGTACAGATGGGGGTTGTTTAGAGGTGCC
>JBEULP010000078.1:0-8749 GCA_041287245.1 Infirmifilum sp. | reverse complement strand
AGGGGGTGGCGTGCTAGTTGGTATGTGAGCTTGCTGGCGGTTTTCTCGGGTTTGGGTTTCCTGGCTGCGTTGTTTGTTAAGTTGACGGTGAGCTATGGGGCTTTTGTGTACGCTGTGGTTCTCTTGACGGGGGCGTTGGTTTTGGCGAGGCCTTTCTCGGCTACGCTGATCGCGTTTTTCTCTGGGGTTATCTACAGCCTTCAGTCTCCGCTTTTCCTGATGATCGTGGGGACGTTCCTCGCTAGGGGGTTTGTCCTGGATCTTGTCTTTATCCCGGCTGGGGTTTACAGGGACGCGCGGGCTGGGAGGTATAACGTGTGGTTGATAACGGTGGGTATGGCGGCTTCGAGCTTCGCGGCTGGGGTGTACCAGTACTTTTTCATGACGTTGTTCATGCGTAGGCTTGTGGACTTTGGGGCCTTCGTGGTGTCGACCATCTTCCTTGTCGGCCTGGTGTCTAACGTGGCGGCGGGCTACTTGGTGCCGAAGTATATCATGCCTAGGCTCAAGGGGGTTCTAAGGTGACACACCTCAGGGAGCTCATATACGGGAGGGCGTCTGAAGCCGATAGGGTTGTCAGGAGGGCCAGGTCAACGAGCGGCGTTGGGTCTATAGTATGGCTGTTCACCTACAGGTGCAACCTGGGCTGCGCCCACTGCCAAGCTGCTGGGGGCGGCTCAGAGGAGCTGTCCACCGAGGAGGCTTTGAGGGTTATCGGCAAGCTCGAGGAGGCTGGTAGGCCGCTGGTCTTCGTCTCTGGGGGTGAGCCCCTCCTCAGGGGGGACGCGGTCTTCCTTCTGGAGGAGTTGAAGGCGAGGGGGTTCAGGGTGATACTCAGCACCAACGGCACACTCATAGACGGGTCGAACGCCGAGAGGATCGCCGGGGCTGTGAGTAACGTTGCTCTACCCGTTTACGGGCCCCCGGAGGTTCACGACGCGTACACGCGGGTGAGGGGGAGCCACGAGAAGGTTATCAACTCTCTCCGGCTGCTCAAGGGCTCGACGGGGCTTACTCTGAGGACGGTGGCGTCTAGGACCACTCTGAGGCACCTGGACTACGTCTTGGACTTGGCCTCCAGGTACGATGTCGGCACGCTCTACATCTCCGACCTCCCCCCGCTCGGGGGCGTGAAGGGCGAGCTTTTAAGCGTTGCCGAGTGGAGGGAGCTTGTAGACAGGCTGCTGAAGGTATTGCCGGAGGTGGGGTTCGAGGTGGACATCGGCTTGCACCCGTCCGCGGGGGTCTACGCGATGCTGAAGTCTGGGTACACAGTGCAGGAGATCAGGGAGAGGCTTAGGGGCTACCGGCTCGCCAGGGAGGGGCTCGGCTTCCTCGCGCTGGCGCCTAACGGGGACGTGCTGGTGAGCAACTACGCCCCGGTCAAGATCGGGAATCTGCTGCGGGACAGCCTGGCCAGCGTCCTGAAACACGAGCTCTACTTGAAGCTCGGCTCCCCGGAGGTTTTGAGGAGCCGCTGCCCCGGCTGCCCCCTGGTTGAGGTGTGCGGGGGGTCTAGGGCGAAGGCTTATTATTACACGGGCGACGTTTTAGGGGAGGATCCCACGTGCATGGTCAGGGACATATTAACTTCGACGAGAGGCCTATCCTGATCTTCTGGGAGCTTACCAAGGCGTGCAAGCTGAGGTGTAGGCACTGCAGGGCGGAGGCTATCCCGGAGCCCCTGCCGGGCGAGCTTAGCGAGGAGGAGGCGCTAGCCCTGCTCGAGGACATCACGGGTTTCGGCCACCCCCTCCCAGTGCTCATACTGACGGGCGGGGATCCTCTGATGAGGAGGGACCTGCGCAGGATCGTCGAGAGGGCCCACAGCCTGGGGTTCAGGATGGGGATAGCGCCCGCGGTCACGGAGCTCCTGAACCGGGAGGCCGTGGAGTTCTTCAAGAGATACGGTATGGCGGTTTCGATAAGCCTGGACGGCATGGAGGGGACCCACGACTATATTAGAAACGTGGAGGGCAGCTTTAAGAGGACCGTCTCGGCGCTCGAGATGGTCGCCAGCTATGGGCTTACGCTACAGGTCAACACGCTCGTCTGTAAGGAGACGGTGAACGACCTCCCAAGGGTTGCCAAGCTCCTAAGGGACCTCGGGGTCAGGATCTGGGAGCTCTTCTTCCTGGTGAAGGTGGGCAGGGGCGTGGGGCTCGAGGAGCTGAAGCCCGAGGAGTACGAGGACGTCGCCCACTTCCTCTACGAGGTCTCCCGGTACGGCTTCGAGGTGAGGACTGTCGAGGCGCCCTTCTACAGGAGGGTGGTCGACATGAGGGCGGGGGACTGGGAGCCTGGGGAGAGCTTCGAGAGCGTGGCTAGGCGCTACGGTCTAGGGGAGCTGTACCTGAGGCTTACAGGCGAGCTAGCATCGCTGCTCGGCCCCCCTGAGGCGAACGCTAAGCTAGGCGCCGGGAGAATGCTGAGGACGAGGGACGGGCACGGAGTCATATTCGTAGCCTACAACGGGGACGTCTACCCCAGCGGCTTCGCCCCCCTCAGGCTCGGCAACGTCAGGGAGGAGAGCCTGGTGAAGATATACAGGGAGAACGACATCCTAAAGAAGATAAGGAAAGCGGAGTTCAAGGGGAGGTGCGGCTACTGCAACTACAGGCACATATGCGGCGGGAGCAGGGCTAGAGCCCTAGCGTTGAAGGGAGACATCCTGGGGGAAGACCCGGCCTGCGTATACAAGCCCCCACCCGTACAGGCCAGCAGCTGAACGACACGCCGCCGGTCGGTCTTGGCATTCCATCTCGAATCCACAACCCCTAGCGTCGAGGGCCTGGCTTCACGTCTCCTCTCGCCCGTGCGCAAGGTCCTTCAGGTAGCCCGCCAGGGCTTGTTGCTGCTTGCAGCGGGGGCAAAGGTATAGGCTTTGGATAACAGCTTCGGGCGCGTTTTTAAGGCGTAGCTTTTCCTCTACAGCTTTCAGGGTTGGGAGAGGGGCTATCGGCGCCCCGCAGCTTGCGCAGTGGGCCATCGGCGCCTCTAACACCGGCACATGCTGTGGCTTCAGGCGCTCGGGGTTTACGCGCCTCACCAGGGTTAGCGCGTGCTCGGGGCAGACTGCCTCGCAGTCCCGGCATCCCACGCAGCGGGACTGTGTGAATAGAAGTGCCGCCCTCGCGCCGTCCTGGCTGTATACGAGGGCACCTGTTCTGCACGCCCTGGCGCACGCCCCGCATAGGGTGCACTTGCCCGGGTCCACGTGGAGGTCGTATAGGGGTAGGCCCGTCGACTCCCTGAGTGGTTGCAGGGCGGCGGCCAGCGCCGGGAGCGTGTAGCCCGCGGGCTCCGCGCCCGCCGGGTTGAAGGTTGAGTCTGCCTCTCTCAGGAGGCTAGTGTAGCTGAGGTAGGCTTCGCGTGCAGGGCAGCCTGGGTCGGGGCAGTAGGGGGTCACCGTGACCCCCTTGAGCCTGGCGTACAGGTACTCGTGGAGCCTCAGGCTGGCGGCGCAGGGGAGCTGCACCACTAGAGTCTTCCCAGGGCTCCCGCGTAGATGCTCGTAGACGCCTGCTCTACCGCGGGCGCAGACGACTACTAGCCGCTGTACACCCTTCTCGGAGGCTAGGCGGATGAGCGTTCTAAGGGCCGAGGGGGGCGCGGAGGGCTGGACTAGGAGCCCCTGGGGGCAGCTGCTGGCGCAGAGGCCGCAGCCGAGACACCTGTCCTCCAGTGGCCTGGGGGGCTTGCCTGAGAGGGCGTCGTAGGGGCAGGAGGAGAGGCAGAGGCGACAGTTCTTGAGACTTGCACACATCGCGTCGGCCTCGACGTGGGAGGGGTAGGCCAGGGCTAGGCTGATGCCTCTCTTCACGATGTCCCGCCTGCTCAGACCCCTCGCCGGGTTCAGGGTGACGGGCAGGGGGTGCCGGGAGGCCTCCTCCAGGTACGCCTTCCAGATGTCTGCGAGCTCGTCGAGGCTGAGGCCGCTGGCGTCGGTGTCTCTCTGGGCGTCCAGGTAGACGGCGCGCGGCCAGCGCGCCCCGAGGCGCTCGAGGTGGCTGTGTAGGCTATGCCAGAAACCGGGGTCGGCTGGGGAAGCTACGATTATCACGCCGTCGGAGGAGTCGAGCAGGTCGGCTATCGCGTAGAGCCCGTCGTCCTGTGGGCCCAGCCCAGCTGGGTCGACTCTAACAAGCCTTACATCCGGCAACTAGCTCACCACACATATATCTTCAAACATAAATGGCCTCTTGGTAGAAACTCATGAGAGAAAAAATATTTTTTAGAGGTGTAGGGATGCGAATACTCCCGCCTGTAAGACAAGGATTCTTAGGGCGAGGGCTCCCAAAAGGTAAAGGATCGCTGCGGCGTAGCCTAGCCTCCTGTCCTCCCTGCGGAGCAAGACGAACCCTATAGCCGCCGGCGCGAGCACTCCGACTAAGACGACGCCCAGCCAGAAGGCCGGCGCTAGCACGCCGGTGAGGAGCGCGGCGGCACTCTCTCGTGCAGCCTCGGGGCCTACGTATAGAGGGACGTTTATGAGAGCGGTTAGGGCTACGAGCTCGCCGACGTCGAGGGCTAGACCCGCGCGGGTTAGCAGCCTGGATATGTCCTCGGCGTGGATAAGGATCTTTAATACCCCGATGGCGCAGACCGAGGCGCTCAGTATCCAGAGCACGGGGATAAGCGAGGTGTTCCAGAACGGGACGCCGGAGGCGTTGGAGATGAGGAATCCGCTGTAGATCGTCACGAGGAAGCCTGTCAGCCCTGTGAGGACGAGGAAGGGTTTAGAGTCTGTGAGCCTAGCTAGTGCTGTTAGGGTTGTGTGGCGTAGGGCTAGGAGTAGCGTGAGGAGTAGTAGGAGTGAAAGCAGCGAGATTCCGAGGGTCATCCACGATTCCAGGAGCTTGGCGAAAAATATTCCCCGGGCTACGGATGAGAGTATCGCGAGAGGCATGTTGGCAGGCCTCGAAAGGTCGGCGACGACGAATAAGAGTCCAAGTATCGTAGAAGCGAAGATTGCCAGTGCAAGCTCCCGCAACTTCTCCTCCACCTTGTAGAGCTTAAGAATGGCGTAGGAGACGCTGCCCATCCCCGCTATGCCTGCAAACCAGAGGAAGGGCCCGATTATAAGGGGGTTCCAAACCTCCTGGAACATCATCTTCCCACCACCACAAAGTATTTGGGCCTGGTGCCCTTATCCTCTAAGAGCCTTACCACCCTGCCTTCCTTCAGCCTCTTGCTCACCTCGCTGTTAGGGTCGTCCAGGTCGCCGAACACCCTAGCCCCCGCGGGGCAGACGGCTACGCAGACGGGCTGCAGGCCAGCCTTGACCCTGCCTAGGCACTCCTCTTCCATGCACTTCCTCGGGAGGCCTGTTTCGGGCTCGAGCCACCTCATCCCGTAGGGGCACGCAGCCATGCAGTACTTACAGCCTATGCACAGCTCGGGCCTTATCTTCACCAGCCCGTTGGAGTCCTTGTACGAGGCGCCCGTCGGGCACACGGAGACGCAGGGGGCGTTCTCGCAGTGCTGGCACTGCACGAGGAGCAGGTACGGCCTCGCCTCGAGGTCGAAGGTGAACCTCCTGATGTTGGTTCTAAGCCCGCCCCAGGTCGGGTTCTGCGCGTCGGTGGACTTGTAGTTCGCGGCGTTGCAGGAAGCGATGCAGGCGCCGCACCCGATACACTTGCTCTGGTCCCAGATGTGCGCCAGCCTCATGCTCCCACCTTCCGAACCCTAACAGTCGAGTTTAATCCGACAGAGCCGTTCAGGGGTTCTAGCCAGCTGAGCGTGAACATGTTAACGTTTATCCCGTCCTTGAGAACCTCGTATTGACCCGTTATCAGCTTCGAGAACCTGCCGCCGACCCTGTTGTAGACGAAGAGCACACCCTGCCTGACCCTCTCGGTGACCTTGACGCGGGCCCTAGCTTTGAACCCGTTGTCAAGGCCCTCCAGCTCGATGAGGTCGCCGTCACGCAGCCCTAGGCGCTGTGCGTCCACAGGGTTCATCCATACCCTTCTGTCTACAAGCGTTGCAATCGACCAGGTCCAGGCTGCGTGGGCCGAGACGAACTGATCCCTGCCGTTGACGAGGTAGAACTCGTCGGGCTTGGATGGCCTCGTGTACGGCGGCGTCTTCCACTTTGGCAGCGGGTCGTCCTGGAAGTCGAGTGCCTTAAGGCTGTAGACCTCTACGAGCCCGCTCTTCGTGGCAAGGGTAGCTGGGCCGCTCTTAGGGGTCCAGTACTTGAAGACGTAGAAGCCTTTCTCTTTTAACGCCTCCTCGATCTGACTCTTGGGGACGTTCCACGCCTTGGAGAGTCCCTCGAGGCATTTGTCCATAATCAGCGCCTCGAACTCCTCGAAGGCGTGGTAGTCGGCGTACTTCTCGGTGTAGCCGACGGCGGCAGCCCTCTCGGGAACGGTGCGCCTCACGATCTCCATCATGATCCAGAAGCCGTTCCGCGCGTCAACCCCAGGGGGCGGGTCGAGAGCCTTGTGGCTTAGCTGTATGGCCGCGTGGGGGGTCCACTTCACGTCGGCTAGTTCTTCGCGCTCGAGGAAGACGTTGTCAGGCAAGACATAGTCAGCCCAGTCCACGCTGTCGTTGGGAACGACGTCGATTACGACTACAAGGTCGAGGGCTTTGAGAGCCCTCTTAAGCTTCTCGGTGTTTGCATCGCGCGTGAAGGGCTCAGTGCCGACGATTATAAGCGCCTTCACAGGGTAGGGCTTCCCCTCTATGGCTGCGTCCAGCACGGCGTCGAAAACATTGGGTACAGCCGGGTACTTCTGGGTGTCGATCCTCTTAGCAGTTATGGGCGGGAGGGTCCCGCCTGTGATGGTGGTGACCTTGTCGGGAGTGGCGGTGGCTGAGGCTGGTAGCTTTGAGCCGAGCTTCACGTATAGCCCTCCCGCGGTCTCTATGCTCCCGACGAGCGCGTTGAGAGTGAGGGCGGCGCGGAAGGCGTCGGAGTCGTTAGCGTTCTTCGACGTCCACCACCCGTCCTCGATGACGCCCCGGGCGTTCGCGAACTCCCTGGCGATTCTCCTTATCGTGTCGGCGGGGACGCCGCATATCTTCTCAGCCTCCTCCGGCGGGTACTGGGCTGCCCTATCCTTCAAGAGGAGGAAGGCGGTCCTCACCTTAACCCCGGCAGCCTCGCCCTCCCACTCGAGCGCGGGGTTGCTCGCCTTCTTGTAGCTCGCAAAGTCCTTGGCATCTAAGTCGTAGACGGCGTAGTCGGCGCCCTCGCGTCCAAGGTCCTTCATTGTGAGCGGGGTTCCATCTGGCTTGACTAGGAATGTGGCGTTGGTGTACTTCTTCACGAAGGACTCGTTGTACAGCTTCTCCGTGAGTATGACGTGCATCATGGATAACAGGAAGGCAGCGTCAGTCCCCGGGATTATGGGAACCCACTCGCCGTCAGCCATAGCCGCGTTTCCCATCCTTGGATCCACGTATACGAGCTTCACCCCCGCCTCCCGGGCTCGCTGAAGCCTCTGAACCATACCCATCGCAGCGTTAAGGACCCTTCCGACGAAGATGATGTACCTGGCCCGCTCGTAGTCGGGGTCGACGGTTGGCGGTGCTCCCGCTCCGAGAACCAGCATGCGGGCGTAGGTGCTGGCGTTGTGGCAGCAGGAGGCGTGTTGCACCTGGTTTGGTGTTCCAAGCGTAAAGGCGATGAGAGGCATGTGCCACGCGTAGAAGTCGTGGAATGTGAATACGACTGACTCCGGGCCGTACTTGCTTATGATCTCTTTCAGCTTGCTGGAAATCTCGTTGAGGGCTGTCTCCCAGTCTATCTCCTGGAGCCTGCCGTCACCCCTCTCCCCCACACGCTTGAGCGGTTTCTTTAGGCGTAGGGGGTGGTTCCAGAGTTGCATTGCCGAGGAGGCGCGGGCGCACTGCCCCGGTTGCGGGTGCTCGAGGTTCGGCTCTAAGTACATGTTTCCGTTTTTCTTGACGAGGAGTAACCCGCAGCCTGCTCCGCACATGTTACACATAACAGGGATTTTCTGTTCCTGCGCCGCCTCCTGCGTGCCCGGCTTCGGGGGTTGTAGGGGTAGCCTTATGGTCATCGCGGCAGCCGTAGCGCCTGTAAGGGCTAGGAATTCTCTTCGGCTAAGCTCTAGGCCTTTTTCGTCGCCCATACAAGTTAATATGCGTTTTTATATTTATATAAAAATGTATGTATAAAAAAAGATATATTTATAATTTTTTATACTTGCCTAGAATCGTTCCTAGTACAGGCGAGCGTAATAGCTGTCTCTCCGAGGCTTACTATCTGGGAGTGGATGTAGGAAGAGTGATGCAGAGGATGATAATTTCACGCTTGTAGATGTGACCTCTGCTTCAGGCGCCCCCGGGGCCCTGTATGGGGTGATTCACCGCGTCCTCGACAGGTCTGTTTTACGCGGCGCGGTGTCCTCTTGAATGCGGGCTTATCCCCGGGGACCGTTCCTGTGCTCATTTTACTACTACAAAAATGAAAGTTTTCCGCAAGATTTATATATCTTTTCATAATAATTTATACGATGAGCACGCAACAGCAGAAGATTGGGCTTATAGCGCTCGCAGCTGCTGTAATCGCAGTCCTTCTCAGCCTCTACGTCCTCGTAGCGCTTCAATCTCTAGCCAACCTCTCAGCATCCATCCAGGATCTACAGCAAAAGGTTACGGCTCTAGACTCCAGGGTTAAGGATCTAGAGTCGAAGCTGGGGACGATAACTACACCTACGACGCCGCCCGCTCAGAAGGTTACGCTTGTGGTTATCGGGCCATGGTC
>JBEULP010000077.1:0-5159 GCA_041287245.1 Infirmifilum sp. | reverse complement strand
TCCCTGGGCACATAGCCCAGCCTTCTCATCACTCCGTGTTTCTACCCAGCCCCAGAACTGCTATCCGGTAGTTTCAGCGACTCCACCTCCTCAACGCTGCGCGGAGGCCCCGCCTCAGAGCCTCTACGACGTCTTTTGCCTTTGTTAATTCAGTAAGCCTATGGTTAGATAATATCTTCAGAGGGCATGTCTCAAGAAGCTCTCTAACAGTTGCAATGCTGTGGGTAGCTATTAGAATTTTGTCAATATCTTAGGAAGACAATTTCTCTTAGAGTTCTCGGGATGAGAGCATCAATATCTACTCTCGGGTTAAAAACTACCAAATTTTTTGATAATCTCTTTTTACTTAAACGGCAGCGGCGGCAGTATAAGTTCCTTATCCCCTGCAATATCCCTGCGCGCAGACCTTTCAAAGCTGCGATAGTATTGATAAAATTGTGTTCTATTAGGATCTCGTGAAGGACGTACGCGATCGAAGCTTCTAATATGGAAAGAGCCAGCGTTTGAAATAGAAGCTTTCGTGGAACATTCTTGAACAAGGATAAAAGCATATTTCGCGTGTTATAATACAAAAACACTGGACTTTTATGTCCGAATGTAGCCGAACCATGATGATAAACCCATGTAGTCGTTACACAGCCCACTCTATAGCCTAGAAGTCGGATCCTCCAGCTGTAGTCTACATCGTCATAGTAAAGAAAGTAGTCGCTGGGAAACATGCCGACTTCAAAGAATACTCTTGCCGGCGTGATAAGTGCCGCGCCCGAAGCAAAGAAAGCCTCTGAAAAGGGATGTCCACGAGGTTTAAGGACTGGAGCACTCAATCCGCCGAGGCCTATGTCGAAGCCGTAGAATCGGCTATCGTCCTTATTAATTATAATGGGTTGAGCCGCACCTACATCCCTATTCTCCTCCATGAACTTTATCAATCTTTCAAGCACGTGCCTAGCCAATATGACATCATCATTTATGAAAAAGAAATAATCAGCATCTTTAGCAACTAATGCACCAATGTTATTACTATAGCTCCAACCATAGTTCTTCCTCAGACTCAGGATTTTAATCGGGACATTAGTTTCACGCTGAGCTTGTTTAAGATAATTAAGAGTTTCATCACGCGACCCATTATCAACGAAAATAACCCTGTAATTTTTATAACTCTGATTAAATAGCGAGAACACCGCCTTTTTGAAAAACTCTCCAAGCTTGCTCACGCTATTATATGTTAAGACTATAACCGCTACATCAGACATCTAACCACCTCCACAAGAACGCTGTAAGGATCTCTATCAGCATGAATTAAACAGTCTCCACCCAAACCAGCGTATACAGCCTGCTGAAAAGCTACATAATCCCAGGGCTCAATCCTTCTTCGCATTGTAGGTTCTCTCCGTCTCTGCATCACGTATCTACGTCTTAGCTCCCCATAATTTGTAATCCTGAAAATAACAACCCTCTTATGTTTAATCTTTATTAGTAATCTCATAGAGAATTTCAGAAAGAATGCAAGATACTTTGAGCTAAGGCTTACACTAGCAAACTTAGAAATGTAGAGGAGGTCGGCTAGCTGTTTATGAATAAAACCCTCGTCTTCTATCACAATGCAATTACATCTATATACTTTTAATGTTTTAACAATAAAAATCACATAATTCATTATAAGTCCTATAAAATGTAACCACACGAGCAAAGGCATGAACTTCTTATACATTTCGGGAGGAGCTGAAAGTGAAGGAGGTTCTTCCTCATAGAAACTTAAAATTATGCTTTTTCCTGATATCTTAGCCAACAAATTAATGAGTTTTATCGCGATATGATGAAACATAGTATAAGATATAGCCTTGAAGAGTTTGGCTCTGAGGACTCTACTAATCATATAAGCCTGCGTAGTTTTGCCAGAACCTTGAGGACCGACAAATATAACTATACTGGGAACAGGTATATTTGCAACTAAAGCGCTACGATCGACGATTCCATTAGCGTCTCGTCTATATACAATTGAAATTTTTCTCGCATTTCGGATTATCGGTGCTAAGAATCGTTTACAGTGTGATAGAGTGCGATGGATTAGTGGAACATTTTTACAGGGAATCATTTTAGAACCTCGTATACGATGAATCTCAATAGCTTTTCCTTAAAGGCTCTATAAGTATACCTCTGCTTTATAAGTTCTTGTAGATTAGCTCCTATCCTTGTTAGATATTCTTCATTGCTAAGCTTATTCTCTACCCCCTCATCTAATAGGTAAACATAGTGCACGCCAGGCAAAGCGTCAGTGAAAAGCATCCCCGTCCTTGTGGAGATGACAGCCTTTCCACAATACCCAGCCTCAAGAACCTTATTTCTAGCGCCGCCGCAGATAGCGTTACTGGGATAAGGCAGAATCACGGCATCAGCCGCGAGCAGTAGTACAACATACAGTGTATAGGGCAGATACCCAACTACTACAACATTTTCCACACTAACTTCGTGGGCATCGATGCCTGTGACGATTATGAGAGACTTTTTAAGAAAGGGCTTTGATAAGCGTATCAACCATTCAAATGCGACTAGGTTAGAGGTGAATACTTTTGGCAATGGGGCTAGAAGAATATTAATATCTTTGCAACTCTTAGCAAGCGATAGTCTTCGACAGGAAAGCTTACGTAACAGCTGTAGGTCGTAGCGCCTTAACCTATGCACCAGTTTTTCAAATAATAATGTTGTTGAATTTGGAATTACTTGAACATTTTTTCTAACTTTGAAGTATTCTCGTAACGTGTTTGCTAACCAGGTCGAAGCGGTTATGACGTGATCGGCTAGCCTATATGTTAAATATTCGCTGATCAACAGAATTAATTTCATGTAAAACGCTTGATGGTAATCAAAATAAGCTTCATACCATGAAAATCCGTGAAAATCTACTATCACAGTTCTTCTAAAAGCCTTACCTAAGATAGCTGCCGCCGTAGCTACCCAAGGATTAATACCGCTAATTATTATAATGTCGGCTTTACCGATGTCTCTCACATATAGCAATATGTGTACAACGCTACTAATGGGTGCATACTTAACAGAGGCTTTGCTTAGGTCTTTCAGTGAATACCAAATGTTTAGTGGTCTAAGTAACGATCCTGAGATATAGCCTGCGGACGGACCTATGATGAGAATTCTTAGTCTTCCCGTCTTATTCATAAAGCTTCTTAGAAATCTAAGTAGCTTATTAACTACTAACGTTGAACCTCTTATCTGCATTAGTAAACCTGAGATGGGCTGTAGATACGTTTGCCTTGTTCTCTAAGTCTCTTATGAGCCTCCTAGACAACTCAAATCGCACTGATACCACTTTTATCGTTATGCTCTACGGCTTTGTTGGCGACGTTTTTCCAGCTCAAGAGCTCAGCGGCTAGAGGTCTAGAGATGCCCCACTCTCCAGCATCTCAATGAGAGCTTCAGCTACACGCGAAGACTTGGCAAGTTATAATTTTTAACGTCTTTGCGAATTGGGTATAGCAACACATGTGTAAATGATAACGGTCTTCTCAACTAGCTGCCTAACGATGTTATTACTTATAAGCATTCATCTTCAGATACGTGTGTTTGACTTTATAATCCTTAAGTATTCGGCAAGTAGCCTTGATTGAGTGCTTCTGCCTGAAGCCACTGGCCCCAGTAGTACTACTAATTGCGGTTTCACGAGAACACCTTCAGCAGCTTGTTGAAAATGTCATCGTTGTCAAAGCGCTTAAGGGTAAGAATTTTAAGCTTTTCACTGATCTCTAGAAGCTGCTCCCTGCTTAATGAAGTTAGTTTTTCGACCTTATAAACTAAGTCGTCGACGTCGCCTCGCCTAAACAGAAAGCCCTCGGCTGGCGTGCCATCGACGATCTCGGGGACGCCGCCTACTCTGGAAGCTATAGGTATTGTGCCGAGGACCATTGCCTCGACCACGGCGTAGGGCAAGGGCTCCTCAGATAGTGATGGGAATAGAAGTGCCCATAGGAACTTGTGCATTGACAAATACTCCTCGTGTTTGAGCCTCTCCAGGACTTTTAATCGGTTTGTGTTTATTTTGGCTAGTAGCCTGTACGCATGCTCGTTGATGCTCCTACCCGCCGTTATATATAGCGAGGTCTTTTGCAGGCTTATAATTCGTGGTAGCGCCTCCATCAATATATGGAACCCCTTTATGTAGCTACTGCCACCGCTGTAAACTAGAGAGGGGTTTTCGCTCGGCTCTTTGTCAAAAGTTGTTGGGGGCACCGGGTTGTAAACCACGCTGATATTCGGCATATTCCCAAGCGATTTCTCGATAATCTCTCGCTGAGCCTTAGAAACGCAGATCACGTGGTCGGCGAAGTGTAGAGAGGCTGTGCTCAAGACATTCGTCCAGGAGATGAGGCCCGTGAGTAAAGCCCTTAATAAGCTCCCGTGCTCTAGGTACTCGACTCTGACATCCTCGATGAGAGAGGGGCTGGCGCGGCTCATATAGACCGAGGTGTAGCGTATCGGCTGGTAGTTATGCAGATGGAGAACAACGCGCTTTCTCTCATCCAAGTGTTTGACAGCCAAAGCCATTGGGAGCAGCTTGTGAGATGGGATGTAAACAACGTCAGCCCAATCAATCAACTTACGGAATGACCTAGAACTCAAAAACACCCTAAACCAAACCAGAGGCTTAGCGCCCCTAAGCCAGGGCACGCGAATAACCCTGGCAAACCTGAAGAGCTCGGGCGCAGGCCTCTCGGTTCCGGTGACCACCGTTACGTCGAAGTGCCTGCTAAGGAATTCGAGGATCAAGTGAGTAGCTACCTCGCCGCCGCCCCCCTCTGGCCTGTAAAGCTCCGTGAAAACCAAAAGCCTGGGTCTACCCATGTATGGCCTGCCCGTGAATTGCTGAAGCGCTGGGCCCAGCCTTTAGGGCATTCACCGGGTTAAGAGTCTTAGCCCCTCCTCGAGGCTCACCGCGGGTTCGAAGGAGAGTATGCGCCTCGCCTTCGTGATGTCCGCATAACTATGCCTTATGTCCCCCGGCCTCGGCGACGCAAACGCGGGCTCCCCATCCACGTCGAAGAGCTTCATCACGAGCTTAGCTAGGTCCAATATCCTCGTGGGCCTGCCGGTGCCCGCATTGAACGTCTCGCCCCACGGCTCCTTCTCGATGACGAGTTCGAAGAGCC
>JBEULP010000076.1:0-10558 GCA_041287245.1 Infirmifilum sp. | reverse complement strand
CCTGTGGACCTCACCGTGGCGACGTACATGGGCCCCAGGAGGCTGAGGCTTGCCGAGCTCACGGCATGGGTCAAGGCGTCGAGAAACTACGGGCTGACGCTGAAAAACGCAGTGCCTGTCCTGTACAACCCATGGACGGAGCAACTAGCCAGGGACATATACGCAGCGGCGACACAGGACCTAAGGAAGCTTGCCGGCGCACAGGGATTCAGGCGTGTGGTGAGAGAGGAGAGGCGGGCACTGCTGTCGTTCCTAAAGAAGTACTACGTGGAGCTACACCTACGCAACTTAATGACGCTGTACCCAAAGGCGCCGCCCACGAAGACGCATGAAGAGGCTGTTGAGAGACTCGCCAATGCAGTGAAGAACGCCCTAGAGGAGGCATCAAGTAGACAGACGATAGAGGCCCTACTGGAGAGGGAGGGAGTACTGACGTGGGAACACTACGTAGAAACATTAACCACGGAATTCAAGAGACAACCGGAAATAATGCAAAAACATGGGCAAAGTAAATGAAGCAACAAGTAGATTTAGAACCACCGTAACACGGTAGTAATGAGGATTGTCCAAGTCGCCCCATTCTACAGCCCCGTGATTGGTGGAGTAGAGGAGGTGGTGAGGAGGGTGGCTGAGTACATGGTCGATAGAGGCCACGAGGTCTATGTAGTGACTTATAATAGGCTGAGGATTGGTGGTACGGGCTCCCTACCGAGGGAGGAGGAGATAAATGGAGTCAGGGTAATTAGGGTGAAGCCAAACCTTACCTGGAGTCACGGGACATACAGTAGTGAATTACCCGAGACCATTAAGAGGTTGAAGCCTGACGTGGTCCACGTCCACGTCTGGAGGCATCCCCATGTGTTCCAAGTGGTGAGGCTAAGAGAGGAATTGGGCTTCAAAGCCATTCTAAGTCCGCACGCCCCATTCCATAGGCTTTCACAGCTCGGTGCAGTGATTTGGCTTTATCACAGGGTAGTGGATGCGATGGGCAGGGGAGCGCTGAAGAGGTATGACGCGATAGCGGCGTTGACGCCGCAGGAAAAAGATATACTCACAAGGAGACTGGGTGTAGATGAAGATAAAGTCGTAATTATACCTAACGGTATAGAGGATGAATTCGTAAAGTCTGTGGAGAACGGTGGACCCAAGGATATGGAAATGGTGCTTTACGTGGGCAGGATAAGTAAGTCAAAAAACATAGGTCTGCTCATAAAGGTAGCAAAGCACCTAAATCCCAGGTTCAGGGTAGTACTGGCAGGGCCTGATGAGGGGCTAATAAAGAAATTAACTGCGAAGACCCGCGGAGCGAGGATCGAGTACAGGGGCACGGTCGTCGGAAAGGAAAAGGCGAGTCTATACAGTAGTGCGGGTGTCTACGTAAACCCGGCACTATACGAGGCATTCGGAATAGCACTGCTAGAGGCACAGGCAGCAGGGGTGCCTTGCGTGATAACGGGCAACGGAGGACAGATATATGCGGCTCCACCGGGTAAAACAAGCCTATATGCGAAACCAAACCCCAAGGACATGGCGGAGAAGATAATGCAACTACTAGCAGACCAAGAACTATACAGGGAATTAAGCAAAAACGCCAGAGAGTGGGCGAGGCAACATACGTGGAGTAAAATACTGCCCATGTACGAAGAACTATATATGAAATATACTGAATAAAAATACAACATGAGCCTACCACGTCTCAGTAAGGCTCTGCAACTTATTAAGAAGAACGTGAAAGCAAGGACTATGTTAGACGTAGGATGTAACAACGGCGAATTGACAGAAGTAATAGCCAGACACGTGGGTGCGGAGGAGGTATATGGCGTAGACGTGGACGAAGAGGCGCTTAAGATGGCGATGAATCGCGGAATTAAAGTACATAAGGTTGATGTATCCACGGACAAGTTGCCATTTAGTGACAACACGATAGACCTAGTAACCTCGATGGAGGTGATAGAACATCTGGTAAACCCTGACAATATGCTTCAAGAAATCTTCAGAGTGCTGAGAAGAGGTGGCTACCTCCTGTTAACAACACCAAATCTGGCCAGCTGGATAAATAGAGCACTATTTCTACTCGGCTACCAGCCGTACAATGCAGAAGTAAGCACTGTTGAGACGTTCGGAGTATTCCGTAAGTTATGGAGGCCAAGCGGCCACATAAGGCCATTTACGCTAAGAGCGTTAAAAGAGATTAGAATATTACGGATTTGAAATTATAGACGTGGCTGGCTCAGGTGGCGTGAGTCCACAGAACAAGGCATTTCAACTAATTGACGGATTTTTCGCATTAAGGCCGAGCCTAGCGAGGAGGCTAATAGTCTTGGCAAGAAAACCATGATAATAATACACGTGAGCACCCACTACTGGCCTGTGGTGGGCGGGCTTGAGAATACTGTGAAGAGAGATTTTATTGGAGGGCGAGGAATAACACGTATTTCATGTTGAAAAACAAATATGGCTGATGCAATTGTAAAACTCTTAACAGATAATGAATTGTATAAAAACCTCAGTGAGGGAGCCTTTAAGTGGTCAAAGTTTTTCTATCCTCATAGAATCCTTCCGAAACATTTTGAAGCTTTATGAAGAAGTATTGCATAAGTAGGATATGGAGCCGATTATTGCATTAACATTTGATGATGGATTACTAAAACATGTAGAGATAGCTCGTCTCTTAGCAAAACTCAATGTAAGGGCTACTTTCTTCATCATCACGCATCTAAAAATGTTTGAAGAGAAACCGTTATTGACTCAAAACACAGAACTCATAGTTGAATTAGTAGAATTAGGGCATGAAGTAGCCTCACATTCATGTACTCATCCGGTATTACCACTATTACCACAGGACAAGCTTGTGTCCGAATTAAGGGAATCCAAAAGATTTCTTGAAGACATTACGGGGAAGGAAGTCCTTGGATTTGCATATCCATACGGTCTTTATAGCGCTCGTGTTGTAAAAGCTGTGATGAAGTATTATAAGTATGCACGAGCAACGGATATATTACCTTATGATGACCCTTTAAATAAGGATATAAAATTGAATCCTTTACGTAGATTTGTTATCGGGTCGAGCGGTGTTAGAACAATAGGTACAGTAATGCTTCATTTACTTAATCCTAGGTCTAGGTTTGAAGCATATCCAACAATATTCATACATAAAATTAATACCACAACTATGTTACTCTTGATTAAGCTATTAAAGATGCTTGGAGTGAAGTTCATAACGCTTAGTGAGTTAGTAAATAAATGCTGTACTGATGAATGATGTTCATAGTACACATACATCAAACATATTGGCCCGTACTTGGAGGGTGCGAAATCGCTATACAAAGGATAAGTGAAGAACTGGTAAGGCTAGGTCATGAAGTGCATGTAGTGACAAGTATTTATGGCTCTATGGGTAGGCCTAAAGAGGAGGTTGTCAATGGTATTTACATGCACAGACTTAGGGCTTGGAGGCTCCGCTATCCTGACCTAACAATGCCAAAGGAGATCCCGGTAGACCTGTTAGAAAAAGCTGACATTGTTCATGGGTGGAGTCAAAATAGCTTGTTTACATATACCGTGTGTGTGAAGGCTAAGGAAATTAACAAGCCTGTAGCGATGTATTTTCTTGGTGTAGACTACCTGAGGCACCATTATAGCATACCTATACGAGTCTTCGGATATCTTTACCAGAGATTAATCACTAGGAAAACTGTTAAGATAACAGATCTAGCCTTGGCGACTAATGAGTATGAGAAAAAGTTGCTCAAAGAGCGATATGGATTAGATGCGATAGTCTTACCGCACGGAGTAGACGAGAAGTATCTGAGCCTGCCTGATCAGAGTTCTAGATTCAGAAAGAAGTATGGCATAGAAGGCAGGTTGATAGCATATATAGGCAGGATACACCCAACAAAAGGATTAGACCTGCTAATAAAAGCATTCTCAGATCTGATAAGACAGGAGCCAGATATCGTATTGGTTATAGCAGGCAAGGGGGATGAGAGGTATCTTAGAAAATGCCTAGATCTGGCGGAGAGGATCGGAATTAAGAGAAACGTTAAATACCTAGGCTACATACCCGAGGAAGACAAGATAGGCCTTATAGACGCCTCAGAGGCCGTAGTACTTCCATCGAGACATGCGGGAGAGAGTTATCCCATCCTGATAGACGAGGTTAAGGCACGCGGCAAACCACTCATAGTCACAAACTTTGGTGCTTTACCTTATAGAGTGAAGAACTCTATTGAAGGCGTAGTTGTAAAAGCCGCACCAAATGACATCAAAAATGGTATACTTTACGCCCTTAAACACAAACACGAGTTAAAGCCTGTCGAAAAGCCTCTGACGTGGAGAGAAGTTAGCGAAAGGTTACTGGATATATACAAAGAAGCCTTGTCAAATGCTTAACAGCAATATCACAAGAAGATTTTCCTACACAAACATAGCAGCACTAGTAGCCATAATGCTGGCGCTCATAACTGTCTTATCAGCTCCTTCTATAGACAGAATCTCTATGAAGAACGGAGATTACATAGTATTTTATGCTAAGACGATACCAAGAGAATATTACTTAGCAATACCCTTACTAATAATCTCGATCCTGCTTTCAAAGAGCAAGATTTTACGAATGATATGCTTAGCCATGACTATAGCCTTAGTAGAGCTTTTACCTTCACATATGCTCGTTAACCCATGGCTACCAGATCAATATCCTTATCTCAGCGAGCCTGTATGGGTCTATAGAAATGGCCATATAGCCGAGATCCACTACCTCAACGTGGTACCGGGGCTTGGGCTAACATTTGCACAAATAATGCTTGTCACAGGGCTTAGCGATCCCTGGACAATATCAAGATACTTCTTCCCAATGCTTACACTAACAATATTGTTAATTGTAACGTATGCTATAGGTAGAAGAGTCGGCGATGGCGTGCTACAGGCATTTCTATCTATAGTGATCTTTGAGGCCGTAAACTTTGAGCATATTAACATATTTCATAGGAACACTCTTTTCTTCATGTACTACCAATACCTTATTCTAATAATTATTATGCTAGCTAAGAATTTTAAGCCTTCGGATCTGCTTCTCTACGCTATGTTCAGCGCGGCCGCCACGATAACGTATCCGGGCATGGTGATAGTTGTCGTAGCGATTACGATAACATCAATGATTATCCCCGGACTTCGCAAGATTGTAAGTAACGCTTCCACAACAGAAAGAAGAACCTTTCGAGGTCTCATCCTAGTAGCCGCGATCTCCGTCATAATCTTTGTAGGCTGGAACATATACGCTTCGGGAGACCTGTATAGAATGATAGGCAATGTATTAGATGCTATCAAAGAGACTATGGTACCTACATATTTAGTAGAGCCACGACACACCTTCTCTGGCGCATCTCTCACACCTGAGTATAAAGCCGTAATGTACAGTAGACTCGCGATAGGAGGAATATTATTACTTCTTGCCTTTGCTAAATATGTTCTTAATCTATTAAAGTCGAAGACATCGCCGGGTATTGTGGGCGATCTTTACGTAGCGCATTTAATAGCAATAGTACCAATGATCTTTAGCAGTTGGGGTTTATGGGCTCTCAGCAAGTTTCTTAGATACTTGTTCTACTTGGCAAGTATCATAGTTTCAATGAACGTAACTCTAAGCAGAAGTAGAAAAATCTTAATGTCATTTTTAGCCCTCTACGTAATCGCGGCCCTGTTACTTAATCCAATTACGAGATATGCTTCAATACCTTATCTTCACCCAACTACTGAGGAAATCTATGCTACCAGCTTCATACATAAATATTACATTGCTCATGAAGCCGTTTACTACACCGAGTACCCCCCATACACGCGAGTGCTATTCGGATACGATCCTAGTTGGGAAGTCAGTGGATATTATGAGACGCTAAACCTGAACAACTCAAACATAGTAGTTGTTGAGAGATTTGTCACGAGGGATTCATACTATGAATACTCTACACCACGAAGCATTCTAATAAATGCGTTAAGATCACAACTACCTCTAACACATAATCTAATCTATAGCTCTGGCGGAGTCGAGCTATTCGTGAGAGTGTAAGTATGTCTAGATCACCAATACTAGACTTTGGACATAATATGAAACAGCTAAGAAAAGTCTTAGAAAAAGCTCGAGACATCAGAGGTGATGTTCAAAGGTACTTAGATGTAGGTGCCGGAGACTGCGCATTAACTGAGTTCGTTGTGAGAGTACTGGAGCCTAAAGAAGTGTTGGCATTAGACATCGATCCTGAAGGCCTTGAAATATGTAAGTCCAGGGGTTTCAAGATTAAATGTAAAGGACATACCACTTCCAGAGAGCTCCGTCGATGTGATAACAATGTTTGAAGTGTTAGAGCATATAGTGAATACAGATCACGTGTTAGAGGAACTATACCGCGTTCTCAAACCCCAAGGGGTGCTGATCATTTCGACGCCAAATCTGGCTTCATGGATAAACAGATTGCTTATACTGTTAGACATGTCTCCCTATAATTACAATGTATCATTTAAATATCCTATACATGGACCTAAGTGTAACCTCGCTCCTTATGGCCACATAAGACTTTACACACCAAAACTCCTGGCGAAGCATCTAAAGGCGGTGGGCTTCCAACGTGTTGAAATCAAGGGTCTCCTCACGTCTTATGGAGCTTCGAACGCGCTCACAAGGAGCATATCAACTTTGCTATCAGCGTTGCTATCAGCGATTAGACCCCACCTAGCACCGGACATACTCGCGATAGCTATCAAAATCTGATGGTAGCATAATATGGTTGACATATCATTTTATGGAACAGTGTATAATTCCGCAAAATACATAGAGCGTTCCCTAAAATCCATAGTAGAAACAGCATTGAAGTTAAAGTGTATGTGTGGATTGAGCTCAGAGATAGTAATCGTCGACAACTATTCCGATGATGGTACGTGGGAGCTCATGCTGAAAATAAGAGAACAGTATAAAGAGATCCCTATGAAGTTTGTCAGATATCGCTCATCGCGGGGTTTGGGGAGAAATATAGCTCTTCACATAACTGAAGGTAGATACTTATTCTTCTTTTCTGATTTTGATATTGAATATGACCCTAATGTGTTGACTAAAATAATTTGCAATTATATCAAGGAAAATCATTTAAATGATAAGTGTCTCTATATTTTCCTCGCACCAAGAGGTAAGGCTATAGAATGTGGAGGTATACAGAATTTCAACCGCGCTGAGGATATAGAGTTTGGCGCTAGACTTTTAAAAAAAAATGTACTATGTTACCAGTTATAAACGAGAAGCTTGAGCCAGTAAATTTCAGCGAGTTCATGAAGCTATTGGAAAGAAGTCAAATTTTCGAGGAATTATACACGCCTTCAAGAAAATTATTCATTAGCACCTACTTTAGCGAGCGACGATATGTTAAAAGTTTCCTTGGCTACCTTGTGAGAGAATTTAAGAATAAACTTGATACGATACCTGCTATGGGCTATACACCTAAGAAGATAGTTCTTGAAGCATTATTTCTAAGGAAACTACATGGCTTGAAACTATTTATCTGGATATTGTACCATTTTCTGTTCTACCTAATGGGTATTTTAGCGCGGAGGCCCATTCAAAATCATGATCCGTACATTAATAACGGATCCTTATGCGATCTAGCAATGACTTTGAATTACTTAGTGTATATAGTAAGGTTAGTACGTAATCGCTCATTAACATTAAATGATGTACAGCGATTAAACTTTCACATTAAGGCTTTGCTAAGCAATAGAGCTAACATTGTAGAGTACTATTCTAGATTCAATAAAGATATAATAATTCAAGCCTTACAAGGAATATATTTTGAAGGCGTGAATGATGAATAATAATGCGCATTCAACGAAAAAGCCTTTAATAACGATTTGTATACCTATAAAAAATAGAGCATGGATTCTCGACAAGTTATTCAGAGCATTGGAAAGTTTAGAGTATCCCAAGATAAATTCCAAGATTGTTTTTGTAGATGGTTGCTCAACAGATGGAACCTATGAAGGGATTCTTGAGTGGAGTAAAAAAGCTAAAGAACTAGGTTTTCGAGAAGTTAAGATCGTTAGAGCTGAGTCAAACATTCCGCAAGCCAGGAACATATGCATAAAATACATGGAGGGTAAATACTTACTCTACTGGGATAGCGATGTAATACCTCCACCTGAACTGCTACGTGAAATGATTGAGGCTATGGAACGTGACTCGGATATTGGCATCATGGGCGCTGACTACATATATGAACCCTCAACTGGCATCAACTATGTTCCCGTGGTAAGCAAGAAAACAAATGCCGTCTACATGGGTTTTACGCTCATTAGAAGAGAGGTCTTTGAGAAGGTCGGCATGTTTAACGAAAACCTGAGCCAAGGCGAAGATACAGAGTTCTGCATCAGAGTGAAGGAGAAAACGAACTACCGTATACTCTGGGCTCCAAAACCTGTCCTTCACCTAAAGAGGTCAGAGGAGGTCAGGAAGCCAGGTAGGTTAAGGCGATGGTTATGGTACAACTTTACGGTGCGTGCTAAAGAATACTACGTTAGCTGGGATTCACTTCCAAAGTTTCTGAAACTTAGGGTAATATACTGGATCACTTGGCCTTGGTCACTCGTGCTACTAACATACTCCATCTTTACAGGATTTCTACTTATGTCAGTAACACTATTAATATATGTATTAGCCTCAGCATATCCTATTGTTAGAAGCAGGGGAATTAAAGGGCTGAAACAGTGGATGCTAGGAAATGTCCCAACCGGGATCTCGCTATCATATGGCTTCTTGAGAGAAGCTCTAGTAAGAACATTAAAAAGAATTAAAGTCGCTACGAAATTGCCGTAAATCATCACCCCGCTAGGTTTTATAGTACTATGATAACTTTTCTTAAGTTTCAGATAACGACCCCGTGACTTATGCCATTGTAAGGGAATTTGAATTTTCAGTAGTAATTATCGCTAAGAATGAGCCTAAAATAAAGTTTACCTTAGAAAGCTTGGCTAAACAGAGTCTCAAGCCTTCTGAAGTGGTAGTTGTGGTTGACGAGCCCAATGATCTAAGTGCTGTTATTTCGAGAGAATATGTAAAGGTTCTCCCACTCAGAATAGTTGTCAATAGAATACGTGGGTATGGAGGTGCGCGTGCTACGGGTGTAAATGCCTCTAGAGGTGATGTAATAGCTTTTATTGATGCTGATGCTATTGCCGAAAACACTTGGCTTGAGGAATATGCTAGAATATTTAGAGAGCGACCAGAAGTTTTAGTTCAGTTTGGCGGAAACTATGTTATAAAAGATCCGGTGGAGATAGAGCTAATTCGCTTAGGCAGGTTAAAGCGTCCATTCTCAGACTTCGGGTTTACACAAAATATGGCGTTTAGGCGCGAAGTGATCGACATCGTAGGTAATTTTGATCCTTGGTTTAACGATGGAGGGGAAGATCTAGACTTTGTCATCAGGCTTAAAAAGTATGGGATAGCAGCGTATAAGAACCCTAAAGCCATAGTTTACCATTTCGTTAATGGTGGAATTAATCTGCGCAAGGCTTGGAGAGATGGAAAGGCCAGGGCGAAAAACTTCATTAAGCATAGGAAAGCGCAACTGATAGATACACTTACGGTATTCTTTCATGGGCTTTCACTGATATTCCTTATAATTCTAACTAGCATAGGATGTTACAAGCTTGCACTCTTAATGTTCACACCTTCTCTTGCACACCGCCTCTATAGAGCTATTCTTGGCGTTAAAGCAGGAAGCGGTGTTCTTTATGCTTTGGTAAGTTCATTTACGACATATGTTTCATATCTGGCTTTCATTGTATACATATTAACTCACATTTTCAGGCATGAGAATCTTGAAGGACATTAGCAGGACCCTTCTATATTCACTTAATATTATGGTATTTGAAGAAAGAGTCTAACCCAATTCCTTCTATGAGAGTGCGGGAGCTTCGTCGGTCCGCGGGCGGTGCGGACAATCCTCGGAGCGTATCTCGCCAAGATATCGTTCAAATGTGTTTGGTGCGAATGCGAGGTAATATTATAAAAATTAAACACCGCTTATAAACCTCTTAAAATACCTGGCGAATGGGCTACATCATGTCTAGTGAAAAACGTGTTGAAGAGTTCAGGTCTCAGGTTGTGACAGTATGCATGCCTGTCAAAAATAGAGCCTAGTGCCTGGATAAAGTGCTCAAAGTTCTCGAAACGTGGGTCTCGGGGTTGTTGAAGATCAAGCCCGGGAAGATTCTTGGTGTTGGTTGTGGATACGGCTTCTGGGGCTTTGTAGTTAAAGCTCGTATGCCTGATGTATATATTATCGGCGTCGACGTGGATGTCGATAAGCTCTCTTTGGCTAAGCGCATATATGACCGCGTAATAGCTGGCGACGTCAGGTCTAAGTCTTTTGAGGGGGAATTCGACGCCGTGTTAGCCATAGAGGTTCTCCACGGTTTCACTCCAAGCGATTTGGAGGGCGTATTGGACCTGTTGTGTAGGGTGGGTAAAGTTGTTATAGCTACCTTCCCCAGCGTGAGAGGCAAGAGGGATCTCCTA
>JBEULP010000075.1:0-2915 GCA_041287245.1 Infirmifilum sp. | reverse complement strand
GAGAAGTTTAATGTCGAATAGCCATGTGTAGTTGGCTGTCGTAGGGTAGGCTAGGGACTCAAAGCCGAGGCCCCCGAAAATGTTGTTGAACTTGATAGGCGTAACGGTGAGCGAGAGCGCGTACCAAGGCCCGAAAAGCGACATGGCGAAGAGCCCTACAAGGGACCAGCTTAGCCCTGTACGGTAGAGCGTTCTTTCAGCCTCGGAAAGCTTTTCCCCGCGAAGGGCTTTGAAGGCTATCACAGCCGAGATGAAGAGAGACCCTAAGGTTAGCGCTCCGACTATGCTTTTCAGGTAGAGGGGGAGGAACGTCGGGTTTGTCAAGGCAGCTAGGACGTCGAGGGTTGGCTTCCCCGCAAAGCTTAATCCTACAGGGGTGTTTAAGAAGGCGAAGACCGCTCTGAAGCCTAGGGGTATGAGATATGCTGTAAAGGCTAGGAGAACACCAGTGTAGAAGTGTTCCTTCTGCGTAAAGTTGTCCCAGCCGTACCAATAGGCTGTTATCGCGAAGAAGTGCAAGACTATAGCTACAATTGATATCCCGAAGGGTACCATGGTTATGTTCCCTGCCACCCCTAGGAATTGTGGGTAGAAGCTAAGCAGGAAAACTGTGAAGGCTGTTCCTAAGACGCCGGCGAGGCCATAGGTTGCGGCATAAATCCTGAAGAGTCCTCTGGCAAGCTCCATCAGCCCTGAATCGCCTTTGAGCTCGGCTCGCCTCTTCAGCAGCGGAATATACGTTGCCAAGGCAATGCCGACGTTGACGCCTATGATGTGAAGTCCGAACACAAGTGCCAGGAATAGTACCTCAACCTGCACCTTTACTCACCTTTCAAAGCTGGAATGTACAAGGTCTTCCACACGGCGAAGATCAGACCTGTTAAAGCGGCGAGGAAAAGCGCGGCCACAGTCATGTAGGCCAGGGGGTCGGCAGGGTTGACTGTGTGGGCAACATCTACAGTCATAACGCCGTAGATTGTCCAAGGCTTTCTACCAATCTCGCGTACAGCCCAGCCTAGAAAGCTAACCAGCTGCGCGGCAAGCGGGGATGCAGCCCCTAAAAGCAATAGCCACCTAGCCACCTTCCCGCGGTGTAGCGTGTAAACAACTAGAGCCGAGAAGAGAGCCAGTAGGATAGACAAGCCGATCTTTGAATAGTACAGGTAGTGTATTATCAGTGGGGGCTTACAATCTGAAATCGGTGGAACACCGAGTAGGGAACAGTAGTCCCCAGGTATAGCATCGTAGCTGGGTAGACTAGCCTCGAAACTACCATAGGCGAGAAACGCCATAATTCTCTCAGTTCCCAAGAGCTTAGAAAGGCTAAGGATAGAGGAGCTTGTGCCCTCCATCGCTGCAAGCTTCTCAGGATTGTATTTCCCGATTTCTGTGCCCATAAGGTGGCCAAAGACCGCCCCCTGGAGAACGATAGTTACTAGGGCGGCAACAGCGCCGAATTTTAAACCCTGGATGTAATACTCTTTCTTCGCGTTGGATTTAGACTTTAAAAGAAGGATAGAGTAGGCTCCAAGGATTGTGAAGGAGGTTACGGTTAACGCCGCGCCAACGCTGTGTAAAAGAGTACCAGGGTAAACGGGGGAGTGGAAGGTCACGGTAGAGTACCCTACTGTTTTTACGGTAGTAACTAGTATCTTGTCGACAATCTCCATCAAGAGGACATTGCCTACGACTGTCAGCGCGTCAGGCTTTACCACGAGTACAAGAGCACTATCACGGACGGTTTTTCCAGCCCACGCCTCCGCAACCAGCCTGGCTACGATTTTCGAAGGCATCAGTACTGCTACCCCGCTCCCAGTCTCCGCGACTACGTCCATTCCCAGCTGCTGCAGCTTTTGAACGTCAAGCGCGGTTACAAGGTTCTTTGGTACAATGAGGAGGATCTTAGGGTATCCCTGCGCGTACTTCCAGCCGGACGCCGGGTCATAGGCTGACACTATGCCAGTGGGTGCCACCATATAGCTGTTTACGCTTAGAATCATAGCTGCGCTGAACCAGGCGCCGGACATTGCTAGGACCGCTATAAGTATCTTCTGGTTTACGCTTAGTTTTGTCCAGGCAAATACGCGCGAGTATATAAACACTATTTCTGTCAAGAATGCAAATATCTCGACGAAAAGTGGGAAGTATATGTACCTACCCGCCGCCTCTAACAGGTTGGGCCATATTACCAGTAGCCCAAACTCCGAGGCTGTCCCTGTCGCCGCCCCAACCGCGAAGATCAGTCCAAGAGCCTTACTCATAACACGAGCCATTCTCTCCCAGTTGTTATTCCCAGTCTTCTTGTATGCTAGTAGCGACACTGTGATGAAAAGAGGTAGCCCTAAGACATACTGCAGTATCAGCCAGTGAATTGTTATGCCGATGATTGAAAGGATCCGGTCGGGAGCAGCTGGATAGCTCAACCACTGTGATAACAGGTCCATGGTCTGCACCTGTCGTTTAATTCTTTTTATTATTAATATTTAAAAGTTTCGGGTTTTATTTACAAATCAAACAAAAAAGTTAAAAAAGTGGTATTCAGATTCCACTGAGGTAAGAAGTTCAAGCCTACTTGCCAACTACTCTTTCCTAATCCATAAACCTGTCCAAAGTTTTCCAAGGTGGGATACTAAATCTACGATCTTAGACTCCGACTCATGCTCCGTGTGAGATATGCTTTAAGAGTTTACTTGCTCTTTCAGCTCCAAAGATAACCTCGTATACGAGGGTTAGAAGAAGTGATACAACACCTATACCGTATTCAAAGGTTATTGTGAAGAAACGAGATTCCCCGATAGAACCTGCCTTTAACTTGACGAGGGGCAACCATGCTAGGGAAACATCCTTCATAGTGGCTACGGCTAGTAAGAGCGAGCTTGTTCCAACTATTAGACCACTTAAAAGAAAAGCTAGAG
>JBEULP010000074.1:0-5306 GCA_041287245.1 Infirmifilum sp. | reverse complement strand
TCTAACAAGCCTTTTCTCACATAACCATCAATCCTGACCTTCCTCCTGAGAGCGCCGACGAGCATGTGCAACTCGACATGCTCGCCCAGCAAGTGCCTGTCGCACATAATACTCGGCGGCACCATCCACATTCTCACAGACTGTCTCCCAGCCAGTAACCGCTCGAGCAATTAAATTCGTCTCGCCCCACGCGAACAACACGCCTGTCTCCTCAAAACGCCACCCGCTCAGCATCTCTCTTTCACTGAGAGAATTGAGAGAGTGAGGTTGTAGAAGCTGTGAAGTAGCTGAGGATCTCGTATTGATATGAGAGCGAGATATTCACAGGCTAGTAGGCGGGCCTCGCGCAATCCGTCTAAGCTAGCCTGCAACCCTTCTCCACAACTCAATAAGCATGTCTGGAGCCTCCGTGTGTACTGGGATCACGCGTCTCGGCCTCACAAGCTTCAGCAGCTTCGATAGCTCGTAAGGATAGTAGTGTCCCGAGACGCGGAGTCTGTAGGGTTGCAGACCCAGTCTGCGTAGCCATCCAACCGCCACCGCCTCCTCCAGACCCTCCTCCGCCTCAACCTCTGACGTGAGGAGGAGCGCATGCCCGCCTCTGAGCTCAATTTCAGAGCTTCTCGCGAAGTCTATAAGCTCGAAGAGGTCTGCTATCACGGCGTAGTCCGCCGGGCTTCTCAGCTCGTCTGAGTCAACGAGTTCGACTTGTGAAGGCTTCTCTGCGAGCGCGAGAGGTCTTCGTATCCACTCCATGGGGATGTTGAGAGTGTGCGACCACGTATCCAGGAGATCTATGATCTTCGCGGAGGCGACTAAGACTATTCTATTGACTCTTATCAGTTCCTCGAGAACAGCTAGAAAGAGGTCTAGCTCCATCCGGTGAACCGCCACAAGTAGTGGCGCTCGGAGTTGCACGAGCTCTCGGAGCACGCGGCGCAAGTCATCGCCTTTAAGCGGGGCCACAGGCCTCCCGAAGTTAGTCCCCTCGACCAAGAGTGTGTCTACCCTCAAGTCTGGGTTGCCCTCGAGGTAGGTGAAGAGATTGCCTTGCTGAGCGCTGCCGAGCGTACTAGAGACGTGTTCGAGGCGGAGGTCGCCCGTGTACAACACGTTTTCGTCACTGCCGAAGTAGAGATAGGCGGTCGAGGGGTAGGCGCTGTGGGGTACGGGCAGGGCAATCACGCCGTTAGCATCAGCGACCATTGGCTCCGCCTCCACGAGGCGTGTCGCATAGCCGGGCGGCAGATAGCTCATCCAGTCTGGCGAGTCTCTATACCAGCTTCCTAGGAGCTCGACCATAGCAGTAGAGGGAACTCTGACCTCCAGCCCGTAGGGCAGGTCGCCCAAGAGGCCGAGGTGGTCGAGGTGGAAGTGAGTGATATAGAGTGTCTTGGCTTCCTGCAACAATTCGAGAGGCGGTAAGACTCCCATCTCGCGCAACTCGACAGGTCCCTTAGGCCTGATGCGATAGCTGTAGAGACGGCGGAAGACCGAGAATCGGATCCCCTGGTCAAAAACTATGGTCTCCCCCCGATCCTTCACAGCTATACAGACCCCGCCGACCTCTCGTTCCCCGGAGACGACCCGAACCTCAACCACCGGCGTCACCCGGCTTGAGGAGAAACCTCACCGTGCCTCGCATCTCTACTCTCATCTTCGAGAGGGGGTCTCGGATCGCGACGAGCCGGGGGCTGCCAGTGCCGATGTTGCTGACTATGTAGAGCCAGTATCTCTCCCTAAGTTGCTGAGCCACTCTATACTCATCCTCAGTGAGCTCGGCGAGCAACGATGAACCTTGGTGCCCCTTCACCTCGATGAACCTCTCCTCATTCGTCCTCGGATCGACACTGTATATGTCGTAGTGCTCGCTCTGGCTCACGTCAACCGGCTCCCGCCCATGCCTCCTCTCGTACTCTAGCGCGATCCTCATCGCCTCCTCCTCGATCCTCCTCCTCTCCTCCGGGCTAACCTCAGCTTCGGCGCGCAACTCCTTCTCTCCAGCGAACCTGATCACGCCAAGGAGCCTGAAGTTTGTCGGGGCGAATTGCATTAGAGGCTCCTCACACTCCTTCTCCTTTTGACGCAAGCGACTGTGGATCAGTGCAAGGCGGTAGCCGTTGAGATCCTTCAAGAGATGTTTGATCAGGTCAGTAGCGAATTTGCGCAACGTGGCTGAGCAACTCTCACCATCCATCGAGAACTCGTTGGCTTCGAAGACCTCCCGCCCCAGCGCCTCAGCAATCAAGTTAAGCAGTTCCGCGCCTCTCATCACCCTCCCCTCCCCATCCACCCCGACGATCTCGCTGTAAACCACCGCACCACTCTTGAGCCGGATAGGAACCTCGTAGATGCACACCTCACGCTCTCTCTCGCCTCTCGCGACCACGTAGATGGGGGTTCTCAATCGCCTAGCCCTATCCTCCCTCTCTAGGAAGGCTGAGAGAGCTTCCCAAGTCCTTGAGATCGGCACTAGAGTTCCGCCGGGAGACCTGACAAAGGGTTGGTCACCGATCGACACCACCACATCCACGCGCCCTTTGAACGCTCTGAGGAGCCTAGCTACAGCCTCCCCAGCCTCTCTGGCTGAGGCAAAGCCGACAGCCTCTCGCATGAATCGCTCGACCTCATCTCTTCTCGGCCTCGAGAAGCCACCCACCTTCTCAAGAGCCTCTTGCAACTGCTGGATCGTATTCACGATCGCGTTCACAAGCTTGTCAAGCGCCTCCCTCCCTCCGGCGAGATATTCTCGTCTCAGCGTATATTCTGAAACTCTCGACAGCTTCTCACCCCTCCTCACCATGATAGGGGGCGTCTGAGAGCGCTGCCACAAGTCTATAACCAGAGCCTCCTCACCCACCGGCGGCTTCTCCAGCCTGCCGAGAGCTCTCCCCATCGCGACCAGCTTCGCGTAGAGGACGTCCAGCACGTCTTTGTCGCTCTCCACCGCCAGGAACACCGTGTAGACACTGACGTTGCGAACCTGCCCCAGCCTCCACACTCTCCCGATCCTCTGCTCCAGCTTCACAGGCGACCAGGGTGGTTCGTAGTTCACCAGAATATTCGCCACCTGCAGGTTCAACCCCTCCGACGCCACATCCGTCGCCACAAGAACCCTGCCACCCTCACGCTCCAGCCACCTGCGGATCTTCATCAGCTCCTTATCGCTCGCCGCCTCCTCGCTTGTCAGCACTGCCACCCTATCCCCCCCAAGTCTTCTGGCGAGTTCCTCTGCGACGTAGCGTGCGGTATCCTTGAACTCGGTGAACACCAAGACCTTCTCCCCTGCTCGCACGTGCTGCTCGACGAGCCGGGATACCGCCTCAAGCCTGCTGTCCCGCTCCATACACCTCTTGGCCAGGTTGACCAAGTCTTTCAACTCTTTGACGTCGTCCTCGTTGAGCAGTGCCGAGCACGTTTCCGCGAACTCCTCCACGACCCTGTCAGGATCCTCCTCGCTTTCAAGCTCCTCGAACCCCAGCCCTAGCACCGCTTTCGCGAGCCTACCTCTCCTCGAGAGGATTTTCTCAAACCTCCTGGAGTCGAGTTTCCTCAGGTCCAGGGTCGCAGCCCTCTTGGTCAGGATCACCTCCATTGTCTTGATGGCTGCGTAGGGGCTGGACGAGGCACGCTTGAAGATGAGGGCGTTAAGCAGACCCACTGCTCTCGGTTCCGTGCCCGTCCTTCTGTGATATTCGAGGATCTTTGTTCTGAGGAACCGGATGAGGCGATGGTGGAACTCCTTCTCATCATTCGTTGCTGAGACTACCACAGCGATCACGTTGCAGTCTGGGAACACCTTCCTCTCCTCGTACACGTAGTTCACGTCAGGCTTCGTCCGGCGGAAGATTAGCACGTTGCGCGAGTAGGCGTAGAACTGGGGGTTGTCGAGGGCTTTGTCGTCGTTCGCTAAGAAGGGATCCAGCAAACGCATCCTCGAAAGATAGTCGCTCGGATCGCCTCTGTGAGGTGTCGCTGAGAGCAACAGAAGCCCTCTCCCTCCCTCCCGGGCCAGCTCTGCGACAAGCTTGTAGCGATAGGTAAGCTTCTTGCCCCGAGAGCGGCCGACTCTATGCGCCTCGTCTACGATGACGAGATCCCAGCCTACTCTCGTGATCGCGTCGAAGTAGCGTTGTCTCTTCACTAAGTCCATCGAGGCGACGTAGACGCCCTCGGGGAACCCTCTCTCTGCGAGCGCGCGGAAATTGTTCCTCTCGATCCTCTGCGGGATTACGTGGAATCTGTCCAGCTCTCCAACCCACTGCTTCACCAGGATCCTGGGGACGAGGATGAGGACTCTCTTTGCAAGACCCAGATCTCTCAGCCTCTCCATGGCCAGTATCGCGGTGACAGTCTTGCCCAGACCGATCTCGTCGGCGACAAAGGCTCTCAGCGGGTAGCGGAGGAGTGTCCTAGCGAGGAACTCCAGCTGGTGGAGAAAGGGTTCGACAGCAGGCTTAGCCTTCGCCAGGGCGGCGCGGAAGATCGGGTTGTAGCGTTTGTAAATCGATAGAACTTCGCGAGCCAGCTCCACAGCCATGTCAATCCAGCCTATGGAGCACTTTGAAAGCTCTTGCCGGGCGTTTGAGCGCGATCCTACCTCTCTCGAACGCCGCGATAAAGCGCGAAAACCAGAAGTGCAACTCGTACTCGTCTAAGCTTCTCACAACCTCCTCTAGCTCCCTCACCTTCTGCTGACTCCTCAGCGACTCTCTAACCGCCGCGTAGACGAGCAGACGCTTGTACGCTCCATCCCCTACTCTCACCGACCTCTTCTTCGGCCGAACCACGCCTTCCAGCTTCTCGGCTAGCAACACCAGCTCGCTCCATGGGCAGGCGGCGACCAGCTCAGCCCTCCTCACGGTCGTGCTCGGGCAGAAGTGGCATAGTTGCACGACGCGCTCGCCATCGCGACTCTTCACCTTGCGCTCCGTATAGAAGATCAGCCTACGAGCCTCCATAGCCCTCACCGCCACCGGGCCCCGTACTCCGAGAGTTTCCTCTTCACTTCCTCCGTTAGCTCGAGAGGCTTCTTCAGCTTGACCCTGGCGGTGAACGACTTAGGAGCGTACGCCCGCATCGCGCTCATCAAAGTCTTTGCAACCTCTACGAAGGAAGCCGGATCGACTCCTCTCACTGTGAGCAAAGCTTGTTGCTCGACACCCTCGGGAGTTTTACCAATTAGCCCAACCACGCCCTCGCTGAGCACTAGGAAGTCGAACTCCCTGCTCTGCACCAGTCTTTCGAACTTGTTGAAGTCATCGAGGATCAACTCACTCACTAGAGGCGGCCCCACTCTCCGCACA
>JBEULP010000008.1:0-4979 GCA_041287245.1 Infirmifilum sp. | reverse complement strand
CACGTGGTAGCCGGAGGCCGCGAGCGAGGCGATGAACACGTTCCAAGCGTCGGCAACCTCGCTCCAAGGCCCGCCGTGGACGTAAACCACCGTGGGGCCGGGCTTGGGGGCGGCCCTGCTCTCGATGACGAAGGTAGGGATCTCGAGGCCGTCGGACGACCGCACCCTCACCACGCGGGTGGCACCAAACCTCCCGGCTACCTCCTCCGGAAGCTCCGACCCGAGCAGGATCCTCCAGCCGCCCTTGTCCACCTCCAGGATCCTGGTGGGCGTAGTGAGCGAGGTGTGCGTGACGTACGCCCTCCCCCCGGCGAAATCCGCATCGTACAGCATCCCTTCTGGCGTAGGGAGCGCCCTCCCGTCGAGGAAGAGCCTCGCCCTCCCATCGCGCTTCCCGATGGCCCAGAGTCTCCCCTCCTCCGTCCACCCGAAGCTGACGAACTCGATCGGCCCGTACGCCTCGAGGTCGGGCCCCATCACCTCAACCGGCTTCAGCTCGCGCGAGCCGGGCTCGTAGACCACCAGCCGCTCCCCGCCGAAGGCGTTCGTCGCGAAGAGCACCCTGCCGCTCCGGGTCACCGGGCTCCGGTTAGAAGAGCCCTCCTTAGGAGTGTACACCTCGAAGCCCCCCGTGCTCAGGTCGTAGATGAAGACCTCGAAGGACCTCGGGTCTCCCTTGAGCACCCCCTGGCCTACCACAGGCCCATCTTGGAAGTCCGTCACCCACATGATGCCCCGCGCAGTGTGCAGCTTCTCCACCCCTCCCCTGAGGTCCAGGAGCCACAGCTCCACCCCCTCGCCAGCCGCAGCGAGCGCGGCGCGCTCGCCGTCGAAGGCGACGCCCAAGACGCGGCGCGGCTCGAACCCCTCCAGCGCGATGTTCTCGCGTCCCCCCACGTCAACGGCGTAAACCGCTTGCAGCTCCCTGCCACCGCTCACGTCCCTCGTGTAGACGACGTAGGGAGAACGCGGCCTAGGTCGGGCCACCTGGTGGATCCCCCCTCTCGTCAGCCGAACGCGCTCCCCGGTCGATAGGTCCAGGGCCCAGAGGTCCCTCACCCCCTCGACCGTCGATACGTAGGCGAGGTGCCCGGCGGCGAGGCCGGCCAGCGAATAGAGGGGTGCTCTGACGATTTCTTCTATAATAGAAAGCTTTTCCGAAATGCTATGGGGAATGGCCGCCATGCGCTTCGCGAAAGTTTCAGGTGCTCGCCTTAAAAGCTTGCGACTGCTCGAGGGGGTGCCACGCAGTTGTAACCTTTTTTACTTCGGAGCGACGTGCTACTGTGCCTGAGGAGGCTGAGGAGCTGCGCAGGAAGCTCAGGGAGCTGAGGGCCGCCTTGAGCAGGGCGGAGCTGGAGGAGCTGGATCTGAGGGCGAAGAGGGGGGAGGTCGCTGCCGAGCTGAGGCGGCTGTGCCAGGAGATCGAGCGGGCTAGGGCAGAGCTCAGGGAGCTGAAGGAGAGGCTAGCGGCGGGCACCCCCCCGGTGGGCGAGGAGCTGGCGAAGCTGTGGGAGGAGAGGAGGGGGCTGCAGCAGAGGGTGGAGGAGCTCAAGCGCCAGATAAAGGGCCTCCTCGAGAGGATCGAGAGGGGTGAGCCTAGGCAGGCGGAGCTGAGGGCGAAGACGAAGGAGTACGGCGAGGTGGAGGAGAAGTTGAAGGATATCGAGAGGCGAATCGACGAACTGAGCAAGGCCAGGCTCCAGGCTCAGCTGGAGAGGGAGAGGGTCAAGCTACGCGTCGCTCAGCTGAGGGAGGAGCTGTCCAGGCTCAAGAGCAGGAGGGACGCGCTGAGGAGGAGGGCGCAGGAGCTGCGTAAAGCGCACGAAGCGAAGCGGGAGGAGGTGAGGAAGCTGCGCGAGGAGGTCGAGAGGGTCCACATCCTCCTGAGGGCGGCCGAGATAGCCGATCGGATCAGGAGGTCTGGGATGCGGAGCTCCGGCTGAGCAGCTGGGGGGCAGGGGTGCGCCGCGCTAGGCGAGGGGCTAGAGGGGTTTGTGCTCGAGGTGCTCGGCAGGCTCTCGGCCACAACTACCCTCGCAGCAGGTTGCTCTTTCCCTCTTCGCTGCCGCAGCGACGTACCCCACCCTTTTGGTTGCCGAGGCCCTCGGGAGCGGTTTCGAGGGCCTCTGCGCCAGAGATTGGGATCGATCCGACCCTGGAGGCGCTCAGGTAGCGGACGAGGTGCGGCGCCGACCTCCCTCAGCTCACCGCCGAAGTACCGCTCGAGCGCTAGCGCGCAGCGGGGGCCGAGCGCCTCGGTACCTTCGGCGCGTGCGCCCATCTTCAGCAGCTCGGGTAGCTTCCCGGCGAACTCAGAGGCCTCGCTGAGTGGACGGGGCTCCACGCAAAGCCCCGGAGGTCGGGCGGGGGAAGGTTTCCGGCGCCGTCAGTAAGGCCAGGAGCAGTCACGGGTCGCTGGGTAGCCAGACCTCATCATCCGCTTCCGGGGCCGCTGACGGGTCCCTAGGCAGCCTTAAAGGGTTTAGGCGCCACTGCTGCTCGTGAGCTTCGGCTTCGCCTGCGAACGCCTGAGGTGCGCTGAAGCTGGGAAGCGTCTTCCCCTACTGCAACGCAGCTGGCAAGGCCTTTCTCGCGCTTGCGGCTGGTCAACGCGCACATCGGGGCTGTCAAGGGGGTGACCCCCGGTGAGCCACACCGAGAGGAGTAAGGCGTTGAGGGAGGTCGGTAGGGAGGGTTCGGGGTCTTCGCAGCGACCTCACGAAGACCCTCCTGGGAGCCTTCTACGAGGGTCCGCCGGCCGCCGGAAGTGGAGTGCGCTCTCCGGAAGGTTCGGGAGGTGATCGACCGGCTAAAGGGGGAGGCTCCACGAGCAATTGGCATAAAAGGTGCGGCGGCGAGGGAGCGCGCGTGAACATCGAGCTGCTCGCCTCCCTCTCCAGGGAGCTGGGGCCGCCCGGCTTCGAGGCCCGTGTGCGGGAGCTGATCGCCGCGGAGCTGAGGGGGATGGGGTTCGAGCCGTCGGTGGACCGCGTCGGGAACCTGTACCTCACCTTCGGCGAAGGTAGGCCCGTGGTGGTCGTGGCTGCGCACATGGATGAGGTGGGGTTCCTCGTGAGGCACATCGAAGATTCTGGCTTCCTGAGAGTCGCAGCCCTCGGCGGGGTCAGCGCCGGCTCCCTGCAGGGCCATGCCGTCACGGTCATGGGGAGCAAGGGCACCGTCCCCGGCGTCATCGGCTCGACGCCCCCGCACCTGCAGTCGGGCGCTCCGCCCAGGGAGCCTACGGTCGAGGATCTATTCATCGACATCGGCGCCCCCTCGAGGGACGAGGTCCTGGCCAGGGGCGTCAGCATCGGCACCCCCGCCACCTTCGCGCCGCGCTTCGAGGATTGGGGCGGGTATATCGCCGGTAAGGCTCTCGACGACAGGGTTGGGTGCTTCGCGCTGATCGAGGCCCTAAGGGGCTACCGGGGCCCTGAGGTGGGGACCGTGGTGGTGGCCTTCACAGTCCAGGAGGAAGTGGGGCTCAGGGGGGCGCTCGCGCTGGCCCATAGGTTTGAGCCGGACTACGCGGTCGCGGTGGAGGGCACGATAGCTAACGACGTGCCCGGCACGCCCCCCGACAGGGTGGTGACCAAAGTGGGGCAGGGGCCCGCGCTCAGAGTGATGGATAGGACGGTCGTAGCGTCGGAAGGGCTGCTCAGCCACATCCGCAGGCTCGCGGAGCGCGCGGGGATACCGTACCAGCTCCAGATCTCGCCCTACAGCGGGACCGACGCTGGCGGCTTCCTGCACGTGGGGGCTGCGGCGACGGCTATTTCCGTCCCCGTCAGGTACATACACTCGCCCGTCTCGGTGGCTGGGAAGAGCGACGTCCAGCACACAATCGAGCTCCTCCGCGAGCTCCTAGAGTCGCCCTGGCCCGCCTAACCCGGCGGCCTCTAGCGCGCTGCGGAAGCCTTTAAGGCTGAGCGGGCCGAGCGGGTGGTGGCGGAGCGAGCGGAGGGCTACGAGAACCTCACGGCGAGCTTCATCAGCGCAGCTAAAGCCATCGAGACCGCCTTCAGGCGGAACCTGCCCCTCGCTAGGAGGCTCGCGGAGCGCATCCAGAGGCTGGCGGGGGAGGTCGAGCAAAGGTGGGGGGAGGGGTTCAAGTTCAAAATCATGGACTTCTGCGGGACGCACGAGTGGACGATCACGCACTTCGGGATCAGGAGCCTGATGCCCCCCTCGATCGAGCTGGTGGCGGGCCCTGGATGCCCGGTGTGCGTAACCCCCTCGCTCTTCGTCGAGGAGGCGATCGAGCTGGCGCTCGACGGTGTCACCGTGTACACTTACGGTGACGTCTACAGGCTCAGGTCCCTGAGGGGCGTGAGGGGGGCCTCCTCGCTGAGCGAGGCGAGGGCGCTGGGCGGGAGGGTGAGGGTGGTCTCGAGCATCCTGGAGGCAGCCAGCGAGGCTAGGGAGCGCGGCTGGGATTCGGTGTTCGTTGGGATAGGCTTCGAGACCGTCGCGCCCGGCTACGCTCACGCCATCCTGAGGGAGCTGCTCCCCCCGAACCTGAAGCTGATGAGCCTCGTCAAGCTGACCCCGCCGGCAATGTTCTACTCGATCGAGATCCTGAGGGAGAAGCCAACGGAGCCCCCCATCATGGGCGTCATCGCCCCCGGCCACGTGTCGGCGATCACCGGCGCGAAAGCCTGGACCCCCGTTGCTGAGAGCTATGGCATCCCCGTCGTTGTCTCCGGGTTCGAGCCAATCGACGTACTGCTCTCGATCGCCGAGATCCTCAGGCAGCTCGCGAAGGGTGAGGCGAGGGTCGAGGTCGAGTACAGGAGGGCCGTCACGTGGCACGGGGACCTGAGGGCTCAGAGCCTCGTTGGCAAGGTGTTCGAAACCGTCGATGACGCATGGAGGGGCATCGGATTCCTACCGAAGAGCGGCCTCAGGCTGAGGGGCGAGTACGCTCGCTACGACGCGTTCACTGAGTTCGGGCTGAGGGACGTCGAGCCCGA
>JBEULP010000073.1:0-3679 GCA_041287245.1 Infirmifilum sp. | reverse complement strand
CTCTATAGCTGTTTAAATCTTCTCAAAATTAAATAATTAAATAAACTACGAAAAATTAATCAGGGAGTATTGAATTAATCCAGCTGTGGAAAAGCTAGCCATAACCTCGTTATTGGTACTGCTGATTCTCACAGCAGTTGCAGCCATAGCCGCACCCGAAGTTAAGCCGGACCCTACAGTAAAATATGAGAACACGCTTGTCATCATCACACCGACGCAGGCTGACCTGCTCAATGCTGTGGTTCAGGGCTTTAAAGACTACGTGAAGAAAGAGCTTGGCATAGACCTGAATGTGCAGCTAATCCAGGTAGGCTCACCCGAGGCAATGAATAGGATTATCGCTTGGGCAGGGAAGCCTGAAGCAGACATTTTCTACGGTGGAGACCTGATTTACCACTGGAAGCTTAAGAGCTTAGGGCTTCTGGAGTCGTATAAGCCCCGGTCTCCCTACTACGACCACATACCTAGTAGCTTCATGGGGATGCCCCTGAGGGATCCCGACGAGATGTGGCACCCTAAGCTTTGGTGGGGTCACGGCTTCATGTACAACACGGAAGTACTTAACAGGCTGAAGCTTGAGCCTCCAAAGAGCTGGGACGACCTGCTCGACCCGAAGTGGCAGGACCTCATCGTAATGTGCACACCTTCTCGTTCCTCCTCTACGTACATCAACGTCGTTATAATCCTGCAAAACAGGGGATGGGAACAGGGCTGGGCATACTGGAGGAGGCTTGCAGCGAACGTCGGCACCTTTGTCCAGAGGAGCCACGACGTTCTAGACCTCGTCTCAAAGGGTGAGTACGCCGTCGGGTTCATCTACGCGCAGGGCGTGATACTGAACGCTGCGAAGGGCTACCCAGTAGCCATTTACATGGATCCCACGGGCTTCATAGTCAGCGGCGTTTCGCTTCTGAAAGGAGCCCCTCACTCCAACATAGCGAAGCTGTTCCTCGACTGGTGGTACACTCCTGAGGCCCAGAGTATAGCTCCCAAGTACGGCGCGATACCGACACTTCCCGACGCCACGATAGAGGGGCCGCCTGGGTCTGCCGCTGCCATTCTCAAGCAGTACCTCGGAGGTAAGTCAAACGTCTACGAGTACCTGCAGACCTTCACGAACGCAAAGTTCTACAACTTCACCTACGCTGAGGCGATCTTCGCGAACGTCAGCAAAATCTTCGACGAGACGATCGTCGCGAAGCACAGTGAGCTGAAAGATGCCTGGAATACCATCAGGGCAGTCCAGTCGGCCGTCCAGGGCATTCCCGCCGCTGAGGGGAAGCTACAGGAGGCGGTTAAGGCCTTCGACTCCGGGGACTATGGCCGAGCTAAATCCCTCGCTTTAGAGGCTCAGCAGCTAGCAGTGCAGGAAAGGGAGAGAGCTCAAGCCACTGCGCAGATGCTAATTGTGGCAATTTTGGTCGTAGTGGTTGTAGCTGCTGCGGTACTGCTTATTAGGCGTAGGAAGAAATAGGCGCAGTGGAACAGCTATAAAAAACAAATATGAGTATTTTTCTCGGTGTTTCGTCATGGTGAAAGTTTCAGTTGAGAACGTGTGGATGCGCTTTGGAGATGTTGTCGCTCTTAAAAACGTGAACCTCGAAGTATCGGAGGGCGAACTCGTCACGCTCCTGGGACCCAGCGGGTGCGGGAAAACCACGCTCCTGAGGATAATCGCAGGTCTCTACAGACCCACTGAGGGGAGAGTTTTCTTCGACAACGAGGAAGTAACAGGGAAACCGCCGTGGGAGAGGAATGTCGGGCTTGTTTTCCAGGACTACGCGCTGTGGCCACACATGACCGTGTTCGACAACATAGCGTATGGGCTGAAGCGGCGAAGGTTGCCTGAAAGTGAAATACGGGAGCGAGTGATGAGTGTTGCTGAGATTCTCCAGATCAGGGACTTGCTGAACCGGTACCCGCACCAGCTGAGCGGGGGGCAGCAGCAGAGAGTTGCGCTCGCGAGGGCTTTGGTGATTAATCCAAGCGTCCTACTTTTAGACGAACCGCTCAGTAATCTAGACGCGAAGATCAGGGTAAACGTGCGAGGTGAGATCCGGAAGCTCCAGAAGCGCCTCGGGATAACAACGATCTACGTTACTCACGACCAGGAGGAGTCCCTCGTAATCTCCGACAAGATAGTCGTTATGAGAGTAGGTGAGATCGAGCAGATTGGCACGCCGTTCGAGATATATACGAACCCAGCTACCTCGTATGTTGCAGACTTTGTCGGGCAGGTTAACCTGCTAAGAGGTACTGCTAAGGACGTCGAAGATGGGCTATTGTTGGTTGAGAGTAGCATAGGCCTTATTCTCGCTGCGAATTACGCCGAGGTCAGTAGGGGGAGCTTAGTCTACGTCACCTTCAGACCTGAGCACGTAGAGCTCCTGCCAGGGCCCAGCGAGGAGGCCGACACATTCGAGGGGGTGGTGGACATCGTTCAGTATCTCGGGAACATCGCGAGAGTTGATGTGAGAGTTGGTGAGGCTATTATTCGTGCGGAGATCCACAGACCACTCAAGTCGAGGTTGCCCCAGCCGGGTGAGCGTATATACCTCAGAGTGGGGCCTGAAAATGTGCGCGTTCTCCAGAGGTGAGCTCGTGTCCGCTAGACTATCCTTCTTCGACGTATCTAGGCTCCTGCTGTTAGTCTATGTCGTTATCTTCATCCTGTACCCTTTAGCGTACTTCACAGCGTACGTGGTCTCTCCGAGGAACATCGGGGAGATCCTAGCCGCGTTCACCTCTCCGATTTTCCAGTCATCACTACGAAACACCCTATACGTCTCTGCATCGGTGACACTGCTAACGCTCGCCATAGGCGTTCCCTACGCCTATGCACTGCACCGCTACCGAATCCGCGGCAAGAACACTGTACTGGCACTGATATTCTTACCCACCATGATCCCTCCATTCGTTGGAGCCCTAGCCTTTATCTTCCTCTTAGGTAGGTTCGGAACGATAAATCTCCTGCTCATGAACTCGGGGTTGATCAACAAGCCTATCAACTTCATCTACGGCCTTCACGGAGTCATCCTCATCGAGACGCTGACGCTGTTTCCCTGGATGGTCATGAACACATACAACAGCCTCCTAAGGCTTGACCGCTTGCTTGAGGAGGCTGCAGAGAGCCTAGGGGCAAACCCCGTTACTAGGTTCTTCACGGTGACTCTACCGCTGATCGCCCCAGGCGTCCTCACGGGGGTTTTCATGGTCTTCTCATTCTCCTTTACGGACTACGCTACGCCTATCGTCGTCGGGCAGTACGAGCTCCTTGCCCCCCAAGCCTTCACCAACATTCAGCAAGCGCTAGTTGAGGAGAGAGTGCGCTTCGGAGCCTATATCGTGTTCTTCATGCTCTTAGTTGTGCTCGCAGTCTTCTTGACCACAAGGAAATACATCAGCTTGAAGGAGTATGCGAGCCTACGCCTCCCGAGGCCCGTCGAAGAACTCGAGCTCGACGGGTTTAAGAAAGTCGCAGACCACGCTGTGATCTACGTGCTCCTCGCCCTCGGGCTGCTGCCCCACGCTTTTATATTCATTATCAGCTTGTCTGGAGTGTGGAGCTTCACCCCGCTCCCCGCTTCCTACACTCTGAACAACTTCGCCGAAGTTCTCTCAAGACCCTCGGTGCTCGCGAACACTGCGCTGTACTCACTCATCGCAACTCTACTGTGCC
>JBEULP010000072.1:0-2673 GCA_041287245.1 Infirmifilum sp. | reverse complement strand
CTCTATAGCTGTTTAAATCTTCTCAAAATTAAATAATTAAATAAACTACGAAAAATTAATCAGGGAGTATTGAATTAATCCAGCTGTGGAAAAGCTAGCCATAACCTCGTTATTGGTACTGCTGATTCTCACAGCAGTTGCGGCCATAGCTGCAGCTTACGCTGTCCTACTCTTTATAATCTCAAGCGCCACAGCTCTTGTAGCCATTAACCTGACAAAGAAGAGGTAAGGCATTAGCCGAGGATAAAAGGGTAGCTTTTCTCAGATGCTATAAGCCTTCTACCTCCGCTACTACCTTTACGCTGACACCGCCTTTGAGACATCTGGTACGCGCCCGCCTAAGATGCCTGTAGGCTGGACAACCTGGGGCTAGCTTGCCCAAAATCGACCGCGAATACTCCATGAAGCACGGTGCAAATCCCAGGCATTAACGAGCCAAGCATTGTAACCCCGTAGCAGAGGTAACCCTTAACATGGAGAAATTTAAAGCCTCTGCGCAAAACCCCTGGAGATCTCGCCGAGAAAACCAAGCGCATTCCGATAGGGATCCTTCCCTAGCTTCCCCGGTGCCCCCTCGCTGATGCGAAGCATCCTGCCGAGAACGGGCAGATAAAAACTGGGGCCTTCCGGTGCTTCCGTAAACAGGCGCCGAAGGTGGCAGCGGAGGGTAGAAGCAGCATCCACTACCCCGCGTCACGGCTCCTCCAGGCTGAGCTCGGCCGATCCCGGCGTAGGCGGGCACTCTTCGCGTGCTACGCCCCGTTGAGCAGACAGTCTACTGCAATGGGTCGAGCAACGGGTTTTGCTGGACACCCCGAAGGTCACAGTGTCTCCTGGCTTAGCGGCTTCGTAGAATGCCTCAACGTACCTCTTGAGGCTGATGCTGAGGTTGACGGCAGCCTCGTCCGCAAGCGGCGCGTGGTAGGCCGGCGCTCTGAACTTTTATACCTGCGACTCAGGGTTGGGCTTAATATAGCCTTTTCCAGGAGCGCTAAGGCACCTCGAGCTCGACCTCTATTCCCGTAAGCTTTGTGAACGCCTCAGCCTTCTCGGCGAGCCTTCTCTCCAGCCAGCTAGGAGGGCTGCACTCCAAGACGAGGATCAACCTCGAGCCCCCCAGCTCCGCGCCCCTGTAGCAGCCCGTCCTGCTGTAGTCGTCCCACCCTGCGTAGACGTCCGTGAACGCGTCCGCCAGGCGAACCGCCGCCGCTACGAGCTGGGCACCCGCCCCGAGCTCCCGCAGCGTCGCATCTCCCAGAAGGTCCGTCCGTTTCCTGTGGTGGTAAACCGCCTTCGAGACTACATTGGGGTCGCAGCAGCCGGCCAGCTCCCGTATCTCGAGAGCGAGCCTAGCGCCCACCTCGTGGTGCACAGCGTCGCCGGCCAACACGCGGCCAGCGTCGTGTAGGAGACCCGCCGCGTACGCGTTCGCCATGTCCTCCCGAGACACGCGAAGACGCTCCGAGACAGCCTCGAGGACATCCACCGCTACACCGGCGACCGTAGAGGCGTGGTGGCTGTAGAGGTCCCAGTAGCTGTTTCCCCCGCCGCCTACTCTCCTGAGCCTCTCCACAAAGCTCCTCAACCACTCAGCCCCCACTAGGTCCCGCGCCCTGAAAAACCACCTAAAGGCGAGTTTCTGGGATGGGGATTCAGCCTGGAAGCCGAGAGGCTCGAGCTTCCTCCTCACCTCTTCAGCCGAGGCGCCTCTCAACAAGCCGAGGAGCATGGCCACTGTAACCCCGCTCCTCCCGATACCCCCGCGGCAGTGCACGAGCACCTTCTCCCCCCTACTGAGCCGTTCAGCGACGGGATACAACACGTTGACGAGGACATCCTCAAACGGCTTGTAGGAGTAGTTCGGGATGGGGTACTCGAGGCGCTCCACCCCCGGCGGTACCGTATAGCTACACTCGCCCTCTGTGAGATCCACTACGAGGCTCGCCCCGTCACCCGCAAGCCTGGCTACTAGTTCGCTGTCGGGGCACGAAGACCAATAGAGACCGTTCAGCCTCCTCAGCTTAGCCATACGCAGTAGGGTGTGAACTACCCCAAATGCTTAAATAGCTTATGCTAGAAGCCGGCCCAGCCGATTAAGCCCTTTTTTCTCAGGACAGGATATCTAGTCAGCTGACCCGCAATGAGGGGAAGCAGAGGTACGTAGAGGATAGAATTCATACTGGAACCTATGAAGGCCTTGTGGGAACATGGCTACCATAGAGAGCAAGATAAAATGGTTCACCAGGGTGAAATGCAGCACAACCGTTATCAATGTAAGCTTTGCGTTCCGCCAAAGTGGAGCCAGCCCCCGCAACGGGAGCCCCCAGCAAAGTAAGGCAACTGAAGCCAATCGGAGAAACAGCACATGCACCAGCGAAAGCCCCCGCGAATACCCGTACCGGCTCAGCGATGACTAGCAGGCTCGGAGAGGAGCTTGCAAAGGCTCCTAAAAGCAGGCTTGCGAGTAGGTGCGGCGTGCGTCTCTCATCGCGCTGAAAGATGTTGCGCACGGGAGGAGGATTTGTGTTGAGATAATGCCTTAAAGTGATGTCTCACAGGGCTACTAGGTGTCGATGCAACCCCTGGCTTTTGTCCCGTTGTTGGCGTTGAAGGGTGTTTGATCCTTGCTAGCGTATCCCTTGCGCCCTGGCAGCCCAACCCGTAGTGGTCTTT
>JBEULP010000071.1:0-64987 GCA_041287245.1 Infirmifilum sp. | reverse complement strand
CAACGGCATAAGCGAGGCCAGGTTCAAGTTCACCGGTAGCCAGTTCATGAACAGCCACTACCCGCACCTCTTCATCGCAGGCGCCAACTACAGCTTCGTCGTGTGGTACGGAGGCGTCATGGTGTACAACTATAACTTCACAATGCCACGTCCCAGCGAGCCCCTAGACTACAACAAGGTCATCAACGCCCAGCTCATATCCTTCAACGAGACAACCAGAAAACAGACCCTGGCGAAGACAGATAAGCTAGACTACACCTGGCTCCTAGAAAAGAAAGGCGCCACCGAGCACCCCATCGTGAGGTTCTACGGAGCCCCAGCGTGGAGCGGTAGGTACAGCCTGAAGCTCCAGCTCGTCACCTGGGTAATCAACCTCGACCTCTACACCGTCAGCAAGATGGGCGCCGGCCTAATACCAGGCCTCAACGTCACCCTCTACAGGAACGACGTAGTCAACTGGAAATCACTGCTCAGCGGAGGCTACTCACAAATAGTCCAACCGACTGGCTTAACTGCAGGCGTCATAGCCCTGAGCGCAGTCGACGGAAACAGCGACGGAGTAGTCAGCATACCAGTAGCGATATGGATGCCCAACCACAAGGTAAGCGGCGTAACCGTTAAGTTCGGAGCCAACATTACCAACGTCTACGTCCTCGCGGGCAAGAACTACGGAACACCAGGCGTCCCAGACACCCCGACCCTCAGCGCCGGGCAGCCTTTCGGCACCATGAAAGGCTACCTTGTAGGGCCCTATAACATCACCAAAAACAGCATCGATAACCTTGTAGCGACCAGCGGCAATGATATATCCTCTCCGAGCCCAACATGGTACAAGCTGGGCAAGTCCTTCCGCGGCAACAACCACGACTACATGCTTGGAGGTGCCTGGAACGTCACCTACTGGAGCGGCGTAGCCAAGGTGGTTAGCACAACCGCCATGGAGGGCTTCTGCGTCCAGGTGACAGGGCCTGACCTCCGCTGGAACCAAGTGCCTATCGCAAACCAGCCTGTAACAGCCACCGTCACCGGCGCCACGGGCGCCTATGCCGTCCTCGCCTCCGGCTCGACTGGAGCAGACGGGACCGTCAGCTTCTACCCAGACAAGGGCTCAACAGTTAACACGCCAGTCGGCAGTCTCCCCGTGTTCACAGGCAAGGTCGCCTTCCTCAGCAAAACCACGCCTCAGCTCTACTACACGGTCTCCACGAAGCTGAACTTCGACCCCATCCTCAGCCCATACGGGCTTAAGACGCAAGACGTGATGGACCCCGACACGCTGGCAAAGACCGTATTGTTAAACTTGAGCAACAACATGCCGGGCGGCAAGTGCGTCCCGCTCAGCTGGAGCGGGTTACTAGTGACAGTGTTCGACTGGTCGGGCAAGCCGTTGCAGAACGCCATGGTCGCAGCCTACCTCAGGACCCCGGTTGCAAAGGCCTACCCGAGCGCGCTCAACTTCACCAACGCTAACGGCAATACAATAATCTACGTCCCGCCTGGCACACAGACCTACCAGCTTATTGTCTACTGGCGCGACAGCTACCTGCTTAGGGCTGCGGGCAAGATACCCAAGGAGATAGCTATCTTCGACACTGTAACCGACTACGACACCCCGAGAACATACACGCCTGGAAGCGGCACCACGCTGGAGACGTTCGTCTACGTAGCCAAGCTCGTCCTGACCAATGCTCAGGGCGGATCCCTGAGCCAGAGCATACTCAACAAGATCACTGTAACTGTGACATGGCCTGACGGCACAGTGACAAAGCAAGCTCCAGCCTCTGACGGCAGCGTGATCCTCAGGCTTGCTAAAGACACGGTTGTAAGCTGGCCGGCAAACTTTGCCCCAAGCGCCCAGTACAGCCCAGAGACACCCGCAGACCACGGACAGGCGCCGCACGGAGCCTACCAGGTCAAGGTGGACCTCGCGGGCGTGGGCACTATAGCACAGCAGAGCATTAAGATCGAGAAGGGCAGGTTTGAGACAAGCCTCCAGATCTTCCAGGTTAAGCTCGACATCTACGACATGCAGCTCACATTCACAACGCCATTCGGCACACCGATGGCAGGAGCCTCTGTCACGATAACAACACCTGACGGCAGGAGCTTAACAGACGCTCTCGACAGCTCAGGCAGTATAACCGTCAAGGAAGTACCGCCCGGCAAGGTCGGTATAACCGTTAACACGTGGAAGGGCCTCAACGTTGGCTACACAACGTCAGTTGACAGGGCGCCGGCCGTCGGCGTAACAGTTCCAACGATAGGCAAGCTCACAGTGAAGGTCCTCGGCGCTAGAGGCCAGGGCGTCGAAGGCGCAACCGTAAGTATCCAGAACGTCGGAACCTTTACCACAGACGCAAGCGGGGTCGTGAGTCTTGAGCTACCGCAGGGCTCGTACTCCGTATCCGCGAGCAAGGGCGGTAGGACTGACTCAGCGACCGCAACGGTGAGCGGCGGTAAGGAGACCGTTACTGAGCTCAAGCTCGACATATTCCTCACCATAGCAGGCTGGGAGATGAGCAGCAGCGAGTTCCTCGGACTCATACTGCTCCTCATACTACTCGTCCTAGTGATCTTCATAATTGCCCACGAGTACAGCCTCTACAGGCGCCGCAGACTAGCAAAAGTTATCGCTCCCGCTGAGGGAGGCACGGTAGTAAAGCAGTAAAAACTAAAATAAAAAAATACCTTTTTTTACCTTTTTTCATTTTTCTGTTCATTATGAATGTTGAAGATGTTCTAGGTGTTCTCCAGCTCCCCCCCTCTCCTGATGTGGCGCAAGAGCATATAGTGTCAAAGGCGACATTACGTGTGAATGTCCCGACTCTGGATTCTCTCTTCTCAGGAGGGCTAAAACCGGGATGTGTTTATGATATAGCAGGCGAAGCCGGAAGCGGAAAAACACAGCTTTGCATCCAGCTATCGGTTAACGTACAGCTACCAGCCGATCAGGGCGGCTTGGCCTCGCGTGCAATATACATAGACACCACGGGTGACTTTTTCCCCGAGCGCGTCGTGAAGATAGCATCCGCTAGAGGCCTCGACCCAGCCCGCGCCCTGTCAAACATCACGTATGCAAGGGCCCATAGCCTACAACACCTCCTCGTCTTACTAGACAAGGCTTTCCGAGAAGTCGTAACCGGTGACTATGGGCTCCTAGTCCTAGACGAGCTCACAAGCCTTGTGCGCTCCGAGCTCCTGGTTCCGCGCGAGAGAAGCGAAGCCTATTCTAGAATTCTACGGGCGCTTTGGCGCGTGGCTAATGCTGGCGCCGTGGTGGCGGCTACAAGGCAGGTTGTGTCTACCAATGGTCTCGCCCCGGCTGGCGGCGCCGCGCTGGACACCTATGGTTGTCTAAGCGTGATGCTTCGGCGGAGGGGCGAGCTTAGAGAAGCTGTAGTCCTCTCAAGCCCTTGGAGGCATTATTCAGGCGTTTTCAGGATTGGTGAAAACGGTGTCGAGCCTCCGTAGAATCCGCGACGTCCTGGGGAGTGGTTTTGTCCTAGAGGTTTCTGGCCCCCAGGGGTCTGGCAGGCGTGACTTTGCATACAAGCTTGTCTCAAGCCTCGGCGTCGAGACACTATATCTTGACTACTCCCACACGCTTTTCCGAGCTCAGGGGTGGGGTGGGGTCAAGTTCTACACCGGGGGCGATCCTCTGGCGCTCTTATCGGTTTTCGCCCATGCCCCTCAAAGGCTTGTAGTTGTGGACAGTATTCCAAGGGTTTTCCACGGCTTCGAGCTGGACTACAGGGCTAGGTGGGGGCTTGTGGCGTCTCTCTTGGCCCTGGCGTTGGACAGGGCGCACATGGGCTTGGGCTCGATCTTTTTGAACTACTCTGAGGGGTCTAGGAGCTTCGGCGAACAGGTTTTTGCCGCATATTTTACGCACAGGGCTTATGTAAAACGTGAGGGGAACAGGGCGAGCTTGAAATTCTACCACCCACTCGACCTTGAATTTGAGGTGTAGGGGATAGGGTTTTTAGGTTTCTGAGCGTTAACATGGTGTGGCTGTTGGCGAGTTGCGGTCTAGCGCGAGCACGCTCGACCTGTACAAGATTTGGGGTTTGCTTGCCCAGCTGGAAGGGTCCCGTGTAGCCAAGGTTCTGGAAAAACAGGGAGTGTTCCTTTTCCAGCTTTCCAGTGGAACAATGCTGTTCAGTCCGAAGAGAGGGGTCAGCCTCGCCCACGAGAATATAGCGGTGGCCGGTTCAACCCGCAGTGCGCTTCTACGCGAAGTCGAGGGGAAGCGGATACATGCTGTGAGCATTGTAAATGACGACAGAGTCTTAGCTCTTGATATTGGAAACCGTGCTGTAGTTCTCGAATGGGTCCGGGAGGGGAACATAATCCTCTTAGACTCTTCCGGAAAGATTCTGAACGCCTTGTACCAAAAGTCTATGCGTGACCGTGTTGTTAGGAGAGGAGAACAGTACAAGCCTCCTCCCAGGCTAGGGGACTTTTCAACTCCCCCCGTAGAGGTCGCCGAGAAAGCACAAAAACTTCGCCGAAAAAGCATTGTCTCAGCCCTTGCCCAAGCCACCTCCATGCCTCCCGAGCTTATCCTAGAGGCCGCCTTTAGGCTAGGCCTAGATTATTCAGGAGCTATCGATTTTGAGGGTATGCTGAGGATAATTGACCTTTCAAGGTCTATTTACCTTGACTCTCTCCTTGAAAGGAGCAAGGGGTACACGGTCGCCTTAGAGGGGGTGAAGGTTGTTTACCCCTTTAAGCCTCTGCACCTGCGCGTCCCAGCCGAGGAGGTGGACTTCACAGCTGTCTTCCCAGAATTCATGACAAAGCTAATTCTATCAGATGCCTTAGAAAAACCAGCACAGCCGAGTCCAGCTGAGAAGGCTTCGGAAGCGCTTTCAAAGTTTGAGACCTCTGCAAGGCTCCTTTGGGAGCACGCCCCAAGGATTGAGGAGATAATAAACGCATACCGTGAGCTCAGAGGCGCTGGGACACCCTGGGGTGGCATAGAGCGCGAGATTTCCGGGAGGTTCCCAGAGGTTAAGGGCTTCAAGCACGAGAGGTGGCTAATAGTAGTCGAACTCCAGGGTGTTGAGGTTGAGGTTGACGCTCGAAAATCCGCTTACGCAAATGCTGGGGAGTTATATGGGAAGGCTAAATCCCTTAGGGGCAAAGTGAGTGAACTGGGGTCGCGGGGACAAGAGCCTGAGCTTGTAGTTGTGAAGCCTATCAGGCGAGCCGGAGGGCCATGGTACAAGGACTTCAGGCACTTCGTCACATCCAACGGTTTTCTCGTAGTCGCCGGGAAATCTGCGGGGCAAAACGAGCTTCTCGTAAGAAGGTACATGGGTGAACAAGACTTGTTCCTACACGCAGATATACACGGTGCCCCCGCAGTGATCATAAAAACTGGGGGTCGAGAGGTGCCTGAGAAGGATATCCTTGAAGCCGCCCAGTTCGCCGCTTGCTACAGCAGCGCATGGAAGGCTGGGCTGCTAGCCATAGATGTATACTGGGTTCACTCAAGCCAGGTCTCGAAGGCTGCTCCGAGCGGAGAGTACCTAGGTAAGGGCGCGTTCATGATATACGGTAAGAGAAACTGGATACGGGGAGTTTCTCTAGAGCTACTGATCGGTGTAGGCGAGACCGGCTTAGAGGCTATACCGGCGCTAAGAACCCCTGAGAAAGGATGCTACGTGAAGCTTACCCCTGGGCCTCTCTCCCGAGAGTTGACAGCCCGGAAAATAGTAGAATCTCTGAAGAGGGAGTGCAACGTGAAGGTTAAGCTCGAAGAAGTCTTACGGCACCTGCCCCAGGGAACCTTCCACGTCGAGAGGTGGGTCAAGCCTTGAAGACAAGTTATGGCGAGATCATCTTGGAGGCTGACACGATCGAGCGGGCTTTCGAGCTGCTACGTCTAAAGGCTTTCCAGAGCCTTGTCGTCAGGATCGGCGACTCGTACATACCCCTTGACTCCCTACCATACTACGCCTTACGTGGCAAGCCTCGAGCCAAGACCTCCTTTGTCAACTCCACCCCAGGCTTCTCAGTCGCCCTAAACCGCGTCGCAGAAGGCTACTACCTTATCTCGAGGAAAAACAACACCGCCTACACTCCACGCTCTCTAGTACTCTACTTGTTAAGCGAGGGGCGTCTAAGTCTTCACACGCTTGTCGACAAGCTCAGGCTCTACAGGCTTCCCTGCCTCAAGTGCAACTCCACTATCCGGAGGGCCTATAGGGTTTTCCTCGAAACTAGAGCAATAGCCCTACCGGTGTGCCACAGGGGGCACGTTGAGAACGTTATCACCGCCGCAGATCTTGCCTATCACGCCTTCCTTAAAAGGGGAGAAGCTAGTCTAGACGACAACTTGCCCGTCGCGAAGGTGGCGGGCTCCTTCTTAACCCTAAAGGATCTTCGTAGGCTTTCCCCTAAGGAAAGTTTGAAACAATATTCTGTCCTACTACTGGAAGACGAGGAAAAAATTATGCTCTCAGACGCTTCCTCCCTCCGGAGAATCTTAGAACACTACAAAGGTGTGTCGAGAGTTGGGTAAGATTATACTCGACGGAATGCTCGGAAAGCTCTCAAGATGGCTCAGGATGCTAGGCGTCCAGACTGAGTACTACTCGGGCGTGGGCGACGAGGAGCTCCTGAGGATTCTGCAAAATAATCCCGGCTCCATCCTCCTGACACGTGACAAGACGCTACACGTTATTCTAAGGAGGAGGGGGTTCAGCTCTATTTTAGTCCCAGGCGGTAGTGAGGATGATGTTCTAGCATGGGTGCTAGAGCGACTGAAGGTCGAGCCCTTCTTCAAGCCTGAGAAAGCGCTTTGCTCTATCTGCGGTTCTCAACTCATAAGGGTCGAGCCTTCTGAGGTTGTGGGTAAGGTCCCTGAGAGGGTCTTGGAGACATACCGTGAATTCTACCTCTGCAAGGGGTGTGGACAAGTTTATTGGCTAGGCACGCATATAACAGAAATCGAGAAAAAACTTGAGAGGGTGAGGTGGATAATTTATGGAAAAGTTGTCTGTTGAGGAAGGGGCTTTTCTCGTCAAGCTTGCACGGAGAGCCGTTGAGGAATACTTGGAGAGGGCTGTAATCATTGAGCCCCCGCCAAACACCCCTGAAAGGCTTATGAAGAACTCGGGGGTCTTCGTTACCCTCGAAAAGATATCCGTCAACCCTGTCACGAGACAGGCTAAGCGTGAGCTGAGGGGTTGTATCGGTTATCCAGAGCCGCTATTCCCGCTCGCCGAGGCTACCATACGATCAGCAATAGCAGCTGCTACAGAGGACCCAAGGTTCCCACCTCTCACCCCCCGCGAGCTAGACGAGGTTGTCATCGAGGTGAGCGTGCTCTCCAAACCAGAGCAGGTGGTATACGATGATTACCGGGATCTTTTAGACAAGGTTAAGGTCGGGCGGGACGGGCTGCTCGTCGAGTACGGCATGGCCAGGGGGCTTCTTCTCCCACAGGTTCCTGTAGAGGAAGGATGGGACGTGGGAGAGTTTTTAAGCTATGCCTGCCTAAAAGCCGGGCTGCCCGAGGACTTCTGGAGAAGCGGTAAGCTAAGGGTTTATACCTTCCAAGCCCAAATATTCGTAGAGGTTGTGCCAAGGGGGGAGGTTACCGAGAGGATACTTGAAATCATCCCAGGATGAAAATCCCAGTTTTTCACAATGAATAACTGGAAAGATAACTTAATTATTATGTTCTTCGAAGAGAAAAACAGGTCTAATGGTGGGCTAGGTGGTCAAAGAGATTAAGATCTTCCTCCCGCGCACCCCTGAGGCACAACAGATGCTTGAAACCTTTAAAGCAGAGCTAAACACAATCCCTAAAAACGAGCGCCCACGCCTCGTTATAAGGCTGTTAAACCTAAAAGACCCCTCAAAATACCAGGATTGGCTCGCGAGCCTAGAGGAGCTCTTTGGAGGCGTCTACGTCGCAGAGTTTAAAAAGTATGATATCAAATCGCTGCCAGCTGTTATCGTCGACGGTGAAAAAACAATTGAAGGCAGGTACCTCGGCAGGGAGGAGATAAAACTCCTACTACAGGGCCTCTCCCCGGATCTAGCACGTATAACACCAATCGAACCCCCCGTCAAGGCCCCTCCCATTGAAATTCAAGAGGAAGAGCAGCCAGTCGTGCAACAGTCACTCTTGCAGCCGGTACAGAGGAAACCTCAGCAGCCACCTATTTCCCAACAACCCCCTGAGGAAACACCCCCCATCGAGCTGGCACCCGTCGAAATAGAGGAAAAACCCATAAAACCAGCTAAACCTGGCCCCACAACCCCTCCGCCGAGAAAGGCTGGCCAGCCCCCTCAACATTACCCGACGCCTCAACCCCCAGTAAAGCCACCCGTTACGGAGCAGAAGCCCCAGCCCATCAAGACGCCTCCACAACCCCAAACACAGGAACAGGTTCAGCGAACCCCCCAGCCACCACCTACCGCTGCTGCTGGAACCTGCTTCACCTGCATATTCTACGACCAGGTCAAGAACAGGTGTAAGCTGCTTCACGTCACTGTTCCAGACCCGACGAACCCTCCTTGTGGGAGAAGAAAACCGAAAGCCTAGAACTTCCTCCTGGTGCGGTTTCAGATAAGCTGACTGCCAAACTTTTAAACGTAAGATTGAAGTGATTATATAGGAGCGGTATGGAGCAAAACGACCTACCATACAGTGTTCTAGTCGAATTTTACGAGAAGATAGAGGCGACAAGCAGCAGGCTAGCTATGACCGACTACCTTGTCACACTATTTAAGAAGACGCCCTTGAGCGTCTTGGACAAGGTTATCTACCTCACCCAAGGGCAGTTGCGGCCCGACTACGAGGGAGTCGAACTGGGAGTCGCCGAGAAGCTTACCCTAAGGGCCATTTCAAAGGCTAGTGGGGTTTCTCTGAAGACAGTAGAGGAGTTATATAAAAAGACAGGTGATCCGGGTATTGTAGCTGAGCAACTCCTATCTAAGCCCAAGCAGTCATCCAGTCTCCTGGGCTTCATTGGCGAGGAGGGTGTTAAGAGGGAACTTACCGTCTCTGAGGTGTATAATTCTCTTATGAAGATAGCCCTTGCAACCGGTGAAGGCAGCCAGGACACCAAGATAAACACTCTCGCAGGCCTGCTGAGCGATGCTAAGCCCAAGGAGGCGAAGTACATAGTACGTACGGTCGCAGGCAGGCTAAGGCTGGGAATAGCCGACATGACAATATTGGACGCCTTAGCGGTTGCGTTCACGGGGTCGAAGTCCACGCGTGAGACCCTTGAAAGGGCGTATACGAAGAGACCAGACCTCGGGTTTATAGCCGTGGTGCTTGCAACAAAGGGTATAGAAGCCATAAAAAACATCAGGATGGAGGTTGGGGTTCCAATTCTCCCCATGCTCGCCGAGAGGCTCAGCGACCCTGCTGAGATATTGGAGAAGCTGGGAGGAGAGTGTTTAGCTGAGTACAAGTATGATGGTGAGAGGGTTCAGGCGCATAGAAAGGGGGACAAGGTCTGGCTCTTCAGCAGGAGGCTTGAAAACATAACGAGCCACTACCCGGACGTTGTGAACTACATGCTAACCCTGAAAGCGGAGGAGTTTATCGTCGAGGGTGAAATCGTTGCGTACAACCCGGATACTGGAGACATGCTACCCTTTCAAGAGCTCATGCACCGCAGGAGAAAATATGATGTGAAGAAGGCGATGGAGGAATACCCCGTCCGAGTCTATCTCTTCGACATCGTATACCTGAACTCTGAAGAGCTTATCGAAAAGCCCCTCCCAGAGAGGAGGAAGATACTCGAGTCTCTAAGGCCTGAAGATAATGAGAATGTATTGCTCTCTAAGGCGAAGCTTGTCAATAACGTTAAAGATCTCATGCTATTCTTCGAGGAGGCGATAAGCGAAGGCTGCGAAGGAGTAATGTGTAAGTCAACCTCGGCAGAAAGCGTGTACCAGATGGGCGCCCGAGGCTGGCTATGGATAAAATTCAAGCGAGACTACAGGATGGAGATGACCGACACGGTCGACCTAGTCGTCGTCGGCGGCTTTCACGGCAGGGGGAAGAGAGCTGGAACCTTCGGCGCCCTACTCATGGCGGCATATGATCCTGAAAGCGATACCTTCAAGACTGTGTGCAAGGTCGGCTCTGGCTTCACCGATGAGGATCTTGCAAACCTTCCCAAACTCTTAGAACCCTATCGCATCCCGCATAGACACCCCCGTGTCGTGTCGAAGCTAGATGCTGACGTCTGGTTTGTCCCCGCTGTTGTACTGGAGTTGATCGGCGCTGAGATCACGTTAAGTCCTCTACATACGTGCGCCTTAGGCAAGATCGAGCCGGACTCGGGGCTTGCAATCAGGTTCCCTAGGTTTACGGGACGCTTCAGGTTTGACAAGAAACCGGAGCAGGCTACGACAGAAGCAGAGCTGGTAGAGATGTATAAATCCCAGAGGAAAACTGTTGTTCAAGAATAGGTTTGTGTCTATCTAGACAGCATCTTGTTAAGGGTCCACCGCAAAGTGCTTTTTATCTCGTTTACCGCTTTTCTATCCCCGTAGTTCCTTATTACGACCTTTTTTAAAACCCCGTTCTCATCGACAACCTCATAGTCGAAAACCTCATCGGGAGACTTCTCCCCCTTTGCGACTAGATCTTCATCTTTCCTCTTATAGCCCTCGAGAACCTTCCGCACAAAGAACGACTCGAAGGGGGGAGTAGATGCCTGCATTTCCTTGAGGAAGACGATTTCAACGGTGTCAGGGTATACAAAGACCCTAGCCAGGTGCTCGCCAGTCGAAGCAGCGGTTACAAGCGCCTCCTCCAGCAGAGCCCCCTTCTCCTTTTGCACCGGTGCGGGCTTCGCCTCTACAGCCGGCTGAGGCTTAGCGACAAGCTCTGACGCTCTTATAAAACTCGCCGAAGACAAAGCCTGGTTCACCATTTTCAATACTTCCTCTATGTACTGTTGCTCCCTGCGCAGCTCGTCTAGTCTTCGTTCTAAGTATTCCTTTATCTCCGCCAATTTTTTCGCATCTTCGCCCAAACTAACTCCCTAATTACCAGATTTGCTAGCCTCGTTATATTTTTGTTCCCCGCACCCTTGAGGTGTGTGGGCGCCGCTCTTCACTCGCACGCGTTACTCGATATCGGCAGGGGGCAGCTTAGAGCATAAATATCGGTTTACTCTCAACTTTCCGAGCTACGAGGAGGATTAACTGTCTTAGCCCAGCAAAAATAAAAAATCGTTTAATCCTTTAAAATATGTGAGACAATCTATTGTTTTTGCAGTATCTGGAAACGCAAGCATAGACGAGTACTACCTAGTAGACCAGATTCCGAAGGCCGACGAGGCACAGGAAGCTAAGGATTTCTTCCAACGAGTTGGAGGCGCTGCTACTAACGTGGCTGTAGCTATGGCACGGCTGGGAGTTAGCGTATGCTTCATAGGGGTTGTCGGACGGGACCAGCAGGGAGAATTTATAATAAACTCTCTTGAGCGTGAGGGCGCGTCAACAAAGTGGGTGTTAAGGTCGGATAAGCCTACAGGCCGTGTACTTGTGTTACTTGACTCCCAAGGCAACAGGGCAATGGTTGCGGTTAGAGGCGCAAACCTTGATCTAGCACCAGGCATCGTACAGCTAGAAACGGTACTCGCCGAGGTGAGCCACCTTCACCTTAGTAGTACAAAACCTGAATACTCTGCCTGGGCTTTCAGGCATGCTAAGACCAGGGGATTAACTACAAGCTATGATCCGGGTATGGCGATAGCGGCTAAAGGCATCAATTATATAAAGGAAGTTTTAGAGGTGACAGACGTTCTACTAGTAAACCAGCGCGAGTACCAGGCGCTAGGAGGTGAAACGCTCCAAAACTATTATCACGGGCTACTAGTCGTCAAGGAGGGCGAGAAAGGTTCAAGGATTCCACCTCTTGGGCTAGCTGTACCAGCCTTTCACGTCAATGTTTCTGACACTACCGGAGCGGGCGATGCTTTCAACGCGGCCTTTCTCGTCTGTTGGAAGCTCGGACAACCGCTAGAAAAATGCCTGCTTGCAGCAAATGCCGCCGGCGCTATAAAGTCAACCCGTGTAGGCGCCCACGCCTCGCCCACCCTCAAGGAGTTAAATGATTTTCTCATATCCCAAGGGCATGAGCCCCTCAACCTAACTGGTTTTCGAGATACGGAGAGTAAAGTTCAATAACCTCTGTGTAGAGTGTTTTAGTGCAATGCGGGGAATTTTATGCAAAAAAACGATGTAAGTTGTTCCCCACTCTGCCCCTTCAAGGCTTTTACATGCTATAAGAACGCGCTCATATACAGGCGTACAAAGAGAGGGCTTGAGGCTTTCTGCACCTGGACCGGTGACGCATGCATCGGTTACAAGTGCCAGTATTCAGGATGTGCGAAGCACGCCTTGCTACCCGATGGCACATGCAAGCTGAAGCTCGAAATGACTCAACCGAAGAAGGCCGAAGAAGACTTCTCAATAGAAGAGGAAGCTAAAGTTCTGGATCAGCAAGTCTACGGCAAGCTCCGAGACAAGTTGAAGAAGCTGGGTGCTAGGGTGAACGACCTAGAGTAACATGAGGAATATGTTTAATTTAAACCCTTATAATTCTGTACAAGGTGTAGAATTTGAAGATACTCCTTATCCATGCTCGGGAATTCGAATACGAAGCACGTGAAAAAGCCTTCGAGGGGGCTGAAGAGCTGGGGGATCACAAGGCTGGCAAAGCCCAGAACGCGCTTGTAGCTTTCATAACCGTTGAGAAGGGCGACTCGAGCGACCCAACAGTCGTGGCTAGGGCCATTAATGAAATAGTAGATGTTTTCTCAAGGGTCAAGGCTAACCAGGTCGTGGTATATCCCTATGCCCATCTATCCGAGAACCTGGCTGACTCTGAAGAAGCACTGCCCATTTTAAAGTCTATAGAGTCGCAGTTAGCTCAAAGGGGGTTCAAGGTTTCTCGCGCGCCGTTCGGATGGTATAAGCGCTTCACACTTGACTGTTATGGTCACCCGCTCTCTGAGCTTTCGCGAAGCATAAGACCCAGCGAGCCCACGAAGAGGAGCTTCGAGGACTTCGCCGTTATGTACCCGGATGGGAGGGTTCTCTCTATAGAGGAGCTCCCCGACGACCTGCCGGAGAATTTCATCGCCCTGCTAGAAGCGGAGGTGTTTAAGCGCAGGCGCGAGGGTGGAGAGCCCCAATACCTCGAGTACTGCAAGAAGTTCGGCTTCGAGTGGGAGCCTATGAGCGACCTTGGGCACATGCGCTACGGCCCAGAGGCGACGATAATGGTGGAGGCGGTTGCCGAGTATGCATGGCAGGTCGCACGTAGCCTGGGTATACCCGTGTATAAAGTTAGAGGCACAAACACCTTCAACCTTGAACACAGGCCTGTATTGCAGCATGCCCAGCTGTACGGTGATAGGCTCTACCAATTCGAGGTGGATGAGAAGAAACTAGTGTTAAGGTACGCCGCGTGCCACCAGCAGTTCGCGATGATAAAAGACTGGGATATAAGCTACAGGGACCTCCCCCTGGGAATGCTTGAGATAGCTGACAGCTACCGACTTGAACAACCGGGCGAGCTACTTCTATGCTTCAGGCTAAGAAAGTTTACGATGCCTGACCTTCACATCTTTTGTAAGGATTTGGAAGAGGCAAAGGATGTGTCTTTCAGGGTTCACGGGAAAATCTATGAGGAAATAAGAAAACTAAACCGTGACTACGTAAGCATCTACAATCTTACAAGGTCATTTCTTGAAAGCAACAAGGAATACCTCAAAAAGCTTGTAGAAGCGGAGGGTAAGCCTGTCTTACTCCACTTCGTCCCAGAGGGCAAATACTATTGGTTTTTGAACGTTGAGTACAACATAATAGACGAGCTGGGCCGCCCAAGGGAGATTGGCACCTTCCAGATAGACTTTGGCAATGCAGAAAGATTCGGGATTACCTACGTTGATGAGAACGGGCAGCGAAGATATCCAGTCATCATTCACACGGCGCTTATCGGCTCGATCGAGCGATACATATTCGCCGTTTTCGACACTGCTGCCCAGAGAGCTAAGCGCGGCGAAACACCTTCACTGCCAGTTTGGCTTTCCCCCATCCAGGTCAGGCTCATCCCCTTCACGAAGGAGTATCTCTCATACGCTGAGAGCATCGCGGAAGAGCTTGAGAAGCACGGGTTCAGGGTGGATGTTGATGATCGCGATGAGAGTATTGGCAAGAGAGTTAGAGATGCCGAGGTAAAATGGATACCATACATCGTTGCTGTGGGTAGGAGGGAGGCCGAAACCGGAAAACTCAGCGTACGTATCAGAGGGGTGGGTCAACAAGAGATGACTTTGAACGAGCTCATAGAGAGGCTGAAAAGCGACGTTAAAGGATACCCCATGATAACCACGACGCTTCCTCGCTTCCTCAGTACAAGGCCGCGCTACAGGTAATGCCCAGCCAAATTCCCGGTGCTTATAGTGGACCTGGAGCTCTCACTAAAAGACCTTCTCTACAAGAAGACCCTTATTATGAAACAACTCGAAGGGAAATTTTCACCTGAAAACATCCTAAAGATAAAGGGGGACTATCATACCCGGAAGCCTCCCAGGCCCTGTGGACTCACCGTTCACAGTGTCGTAGGATGTAAGTACAACTGTACCTACTGCTATTTACCCGACATGGGCGTCAGCCCAACAACCTACCTGCCCTATGGATTGAACGGCGATGAGATGACTTACGCGTTGCTTTCCAACCCTGCTTTCCTACCCGGTAGGCTCGGAACTCTAATAGCTATTGGAAGCTTGGGTGAGCCCTTCGCCGACAACGCCGCATTTCTAAAAACACTCGAGTATCTCCACTCATTCAGCAGGTACCTTGGAAACCCAACGCAGTTTTCAACAAAAAGTGTTCTCAGCGAGACGCAAGTAAAAGCCCTTGCATCGGTAAAGCTTCCAATAAGCCCCCTAGTAACACTAGTTACTCTCACGTACACTAAGCAGCTCGAACCAAATGCCCCCTCCCCCTATGAACGGCTAAAGACAATAAAGCTAATGAGGAGGCATGGGCTTCACCCCATCCTATTCCTCCGCCCTATAATCCCGGGAGTTAATACTAACGAGTTTGACGAGATACTAACAGAGGCAAAGCGGCACGGCGCAGTAGGAGTTGTCTTCGGAGGACTTCGGGTAACACCCCTAATACTTGAGCGCTTAGAGAAAACAGGGATTAACACAACAACTATCCGTGAAAGAATAAGGGGGACTCTGCGGAAAAACGTCCAGACTCATCTCGAGCTCAGCGATTTCAAGAAACAGGGTATCCAGATCGCTCGTGAAAAAGGCCTTATACCATTTCTCAGCGCATGCTGCGCCAACAATTACACGGCAATGCTATACGACGGTCTGAGAGCTCCATGTCCAGGTTTAGATTATATAGACGGCAGATTCTGCACGCTCTGCCCCGTCCAGTGCCCAAGCATTAAGACGAAAGTAGACGTGGATGAGGTACGCGAGATGCTTGGTAAAATAACCCTTACACGCGTATACGAGGTATCAGTCGACGAAAAGTTCATCCGCGCCAGGCTGGGTAAAAAGAATCTATCAGCAAAGGAGAGAGCGCTGCTCGAGGTTGGGTATCGTAGAAAGGTGGTGCTCGCTTGAAGAACCCGATGCGGAACTTCTTCCAGAGAGTTCTCTGGGATAAACAATTGGATAAAAATGCTGTAAAGGTTAAATTTCTCTCGCGAGGAGTGAGCACAGGTGTAGAAGAGTTTACAGGGGAAAAAATACGGGAAGTTACGCGAGATGGATTATTGGTTGAGATAAAAGGGCAGGTTAAATTTATCCCATTTCACCGTATAGTAGAGATAACCTATAGAGATGGAAAGACTATTTTTAGCAAGAAAGAATCAAAATACTATTTTAAGATCTAGCTTAAATGCCCTTCTCAGCCATGTAGACCATTAGGTCTACAAGTCTACAGGAATAGCCCCACTCGTTGTCGTACCAGGCGAATACTTTCACCATGTCTCCTTTATCGCCTACCACCTGGCTAGCCATAGCATCGTATATTGACGAGTGCGGGTTTCCTACTATGTCAGAACTGACAATCGGCTCTTCGGTGTACTCGAGTATGCCCTTCAGCTCGCCCTCCGCGGCGCTCTTAAACGCCTCATCCATCTCCTTCTTCGTCACAGGCTTCTTTAGAAGCGCCGTGAAGTCGACCAGTGAACCGTCTGGAACGGGGACGCGTATAGCCATCGCGGTTAGCTTGCCCTTCAGCTCGGGGTATACATCCATTATAGCCTTTGCCGCGCCAGTTGATGTCGGGATAATGTTTATACCGGCGGCGCGGGCCCTCCTCAAATCCTTGTGTACAAGGTCGAGAATCCGCTGGTCGTTAGTATAAGCGTGAACCGTAGTCATCATGCCCTCAACCACTCCGAAGTTTTCGTGGAGAACCTTCACCACAGGAGCAAAAGCGTTCGTGGTGCAAGAGGCGTTAGATATTATGTTGTGGTTTTTCGGGTCATACTGCTTATGGTTAACGCCCATGACGATCGTTATGTCAGGTTTTGTCGCAGGGGCGGAAATAACAACCTTTTTAGCACCGGCCGAGAGATGTTTAGCCGCGTTTTCCCTGTCTGTGAAAAGACCTGTAGACTCTAAAACGATGTCAACTCCCATTTTAGACCAGGGCAGCTGCGACGGGTCTTTGAAAGCCAGTACTTCAATCTCATAATTCTCAATCACTAGCTTATTGTCCTTGACGTCTACGCGTCCTTTAAACCTGCCAAAGACGCTATCGTACTTGAAGAGATGAGCCAAGGTCTTAGCGTCTGTAAGGTCGTTTACGGCAACTACGTCGAAGGTCTTCAAAAACTTCTCGTTTTGCAGAGCTGCTTTCAAAAAGTTTCTTCCAATCCTGCCGAAACCATTTATTGCTACACGGTAAGTCATATCCTATCAGTTATATAATAAAAGTGGTGGTCTTATTAAGGTGTTTTTAACTATCCGCAATATTTACATCTTATGTTCGGCTCCGCCCTGCACGAGTTCCCCATCTCTCGGGCCTTCCGAGCTTCTTCATTGCCTATGTAACAAGGATTAGACCCTTAAGAGCTTTATTATGCCAGGAAACTTCGACAAATAGCTAAAACTTTTATAACAGGAGCGCAATAACCTTTAGTATGCAACGACCCAGGATCAACGATGAATGGTTTTTAGACCCTTCCCTAAAAGAAGTAGCCTCGAAGATCGCCGGAGAGATTATAATGTCTGAAAACCCGGGGGCAGAGATGAGAAAGTGGCGTGAAAAGTTCGGCCTAACACAGGTGGAAATAGCCGCTCACATGGGAGTATCAGCCTCCGTCTTAAGCGACTATGAAAGCGGCAGGAGAAAGTCTCCGGGTTCTAGGTTCGTAGCGAGGTTCGTAAAAAGCCTGATCCTCAAAGACATTGAGAGAGGCGGAATAATACTCTCAGGTCTGAGACGGATTTTATTAGGCTCAGACCTCTTGCGAGAAGCCGTTATTGACATGAGGGAGTTCAGCATTCCTCTATCCATAGCCAGGTTCTGCGAGGCTATAGAGGCAGATCTAATCGTGGGTACAGCTGCTGTATCCACACCTATTTTGGGTTACACTGTGGTGGACAGTATTAAGCTGGTACTCGACGTGCCTTCATACGATTACATAAAACTCTATGGTGCTACCACGCAGAGGGCTGCTATTTTTACGCGCGTAGCCTATGGACGGAGCCCTATGGTTGCTGTAAAGTCCATGCAGGCGGGCATGGGAGGGCTGAGACCCGCACTCATAGTCCTGCATGGGGTTCGTAAAGTCGACGAGCTAGGCCTCGAAATTGCAAAGCGGGAAAACATACCTCTCGCAGTTACAAGGATAGACGATTTGAACGAGCTTATCAACAAGTTAAGAGCAATAAAATAGAAAACTACTCTACTTTTATTCTAAACCTCTCTACTTTCAAAGGAACCTCAACTTCTAAAATCCCCTTTCTGAAAGACGCTTTAATGTTCTCGACATCCACATTATCAGGCAGTGGAACCTCTAGCTTATACTTTTGAAAACCTCCGCTCAGGAAAATGAATCCCTCCAGCGAGAAGGGCTTTGAGAAAGAGGCCTCAATTTTGAGAGTATTACCCTCAACTCTAACGTCTATGTTTTTCTTATCACGTACTCCAGCCAGATCTGCGCATACAAATATTTTATCCGAGGATCGCCTTACCTCATATAAAGGAACAATGGTTCTCTCCTGTCGAATCTTAAGAGGTTCTAAGAACTCCTCCTCCATTTTAGCAACCTCCTCCCGAATCCTTCTAAACTCTTTAAGCATCTCCTCGATTTGCTGTCTCATCCACTCCTCCATAGTCTCACCCTCCTAAACATAGAGAGCAGGTATCGTGTACTCGTACTCTTTACCAGCACCCTTCATATTCTCAATCGTCCTTTTCATCAGCTCTCTAAGCTTTAGTCTAATCTCCTCTTCTTGCTCTATGAGTTGCTTCACGTCGACATCCTTACCTGTGAGTCTCGAGAATGCCTGGAGTGACGAAGCCGATGCGCCTGGATCGGGGTAGTTTAGAAAACACTCTGCAAGCAGGGCGAGCACACTTAACTTGTTCTTATAACCTTCCTTAAGGATTTGCGCATACACTCCTCCTATAAAACCTTCTTGCAACGGCTCAATACCCTTGTTTTTTGCGAATTCAAGGGTTTCAGGCTCGATGGAAGCTGCATAAGTTTTAGGTGTGTCAATATTTATCCTGTCTTGCACAGCTAATCCTCCGAGTAAAAACAGCCGTTTAGCCTTTCGCTCTTGGAAATTCGAGACTAGGAATGATGCAAGGCTAGAGATAGAGTGCGGTGGTATTGCAATGTCCGAGTGGACAACCAGAACAAAATCGTTACCCTTGTATCCACCGTAAACACGTATGGGGAAGAGGGGTGAAGACTCGTGGAAGAGTATCACGGGGGGAATACTTGGAGAATCGATGTATCCAATGTTTCTCAAACCCCACTGCTTTACAAGGTGTGAAGTTGCGATCGGCCCGACGAGTCCAACGTCAGGCAGCCCGATGACTACGAAGCTTGGCGCGGGTATCTCTTCCACCAAAGAAAAACTCCAATCCGACCTCATAGTACGTTTAAACATGCAAAAAGGGTATATTTATTTTAGTATGAACGGGCGCTTGAAATCAAGCCGCATAGCTACCTTGAGTATCTTTTTAGTACTTCAACCACCGGGAGAGTTCCCTTGATCAAGTATTCTATGAGAGCCCCCCCGCCAGTGCTCACGTGAGAGATCCTCTCCTGGAAGCCAAGTTTCGAGGCGGCTGCAAGAGTATGTCCTCCGCCAATAAGGGTAAATGCCCCTGAGGACACCATAGCTTCGAATACTTTTCTCGTACCATAAGCGAACCTTTCATCCTCAAACACGCCCATAGGTCCGTTCATAACTATCGTCTTAGCCCCTTTCATTAGGTGTGAGTATAATTCAGCTGTCTTCACGCCGATATCTTTTATTAGTCCTCTAGCTGGGAGCTGTGAGACGTCCACATCAAAACGTTTCCCATCCTGCTCTACGGCAACATCCACTGGGAGAATTATCCTCTCCCTAAATTTGCCGAGGAGAGTCTTCAGCTCCGTCTCAAGGGAGAGGAATCCCTTATCTTCTAATATCTTCACGTTTTCCTCGCCGATATTGTATCCTGCACTATGAAGCAGGAGGTTAGCGGCCAAACCCCCGGTTAGTATCTTATCCGCGATGTTGTTGCCCAGGACGCTCTCAATTATCTCCGCAGTGTCCTCGGCCTTAGCTCCACCTATCACGTATATGCACGGCCTCTCGGGATTGTTGCGAACTCTGTAGAGAGCCCTGAGCTCTCTCTCCATTAACCTGCCCGCAATATAGTGTTTAACAACAGGGGCAAACCCCACAAGAGACGCGTGGGGCCTGTGGGCAGCCGAGAACGCGTCTACAACGTAGACGTCGAATTGAGGCCCCAAGCGGGAGACCAGCTCTGTCTTCGCGTGCTCCTCAGGAGAAGCCGATTTAGTCTCCCCGTCCCAGAACCTCACATTCTCTAAAACAAGTATTTCGCCCTCTCTGAGAGATCTTATAGAATTCACCGCCCTATCTCCAAAAACGTCTTCAACAAACCTTACACGCCCAGGAAAATATCTGCTTAAGACTTCTGCATGCTCGCGTAGACTAGAAAAGTCGGGGTCGCCCTTACGTCCTTGGTGTGAGATGACAACTATTCTGGCATTTTTCTCGACGAGCTCCTTTATTGTCGTCTCAGCATGGGCTGTTATTCTCGTGTAGTCTAGGAGTTTCCCCGTGTTAGGGTCTATGGGTGAGTTAAAGTCGACTCGAACACCTACAGTTTTACCTGTAACGTTAACATCATCAAGAGTTTTAATGCCAAAACCTTCAAGCATAAACCGGCCCCCACCATGTATTATAAAGTTCTCAATATTTTAAAGCTTGGGGATTAACACGTTTTAAAACATTGCCTGAAACGCTTGGATCGTGGCTGCGAGGACAGCCAGCGAAATCTCAAGGAAAATCACGGCTAAGGTTTCAAAAAGATCCGCTCTCTGCCTCTTCCAAACTACATAAGAAAGAAACATACCCTCACCCCCAGCTACAGCCAGTGCCACCAACTGAAGTATGCTGACAGGATCTAGTAGGGAAGCTGAAAAAACATCCTTTCCAGTGACGATGTATTCGGCCTTTAAGGAATAGCCGCTATAGTACGAAACGAAAAATGCAACAGCTGGGCCGAGAAAAGGAGTGTTACAGCCCAGCACGACGGGTGAAAAATCTATGAACAGGTTTAGGGCAGTGGACTCAGCGTCTCCAGGAACGATGAGTCCCTTGATATAGTTAGAGTTTTCACTGTATATGTTTCTCGCCTCATCAAGAGGAATTTCCTGGATATATCCCAGATATAGAGAAGAAACTAGGAGAAGAGCCGTCAAACATATAAGGATAGCCCTCGCTGTCCATGAACCCATAAAACCATCCTTCCAGGTCATACACTAAAAAGGATATATTCTTATGCCTCAAATGAGTTACTTGTGAACGTAGAGACATTTTATAATATTGTGAAATGTCCAGGGGGAATATGCATCGAGTTTGATTGCTCCGTACGGGGCTTCGTAGCGGATGTGTTACAATTGGAAGCCCTAGAAGGGGGAGAGGTTTGCTTCTCGCAGACGAGCTTCAATAACTTTGATGATGCGGTAGCTTTTCTAGTCTCGAGAGGAGTTTCCAAGTCTAGGATAGCGGTGGAAGGAAGTCCTATTGCTATCGAGTTTTCCAGTTCGTGGAGACAAAACAGGCTTATATGTCCTGTGTGTGGAAGTATTAGGATTATGCGCGTGGGCGTAATAGGACTCACTCCAACATTGTACGTGTGTGAGAACTGCGGTTATAGGGGGGCGTTAGTCTTAGAAGTTGAAGGTTAGGGCTCCTTCTCCTCTAGAGCTGATAGCTGCTCCTTCAGGCCCAGGAGCTCTCTTAATAGCCAGCGATCGTCTACGGTGTGTTTTCCATAGAATACCGTCAGGAACCCTTCATAACCGTTTTTTACGAGAAAACGTAGCAGCTTCGGGTTGTTGTATTCGGATGGTATGAGCAGAGGTGCTGGTTTATCTCCCTTATAATTGGAAATCACAAGGTTTTTTGTTATTTGTAGATATCTGCTTATGCTGGATGTAAAATGTTCAGTTGAAGAATATACCTCCTGAACCATTGAAAGCCCTAACACCCCGCCGATAAATCTTGTCAGCATTGCATATACTGGTCTATAACCGTTGACAGTTTGAGGTTCAAAGAGAACCTTGACCTTGTACATAGCTGCTATTTCATATATCTTCTCGATATCCGGCAAGGAAACCTGGAGTGGGCCTGAGACAATTATGGTTCGCCCCGCAGCTTCGTCTGCTATGCTTGCTATCTTTTCAAATATTTCAGGGTCAAACACCCCTTTATATTCGAATTTTATTGAGGCAAGGTTCACATCGTTCTCGGTGAATGCATCAGTAATCTCCCCAACACCAACATCAGAGTATACTTCCCAGGACGACTCAAGCTGGATCCATACGCCCATCTTCTCCATTGCTGATAATCGTCTATTCAGCACATCTACCTCTCTCTCATCTCTAATCTTTAATCCGAGAACAGGTATTATACCTAAAGTTCCCGTCGACATTTTGCCTTTTTCACGAGTACTAATCTCCAAATCATTTTTATGTTTACCGCGCTCCAAAAAGGATTAAAACGCGGCGGGTTAGGCTAAAGGTTAATAACCAAAGCTGATTATATAAGCTCGTCTATGGAGGACTCGCAGCTAGACCCAGAGCTTGAGCAGGTTTACATGGTGATCGGAAACCCATATATGAGGGCTATTATAAGAAAGCTAGGCGAGGATGGGGAAGTTTCATTCAGCGAGTTAAAAAACGCAGTGGGGACCAGTACTGGTAATCTCTACTACAACCTAGATAAGCTGTCTGGATTCGTATCGAAGAATGAAAGACGCAAGTATGTTTTAACCGAGAAAGGGTTGCGGCTTTACCGTTTCCTTTACGAGAACGAGGCTCGGGTTAAGACTCTAGTCGCGGAAAGACGTGGAATAGCAAAGATTGTTGAAAAGTATATACTACCTATCCTGGTCCCCGAGAACCTCGCCACCTATATGTACTCACAGCCTTTAATTCCCTATTTTACCCTTGGACTTTATGTGCTAGTAGCGCTTTTAACAGCCCTCCGTGGCTCCTATATCCTGTTTAGCCTCGAACAGCTTTTCCCTCCGACAAACGTGATGTTAAGGCTATCACTGTGGATGATTGGAACGTTTACTCTCCTACTTCTGGTGGAGACCGTCTCTCGGCTACTAGGCGGCGCCAAAAAAGTTGGCGTCGACTACATAGCTACAATATTGTTTTCGACACTTCTCCTGGTAATCCCGGCATTCATACCGCTAAATGATCTCTTTCTTATTAACGTAATCTACCGATTACTCCAAGTGATCGTGCTTGGGATTTTAACGGCAGCCATAAAGGTCTATAAACGTTTACCAACCGAGAGAGCCTTCATAGCAGTGTTTATCACATACTATGCTAGTTTTAATCTCTCAATACTACTTCAAAGATTTTTCTAGACGTGCGAGGTTCTGCTATGATCTCCTCCAAGGATGTCGAGAATATAGGTGAGTCGCTCTCTCCCATAATTTTCAGAGCAGCTACCCGCGTTATAGAGAAGATAGCAGGTCATTCTCTTTCACTTGACTCGGCTTTTCAAGAGACTTTGGCCGAATTTAACCTTGGATTTGAGGCTCAACGCGTTGTTTACCTTCTCTCGAAAAGAACCCTCGAAAATATTGGTGTGCCAATATACATGTTGAAGAGGAATAACAGGCAAGACCTGCCATTGAGAAGAAAGGCTGCGTTTTACTTAGCGTTCTACTTGACGGCGCGCATGGGTATATCTACGGGTAGAATAAAGGCGATACGAGGTGGGTTATTAAGCGACTCCCTGTTAAGTATGCTCTCACCAAGGAGTATTGATAAGGCATTAGAGGAGGTGAAGGGCCAACCTCTCCCCCTACGGCTCGCACACCTTGAAAGCGTGCCTCCTCTAATTGTTTCTTCGTTATTATCAAGATTCGACGAGAAAAGTGTTTGGAGGATCCTGAGGTCGTTGAGACAGAGGCATGTCTGGGTACGCGTAAACAATTTTGAAATGACGAATGAGATCGCAGAGTATCTCAGGGAGAAGGGGGTTCAGGTAAAACCTGATAAGGACTTCCCTTTCCTGCTCGAGATTACAGATTTAACAGAGGCCCCACTCCCGAGGTTACCTGAAGGTCTTGCCATGTATCAGGATAAGGCGAGCGTCGTCGCCGTTGAAGCTTTTCTCTCCGCAAACCCGGGGGCGGTCATAATAGACCTCGCCGCAGCCCCCTGCATGAAGGCTTCCCTAATATGTTTCAGGAAAAAACCCGAAGATCTTATTTTAATCGACATTTCCGAGAAGAGAACGAAGGCTTGCAGGGAAATTATGAGTAGAGCCCCCTGCGACCACGAGGTTATAAACGCTGATGGGAGACTGTTTTCAAGCCCGAGGGCGTTCGGAGGCGCTGTTGTTGACGCACCATGTACGAACAGTGGGGCTATCTCAAAGGATCCGGGTTTAAGGCTCACCCTATGGGATTTGAGTAAAAGCGACCTAGAGCGGTATAAAAACGTTCAATCCTCTCTTCTATCCAATGCTTTGTCACTCGTCAAGCCCGGAGCCCCCGTCCTTTACTCGACATGCTCCATCTTCAGCGAGGAGGGGGAAGAAGTTCTTGAAACAATAAGGATAAATTATCATACACGGACTCCTCGTCTACCAGCTCAGCTAGAAAAGAATATACATGAGACATGCGATGGTTGCTATAGGCTATTTCCCCATATTCACCGTACAGACGGCTTCTTCTTCACGGTAGTCTCAAGGGATGAGTAGCCTATCGATAGGATTAACCATGGATATAGTTTAAACGTGGAGAAACATGTTATCTTCGTGTCAGAGCAAAAAGTATGTTTAATCGTCACGACTCACTTAGACCTCGAGAGAATAACCGCAAATAGGATAAAAGAGGAGCTTAATCTACCAGCGTGTTCTTCACCGAGAGGGTATCGTGGCCTTGTACTCGTTTACTGTAGTAGCGGAAATGTGGATGAGCTGGCACAAATGGTTGCATCCCGTATTGTTGAGGCTGAGAGAGTTCTTCCCATCCACATTCAAACAAAAGCTGACCCTGAGTTGATTTGTGAAGCCGTAAAGTCCCTCGCCCTAAAGGAGCTCAAGTCCTCTGAAACCTTTGCCGTGAGAACTGAAAGGAGGGGCCACCACGCCTTTAGTTCTCTAGACGTAAACGTTAAAGCTGGGGCTTGCATACAGGCGGCGACTGGAAGCCCTGTCGACCTGGAGAACCCGGCGAAAATATTCTGGGTTGAGATAATTGAAGAGGAGGCGTATATCAGTGTGACGCCGGGCAGTATCCTCTGGAAGAAAAACTATGATGTGAAGCCTGAAGCTTTGCGCTACCTAAGGAAGGTTGTACTCGCGCAGGTTCCATATATTGCCGAGCCACAGGCCTCTTTTAATATAGGTGTGAGAATAGGTAGGGCGGTCCAGTCCTTCGAAATTAAGGAGCTTGTACTCACACCTTACCTACCTGTAGATGCAGAATCACTTTTAAACTTTCTAAAAGGAATCCTTGAGGGAATTAATAGCCGCTACAAGATACAGGTTAAAAGCTACGCACACCCTGTACATAAAACAAGGGTATTATTATTTGACTTATACCAGCTTTTACGGGAATACCGGGAAAAAGGCACACCTATCATAGCCACGTCCACGAGAGGAAGATATATAGGTGAAGTAGCCTCACAGTTGAAAGAATTGTTTGAAAAACACAAGGAGGTATTGGTTTTGATAGGATCACGTGAAGGCTTGCCGGCCGGCGTGCTAAGGTTTTCAGACATGGTCGTCGACGTTATGCCCGGCGTGACTCTTGCAACAGATATAGCTTCAACTGCTATTCTAACAGCTTTAACAAACGTTTTAATAAAGATGGGGGAAAGTTAGGATTCTTTCCCCAGCAAGACGAAAGTGGGTTCCGTTATACGCTCGCTTTTACACTTGGGGCATCGGCTTGGCCTCTTGGCGCTCTCTAAATTCGAGAAGGTATAGCCGCAGTTCAGGCACTTGGGGGGACGCATAGCAAGGTATGCCGAATTATTGGTCATTCTCCTGATAGTCTTAGCGATGTGATTTATATCATTGAGAAGTCTTTTCGAATCCTTCTCTCGGAGCGATAGGAGTCGAAGGAGATCCTGTAGAGAGAATTCCACACCTGGGTTACTGAGAAAAATTTCTATTAGCTTCTCCCGTGTTGTTTTATCAGTGTTTTGGCTCAACGTCAACCACAGGTCTGAATTTAATACCATACTCGATTATTCCTTTCACTCCCTGTTCTCTGTACCTTCTGAAAACAGCTTCTACGCGCATTCCCTCCTTAACCTCCTCGGGGTTAACGTCGGTGATCTGTGCTGGAACAAGTGTCCCATCATCTAGCCTAACCAGGGCTACCACATATGGTGCTTGATTTTCAAACCCAGTGGGTGGGGTTCTGACAACGCTGAACGTTTCAACCACGCCCGTCTCGGGGAGTTTTTTCAACTCGACATTGCTTGAACCACATACAGGACAGTTTCTTCTGTAAGGATAGAAGGTTTTACCGCAGTCCTTGCAGACCCCACCGATAAGCCGGTATTTTATCTGTTTTTCCCTCCACACTCGGGGAACACTACGCATATATGCCATTCTTACCTCACCCTCTTTACAACATTAACAACAACAGTCCCTCCAACTCCTCCAACATTTTGAGCTACGCCAACCTGAGGGTCGGGAACCTGATTAGCCCCCGCCTCTCCACGTAGCTGAACTACAAGGTCATATACCTGGTAGACCCCCGTTGCTCCGACGGGATGGCCTCTAGCCTTAAGGCCGCCCATTGTGTTTGTAGGTATTTTTCCATCCTTTTCCAACTGTCCCTCTTTCAACAACTTCCAGCCCTCGCCCTTTCTGGCGAAACCAAGGTCTTCAAGGTGGATGACCCCTAACACTGTGAAAGCATCGTGAACCTCCAGGACATCTATGTCTTCGACTGTGATTCCTGCCTGCCTGAAGGCAGCCTCTTTAGCCTTTAGTGTTCCATAAAGAGTTGTCATGTCAGGCCTGTCGTGCAGACTAAGGATGTCCGTTGCCAGTCCGCTCCCCGCGAGCTCCAACATAACGTCTCTACCGAGCTTCTTTGCCTTTTCCTCGGAACATAAGACAACTGCCGCGCTTCCATCGCCCAACGGGGCGCTCTCCAACAATCTTATCGGATCCGCTACTAGAGGCGACTTTAGAACATCGTCTAGAGTCACGCTTCTAGGATACTGGGCCAATGGATTATTAGCCGCGTATTTGTGGTCGTGGACCGCGAAAAGCGCTATGTCTTCCTGTTTCGCTCCAAACTTTCTCATATAAGCCCTATATACAAGCGCATTTAAAGCTACAAACGAGAACCCGGCGAAGGCGACGTATTCTTGGTCTTCAGCCATTATCAAGGCACTTGTAGCGTCGCCTGTAGGGACGTCAGTCAGCTTTTCAACACCAACAGCAAGTACGCAATCGTAGACTCCGGATTTTACAGCAAGATAGGCGTTGTGGACAGCGGCTCCACCACTGGCACATGCCGCCTCGATCTTGTTTGCCGCTACGCCTGGAATGCCCAGCCATGTAGCTAGGAGGGATCCCAGGTGTTCCTGCCCTTGCAAGTAGCCAGAAGACATGTTTCCAACAAACACTGCCTCAATATCCTTTTTTGACAGCCCGGCATCCTCAATAGCCTTTTTCGACGCGTCGGTCATAAGGTCTCGCAGTGAGACCTCCCAGTGTTCATCGATTTTAGTTGCACCTGCCCCAACGATATAGACTTTTCCCATCTACTCCACCCCCAAAATAAACCTCCTATACTTCAGGTAGAATGCATAATCAACAAACCTAGCTCTCTTCAAGTAATACTCTACGCTGGGGGCCAAGGGCCTCTTGCTCTCAATACCCTCCTCTACGACTATGCTCAGCGCATCTGAACCCGCTCCGCTCCCAAAGGAGACGACAAGTATCCTCTCGCCTGGCTTAGCATGGTCAAGCACATTCGCAAGGCCTACAAGGGAGGCAGCCGCGTAAGTATTTCCTATCTCTCCTGATAGGAGTCCCAGCTTCAATTGTTCCTGCGTAAAGCCGAGTATTCCAGCCATTCTCTGGGGAAACTTTACGTTCGGCTGGTGAAAGACGACGTATTTAAAGTCGCTCGCCCTTAAACCCGTCTCTTCCATTAATCCTTTAGCTGCACTCTCTATATGGTGGAAGTAGGCGGGGTCTCCTGTGAATCTGAAGGTATGCATTGGGAACTTCTCCCCCTCCCTCCTCCAAAAATCAGGGGTATCGGTCACATAACTGTAAGTGTGTTCGATGGTAGCTACGCCGTTCTTCGATACGGGACCTAAAACATAAGCAGCACCACCAGCAGCAGCCGTGTATTCCAGCTCATCGCCGGGTCTTCCCTGAGCTGTATCTGTTCCAATCCCCAAGCCGTATTTTATAACTCCGGCTGAGACCAGCGCGGCTACGCTAATAACCGCCGTGGTACCAGCTTTACACGCAAACTCCATGTCAATTCCATACAGCTTCTTAGAAAGCCCGAGGGCTTCTGCTATTACAGTAGCCGAAGGCTTGACGGCATAGGGAGGGCTCTCCGACCCAATGTATAGCGCCTCAATCTGGAGAGGATCTATGCCAGATCTTTTTAGAGCATTTTTAGCCGCCTCGTAAGCTATTGTGAGCGAGTCCTCGTCTGGTCCTGGTAGGCTTTTGGCTTTTATAGGCGCTTTTTCACTGCCTTTCGTATGTATTCTCGAGATTTCACTTGCCTCGATTCTGTAGATGGGGATGTACACACCATAGCCGTAGATCGAAGCCAGTGGCTTCATTTTCGAACCGGTCTAGAGTAAGCCACTTGCGGTATAAGTGCTTTTTGTAGTTGTTGTTCTCTTATACGTTAATTGTCGAAAGAAATTGAAGGTCACTAATGATTTGTATGCTGCTGCTTGTCCCGATTCTGTCAGCGCCGATAAGATAGAAATAGAGTGCTTGGAGCCCGGTCCTAATACCACCAGCGGCTTTTACACGGGTGCCTGTTCCCTTAACAGCCTCGCGCATTATAAGCACGTCTTCTGGCGTAGCGACTCTAGGGCCAAACCCCGTAGAAGTCTTAACAAAATGAACACCTATCTGGGCTAAATTTCTGGAAACCTCGAATATAGTTTTGTTCTCGAGAAATCCCGTCTCGATTATCACCTTAAGAACCCCTCCATACTCGCGCGTAACCTCTAAAAGTCTTTTAACCTCATCTATAGCTTCTACCATCCTACCGCTCCTTATGAGCGATATATTGATCACAGCGTCAACCTCGTCAGCCCCGTCTTCGTACGCCTTTCTAGTTTCATACTCTTTCACTTCAGGGGAATGGTTTCCATGTGGGAAGCCTATAACTGTTGCTACCCTGGCTTTTCCACCCGTTATACTTTTGGCTTTTCGGACGAAAAATGGTGGTATGCAACATGCGTAGAAGCCATGTTCAACTGTTTCTCTACACGTCTTTTCTAACTCTCCGACAGAAGCTTCGGGCTTGAGGTTTGTATGGTCTATTATACTCCTGATCACTTCAACTGGATTCTCGATAGCTTCAAGTTTTCGCGTGAAAAGATGTTGCATAAGGTTATTTTACTTAACCTGACTCAAAAATGTAGTGGTCTGTTATGGTTTGGCGATCGTTAGCCAGAGTACTAGGTGTGTACAAAATCTATGAATACCTGCTTGAGAGAGAAGTCAAAAAGGGAAAAATACCTAGGCATATAGCCTTCATCCTGGACGGTAACAGGAGATGGGCTAGGAATAGGGGGATTCCACCGTGGCTGGGCCACAGGTATGGTGCCGAGAAGGCGGAGGAGGTTCTTGATTGGTGCTATGACCTTGGGGTTAAGACGGTAACATTGTATGTATTATCGACGGAGAATCTCCAACGCAGAAACAAGGAAGAAGTGGAAAAGATACTGGAGCTTCTAGAAGAAAAGATTGAGAAGCTTAAAACCTCGGGCGAGATCGACAAACGTAAGGTGTGTGTCCGGTTCATAGGGGATAAACATCTTCTACCTCCCTCTCTAAAAAATAAGATAGAAGAAGTGGAAAACTGGTCCTCGAGGTATAGTGAACGATACCTTAACGTGGCACTCGCCTATGGAGGAAGGTCTGAGATATTAGAAGCCATTAGGAATGTGGTTAGAGATGTACAGGAGGGGAGGCTTAGAGTGGAGAATATCGATGAAAAAACGTTCGAACAATACCTCTACACGGGTGGCCAACCATATCCTGATCCAGACCTTGTTATCCGCACAAGCGGTGAGGAGAGAATAAGTAATTTCCTCTTGTGGCAGATTGCTTATTCAGAGCTAGTGTTCCTCGATGTTTACTGGCCAGACTTCAGGAAAATTGATTTTCTCCGAGCCGTTAGAACATATCAGTCGAGGCAAAGAAGGTTTGGTGGATAAGTCCTTGTTTATACGTTAGTTTTTTTAAATACATATTTGTCTTTTATTTTTGAGGCATGTGTCGTACAACATATACCAGTTTAATAGCGTTGAAGAGCTACTAAAATACGTTGAAGCGCAAATCGCGACTATCCAGGATACTTTACAGCAGCTCGAGCAGAGATATGAAAGCGTAAGGGTTCGAGCAGAGCGCATGAAGGCGCTTGAGAAGGTTCTGGAGGATCTGCTAGGCGAGAAGCTTTCCTCTCTAAACGAGATAGATTATATGGGACTAAAAGTTGTTATTAACGCCAGGGCTGTAGACGAGTTGAATGTTTTAGAAGAGACTATCGAATCGCAAAAAGAATCTCTAGAAGCTCTCCTACGTATTCGGGAGATTCTCTACAAACTAACTACCACTCTATCCTCTGAGGATAAGCTTACGGGAATAACTATTCTTGTTCAGACCCTGAATGAGATACCTGTAAAATTACTGTTAAAGGAGACAGAATGAAAATGAGTAAAATACTAGTTCTCTTCTCATTGTTCCTGTTAACCGTACCCCTGGCTCTCTCAGCCCCAGTTTACAATGTTGCTGTGCTAGATTTTAAAACGCCCATCGGAGACTTCATTCCGGCTGGAAACAGAGTTTACGTGGCCTTCACCAATGGGACAGCCTCTCTAATAGACTTTGGTGAAGGCAGCGTCTATTCACGAATGATAACTCCGCTGTCCCTAAACGTGGCGGGTTTTTTCTACAATGGCTCGACACTCGTGCTAGTAGATGTGTCTGGGCTTATACTAGTCTTAAACTCGTCTTCTCTCCAGACTTTATATTCTCTCAAGGCAACAACGAAGAGTGACGAGCTCTCTATATCACGTGCCGCATTAAGCTCAGATGGAAGATTCCTCGCTCTAAGCATAGCATACACGGTGAATAACGTAAAGCTAGACAGGCTCGTAGTTGTCGACCTGGTAAAGCGAAGCCGTATCTTTGAAAGGGACGTGAATTCCCAGGATGTCCTAGTAAAAATATTTTCGCTGGACTTCTACCAGAACTACCTTGTCGCCGAGACAATAGACACGCTCTGCGAGCTCTGCCAGTTAACAGACAATAAGATAGAGGTTTACAGCGTCTCGAGCTTAGGGGTTAACAAGATTGCATCCCTACAGACAGGCTTAACAGTAAAGGCTCTAGGCTATGGGTTTATTTTAGCCCAGCAGGTAAGAGTAGATGACAACGGGCTACACACTACTTATGTCCTCACACTGCCTCAACTACAGATTAGGGCTTCGGCGAAGCTCCAAGCTATTCAGCAAATAACGCCTTTGCAAGACGGCTTCATCATCGTTTTCAGTGACGGGACCGTAACCAAGTGCAGCACTGGCCTGCAGTGCACCAGCGTTTACTCAGTTCCGACTCGACGTTGCATGAGCTTATTCACCGACACTCAAATGGTCTTATTCACAGTTGGCGACGTCTCTCTGTACTCCGTGGACTACAAGAATACGCCAGTACTCCAAGGCAAGTACCAAATTAACTGGACTACTGTTCCCTTCGATCCCACCACAGTAAAAGCCTCTGCCTCTCTACGAGCCGCCATTTACGGGAGCAACCGGCTTGTCGTAGTATACCCTTTATTTAGGTCTGTCTTGTACCTGAAAGTCGTCACCAGTGATGGCAATCCAATACACAACGCCACTGTAGAGATCTCCTCAGACTCCAAGGGCCTCACATTAAAAACAAACTCCAGTGGTTGGGCCACAGGTACCTTACCCATCGGTAACTATACTGTTCGCGTACTCAAACCGGGCTACTCTGAAAACCGACTCGTTCTTCAACTAAACCAACCTGTTTTATACGCAACGGTCGTAATGTCCAAAGAACCCCCGAAGAGATTTCCTCTAAACATCACAATATACGATGAGAATGGCAAGCCGCTTCCAGGGGCTAGGATTGTTATTATGGGTCCTGAGTCCTACACGCTTTCAGCATCATCCGAAGGTAGGGTCTTTCTCGAAGCTGTAAGGGGAAACTACACGATCACCGTCGAGGCGCCTCTCTATCAGCCAGCGAGGCGTAATGTAACGCTAGTGGACAGAGGTGTAAGCCTTAACATCACTTTAAAAAAATTCACCTTTGACCTTGTGGTAACATCTTCAGACAACTCCTCGGGTAGGCTAATAATCAAAAAAATTGATGAACAGTCTCAACCGATAACAGTAGAAGTCAACTCGTCGTCCCCGGTGCGGAGGACTCTCCAGGCGGGCGTTTATCAAATATCGATAGCTCAAACTCCAGAAGGCTATGATTGTAGGTTAAACGCGACACTCATACAGTGGAGTGAGGGTCTAAGGGTATTTCCCGTCAGGTATTCATGTCAGAGATTACAGAATGCTAAAAAAGATTTTCTGAGTGAGGTGCTACGCTATCTAAAGAATCAAACTCTCATAAGTAGGAACATGAGCGTTCACCTCGACCTTGGATCAATAACCGTGGTGGGGGGAAGTGAGCTGGATCTTCTAGAGGCTTCCCGGAGTAAAATACTCGTAATCGAACTTTTCTACACCCAGTGCACCGGGTGTAAGTACATGCTTCCAGCCCTCCGAATGCTTTCGCAACGTAACGACACTATTGTTGTGTCTCTAAGTGTATCACCCTCCGATACCCCGGAGGTACTGCGCAGGTACTCGATAGAAAACAACGTCTCATGGTATCTTGGGAAGGATGAGCAGGGCATATCAAACCGGGTAAATGCGACGAGTTTTCCAACAATTCTCGTCGTCAAAAACGGGACACTGTTTTTTATGGGGGTCGGGGCAGCTAAAGAGATCGAAGAAGCTAAAAACAAGGTCTCCTCACTCTTCAACATAACATCCTTACCGCTCGCTGCGGTCTTAGGGGAGAATGCTATACCAGTAACGTTAATATTAACCGGGGTTCTTCTAATTATGGTCGCCTTAATTCCAGGTGGTGTAAATGCCAGGAAAAAAGGAGAGGAGGAAGAGAATAGTCTCAGTTTTTATAGTAGCGATGTTTATTCTCTCGGTTATAGCTTACGTGGTGATAATGCTGAAGCCCTAACATTAAACGAGGACATGGGTCGTGAAGAGACTTCAGAAGAAACCCTAGAATCAGACGAAGAGCGGTTTTACGGGTTTATTTAATGATCAACGAATCAGCTTGGAGATATTGCTGGCAGCCCCAACAATGATGACACTACAGTTGCAACAACCGGAACGGTCAGATTGTCCTCAGGGGAGAAGTACTCTGTTAGCGTTACAAGCAATGCGGAAGTCATGCCCTGCGGAAGAGGCACCCCCATTAACCCTAGAAATAATGTGTAAGTTCCGAAGGCTATGATTTCTCCACCAAGGCTTTTCCCCCTTTTCCATAGTATGAGGCTGGAGAGGGAAGCAGTAACATCTACTACTGCTAGTGCTGTAACTCCATAAAAAGCGTGAAGAGGGTCTAGGAGCAGACTACTCGTCGCACCGATCATCCCGTAGAGAAGGCCAACATAGCCTTCTCGCTTCTCATAATCCCGCTCGAGCAAAGAAAGCTGTTTTTCAATGAAGCTGTGAAATTCTTCAATAGCGTCTTCTATTATCGAAAGAGGCATCCTAGCTTTTTCGCCGAGACTATCAGCAAAGCGGTGTAACTCGCCCTTAAGCGTGTTTAGCTCTAATTCAAGCTTAAAACGTTTCACAACAAAGCTGTTGATCACCGAAGCAGCCAGAAGACCAAGGGAGTAGTAATTGTATATATTTAAAGGTGATGGAAGTGTAACAAAATAAGGAAGAACGAGAAGAGCTGTAAGCGCCAGGTGAATAACCTTTCTATATACTTCGCGCCAGAAAAGCTGCAATTATATCGCCTCTATCATGTAGGAGACTGTCTTAAAACCAATGCTTGATAATTGTTTAATCAAATGGGACTCGGGAACTATTGCTCCCTCCTTGAAAAGTATAAACTCGTCGTCGATCATAAAGGAAGAAGGACTGGATTCTTCTATTCTCCAAAACACATGGGCTCTTTTATCCTGAGAGAAAACCCGCATTAAGAGACATAGCCTTTCTTCTCCTATTCTATTGTCACAGGAAAAGAGATACTCGCTAAAAGGTGTCAGAGGATTACCCCGTTTGTTGCCGTAGAACTCTATAACCTTGTCCTTCGGGATCTCGAGCATCCTTGTTTTATCACCTGCAAATGACTCCCTGAAAGCTCGGGTGACAATCAAGTCTATAAAGTCGTCTAGAGTAACGTTGTCTTTCAGAGTGTAGAATGGGATTCGTATTTCCTTCCTGGTGATCGTATTGCCCGTGACCGCATCGCGGAAGATAAGTACAGCCCTGTACGGCACTCCTGAAACTTTTGCAAATTTTATGTCTGCCTTGTGAGCACACTTTCTACAAAGTGACCATTTCTCAGGTATGTGTACAATCCTGCCGCAGCCGGAGCATTTTTTCCAGACGCCGTTTATAAACCTCCACTCAATCTTTACCTCGCCTGAGCTGGAGACATCAATTATTGCGTAGTTTCCAATGGGCTCTCCAGATTTTAAAAGCCGATCAAGCCTAGCAACGTTCACGTAAATGGTTCCATTATGTTCAACCTCTAACCCGCCGAAACTGTGGCTGTGTCCAAAAATGTGTACATGCGGCCGGTAGTAGTCGATGAGATAGTTTATCTCAACTACCCCTGCGTGTAGCGAGTGATGATAACTGTCTATAACCTTACCCTTATCTAGAATGCTGAACGGAGGATAATGGGTTACCAAGACTATGACTCTTGGCTGTCTCTCAAGTTTAAAAGGTTCTGCGCGTCTCCCATGGCCTACAATAGCTATATCGTTGAAGTAGACGGGGCCAGTCGCGTCCAGGTTGAAAAGCTGTGGGGCTTTACAATCCTCCTCGATGTCCCAATTACCCTTAACGTAGTATACGGGTTTCTGTAATAACTTCTGGATTTTTCCAAGGATCCTACACATACTCCCCGGTCTCTGCGGGTTTCCGATATCCCCTGCCGCTATAATAACATCGTATGAGACACTATCGCTTCTAACCCACTCGATAAACCTATCAACTATATCCTCTTTGCCGTGTACGTCGGACAACGCTAACATTCTAATCTTAGACATATCTTAGACACCAGACACGCCATATATTGACGCGTAAACATTACCCTCCAGCTTTATAAAAATGACTAGGTTCCCGCAGGAAAAATTAATAAAGAGATGCAGTTCACATTACCAAGGAGCCCCGGTCGTCTAGCCCGGTCAACCTGCACAAGGCTGAAAGGATAACGGCCTCTCGAGCCGTAGATCCCGGGTTCAAATCCCGGCCGGGGCACTGCCCCAACTTCTTCCCTTTTTGTTTAGCAGTCCCTTTTTCAAGGGCTCGTAAAGTTTAAAACACCTCGAAAAACATACTTAACACGTGTAGCCCCGGTAGCTCAGACTGGTGGAGCGTCGGCCTCGTAATTCATAAAGGAAAAGGGGGCTTCGAGAAAGCCGAAGGTCCCGGGTTCAACTCCCGGCCGGGGCTCTACCTCCTCATTGTAATATCTTTAGCCAAAGTGGTTTATTCGCCCAAATCTACCTGGGGATTTTCTAATTTTTCGAGGCATAGTGAGCCTACCTTGACCTTGGAGCCTTTGGATAGTCTTCATTAGGAGCTCCCTGCTAATGGGAAGGGGGTTAGGGACAGGCTTAAAGGGCTTATAGTCGTCTACAAGGCTGTAGAGCAAAGCAAGAAGCCTGAAGCATAAGAGGTTTTTCGCAAGGTTATATTTCTCTGGAGCGGGTCTTCTCCGCGTGCTTTCGAGGAAATATTTATCATAAACCTTCAACCCTTGCGTTAATGTGAAGTCAAGCTTCATTTTTATCCTACATTTCCATCAACCTGTAGGGCAGAAGAAAAGCATCCTTGACCGTATTCAGCGAAACTCATACGAGATGCTTCTCAGTCTCTTCTCACAGTTTCGTGAGCTACCCCTTACCTTGCACTTCAGCGGGCCTTTGCTCCGCTACTGGCATGAGTACTATCCTGATTATCTTGAAAGGCTGAAAAACATTGTCCAGAATAGCCGGTTTGAGGTTATAGGAGGAACATTTTCGGAGAGCGTTCTAGCCCTCCTCCCTCAGGAGGATCGTTTTGCACAACTTAAGCGTGGCAGAAAGCTTGTTGAGGAACTACTAGGGGTTACACCTAAGGGCCTTTGGCTTGCCGAGAGAGTGTGGGATCCTACCCTTCCTGTAGCTATTAGAGACACAGGGTACTCCTACGTTATCCTAGACGATGAGGTGGGCTACAAGTCTGGCTTGTGGAAGGATGATACTCACACTGCCGTCATTACCGAATATGGGGGTCGCCGGGTAGGCGTACTCTTTATCGATACAACGATTAGATATATACTCCCCTGGAAGACGCATGGAGAAGTGTTAGAGTATATCAGGAGCTTCGCGACCCCAAATGGAAACAAGTATGTTTTATGGGGGAGTGACGCTGAAAAATTCGGGGAGTGGTGGCCAAGGGAAAACGCGGAACCATGGCTTCGGATTTTCTTTACATATCTACGGGAGAGTAGTGAGGTACAGACTATAACGCCCAGTGAGTATCTTCGCCGTTTTGGCTATACAGGTCTGGCTTATCTTGGCCCGTGGAGCTATGACAAGATGGTGGAGTGGAGCGGCGGATATTTCCCCAACTTTCTGAGAAAGTATCGTGAGTCGAATAATATGCATAAAAAAATGCTCTACGTTCGTGAGAAGCTTGTGAGGCTTGATGCACCGGAGGAAGCCTGGACGAATTATTACCTTGCACAATGCAACGACGCTTATTGGCATGGACTTTTCGGCGGCACCTACATACCCGTGTTAAGGCAGGCAGTCTATGAAAACCTGATAAGGGCTGAAAGGCTCGCTGAGACCAAGGCCTTGTATTTTATGGATGGCTTGAAGATAAGCGAAAGCGACTTCGACTTTGATGGACAAAACGAGATTCTATTGGAGGCTCCTAGGGCTAATTTCTATATAAAACCCGGAGATGGCGGGTCTCTGTTCGAGCTTGACTTGAAAGAGGAGGGGCTCGAGCACAACCTTATAAATACAATGTCAAGATATCCTGAATCATACCTCGAAGGAGTAAAAGAGTACAACCCCGACTGGTACCGTAGGGTCTCATTTAGAGAGCATATCTGGCGGCGGGATACAAGGCTAAAGGATTGGATTGAAAATACGCCGTTTGTAGATGTTAGCGACCTGGCTCTCAAGGGCTATCTCGTTGAGTATGCCGGTGAGAACAAAGTCGTTTTGTCTGCGATGGGGCGTGACTGGAGCGTGCGAACCCAGCCATCCAGAATACATTTAACGAAAACGTTTGAGGTTTGGGATGAGGGTAAGACGTTGAAAGTGAAGTATACTTGGAGGAACATGGAGAAACGTTTCGTCGACCCTAGAGTCTCTATTGAACTGTCTATCATGCCGAGATTATCATATGAGGAGGATGTCCTACCAATGTATACAGTGGATGAATTCTCCGAAAGAAGCTTTACAGAAAGATTTGAGAGTCCGTGGTCTAGGACTATTCGTGTAAAGTCGAAGGGTGGACCCGAGGTTATAATCGAGAACCAGAAGCATGCCGAAGTATGGGTTGCACCAATTGAAACGGTGTCTAGAACGGAAAAGGGTCTTAAACGCGAGCTTCAGGGAATTGGCATAGCGTTTAATCATTATTTAACTCTTAATCCAGGCGAACTCTTTGAAACCCAGGTGGTTGTTCGTTGGCTTTAAATGGAGTATGGATGATAACTTTTGAGGCGGCTCCCTTTACAAAGGTTGGGGGTCTCGCAGAGGTACCAACAAATCTCTCGCTCTCTCTTGTTAAAAGGGGTGTTTCTTCGACAATAATCATGCCATCACATACAGCTAGGCTAGAGCCTACAGCTGAAGTCGTCGAGTCAGGCGTAAATGAGAGGAGATACACTTTCGAGAAGATTAACTATAAAGGTGTCACTTTTTTAAGGATTCACAGCAAAATACTCGACGACCCCCGTGTATACTCTGAAGACACCTTGATTGAGAAAATAGTCGACTTTTCTATAGCATTCGGTCAGCTTCTCTCGTTATCCGAGGAACTCGGGCTCAATAATCCTGACATCATGCACTTCCACGACTGGCATTCAATACTGCAGCTGTTGAAAGCCAAGGAGCAGAGAAAGGATGAAGACAAGCCTCTCTTAGTATACCATGTGCATCTGCTTATTCGGCGAAAGCTAGACTTTCAGCTATTAGAAGCGGCAGGGTTGAAGAGAGATTGGGTTCACCGGATATACCTGAATGGGAAGAGTTATTGGACTACCCTTAGCGAAGTCTTTACAGCTGTAGATGGAGTAGCAGAAAAACTTGGCTTGGCGGAGGCCGATCGGCTGGTGACCGTGAGCAGGTCATATTTGCAGGAGGATCTTCGAGCAAGCTTGGGTGAAGATGTTTTAAAGCGAGGTGCCTTCGTATATAACGGTACAGACTGGAACTATGCGGATCTCTTAAAAGAGGTGGATGCGCTTCACGGTCTAAAAATAAGAGAAGCCTTTGGCGGATCCCTGAACCGCCTCTCCCTAAGAAAATATCTATTGCTTAACGCCCTGAACAATCTTCCAGAGGATGAGCCAAAGGTGCCTGACCCCCAGCTGAAAAAATATATTCTTGAGCGTGTAGCGCCACCCTTCAAAGACAATTTAAAGATAGAGCCCTTCCTACACGACGGTCCCCTGATAATTACAACGGGCAGACTAGCTAGACAAAAAGGATTTGACACTTTAGCAGAATCAATAGAGATACTGCTCAGAGAATTCGGAGAGACGCGTATACTCTTCCTTGTCCTTCCTGTATGGGGCGGGGAAAGATATATCGACATGTTGATAGAGCTCTCGCGAGAATATCCTCATAATGTTCGAGTAGTATTCGGCGCCGCCCCCTCAATCTATAAGCTTGCACACCTGTCAGCCGATGTTTTCGCTGCCCCCTCGCGGTGGGAGCCCTTCGGCATAATGGCTATAGAGGCCATGGCAGCCGGCTGTCCTGTTGTAGCAACGCGAATAGGAGGTTTAAAGGAGACAGTCCTAGATATCCATGAGCACGGCATAAAGGGTACAGGGCTACACGTTCAGCCAGACAATCCCTATGACCTGGCAGATGCTCTGCGTGATATGCTGGGCTTCATGGAAGCATCGAATACAGGTAGACTCGATAAGTATGTTGGTAGAATAGGCGATACGCGCCTTGTTCTTCTACTTGAAGAGTATCTCGACGCCGGTGAGATCATAAGGAAGAACGCCATAGACAGAGTGTCTACCTTGTTCACATGGGAAAAATCAGCCGAAATGCTTTTAGAAGTATATACCAGCATGCAGACGAAAAAATAAACCACTCGTTATAACTGCTGTAAAAGCTCTCCTAGAGTCTTTTTAACACCCTCAATCTTCTTTTCAAGCTCTTCAACACGTTTTTTCAGCTCCTCAACCTCACTAGTGTGGGTATAACCGGGAAGCTCAAGTTTACCACCGCTTTGTACAAGTCTCTCGTAGGCCTCTTTTACGAGTCTTCCAGCCTCGGTCTTCCCGGTTAAATGGTTTCGAATTGTGTTCTCGGTTCTTCCAAGTTCGTCAGCTATCTTCACGATCGAATACCCGGCCCTTTCACGGGCAAGAGCCCCCGCTGCCACCACCAGCGAGTCAAGCCACGTCAGCTTGTCTTCGGCATTTCGTATTACCTCGATAACATCTACCCTTAAGAGTGTTGCTAAAATCAGAGAGAGTTCAAGTTTTCTAATGTCTTCTTTTCCTATAGGCTTTAAAGGGACCTCACTACTCATACGAACCCCCCTCTTCAACTCTATATACAACTCCTTTCAATTTAACAACTTTGTTGCTATAAACAACTATTCCCTTATCGGTAATCTCGAAAGGCCTCCTTCTCATGTCATGCTTAGTCCCCCTCATCTTCCATATTAAAAGCGACCTCACAAGTTCTCCGTCAACCTCATCAAGGTCGAGCCTTACAATTCCATCTACAGCGTGTTCTACACCAGGGCCTCCAAATCCCCTTTCCGTCACACTAACTTGTGAAACGAAGAGGGATGTGGCGCCAAGCCCCGATAAAACTCTTTTTAGTTGCATGAGAACCCCTCGCGCCATAGCCGGCTTAGTCAAATAAAGGGTTGACACAGAATCAATAACCACCCTCTCCGCCTTAACGTCTTTGATAGCCTGCCGCACAACATCTATCAATTCACCAACATCGTCGACGCTTTTTACAACATATCTTTCCCTCTTAGCAGCTTCGCCCACACCCCCCGTGAAAGCGTCAACGATTGCAAACTTTCCATCTTCTTCGAATCTTCGTACATCCCAGCCAAAAGACGCCATATTGCGGCGTATCTGTACAGGATGCTCTTCGAGGGCTACAAGAACTCCCGTTTCGCCCACGGAGAGTCCGTAGTATAGATATTGTTGCGAAAATATGGTCTTCCCAGTCCCCGGACCCCCAGATAATAAGACGATGTTTCTCTTAGGTATTCCTCCGAAGAGGAGCTCATCAAAACCCGGAATGCCGGTTTTTATTTTTTCAATAAGACTCATTTTTCTCATTTTTATAAAATAAGGTTTTATGATAAAAACTTTCCCATGTCGCGCGAGAGTATCGGAAAAGAATAAATTGAAAGGCGACGTGGCTTCAAAGAAGTTGTGGGATATCATGTGCAAGTGTGGCAAGTGCCACAATAGTATTCTCAGGGCGGTATTGCGCCTCATAGAAAGCTTCATAGAGGGCTCTCTCGAAAAGCCAAGGCTCTATATCTTGGAGAATATTTGACACACCAGTGCTTCTGAGTAGGCTCTTGTTAACGCGGCGTGCATATTCACCTAACAGTTTCAAGCTAACATTACTCGTCCATTCTCGAGCTAGTTTTACCTGCGGTCCCCCATCCTTAATGAAGAGGTATGTAGAATTTTTATCTAGGTGATTCACCTCGGCTAATCCGAAATAGGCTATGTATGCTAGGCCCCGTAGCAGTGTGGCCATATCTCGCACTGCGGGCTCTAGTGTACGCCGGTATTTTTCAGGGCGACCTGGCTCTCCCTCGAAGTCGACAATGTAAAAATTCTCGCCGCTTCTAAGCATTTGAGAGAAATGAAGGTCCTGGTGCGTAGCGATTATGTTGGTGCCGCTGAAGTATTGAAACAGCGAATCAGTATTTCTCTCCAGGACGATTTTTATTTTATCGGGAAAGGTGAACCTCCTAAGAAATGTGAGGTATGTTAGTGTTCTTTCTCGCCACTCTTCCAGGTTCTTCCGCGATGCGACCCCTGGGGAACACCAATCCTCACGGCATGTAAACATCAAGTTGTGGAATTCTGCTATAGTACGAGCTATACCATTAATGACTTCAATAGGTGGGAAGTTATCTTCACCTTTAAGCGTTTCTTTAAGAGAATTATAAAAAATAGCACCAGGGTCGAACGCCCCCGGAACGTATTCAGTCAATATTCCAAGGGGCCTTCCGTTAAACGAGTAAGATAAGGCAAGTTTAGGGACAAGGCCCGACCCTGAGAGGAAGCGGAGGAATAAAGGCTCAGGGTTCCAAGAGGTATGAAGTCTATAACCTTTCAGAACAAACTTCTGTGCATTGATAGTTAGAAGAACATGCGGGTTTGTCGCGTCTTCCGAAATGGCGCCGTCGTAAGATATAGATCCGGAAAGGTCAATAAATGATTCTGCGGTTATCGCGTTACAGCTTAGGATTTCTCTCAGAAAACCGCTGCAATATTCTGCCTCGCAATAAGGCTCGCCATTTATCCTGACAGTGTGCTTTTCGTCACATGTACAAGGCATAACAGGAAACAAGTACTCGTCGCTTTGGAGCCTAGCTCTTATTATCCAAATCCCCCGGCAAGGAGTGACGATGGTAGCCGAGGCTCGAGTCTCCGAGGATCTAAGCCACCTCTTAAAACCTAGCTCGACCTCTGTTTTCACGCAGATCGCTTTAAACGCAATCCTCTCTCGTATTCTTAAAATTTTTCGCCTTAAAAGATAGGTGGGTTCACACTTGAATTTTAGACGTTAAAATCTTGGCCTTTGTGTAATGATCTTTTTCCCATTTCGGAGAAAATATGAATAGATCTAAAGAAGAAAGAGACTGCCATTAACGGTAAATCAATATGTAAATACCTAGAACGAGGAGAAGGAGACCGAGTAGAAGCCCTGTCCATCTGCGGAGTGCGTTAAGGTGTACGGTAGCCACGTCAACAAGTACGAGAAGCCTCCCGCCCAGTATAACGCCGGTGGCTATGAGAACAAGAGGCAATATGAAGACTGTGTTGTAGAGGAGAAGGAGGATTGCCGCCTCAAATGTATCAACCTGTGAAAGAATATAGGAGGCAACTAGATATGGACCACCGCTACAGGGTAAAAGGGTAAAACTAACTAGGACTCCACCCAGAAAAGATGCGAGTACACTTCCCCTCTGAGCCTGTGAGAGGAATGTGTGGCTTTTCTCCTCGACTATTTCCTTTATTCTCCTGTAGTAATTCAACGCTTTACCAAGGGTCGGGCTGGCATTTTCCCTTGAGGATTTGGCCTCGCGGCATCCTTCTTGATAACTTACGATCGCCGTAGAGGTCGTGTAAAGACCGGCTACGAGAGAAACGGCGGCTATCACGTATTTGAGCCACGCAAAGATGGCTGCAAACCTAATTAGGCCCAACCCTAGAATAATATACGAGGCGAAGACCGCGGCAATAAAGGCTATAGAGGCTTCAATTGCTTTCCTTCTACCCGCAAAGCCCATTATCGCCATAATTAAGGCTGCGAAGACCATAAATGTACATGGGTTTATAGAGTCTGCTGCGGCCAGCGCCAGTATGAGCGGCACCAAGTTTTCCTTGTGCCCGGTTGTGCTAACAGGCGTCCTCAGGCCTGTCACGGCAACCTCATAGACCTTTGTTGAATTTATTCTCCTATATCTCCGCTCTCCGGTGTCGGTAACGATAAGGGTTCCGTTGTTAACGTTGAGACTTAATATTTGACGCCATTGATCTACGGGTAGTGTGCCTGCAACTACTGCTTGTAAGTTAGTGCCTCTAAAAACTAGGGTTAGAGGAACAACTCTCAAGTTTCCAGCCCCACAAAACTGGTATAGGAGGTTGTACTCACTTAAATAGGTCTGATTGCTGATATCCTTGAAATAGATATTGCCTACCATGTTCTGGAGGATTTCTTTTGTTTGCCTGCAGTCCGGACAGGTCTGTTCTCCGTATATTATGACGTACTGGGTGGTGTTAGGCTGAGAAGGTTTTATGCTGCTTGAAGAATTGCTCATTGAGGGCGAAATCAATGAGGTATTTAAAAGAAGATGGATTTCAGTCCTGTTAAACAGGGATACCTGTAACATTCGACTAATGTTTCCTTGAGAGACCACAAGGGTATAATTCCCGGGAAGGAGATTTACCTCTATAACACCCACTCCGCGGACAATTGGAATATTCGTCCTATAGACGATTATCTCGGGAGACTCGCCAGTCGTTGTTGAAGCATGAACGATCAAGGGGTAACGTAACTTTTGCAGTAGTATGGTTTTTCTCGTATTACTGGTTAAGTTAACTGTAAAAGAGCTGGGGACGTGTCCAGGAGCATCTATTGTTACGTTGTAGATTCCCTGAGGGAGTAGCAGGGTCATAGATGAGTTATTAATGTTTTTTCTCTCTCCGTTTAAAATAAGGGTGTAATTATTAATGTATGACCCGTCTTCGGACGCTACATCCACTGTGAATGTAAAGATATTTTCAAGGTTTTTTCTCTCGAAGATAGTAATCCCATCTGAAGACACAGCAAAAACCCTGCCCCCTCCGTAGAATACATCTTGAACTCTTTTTCCCAGCTTAATCGTCCCGTTAAATCCAGAAGGACTTCCAATGACAATCGTGTCATTACTCCACGCCACAAAATAACCGTCATCGCCTACTTTCACACCAACTTGGTCGCCCTTTGTATAGGGTAGGGGCAAGTGGTAAAGTTTCAGCTTGTTTCCGGTCGCATTATAGATGAGAAGGCTGACATCCACCCCTTTTATATCCAACGAATAAACTAGCTTGTAGAGGGGCTCTGAGGCTGCACCCCCGCCCAAGAGCGATTGGATATTCCCCCTGCTTTCAAGGTTGCCGTTCACAAGGACATACCTGGAAATCGTGTTGTTGTCAAAAAGAATTCCTATGCTCTCGTTGGGGAGTCCGACCAGTGCAACAACGTGACACAGGGTAAGGGACCTCTCTCCACGGGAGTCTAGGACAGTAATAGTCTTCTCCTTCATCTCAAGGCAAATGTGGCAGTTAGTCTCTATCGATAGCACGACGAGTGCGTCGCTGACGGGGATGATTTGTAAGCCTTGATTTATGAAAGCTTTAATGTATGTCCTCTTTGTGAGGTTACTTGCATCAAAGCCTAAAAGGTATCCGCGTGTGAGCACGTATAGGGTTTTACCAACAACTATGGCTTTCTTGAGGTCCTTGAGATAGGTGCCGGGGATTCTAGAAGAGGTTAAAAGCCTACCCGACTCTATATTTAACAAACGTATATAGGAGAATGGCACCTGAGAGTTCCAAACATACTCCGAAATAATACATGCCGTATCGTTTAGAAATATGAGTGCTACGTCACTAAAACTGTTAAGTTGCGCCGTGTATACCAATGTCAGATTCGCATCATAAACCTTAAGCGTACGTGTATAGTATGCCTTATCGCCATAGATCACGGCAATATATTTTCCTGAGGGGCTGACGGCAACGCTTAGAATCTCGAAGCCGTCGAAGCTCAGTCTAGTGCTAGCCCAAGAGAAGGGTGTTTGCTGTGCAATATAACTATTTACAAATAGGAAGACAAAGGCTATCACTAGTATTTTACGAATATTCATCGGAGAGCCACTAAACCAAATACCTATGGCGATATTTAATGCTAACCTAGCAGGGCGAGCTGGATAGGAGTGACTCACCTTTCCCGTCAGCCTCATACTTATAAGTTCTGATTACGGTATACTAAACAATGTACTTAGATCCTGAAGAGGAGAAGATGCTTAATGGCGAATTTGGAGAGGCGTTAGCACTAGCTATGAAGTCTGTCGTACGCGTAGCAGAGGCCCTCGGGGCTGAGAGACTAGTAAGGATTAAAAATGCTCATGTTTCAGGTATTTCTTACAAGAACATAGGAGATGAGGGGTTAGAATTTTTAGAAGAGCTTGCCAGGAAAGGTGCCCGGGTGAGCGTACCTACCACGATGAACCCTGCAGGGTTTGATACAGGTAACTGGATGTTTATGGGTATAGACAGCGATTTCTACAAGAAGCAAATGAGGATTATAGAGGCTTTATCGGCTCTAGGTGTTAAACCAACCCTTACATGTACACCATATCTATACGGGGACATCCATTACGGGGATCACCTGGCTTGGTCTGAGAGTAATGCTGTGCTCTACGCAAACAGTGTTATCGGTGCTAGGACAAACCGGGATGGAGGACCACTAGCACTCTTCGAAGCAGTAGTTGGAAGAGCCCCTCTTGCAGGTCTTCACCTCGAAGCTAATCGTATTCCCCAGCTGGTGATTGACTTTTCGGATATTGGAAGAACAATTGAAGCGGAAAGTGCATATTCCGCGGCTGGGCTCCTCGTAGGCTCTCTTTCAGGCGAAAAAGTTCCGCTTGTAAGGGGGTTAGAGCTGACACCAGGGAGAACTAGCGAGATAAAGCTTTTCCTAGCAGCCGCCGGTGCCTCCGGAGGTACAGGACTTGTTCTAATCGAGAATGTTTCCCCTGAAAAGCCCCAGGTTGTAGGGGTTGAGACTGTAAAGGTGGACGCTGGGATGCTGCGTGAAGTCCGCGAAGCATACCTTGGCGGTGGTGAAGCCACCGTTGTTTTGGGATGTCCACACCTCTCCATAGAGGAAATAATAGACATTCTAAGGCTGGTTAACGAAAGGGGGGCGGCCAAACACAAAGTTTTCCTTTACACCAGCAGAACTGTTTATGAGAGTGTCAGAGGGGTTATCCCTAAGCTTAAGGAGAAGAACGTTCATGTATTCGCGGATACCTGTATGGTTGTCTCTCCTCTGTCGAGATATGCCGGGACCAGTATCGTCACAGATTCTGGAAAAGCTGCTTTCTACCTGAAAGCACAGGGCTATGATGTTACACTGATGCCCAGGCAAAGAGCTCTGGATTATGCTTTCGGTGGTGAAGCGTGAGGTTCAGGGGTTCCCCGATCACTGAGGGTGAAGTGGTCGGCGAGCTCGTAGTATCGCCACAACCTTTAACTTTCTACGGCGGTGTTGACCCTTCAACCTCGGAGGTCGTTGAACCAGGTCATGCGCTAAGAGGAACAAGGCTTAAAGGGAAAATACTCATTTTACCCCACTCTAAGGGTAGTACTGTCGGCTCATACGTCATACTCCGGATGGCTAGGCGTGGCGTAGCGCCAGCAGGCATTGTTACTGTTAAGCCTGATGAGGTTGTTATAATAGGCTGTATAATTGGCGGGGTAACCTCGATGACTAGGATAGGTGAAGAGGCTCTTAACCTGCTTAAGACAGGGGACAAGGCTATCCTCCGTGTGGGGAGAGAGCATGCAGAGCTCCTCGTCGAGTGAATGCGACGAGATAAGGAAAAAACTCGCCGCGATAGCCGAGGAAATCAACAGGTGCACCCGTTGCCCACTCCATCAAACCAGGACAAAGACTGTCCCAGGCGAGGGGGATCCTTGTCAACATGTTGTGCTTATAGGCGAGGCTCCGGGGCAAAACGAGGACTTGCAGGGCAGGCCCTTCGTCGGCGCGGCAGGTCAGCTCCTAACACAGCTATTAACAACCAATGGCATTCAACGCGAAAGCGTGTTCATAACGAATGTAGTGAAGTGTCGGCCGCCGGAGAACAGGGATCCGCTTGAAGACGAGATTCAAGCATGTCTGCCATTCTTACAACAACAGCTTGAGATCATAAAACCAAGGGTTATAGTCACGCTAGGAAGGCACAGTACGCGTACGATTCTAGGCTTATACGGCTATAAAACGGAGGCGATAATGAGTGTTAGAGGTAAAACGTTTAGATTTAACGCGAGCTGGGGGGAGGTTAAGATTTTTCCCACCTTGCACCCTGCAGCAGCGCTCTATAATCCTAGGATAAGATCAGTGTTGGAAGCGGATTTCCGGGAGATAACTAGAATTATAAAAGGAGAAGGGAGGGTTGGACAGCACACGCTGGATTCCTATCTCTAACTATAACTAAAAGGATTAAATATCAATGTGCTTTCTTATATCGTGTCTTTGTCTCCACGTGAGCGTTCACGTAAAAGGGCTAAGCTAATGAAAGAGCTAGTAGAAGAGCTTGATGCTATAAGAGCTCTCAAGCTCTTCAATACTAGCCGCAGCCTTCGATATATATATGATCTAAACCTGGAGGGCGAGCTATGGAAAAATGTTACCGAAGTGCTTAAGAAAATATCCCTAATACCCACACAGGCGGAAAACTTCTCAAAAATCAAGAGAATTGATACACTCGCCGACATTATATTTATGGGCTCCTTTGCTGGAATGGTAGGAGCCCTGGTTCTTTTACTTCTAAATCTAGAGCCCATTCTATCCTACTTTATCCTCCTCTTCACCCTCATAATTTTAAATATCTCGTACATTATGAAGTTCTATGTAAGTGTCAAGCTCCGGAGCATCTATCTCTCCAGGAGCGAGGAGCTAAAGACATACAACGAGCTTTTCAGGAAAGCTGTGGATAACATTGTCTCACGGTTGCGCGGCGAGTTGAAAAAAGCAGGATTGGATCCAAGAGAAGTAGAATTTAAACTATATCATGGAGACTATACGGGGCTTATAATAATCGAGGAGAAGAAGGGCGTATACAAGCTAAAGATTAAGTGATAACTTTACCCCTTTTTTCAGACAGTCTCTGCATATTAGCGCAGATCCTACCTCTACTGCGCAGTCCTCACAGACTAGACGTCCACACACAGCGCAATACCCGATTGAAAGTTTATTTCCGCAGACGTCGCACAAAGTCTCATGACATGCAACACAAACACCTTTTTCTTTGTCGAAATGCGCTGGACAGACTTCTCTCCCGCACAACCTACACAAATATAGCTTGTCGGTATGCTTGCCGCAGATTTCACAAGTGCTCGTGTGTGCTCATGGTTTTAAGAAAGAAAATCTTTTTAAATTTTAATTTTTAGGATTCGAATGGTGGTTTTTATTGCCTGTAAAACTCGACCAAACAGAGAAAAAGCTACTCTACTTTTTCTACACATATGGTAAAGCGGTTTCCAGGCGGAGAATTCACGAGCTTATATACAAGCTTCAGAACGAATATGGAGTTAAGCTGGGCTTTACTTTTGTAGGACAGGTTCCATACTCTAAAAACCTTGACGAGAAGCTGGAGCATTTAGTGCAGAAAGGGTTCTTGAAAATCATATATTCAACTGGTGGTAATTACTTGAACCTCTACAAGCCGTACTACAAGCTAACCGAGAGAGGAGCTAGAATAGCCTCGAAGAGCGACTTCTCCCAAACAGATAAGGAGGCTATAGATAAAATGGTTAGTTCTCTACAGGTACAGAAACAACAAGGAGCGAAGCGTGGACATTCCAACAATAGTGATTTATCCTAGTTTAATTTTATTATCGTCGGGCTTCATGTCGGTTTCGGATCGAGAGGATGATATTGAGATTGTTGAGGTTGGAGAGGGCGACATAGCTGTTCTTCTAGCGGCTTTGCAGAGGCTTAACAACGGTGTATATGCTCTCAAAGTTACTCTTGACTTTCTCAATTCCCGAGTAGGGTCGCTACAGGATAATATAAGAGAACTCGAGAAGACAATGGAGAGTTATCTCCAAACTCTCAAGGCTGAACGGGAGAAATTATCTGAAGAGAACACAAAAACTATGGAGGAGCTTAAACGCGAAACTCAGAATGTAACCCGAGATGTAAGGGTTTCATTAGATTTATTTTTAGAAAAGCTCTCGACCGAGACGCAGCGCTTATTTGACGCACTGCATGAAATAGGAGCGGACACTAATACTATTCTATCTCAGCTTAAGGAGGTGGAGCTTGTCTTAACGGATACGACAGCAGCGGTCAAGGCAGAAACCGGCAGCTTAAAATCAAAGTATAGTGATACGGAGGCTCTTATAAGCGAACTCTCACAAAGAATAGGGAGGTTTGAAGAGACTCTTCTTGCATCATTAAATGAGCTCAGGCTTTCAAACCAGGAGCTCTCTCTTAAAATGTCAAATTTAGAGAAACTCGTCCGAGAAGCATACGGTCAAAAACAAGAAGGTTAGCCTGCCGTCTCCTTTTAGATATGAATTTTTAAGAATTTTTTAACTCTTGCAACCCTGACAGCACTAGACTTTTGCGTGTGAAGTCTGAATCACGTTGAGAAAAATGAAGCCGAAAATCAAGGTGCAGTATAGTCAGCGATACTAAATTATAACTGTAAGTATACAATACTTCAGATGCGGTATGTCTTTTCTGAAGAAAACAAGAGAGAGCGAAGAGCTTAAGGAGAAAGTACTAGTGGAACTTCAGACTGCGCTTAGTAACATCGATCGTAAACTTAGCACTCTACCGGAAACACTGCAAGACCCCCTTCGCACGAACCTCAGGAGTATTCAAGTGCAGCTACAAGCATCCCTTGAAGAACTGCGTGGTATGCTCGCTGATACAATAGAGTTGCTTCAGCGGCAACAGTCAACTTTTGAGAAACTGTCTTTGCTCGAAGATCTAGATAAGAGGCTCGAAGATCTAGATAAGAGGTTAGTAGAGCAGCTGGAGTTGCTTCAGCGGCAACAGTCAACTTTTGAGAGCTTTAAGGAGGGGGTTGGCGGGCAACTTGAGGAGATAAAATCTCATTTGACCGGGCTTGGCGAAGTGAAAAAGATTATTGGAGAGCTTCAAGGCATCTCCGAAACTCACAGTCTACTCCGAGACTCTCTAGATAACATGGCTAAGTTATTGGAGGGGCTTAGCACAACCTATGCTAACTCTGAAGCTCTTGTAAAATCCCTGATGGAGGAGACGCAGAAGTATACGAAACTGGTTGAAGAATATTCGCAGCTTGCAGCGAAGGCCGAGAGCCTTTCTAAACAAGTAAAGGAAATAGAGGATATGCGGGCGAAACTAGAGGAAAAGGAAAGGCTGCTCCAGGAGCGCGAGAAGGCCCTTACTCCCCTGTTTGAGCAAATAAACAAGGCTGTCTCCAGAATACCTGAAGTTGGCGACCTCGTAAAATACATAGAGTTTCTCAGGCAAAAGGAAAACGAGCTCAATACTAAACATGTAGAGCTGGAGAGAAGAGAAAACGAGCTTAAACTCTTCGCGAATAAGGTTGCAACAGAAAGCGAAGAACTCAGAAAGCTACGGCTAGAGCTTGGCGAACTTGAAAAGAAGCTGAAAGCGTGGGAAGAGGATCTGATGAAACGTGAGAAAACATATTCCGAAAAAATGGAGGAACTAGCAAGGCTAGAAAGGGAGCTTTCTGAGAAGGAACGTCGCGTAGCTACCCTAATAACTCGATACGAGGAGCTATCACGGCAGGTTGCGGAAAAAGAAGCCTACCTTAAAAAATTAAACGAGGAGATAACAAATCGGGAGCGTCGCATAAAGGAGGAACTGGAACCCATCCGCGAGAAAATGATGAAGGAGAACGAGCGCCTTATAGAATGGGAGAAACGCCTCCTTGAGAAAGAACGTGAGCTAGTCGGCTATCAGCGTATGGTAGCCTCTAAGGAGAGTGCTTTGGTAGAGTTACGTGAACGTCTTGAGGCTAGGAAACTAGAACTTGACTCTCGTGAAAAAGCCCTCGAGGATAAGCTGAATAGGCTTGCAGAGCTCGAGAACAGGTTGCAGCAGCTAGAACGGGAAAACGTAGCATTGCGTGAAGAGATTAAAAGACGTGATGAGGAAATAGAACATCTTAAAGAGATCTGTGGCAAGTAATAGCCATCATACATTCGGGCTCCTGTGAAACCACCATAAGGTAGCTTAGAATATTCTCGCTTCTTTATATGGCATTATAAGCTGAAAACCGGACGAGAAAGCTATATTGTTGGAAGAAGGCTATACTCCCTTGAGAAAATACATTAGGACAATCAGTAGCGCGAATACAATAGAGAGTAATATTGAAAAAACATTGACCCCCTCGATAGCCTTGAAAGTTACTTTTGAGCCCCATTCGGGTTCTTCGTCTCTTGCCATAGTGAAACCGATGATAGCTGTTACTACTGCTAGCACCGCCATGACAAGAGTTCCGAACATGTATAGGAAAGGCGGGTATGTGGGCTTAACGTTAAACCCATCGGTAACTATGAATATTCCAATGTTCAGGAAAAGCGGTATAATGGTCACTATGATAAGTAGCAGGCTAGGTTTTACAGTCTCACCCATATAATCCGACCACGCCACGTTCATCACCCTTTTAGTGAAGAGACTTCCTCGAGGCGTTTAACGACAAAGTCTTTATTAAGCATAGCGAGGTAAGGCGCTATCCTAGGACCGTTTGGCTTTCCAAAAAAGGCTAGATATAGACATTGGAAGAAGTTCTTTTCCTCTTGATCCTTCTTTAAACTCATCATGGCGTTTTTGATAGACTCTTCACTCCACTCCTCCAGAGTTTTCAGATGAAGAGCTAGCTCCTTCAACAATCTAGCCGATGAGGTCGTCATCACACCTTTAAGCTCCTCTACAGGTATTTTCTCAACAATTGATATCCGGTAATAATCGGGGGCGTATTTCTGGAGCCACCTCTTAGCTAGAATAATACGCGTCCTTATTCTTTCAAGCTCCCACGCTTCCAGCTCGCGCTGTAACTGCTTAGTCTCCCTGAGCCTCTGGATGACCTCATCTATACTTTCGCCACCACCCGGCAACACTTGTGCAAGTATCATAGCATTGATGTACCTCAATTGGAAAGGCGCCCTAGGAGCCGGCGGTCGGATGAGTGATAAACGATAGCTCTTAGCGGTGTCTTCATCTCCTTCTTCGATGCCGTAGAATATTCTCTCGGCTTTATCGAAATTATCATAGTAACTTGGGATCTCCTCGAGGCTTAACACGACACGTCTCATCGGTGGGGAAGCAAGATAAATGAAGCGTAGCACTTCAGGTTCTGCCACTTCAACCCAGCTTCTCGGCGAGAAGCCAATGAAATCACTGGAACCCATATCGCCAAGGTCTTTTCCTCTAGAACGGTAGCCAACCCACTCGTATGCGAGACCCATTGGGGGCTTAAAGCCGTATACATTTTGTGCTAGCCTGTTACAGCTGTCTCTTGAGCCGCCTGGGGTAGCATGGTCTTTGCCAAAGGGCTCGAACATAACGTCGAGGGAGTACCAGACGCCAACCCACTCGACCCGCCAGTTTAGTTTTCCAGCGGTTAAGCTTTGCCAGCCCTCGTGGCCGCAGTGTTTACACCGGTATCTTACACGGTAGTTTTGCGGGTCAACCTCAACAGCTTCCGTAGTGTCTATTCGCCCACACTTCTCACATATTGGCTGGAAAGGGATAGAGTCACTGCTAAGTTTCTTCTCACCTCTGTACTCATTAAGAGTGTTAATAACTTTCTCGCGGAGGGTGGTAACCGAGAGTAAAACGAATTTTTTCATTTTTTCATTTTTCTCATATAACTCCTTTGTCGTTACAACCTCGACTTTCTCGGCAAACCTGTCTAGATACGATCCAAAATCCTCCCAGTAATGGTCAACCCAGCTTTCGTGGCATCCGTAAGGGTCTGGTACCTTGTATAGAGGCCATCCTATATACATACGCGCTTCCTCGGGCTTATTAAACTGGCGTAATTGTCCCTCTTTTCCTTTCCAAGCGTCAACCGTGTAAAGTGTAAGCAGATGCCTTGTGTCTTTATCGTTCTCACGGAGAATCCTTAGAACAGTATCTACGATCGTAATTTCGCCTCTGAGTCTACCAACATGTTGTAACCCCGAAACAGATAACCCACCGTTTCCAGTCACAACTTCCTTTTCTCGCGACTCTGCAAGCAGCTCCTTTGCAACGTTCTCGATCCAATGCACAAGTCTCTTATACAGGAGACCATATAAATTTGACCTATTACGGTACGACTCTAGAGGTTAAGATGAACAACACTTTCAAATTATCGACTTAATTAATATGAAGCTAGATGAGCCTACATGCGCGCCGCAGTACTTGTCTCCGTCATAGTCGTTTTCCTAGCACCTATAATTCTCGCTGCCCCCAGCGTATATGTAAGCTATGCTGAGGTCTTAGAATACAATGGATCTTCTTGGAGGAGTAGCTACTATTTAATCACTGGCAATACTCTCTCGGTAACAACGTCTTCTAAAGTCCTCGTGATTAGAACTGACTCCTCAGCTGGAAAACAACCGCTCGTTATACGTGTAGATGGAATAACATACGAGCCGGAAATGGGCACTGGTACATTATGGGACTCTGCAGTAGTTACGCTGGACGGTGCCTCCCACAGAGTAGAGGTAACTTTTCAGGATATGCCTCCGCACTCCCCAATTCTGGCACTCTTCACACTCCCTGGTGGCTCTACAACTTATCCTCTTAACGTCACGATTCCCAAAATACCCGGTTTTTCCGCTCTCGGGTTAAAGGTGACATTGCTCCTGCGTAGTGACAATGTTGGTAACGTTCTAAGTAGGCCATTCTTCACTACTAATAAAACCACGGTATCGATACTGGGTGAAACGCTAACAGTTGTGGAGGTGATAATACCTTTCGAAAACGTTACTCTTCGAGGAGACTTCCTAAAGGCATCATATTCTTACATTTACGGCTTTGAGAGAAAATTTGGCGATACGATACAATTCCCTCCTTATCCTGAAAAGCTCATTTATGTTAACAGCCCGGTTTTTCTCAACTTAAGCAAAGGGTTAAAAAACATGGTAATTGGAAGTCCTCCCAAAATAATACTCTCGAAGGTCAATTTTACAGAAATATATTTCAAGCCCGTCGTTTACCCCGTATCCTTCAACGTTGCTCAACCCACATCTCTATGCGGGCTGACAGGTGTTAGCTACCGTGTCGTAACGTCTTCTCAGGTCTCCGGTGCGTCTGAAACTGCCGCAGTACTCCCGGGTGATAACACGACACTTACCTTCCGTTTCTTCCGAGGAGGTTTATCCCTTGTTGATGTGATAGTCTCAACGCCTCCTCCTAGTTTTACAATAAATCCTCCCGTTTACGCGCTAAGCTTTACTTTGTACGATAAAATGGGAGGTAAAGTTGCAAATGCCTATTATACTTTGTATTCACAGGGAAGAATCATAGCCTCAGGCAAGGCACTAAACGGCGAAGGCCAGGTGTGTCCACTCCCACCAGGAGACTATCTAATAGTTGTCTACGTCGCTAATAATGTTATATTTCGAGGTGCAGTTCAGCTTTCTGGAGACTCATATCTTCCAATTACGACTAATACAACAACAGTTCAGTTCACACTTATACGTGAAGGAACTGGAGAGCCGATGAGTAATTACACGCTAGTCTTAGAAAATGCGGGGTTGGCTTACAATACTACTTCGAAGGGAGGAAGAGCTATACTTGAGGGCGTGGTGCCTGGAAGATATACTTTCTCAGTTTATATATCGAGAGATAAGGTTTACGAGGGAGTTGTTGAGGTTTCGGACATTCAGAACACTTTTGTGTTCTCGCTACCCGTTTACAGGTTTAAGCTCCAACTGCTGGGGGCTTTGAACCAGCCTTTAGGGAACATAAACCTCTTGGTTATCGGAGAAGGCATTAGAAGGGAAGCATTAACCGACGCCTCAGGTCGCGCAGACATAGGCCTACTACCCCAAGGCACTTACCGAATAATTGTTGGCGACACGGAATATAACGTCACCTTGACGTCTGATTCTTTCAAAACAATTTCCCTGGACGTTGTAGCTATACTTCCAGGTTTCACTGTAACTACTTCCCACCTGGAACTCGCCCTGCTCATATTATTGTTAACCGGGATAGTGCTAGCGGTTAGAAGAATACTTAAGGAATTTAAGCGGGGCTCTCCAAACATTATCGAGGTATGACCCCTCTTCCTTGAAACGATGTAGGGCTCCATACGGTATTACTGGTTTATATTATCTGTTTTTAGAAGAACGAGATTATTATCTGGCTTTCCTGTAAAAACGGTAGCTAACGCATGAGTAAATTTATTAGTATCATGGGGGTTCGCCCTACTGATGATATCGTCGCGGGAATTAAAAGAAACACCTGGTGGAGGATATGATTTCTCTAATTGGCGAGTAGAGTTAGCTCAACAGCTTGGCTTGGTGCCAGTATATACTCCTGTTACAGAAGACTTTGTACTCCTGCTTCTATACCTAGACGGTAGAGCTCCTTTTTATGGCGAGGAGATACTCCATTTGTGCTTCTTCCTATACCCTTATGTCAGAGTTAAAGCATCTCCCACCCTTTTTATTCCCCTCTCCTCCGATGTCGAGAAGGCTGTTCTTTCACTAAAGGAGAAGGGGTTGGTGGAGGAAAGAAAAGAGTTTAGAGGAGGGAGGTATGTGAATACTGTTAGGCTCTCGGATCAAGGTGTTTCCGAGGCTAGGAAGGTCTTCTCGACATTCGCCAACAGCTGGATACTAACCAATGACTTTGTTTTGAGAAAAGGTGCTGAGATGATATCGGAGCTAGAGGCTCTAAAAAAGACCTATAACGATAAGACGCCTCTAGAACTGCTTAAAGTTTTAGCTTCGAAGATAGATTCCGAGGGAGAGGCATTTGTCAAACGACTTAACCTTGAGAGTGAGAGGCGGGAAAGAATGATAATCGATATTGGGAAGCAGCTTTTACGGGATCTTAAACTTCTCACCCGAGAATTCTACTAGCCTGGCTGACGCGATGAAGGAAGATGTTCTCATCATCGGCTCGGGCTCCGCTGGATTACAGTCAGCTAGGGCTATTATCGAAAATACCGATCTTGAAGTTGTGGTGGTTGAGGAGCACAAAACCATAGGGTTGCCTGAACACTGCACAGGGCTTGTCAGCCTTGAAGGGATTCGGGAAGCCCTCAGGGTTCCTCCCTCGCGTATGGCTTTAAACTACTTCAGAGGAGCACATTTATACTCGCCGGGGGGAATAACTCTAACGGTTGAAAAGAAGGAAAGAGTTGCTGCAGTTATAAATAGGCCTTTATACGAGCATTTTCTAGAGGATGTCATCTCACATGGAGCTAAAATATTACTAAATACAAAAGGTGAGATCTTAGGTACAAAGGCTAAAGTTGGAGAAGCTGTATTGGAGCCTAGATACATAATCGACGCTACAGGGATTAGAGGGCTACTCTCTAGGAATCCAGCATCTAGGGAATGGATGCTGCCTGCTCTTCAATATGATATTAAGGCGCACTTAGAGGATGTAGACCATGTTCATGTGTTCCTAGGTTCAAAATTCTCTCGAGGTCTTTTTGCTTGGGCGGTTCCAATAGGAGACAACGTTTGTAGGATAGGTGTAGCCTCAAAAGGTAATACACTCAGGAGACTTGAATACCTCTTGCGCCGGCTCGATTATTTAACTAAGGGGAGGGTTAAGCCTATTTCTAGGATGAAGGTTTTAGGAGGAGTGGTTTACACGGGGGGTCTAAGGCAACAGATAAGTGGCAATGTGCTACTAGTTGGAGACTCTGCAGGACAAACGAAGCCGACGACTGGGGGAGGACTCGTATACCACTCTCTGGCGTCTCGTTTCTTAGCTGAAGCGTTAAAACAAGAAGCGCCACCTCTATATGAATCCAAAGTTCGAATGACGATCGGAAAGGAAATACAGAGGCAACTACTTCTGCGTAAGCTTCTGAATGTGATGGACGATGAAAAACTAGACGAGTTGTTCTTAGTGCTTAAAAGAGTAAACGGGGAAGAATTCATTTCGACCAACGGAGACATGGATATGCAGACAAAAATCCTCTATGGTCTTGGCATAGAGATTTTTAGAAAAAATCCTACTTTTTACCTAGGACTCCTGCCTTTGCTTTTTAACTTCTTCATAACCTAGCCTGAGAGCCTCTATATTAGCCCTTAACACATCTCCCTTAAACCTTCTGGCAAGAGCCTCTCTAATATCTCCTGGCTCCAAATCAAGCAGTTGAGTAGCTAGTGCCGCCCCAACCATTACCATGTTGACTGTTAGTTCTGAACCGGCCTTAAGAGCTAGTCGCTGTGCGTCTAGAAGATAAGCTGCGCTACAGTTGCTTTTGAGAGAGTGGATTAATTCTTCACGTGAAGGTATTTTTTCCGCTGAGGGTGGGGGCAGGACGAAGTCGTTAACCACCGTTAGCGTTTCTTTCCGGCCCAGTGGAAGACGCCTTACAGTCTCGATTAACTCTAGTCCAATGATAAGATCAGCCTCTCCCTGCGTGACTATGGGCGAAACGGTACCTTCACCATACTTTATGAAAACTACTACTGATCCCCCTCTCTGAGAGAGCCCGTGAACCTCACCTATGCTTACGTTATACCCCTTCTCGCTTAACGCCTCGCCTAGTATGCTTCCAATTGTTACCTGTCCCTGGCCACCCACGCCTGCAACAACAATACTCCTACGCCTCACTGAGCATCACCCCCCTCAGCGGGCTTTATAGCCTTGGCTGGACATATTGTCGCACATACGCCGCAACCCACACACATTTCTGCTAGAATCTTCGGCTTTTCGCCAGGACTGCTTCTTATTATCGCCGGACAGGCAAACTTGTCGACGCAAATGCCGCAGTTAATACACCTGTCCTGTATTATAGTAAAGGTCGTAAGCCTTTCCCCCTTCCTCCTACGATTCCTTGCCTCGAGCAGAGCGCAGGGTCTCCGAGAAACGATTACAGCTACTTCTCCTGTCTCTCTGATAAACTTAAGCGCCTCTTGAACAGAGTCTCTTACAGCTACAACGTCGTATGCGTCAACAACCTTCACGAACCTTACCCCTACTGCCTTGACAATATCTTCTATCTTAAGCCGCGGCCTTTCTCTACCTTCAGGACCAACTCCCGAGCCAGGGTGTGGCTGGTGCCCCGTCATAGCGGTTATCCCGTTATCCATTACGACAAGGAGAAGTGGTGTTCTGTTGTATACAGCATTTATGAGTCCAGGTATCCCTGCATGGAAGAACGTCGAGTCGCCGATGAACGCTATTACGGGCTCCTTACTGAACCGCGCTATTCCCAGACCAATGCCAATAGCAGATCCCATGCTCCACGTGAAGTCGGCCATCTGGTAGGGCGGGTAAAAACCCAAGGTGTAACAGCCAATATCATTTGCATAAATCGGGTTTACCCTAGATCTTTGTGCAGCAAGCTTTACGGCATAGTATGTGGAGCGGTGCCCACAACCAGGGCAGAGAACGGGTGGGCGACGAGGAAGCTCAATGCTACCTGAGGCTGCTTTGGGAGGCGCGTATGAAATATTTAGCATCTTTGAAATGCCAGCTTTAACGAGCTCCTTGTTAAGCTCGCCCACTCTTGGTAAGACATCTTTTCCGTGAATTTTAGCCTTGGCTCTCTCCTCATATCCAATTATCTTTAACTGCCACTCCATTATAGGCTCTGATTCCTCAACAACCAGAACCCTTTCATGGGATAAGACATCGCTAGCTAGCTTCCTAGGAAGCGGGTAGACCGACGAGAATTTATAAATAGTAGGGTTGACGTTGAGCTCTTCTAGTGCCTCTTTAACGTAATTATAGGATACACCCGATACAACAATAGCTAAACTTCCATCGCCCTCTTCGACCCTGTTGAAAGGAAAGCCCGAGAGCTCTTCATCCAGCTTACCAATCTTCTCCAGAACCTCCTTGTGTTTGACGAGGTTGTATGGCGGTAGGAGGGCCCACCTCTCAGGGTTCCTATGAAACCTAGCGTCGCGCGTGGGACGGGTTATCTCGCCAAAAACAACTGGGGATCTGCTATGTGATAGGCGAGTCGTCGTCCTCAGCAACATGCTGAGTTGAAACTTCTCGGAGAGGTGGTAAAGCTCCCTAGTTAGATCCTTAGCCTCCTGGACAGTTGCCGGCTCGAAAACAGGGATGTTCGCGTGAACACCATATAGCCTGTTGTCCTGTTCGTTCTGACTGCTATGCGCGTTTGGGTCGTCTGCTGTCACAATTACGAGCCCCCCCACAACGCCCGTATAACCGAGGCTCATGAGAGGATCGCTAGCCACATTCAAGCCGACATGCTTCATAGCCACAAGGGCTCTTAGACCCATCATAGAGGCCCCTATCCCTATCTCGAGGGCCACCTTCTCATTAGTGCTCCACTCAACATAAACACCATACTCGTCCGCCACATCCACGAGCGCCTCGATGATCTCTGTTGATGGCGTTCCGGGGTATGCAGTTGCCGCAGAGATGCCTGCCTCTAAAGCGCCTCGAGCTATAGCCTCGTTTCCAAGGAGAAGCCTCTTTACACCTGCACTACCGCTAATAATTGCTTTTGGCACAATATTTAAGTTGAAAGGTATAATTAAAGGTATTCGTGCAAACAGCCATAATATTCACATATCTTCAAGCTGAAAAGCTTGCAGAGCCTCCCCCAACCCCATTAAACGTAAACATGCAAATCAACTTTCCACTAAATATTTCCTTAACCAACAACCAGCTAACAGCCGAGTTTGTTGCCAGCGTGGAGAGCATACCAGCTGTTTTCTCGGTGAAAATCAAGGGTAAATTTATGCTGACAGGAGAACCCAAGGAAATAGGCGAGGCTAGCGACAAGCTCAAAAAGGGGGCTCCCGAACCTCAAATCCTACAAACACTGACATCCGCGATCTTCTTCGAAGTTACGCTTCTATTAAAAGAGCTCGGATTCCCGCCTTTACTCCCTCTGCCAGGAATAGCGCAGCAATCCCCACCCCCGCCCGAAACCTTCCGACCTGCGTGAACACCCGATGGACGTAGAGGTCGTTTACGGAGAGCCTTGTCCGCAGAATATCCCCTCGATCACGCCTGCAGGCCCCTGCCCCCCGCCAACCCTTGCACCTGAATGGCTTCTATCGAAAGCACTGGCACACGACATTTCACATCTTAGACCCGAGAGGCTTGCAACGCTACTAAGACTGGCACCAGGGCCTCACAATATTTTAAAAGCGGCTGCCGTCGAGCCGGAGGAGTGGTGGGGGATTCTAGGCATAGCCGCTTACACAGGATCGCCGTCCCAATGCCAGCATTTTCAACTGCTCCCCTTCGCTCCAGCAGTCTCCACTTTAGCCGCGTTGCCCCACAAGGAAATGTGCATATACGCCGAGTCCCTACAAGGGTCTTACCTGTTTACTCTCATACATGCCTTAGGCTCCTATGGGGCGCAGAGGCTAATACTTATAGACCCCCCTCATCCAGTTGCCTGGCACAGGATTCGAGTAAAGGGGGTTCTAGGCTATTCTCACGCACGGCGACTAAGCCTACCAAGGGTGCTACAGCTCCGAGCGTTAGCACAGAGTATGCTGGATGTCGATAAAGCTGAGGCTAAAGCGGAAAGACCCAAAGAATTCAATCAGCTTTCCCACACCCCTCCTCAGGATCTCCTAAAGCTGGCCTTTGGAGATGAGGCGGAAACCGCTCTAAGCCTTCTAACAGAGATAGATGCAGGCGGGGGAATTATGAGCTACCGTGCACTGCTAGACGCAGCCGCGACGTTCACACCTGACGCTAGAGGCTTAGCCAGGAAGCTAATACTTTTTGGCTATCTACGGCTGAGACAAGCTCAAGTAGAAATAACTCCGAAAGGGCTATTCACTCTCCTGTAAACTTTCTTCAGGAAATTTCAGCACACGCGCGCGGTGATTACAGGAACAAAGACTACTTTCTCTACTTGAGTAATGCAGCGGAGAATTGGTGGACCGGCCGGGATTTGAACCCGGGAATTGGCGGGCACCCAAAACGGGTACCCTCCACCCGCATGCCAAGCGGACATCCTCCCACTAGACGACCGGCCCTCAAACCACTAAATCAGAATATACTATAAGCTAGCTATTTTAAATTTTTTGGGTACTGGTTGTAGGAGTGTATTTAAACTTGGTGGAAGAAAGGCTGTGTTGACCCGCACCCGGCGATTGATGTGCGTCTTCCGATCTATTTTATTGATACAGTCCCGAGGTTTGACTCCCAGCGACTCTACACTTTTATCAGGCTGTTGTGATCGTGATTGCAAAGGTTTATTTTAGCTAGGATGCCTTATCTATGGGTTTGAGAGATGGAGATTGATGTTGAGAAGGTTGCGTTGAAGTATGCCCTTGCCAATGCTGTGAAGTTCAATGGTAAAGCAGATGTCAAGGCTGTTTTAAGCAAGGTTTTCGCTGAGTTGCCAGAGCTGAAGGGGCGTGCGAGGGACATAGTAGCGATTGTAAATGAAGTTGTAGCGAGGGTTAACAGTCTCTCTCTAGAGGAGCAGGAGAGAATGCTTCATGAAATATGGCCTGAGGCTCTTGCGAAGGAGAGGAAGAAGGAGGAGGAAAAACGCCTGCCACCTTTGCCGTACGTGGATGAAGCTGGGGGGTTTGTTGTGACGCGATTTGCCCCCAATCCTGACTTTGTACTGCACCTTGGGAGCGCGCGTCCCGCTATACTGAATTATTACTACGCGAAGGTTATGTACAAAGGCAGATTCATCCTTCGCTTCGAGGATACAGACCCTAAGACCAAGAGACCCATGCCTGAGGCCTACGAGCTCATTAGAGAGGATCTACGATGGCTTGGTATTACGTGGGATGAAGAATACATTCAAAGCTTGAGGATGGAGGTGTACTATGAGCATGCAAGGAGGCTCATCGAGCTAGGCGGTGCTTACGTTTGCATTCACCCAAAGGAGGAGATAAAGAAATACCGTGACGCCGGTACTCCGGACCCTTGTTCTCTACTACCTCCTGAGACTCACTTGGAGCGATGGGACAAGATGCTTTCAGGAGAGTATGGAGAGGAAGAGGCAGTTCTCAGGATAAAGACTGACCCAGCACACCCGAACCCCAGTGTTAGAGACTGGATAGCGTTTAGAATACTCGACACGAGTAAAAACCCGCATCCTCTCGTAGGGGACAAATACATCGTTTGGCCCACCTACAACTTCGCTTGTGCTATAGACGATCACCTTCTAGGAATAACCCATATTCTTAGAGGCGAGGAACACGCGGTTAACACGTTAAAGCAGGAGTACATCTACAAGCACATGGGCTGGAAACCACCGGTAAGCATTCATTTTGGGAGGCTCAACCTTGAAGGAATGATCCTAAGCAAGTCAGTTATTAGGAGGGGTATTGAAAGGGGACTCTACGATGGTTGGAATGACATAAGAATTGGAACCCTCATAGCTCTGAGAAGACGAGGAATCCTTCCACAAACCATTTGGGATCTCGTCTTCGAGGTAGGCATAAAACCATCAACGGCGACGATAAGTGTTGAGAAGGTGCATGCCATTAACAAGAAGTACTTAGAACCCATATCCAACAGGTACATGTTTGTACCGGAGCCTGTAAGAGAAGTCGAGCTCTCAGGGCTAAACCCCCCTATAACGGCTGAAGTTATAGTTCACCCCTCATACCCCGAGAGAGGACGTAGAAAAATAACACTAACTTTACCTGTTGTTCTCATTGAAGATAAAGCCCTCTCGGGTAAACCCGAGGTTAGGCTTATGGGGCTGGGAAACTTCAGGGTTGTTGAGGATGGAAAGAGGCTAGAGTTTCTTAACAATGATGTCGGTTACGCCAAGGAGCGGGATTTACCTATATTACAGTGGGTTCCAAAGGAAAACAACTACCCAGGGAGTCTTTTAAAAGTTGAAGGCAATACGGTGCGTGGCGTCAAGGGCTACGGCGAGCCAGCCACAAGTGAGCTCAAAGCGGAGGATAGGGTACAATTCGTGAGAATAGGGTTCGTCAGGGTAGAAAAGCCAGGCCTTTATATATTCACCCATGACTAGTGGCTTGTCAAATTCCAGGGCTTTCCCTCCTTCACTATCTTCTCAGGAAGCCTGTCCTTCACACCCTCAAGGAACTTCAAGTCATGTTCCTTTGTTCGAAGATGGTCTGGGAGAATTATCGGTATCTCGTCTTTAATTGGCCACCAGCGGCCACACTCAGGGCAGTAAAGCACCCCTGTCTTGACCTCATACTTTATGCACTCGTCACAGCCGGGGTCGTGCCCCCCGAGATCGCCCACATTCGTATTTTTATAAGCGCAGTAAAGCTCGCATGCAGGCTTACTTTTGAAGGTAAACGTCCTACCCTCATACTTCACGGTCTCGATAACGTAGAGTTCTAGAGGGAAGTGTTTATCGTAAGGGCAAGCTAGGAGATCCATTAGGCGGTACTTCATAGGCACTCTTTCTCTTATAATCCGGAAGAGTATATAGGTATTTTGCTACTCCGTTGTTCGCGCGATAGATAACAATTTTAAGGTTGGAGGCCTATAGAAGGGATGTGGCATTACCTGCTAATATATTCCGGGCCTATGATATAAGAGGGGTTTACGGGAAGGATCTCACCCCGGAAATCGCCGCTCTGATAGGAGGAGCCTTGTCAAATTTTGAGAAAGGTGAATACTGCCTCTGCCACGACACTAGGTTTAGCTCCCCAATACTGTCTCGCGCGCTTGCCGGTGGGCTTGCGGGAGCAGGCTCGAAAGTCTTAGATGCTGGCTTTGGCCCCATAGGAATGGCTATCTATGCGTCTAAACACCTTGCTCTCCACGTTGCATATGTTACTGCGTCGCACCTTCCTCCTCAGTGGAATGGGATTAAGCTTTTCCGCCCCGGCGGCAATCCCATTTGTCTTGGAGACATTGAGAAAATAAGAGAAATAGCGGAGAAAGGAGTTTCATGGTCGGGTATTGAGACATACGGGGAGATTATAGTCCGCGAGCTCCTACCAGAATACTCCGAGTTTCTCCACGGTATTGGAAAGCATAGTGGTGGACTTAGAGTTGTAGTAGACTGTGGAAACGGGTCAACTGCGATGGTCGTCCCTGAACTTCTGAGAGACCTGGGCTACGAGGTTTACACTGTTAATTGCGACGTTGATCCTAGGTTTCCAGCGCGCGGATCAGAACCAACCCCTGAAAACACGGGGTACATGTTGCCCGTGATTAAAGCTTTCAAAGCGGATGTTGGCGTCTCATTTGACGGAGACGGAGACCGGGTTATATTTTTCGACGAGAAAGGCGAGCCGTTGACCCCCGAACAAGCAGCGGTAGTGATGATTCGCGCCCTTGGAAGGGTCGACGTTGCCGCAAACGTAGAGTGCTCAAGTATAGTTGACAAGGAAGTGGCTAAGCGGGGAGGAAAAGTCGTCCGAGTACCTGTCGGGCGGATCTTTATGATCCTTGACGCTATGAGGGCGGGTGTCGAGCTAGGCGTGGAAAGTAGCGGTCATTTCGTGGCCTATAAGGGCATAAACCTGGACGACGGTATTGTCTCACTTCTCTTCATGCTTGAGACTCTTGAAAAACTCGATTCACCGCTTTCGTCTCTCAGAGTACCAATGCCGCCTTCAAAGAAGATAAAACTCGATGTTCCTGACGAAAAGAAGTTTGCAGTCGTGGATCTGTTAAAGGCTAGGTATCTCAAAGAATACGATCGGGTTACAACTCTAGATGGTGTACGCGTAGACACGGATAAGGGATGGGTTCTTGTAAGAGCTTCGAACACCGAGCCTGTTATACGCGTTACGATTGAAGCAGAGGATAACGAGTGGCTGTCAAAGCTTGAAGAGAAAGTCATCTC
>JBEULP010000070.1:0-2556 GCA_041287245.1 Infirmifilum sp. | reverse complement strand
TTTAGGGGAACCCAGCCTGTCAAGCTAGACACATCCCTGTGAGGCCTGGGTTGAGGGCATGGGTGGCTGGGGTTGACAGTTCCGTAGTCGAGAAAAAGGTTTAATAACCTGTTAATCTTAACTAACTGTTAAGGTATGTGGCTGCCTGCTTGGCTAGGGGAAATTTATTCAAAACTCTACTTGAGGTTTGAGGGAGAGCTATTCACCTTTAAGGACGCCCTAGAGTTCCTCCAGACGAGCGAGAACAGGCTTTCAGTAGCCTTCAGCAAGCTCCACAAAAACAGGGTTCTTCTCGTCTTCAACAAGGGGAAGCCACGGCAATACAGGCTCCTGGACCCCCGAAGCCTAATGCTCCTAGCCTCAGGCGCCGTCAGAAACCTAGACAGGGTCCCGCAGGAGAGGTACGTCAAGGTGTTGTGCGAGGCCTTCTGGGTCTTATCCCGCTCCCTGAAACTAACCTCCCTCGCCTTGTACGGCTCTGTCGCCCGGGGGACAGCTGGGGAGAACAGCGACATAGACCTGCTTATCGTCTCCAACGACTTCTCCGGAAGCATCGGAAAGAGAATAGAGGTGCTTTCCAAGCTAGAGGAGAGGCTTGAAGAAGAATTGACGTGGCTAACGCGGCACGGCATCTACACCGGCTTCAGCTTCTACCCGTTGACCGAAGAAGAGGCTTCCAGGAAGCCCCTGCTCCTCATAGACATGACCGAGGACGCAATCATCCTCTACGACAAAGACAGGTTTCTGGAGAGAGTTTTAAGCGAGCTTAGGGCTGACCTGCTAAGGCTCGGAGCTAAACGGGTTTTCACCGACAAGGTGAACTGGTACTGGGACCTGAAGCCCGACTACAAATTTGGCGAGGAGATGACGATTTGAGGCTCCTCAAGGTCGCCCAATCGTACTTGAAACAGGCTGGCGCGAGGCTCGGCGACGCTGAAGACGCGTTAAAGGAGGGAAACAACCCTTACGCCGTGAGGCTGAGCCAAGAGTGTGTCGAACTCTCTTTGAAGGCAGTCCTCAAGGCTGTCGGAATAGAGTACCCGAAAGTGCACGACGTCTCAAGGGTCCTTCTAAACGTCGAGCAAAGGTTTCCCGGATGGTTCCGAGAAAAACTAGAATACCTCGCCGAGTCCTCCAGGATCCTAGCTAAGAAGAGAGAGGTAAGCTTCTACGGGGGCGAGGATTTCCTGTCGCCAGATGAAATAATAGGAGAGGAAGACGCTAGGGATGCTGTCGAAAGGGCTAGGAAAGTCTTTAGCCTGTGCAGGAAACTTGTAGAAGAGCTTATGAGCATCGAGCAGTAGGCGCAGCCGGCTAGACCGTAACATGTTCACAGCAACTCCGGCTGTAGCGAGAATCGGCGGCGCCCCCGAGCCTTCGAGGGTTATTAGGTTTGGAGGAGACCTCCGAAATAGTTTACCGGGTAAGAGCGAAAAGAGACCCCGCGTGAACCTCTCAGGGAAAAGCGGGAAGACTCGTCACCTTATTCTTAGAGTAGACCTTCTGAGGCGTCCGAGTCCCATTGGATTCACGCCGTAGGGGAAAGAGTGAAGCAAAAGCCAACAGCAAGAAGTGGAAAACGGCTTATATCTGTTGAACCAAGCGCTAAGACCCTACTCAACAACTCAAAGAGAGCACCCCCGCGGGAGTCAAAGCGAACCCTACCTAACGAGCCGGAGTGAACCTCATCTTACAGGTGGCATTGTAATAGCTGGAGCCGCCATCATTTTAGTAGCAAGCCGCAGACACAGCTCTCAAAACCCGGCGGAACCTCCAAGAGAGCCCGTCATACCTGAAACGCCGGCACCCGGTTTAAAAATGGAAACCAAACGCCTCTTCCGGTTCCAAAAGATTAAAATACATTGTTAAACAAAAAATATATATCCTCTAACACCGTAATACCTTGGTATGACGAAAAGAAGCGGGATTAGCCCCGTAATAGCCACCGTTATAATCGTCGCCGTCACAATAGCCGTAGCAATAGCCGTAGCCTTCTGGATGACAGGAATCGTAGGACTCTTCACATCCGTCGAAAAACTCGAAATCGTAACAGCCTACGCACAACAAGGAGACCAGATTAATAATAACCAAAACTTTCGAGGCTGGACTGTATTTTTAACGCCCAGGAATACAGGCACTACCCCCACCTCCATAGACACTATCCTTATAAACGGAATACCATCGGCCCAATGCACAAATGTCAATGCAAATGCAACACCCATTTCCGTCAATCCTGGTGACGTTAAGACTCTCCGTATTAATATTAATAACAATGCGGAATGCGGAACCACAAAGTTCGTTGGCGGCAGTAGTATTGAGGTGAAGCTGCACACTACTGGTGGCAAGGAGTACCCGAAGCTCCTTGTTCTGCCTTAGAGAATCTAAAGGATTTTTTTGGTTTTCTTTGGTCTGTTTGTGATGCTATGCAGTGTATTTTTTGTTGCATGGGGGTGGTTTTGGTTGGGTGGGCCTCTTGATAGGTTGAGGAGGAAGGTTGGCGTCGAAAACCTTTGGCTTTACGTGTTGGCTGAGCTTAGCAGTGGGGACGTGTACGGG
>JBEULP010000069.1:0-43222 GCA_041287245.1 Infirmifilum sp. | reverse complement strand
CGCGTATATGATTACGTTTTCCCTGCCTACGAGGACTTTGAGGGGCTGGCCGGGGTTTGTGTTGAGGAGCCAGCTGACCTCCTTGTAGAGTGTTACGTTCCAGGCTTTCTCGATGTGGTAGCATGTTGGGCTGGTAGTCGGCTTGATGTTTACCTCTACAGTTGGAGCAAGGAAGGATTTAGTGGATGTGGCGGTGCTGTCGGCGGGGCTTGAGAAGACTGGGGCTCCGGACTTGCTGTAGAACCAAACGTCGAAGTAGGCTATGTCCTCCCTACCCGACTCGGGGTCCTTGAAGTAGAGGGGTACGTCTTGCCCTGCCACATTGGTCATAGCTTGAAACTTGAGCTTCCAGAGGAGGCCCAAATTCACTGTTATGGTGGGCTGATTAAATAGGTTGTTGAATGTGTTACTATCTATATGAACTGTAGTGTTAGCTAGGAAGGTTCTGCCGTAGGCCTGCCAGAAGACAGAGATGTTATAATAAGTGCCGCTGTTGGCAGGATTTATTGCTCCTCCAGGCTGGTCGATTGTTCCCTTTATGAAGCCATTGCTGTCCGTGGTGCCTATTGCGTGGGCGAGTATACAGTTGCCAGTCTCGTTGAAGACTACTATTATGACTTGCTGGTTTGCGAAGGGGGTGCCGTCGGGCAGGTTTAGAGTGAAGTTGACCTTTGTGATTGGGGCTGCTTGTGCTGTGTGTGCGAGTGCTAGTGCTATTATTGCTAGTGCGAGTATACCTAATATGTATTTACTACTCATATGCATGCTTCACCCCTTTTCGGGGTTCGGGGGTTTTGAGCCGGGCAGGGTATTTATAGGCAGTGTTTTCTGTGAATTAGAATCCGGCTTTTAACTATTATTGGTTCGACAGTAGTTGAAAATGCTTCCCTCATCCCTCTAGGGGGGTGGCGCTTCGAGGTGGGTTAGGCGTGGATCCTAGCCCTCTTGGAGTTCAGGGCTATGTACACCGCGAGGTATAGTGGCAGCTGGAGCTCCCCTGAGCGGAGGGTTATCGTGTGGTCCAGTATCTTGCGGGGCCACCTGTCCAGCTCGACCCGTACGGGCTCGTCTGGGAGGGCTATCGACTCCTCGAGTATGCCCCGGGCGTCCGTGGCTTCGAGCTCCTGGACAGTCATCGGGAGTACTTTGAGGCCTGTCTTGCCGTGGAGGGTTCCGGGGAGCCGTATGAGCCTCTTGACGTCCATGGTCACCTTCTCGTCGATGTTCGCCCTCGCCTCCTCGACGCACTCAAGTATTAGCCTGCGTAGCTCTTCCCTTGCCATGGGGGCTTCGGCCTGTGCCCTTAGGCCTAGAAGCCTGGCTATGCGCCCCCGCCACCCCGGATCCCCCTGGGAGTACTTGTACCTGTAGAGCCTCTCCACCCTCTCCATGTAGAGGTCGGGGTCTATGCCGAGGCCCCGGACGTAGTCCGCGATCTCCCGCCTTGCCTCCTGGTCAAGCTCCGCGACGACCTTGTTTTCGACGTGTACATGGAACCCTCTGTGCCCTGAGAAGGCTACGCTCATCTCGGCCCGGGTGAGGCCGAAGTCCTCCTCTAGTATGTCTATGAGCTTCAGCGTCTCCTCCCGTGCGACGCTTATGCACTGGTCGCAGACCCATGTCTGCCTCTCGATGCTGTCGCTTCCGCAGCTTGGACACTTGAGTATGAAGCCCCAGCCTTCCGCGCCGCAGCTCCTGCACTTCCAGGAGTCGTGTAGGGGCTTGCAGGGGGTGTCTATGTGGTCGACGTCTATGTCGAAGACTAGGTCTGCGCCCTCCCATCCCTTGTCGTCCATCTCGGGGGCTGAGGGGTCGCGGTAGTAGGCTGTCGAGTAGTAGGCGTGCTGGGGGGCTTTCTCCCTGAGGTGCCTGTTTAGCTGCTCAGCGTTTCTGAAGGAGATGTGCCTGAACATCCCCTCTGTGTTGAAGAGGGTGAAGGCGAACTCCCGCTTCTCAACGCTGCTCGGCGGCGCCACGAAATTTTTGTGATAGTAGTCTTTGAAGAGCCTCGGTATCTCCATGCGCCTCGCCTAGGACTCGGCTACCCTGGGGGGCCTGCCTCGGATCGAGCGGTAGAAGTACTGGAGGGGGTGTCTTACGCCCTCGCAGCTCCACCGGCAGAGCCCGAGGCTTCTCATTGTGTCGCACTTATAAGGCGTGTACTTGGTCCTTGAGCCCCGTAGGCCGGCTATGTGCTCAACCTGGTATCTCGCGAGGTCTTCCCTGTAGTCCGGGGAGAACTTGAATACTTCCAGCGTCTCGTCGACCGAGAAGCCGACGTTCAGCAGGAAGGATGCTAGGGCGAATCGGGCGCTGTGCGGGAGGTTTTTGCCTGCTTTAGCCTCTTCCAGTAGCGTTCTTATGCAAGGTGGGAAGGCTTCGGCGCCGCTTTTCCTGTAGTTTGCCTGGGCGTAGGCTAGAACCTCATTTCTCGTCTTCGCCCAGGTCTGGGATACCTCCTCTACAGCGGCGTACAGCCTCTCGGGGAGGAGGGAGGGGTCTATGTCCGCGGACTCCACAAGCTTAACCACGTGTTTCTTGACGCCTGTCTGGAGCAGGCGTGCCAGCTCTCGGCGCGAAACCTCGACGTAGCCGGCTGATAGGGGCTTGTTTACAAGCTTCCAGGCGCCTGTGAACTCAGGCTGCGCGTACACGTAGTCCTTGAAGTGTATGTATATCCTGCCTTCACGGAGCCTGACGTCCCATCCGAGCACAGAACAAATGTGTAGGAGCATTTCCAGCCTTCCCTTCGAGTCCTCCTCGAGGCTTGGGGCTACCCTCTTGGAGAAGGAGACGGCGAACTTCTCCGTGAGCGCCTTGTCCCCGACTTGTGAGAGGATGAGCAGGGCTGTTGTGAAGGCGGAGACCTCCAGCCTATAGTCCTCCACAGACCCAGGATATCGGCCATCCTCTATAACGGAGAGGATCTTCCTCTTAGCGTGCTCGAGGATCTCGTTGCCGAGGGGAGTTTCCCCTAGGTCCTCGAGGGTGAGGCCGAGCTCCTTAACTATCCTGAGTGCTTCTGGGAGAAAAGGGTATCTCAGATAATCTTCTGTGCTGAGGAGTACGCGCAGGGGGCCTGTCGACATTTCGGGCCTACTCCATCCTGGGGGCTAGCAGGTATTTTAGGGTTCCACCGCCTGCTATGTCGAAGCCCAGCTCTATGGGCATGTTTGTCGCGAAGCGTAGTGTCATTATATCGCTCACCCTGTAGGCCTTTGAGACTATCTTGTCCAGGAAGTCTATACCGTAGCTTGCCTCGGCGGGCTCCTTGACGTCTATCTCTAAAAGACTTCCGGACTCTATTGTAAACTTTGACTCTGTCTCGCCTCTGTCGCTCCTGGCCGACATGTAGAGCGCCTCTCCCTCAGCTTTGAGCTTGACGGACTCTGAGACTAGAGAAGCGTCTTTAAGCGCGTCTCGGAAGGTGTCGCTGAGCATCTTGGCTGCGACGGTGAAGTTTAGCTTGGGGGAGGGGAGCTCCTGGCCCGCTATGTCTAGAAGGGGGAACCTGAACCTTCTCTCAGCCCTTCCTAGCAGCATGATCGTCAAGCGGCCCTCGCCGACCTCGAAGACCAGCTTGTCGTCAGACCTCGCCCTCTTGAGGACCTTGTCGATGTCGTCTAGCACTACGCCTATCTTCGTCTCGGCGTCTACGTTGTACTCCTCGAAGAGCCCGGCGGGCATGTAGAGGTCTACCATCGCAATCCTGCCTGGATCTAGTGCTCTGAGTCTGAGCCCGTCGGGGGATGCTACGAAGTTAGCCTCGTCTACGATTGTTGAAAGGCTTTCGAGGACGTATCTCCACTCGCGCGCGTCTGGGAATATGAACTTAACCATTTTTCACACCTTTGTATAAACGAAACACTAGAACTATATAATAATTTATCATTTAAATCCCCGTCTTCATAAGGCAAGGCTACCCTGACTGTCCTCACGCGTACTCGCGGTAGACCTTGCGGCACTTCGTGCATATGTAGAACCTTGTAGCAGGCTCGTCTCCAGCCCTCGTCTGCAACTCATACACGTAGGCCTTGTCGTTACCGCAGTTTTCGCACTTGAAGGGGACTACTGGGAGCGTGGTTACGTCCACGTCGAACACCGCGACCCTGTCCAGGGGGTGGCGGTCTATCTTCTCCTCGACTCTATAGGCTGCCCCGGGGTTGCCAGCGTCCTTGACGTAGCCGCAGTTCCTACACTTCAGGACCTTCCTGCCGTTAACTACAGCCGGGATCATTATCGAGCCGCACTTTGGGCAGAACTCCATGGGCACACCTAGTGGGGGATTCTCTGCGCCTCGGCTATAAACCTTGTGTTTCGGAGTAGCTGGAAAAGCTTAAAATATGCGGGTAGAGTTAAGACCTAAGCGCGGTGGTAGCATGAAGGTTCCTGCAGTGATAAGGACATACTGTCCGAGGTGCAAGACGCATACGGAGCACGAGGTTATGCTGTATAAGGCAGGTAAGAGGAGGACTCTCGCGGAGGGGCAGCGCAGGTATTTAAGGAAGCAGAGGGGCTACGGGTCTAAGAGGAAGCCAGAGCAGAAGCGTACCGCTAAGGTTACTAAGAAGCAGGTGTTAAAGCTTAAGTGCAAGGTTTGCGGTTACACATATCACAAAGAGGGTATTAGGCTGAAGAAGCTCGAGATAATTGAGAAGGTGAAGTAGAATGAACGGGGAGCTGGTTCCAAGGCCAAGGAGCAGGTTCGTCCGGGTACGCTGCCCGGACTGTGGTAACGTCCAGGTGGTATTTAGCCACTCGTCCCTAACGCCCAAGTGTATGAAGTGTGGTAGGACGCTCGTCCAGCCGACCGGGGGTAAAGCCCTTATAATGGCTGAGATAGTCGAGTTTCTCTCGTAGCCTCTCCGACGGATTAATCCTTTATAGGCAATAAAAAATATCAATACCCGGGCGTATTCTCCTCGGTGGTTCGTTTTTGGTTAGAAAGAGAGAAAGCTTGCCTAGCCTTAACGAGCTCGTCGTCGCCACGGTCAAGGAGATTCACGAGCATGGAGCGTTCGTGACGCTAGACGAGTACGGCGGGCTCAGAGCCTATGTCCCGCTTGGAGAGGTAAGCCACACGTGGTTTAAAAGCATCAGGGATGTGTTGAGAGTTGGGCAGAAGGCCGTGTTTAAAGTTATAAGAGTAGACCAGTCGAAAATGCTTGTAGACCTCTCGCTCAGGAGGGTTTCCGACTCTGAGAGAAAGGAGAAGCTCATCGAGTGGAAAAGAGCGCAGCGTGCGGAGAAGATTCTCGAGATGGCTGCTAAGAGTCTCCGAAAGACTCTTGACGAGGCTTATGAAAAGGTCGGGTGGCCGCTGGAGAATTACTATGGCGAAATATTCAAGGGGCTTGAAGAGACAAGTCTTAGGGGCGAGGCGGCTCTAGAAGAGGCTGGCGTAGATAAAAGATGGGCTGAGGCTGTAACGGAGATCGCTAAGCAGAACATAAAGCTCCCTAGTGTAAAGCTCAGCTACATAATAAACGTCCAGTGTCTAGAGGGTGGGGTCACTGCTCTAAAACAGGTTCTCACTGCCTGGGAGGGGAACGTTGAGAAGCCGACTAATGCGACCGTAGAGTTTTATACAATTGGCGCGCCGAGATACAAGCTGGACGTTACAGCGTTAAACTACAAGGAGGGGGAGCGGCTTTCACAGGAGATCCTGAAGAGTATTGAGAAGGCTGCTAGGAGCTCGGGCTGCTCCTTCTCCTATGAAAAGTTTAAGGGTGAGTAGTCTTTGGCGAGACATGTTCTGCTCCACAAGTGTTCTCAGTGTGGAATGTATACCCTGCGTTCCAATAAGTGTCCTTACTGCGGGGGAGAACTCAAAGCAGCTTACCCAGCTAAGTTTTCGCCCGAGGACCCCTACGGGGAGTATAGGAGAAAGATGAAGCTTGACATTTTTCTATCCGGGAAGCCTAGCCAGTAACCTTGAATACTTTTACCCAACCGTTGGGCTCTGAGACGTATACCAGCTCGAAGTGTTTTAGCGGCGCTAAGACGTAGTGTGGGCCTGTGTAGCCTTGGAGTTGCCCGAGGAAGGAGTCGAATATGAATAGCTGCTGCTTGTAGTTGCGCGTATAAATCATCCTGTAGAGGGTAGAGTTTAAGGCTTGCGGCGTCGCAGCGGGGACGAGCAGGTATATTCGCTGGTTGTTTCCTAGATCTAGGTACGCGTAGGTGCCGTTGTTGTAGCCATAAATGTAGTTTCCAGCATCCAGTCCGATCCACTTGAGCATCTGTGGGCTTTTAGCCATGTCTCCTCCAAGGGCAGGGTGTATCATGGAGAAGTACACGTTTAGCCCTGTCGTAAGCTGTATCGCCTGCAGGGGCTCGAAGACGACGACGTATGTGACGTTGAGCTCCTTGAATATCCTTAAGGCTGTATCCTCGTCTGACATAAAAGCCTTAGCTATCCTTTGAATCTGCTTCGTGTCTATTGTCGCGTTGTCGCAGGTGGTTTTGCGGTCCGTATTCACGCTTATCCAGTAGCCATAGTCCCACCAAGTTGCAATAGTAGCGTCCCGCGGGACGTTCAACTTAATCCACTCGAGCGTCGAGATCCAGTCCATGTACTGGTAGTGGTAGTCGATCATGGGGATGGAGGATGTAAGGATGAGTGCCGGCTGGTGCGAGTATACAGGGACCTGCGACCCCAGTATCGAGGGAGAGAATACTAGCAGAAGAATAACCATGACCAGGGCGATGAGGGCAGGTGAGACGGACCTTTCCCTCTTGCGTAGAGGGGAGGGTGATGAGAGGTCCAAGGCCCTGTCAAACAGCTCGACTAGCCCGAGGGAGGATACGACGGCTATGGCCGGCGAGAGCAGGAGCAGTAGCCTCACGATAGAGGAGGAGAAGTAGAGCGATGTTGCGAAGTATAGCGATGCGAAAGCCGCCTTTATGTCTGTCCTCAGCCTTCTAGCATAAAGGTAGGTGGCGAAGACCCCGAAGATTATCGTTGATTGGAAGTCGTCGAAGAGCTGGTTCCATGACGGGACGGCGTGCTCAGCAACAGTTGTGACCCCAGGCTCCCTTATCGTCGGCAGGACCACTGCGAGTATCCTGCCCGAGATAAGTTGGGTCACGCCTGTGAAATATGCTGCGGCAAAAAGTACGGCGAGGACTCCTAGGACGCTGATACCGATCTTCTTGAGCTTAGAGGAGCTCATCGTCTTTATCCTGGAAAGGCCGACTAGAAGGAATGCTGCGTAGAGGGTCGTAGCTAGCGGGAGGAACCCCACCGCCGATAGGAAAGCAGCGTTTGGCCCAAACCTTGGCGTAGTGGCTACAAAGAAGGTTGTAACGATGTTAGTCACAATGTAGACCTTGGCTAGGGTTCTGTCTTCAGGGTGGAATAATAGCCATACAAGGGATAACAAGGCGATGAAATTCCATGGATACAGATAAGCGCCCCAGGAAAGAACCACCATGCCGAAAGAGATGCCCGCTAGCGCCGAGAGAGACAGAGACTTCCTCCTGTAAGCCACCAGGAAGAGGTAGAAGCCGAAGAGCATGAAGGGTATTGCGAATCCCTCGTGTTTAGCACCGTAGTTGGTTCTGTACATGTATGCCCAGCTGAGGCTTATTAGGACTGCCGAGAGGACGCCGACCCTGGAGTCCTTCAACTCCCTGCCTAAAAGGTAAGCCGTGAAGACTGCTATAGCCGCGCCTATCGGAACACTTATTCCGTGGATAAAGTAGAGGTCGACGTTGAAGCCTAGGTCTTTTAGCAGTTCGTAAACGGCGACGGTGAAGAAGGCTGCTCCAGGCTGGCTTGAGCCTCGCAAGTCGCGCCCGCTCGGAGCCCAGAACAGAGTGTCACGCGGCTTGGGGTTTTCGAGCCACCAGTGATACCACCACGCAACGCCTCCCCAGAAGCTCCCATTGCCGTTTTCAAGCATCTTGACGGATAGGTAGTATTCGTAGAACGGGTCGAACTCGTTTAGATAGGTGCCCCAGTGAAGAGGGGTTAAACGCGCCAGGAGAGTTATCGTGAAAGCTATGACAAGGATAGCGCCTACCACGAACCGGGTATCGCCTGCAGCTTCGAAAACCTTCGATAGTGTTGTAGAGACCTTGCCCAGGGCCTTATTACTCCTTTCAGACACAGTAGGCACATCACGGGCAGGTATTTATTTTTGAGCTTGAAACAATGTTTTACCGCGTCAGGTCGCTTCTCTAATATTCGCACGGAGGGAGCCTAACGGCACGGTGTCGAGACGACGCGAGCCCTAAAGGGCGGTTAAAGCTTGATAGGAGGTGGGAAAGCCGCCAGGAAACTGAAAAGCTTAAAACTGGCATTCCCTATAGTATACGGAACCCGCGCAATGATAACTGTCGTCTGCAAGAAGTGTGGCTATGTTTTCTATAAGGGAAACAAGATACCAAACCTCTACAAGATCTACGCGTCGGTTGGAGGACAATGCCCTAAATGCGGCACCAGGATTGACTGGGTGCCCCAGGACGTCGAGGTGAGGAAGAGGAGGGTTAAAGGCTAGACTTGGAAAACTCCCTTTGAAGCGTTACCGTGCGCCCCCTATAGTATATCCTTAACGCGTCTAAAGCATCATCCCTGGTTTTCACGTCTATGTGCACACCCGGCAGTTTCGCCTCGTCGAGATAAACCACCGTGACGTTACTAGGCTTGTCCTCTAAGAGCCTGCGAGCTACTCGCGTGTCGCCGGAAAACACTGAAAGGTTTGTATAGTACTTGGAGAGCAGAGAGAGTATCTTCTTAACGGCTTCGGGAGTGGTAGACGCTGCATGTATAACTTCATCGTCAACCGCCAATACAAGCCCTGTTTTTACCTCGCCCGGGTCTAATGCGAGGGATATCTTCCCATTCTTCCACGGGGGAGAGGCTAGAAAGGCCTTAAGCAGGGCCTCGCCAACCCCCTCCTCCAGGAACTCGCAAGGAACAATGAGCTCGGGGTTCACGGGGTCTATTTCATAGTTCCCCTTTATCCTTTTAAGCAGCTCTGACAGTGTACCCATTTTTTCCCGGCACTCCGTGGAGACATGTATAGCTTGCATAACCTCTGAAAAGGGAGTATAGAACGGCTATTTAGCCTTTTTCAAGGGATAATTCCTCTTCCTCAACAACCCCGCTAAGTTTCTCCTGGAGGCTCTCGTCGCATATATGGTATACAACTACATGATCCGTCCTTTCGACCCTTGTGAAATCTAACGCGAACCCTCTAAGAACCTTGTATGCCAAGGGTTTCCTGCCGGAGACCTCCTGTGTAGTTATTACCACCGGTAAGTTTCTCAGCTGGGAGAAGGCATAAAGCTTCGACGCTGCGAATAATTGGATCTTCGCGATGGAGGACTCCCGCATGTAAAACCTCAAGGGTAAAAAATAGGATGAAAACCCGTCGTATATGAGGAAGCCTATATCATCAGATAATAGCTCTAATTCTAGGAGAAACTGAAACTCGCTTTTTAGATTTGGAAGAGGTTTTACAAGTAGCTTCTCGCTTTCCCGGGGATGCAGAACTGAGTGCCGGGCAAGGCCTACATAAAGAATTTTTGAGCGGGAAGCTGAAAAGCCTACCCTTAAAGAAAGGGTTGTCTTAAACGACCCTGGAGGTCCGTAGACTACATGGATCCCGGGGCGGCGGAGAACGCGCACTAGGCTTTTTGTACTCATCCCAGGCTTCACCGTTCAAGCCTCTGGGGGTAAAGAAGGCTGTGAGAGGAGAACAACTACTTCTAAAAGTGGGGGGATCATTTCATCCCGTAGACGAGGAATAAGAGTATTACCGATATAACAACAACTGCCACTCCTGAGACTAGAAATGTAGACGCAAGGCTTGGGCGGGATCTGTACTTGGGAGACTCATAGATGAGAATTAAGCCTGCTACAGAGAGTGCATATATAAAGAATAATATGAGAAACTCGCTCGTAGTCTGAGAGGAGGTTCCAGGGTATACAAAATATGTCCCTAGCGAGAAGGGGGGCCTTTCAGCCAGGACGAACACTATGCCAGCCGCTATGGCTATCGAGACTAAGAGCAGTGCAACAGCGATGTTATTGTCTGAGAAAATCCTTTCAAAGCCGCGTAGCCACTTTCTCTGCATATGACCTTAAACCTGTACGCTTATTTATTTTTGACTCTCGTGGCTCACGGCGTGATGAAGGAAATAAGAGCGAGGAGCATTCCTATAAGGGTTGTCTTTCTAACCCAGCCAGCAGCATGACTTGGTTTTGTAATCATCTGGTAAGCAGCGTGAATAAATATAACATCTGTGACCGAGATGAGAGAGATAAATAAAACTTTAAATGTGAAATAATTCACAGCCGCCATACTGAGCACAACCGCTAGGGACATGAAGACCGCGGCGATAAGGCCTGCTTCTTCCACACCAACCTCGCATGCAAGCGTACAGATCCCCGCCTTAGAGTCGCCCTCCAGATCCCTTATCCCCTTCGAGATTTCTCTACCAACGTTCGCCAAAAACGCTATGATGAAAAATAAAACAACCTTCTCAGGAACCGCAACGCCGGTGGACAGCGAACCGTAGAGGAAACTAGTTGCGGTCAACCCTGCCACCGTTAGATTCCCAAGGATGGATAGCCTCTTCAGGTAAGCGTTATAGAGGTTTCCAAGTACGATCGCCGCGAATAGCACAACAAGCGGGTAAGTGCCGAGCTGGAAAGCAAGAATAATCGAAGCGGCGGCTGATGCAAGAGCGAAGGCAAGCGCCTCTTTTCTCGTAAGCTCTCCTCGCACCAGAGGTCTGTCAGGGCTGTTTATCCTATCCTCCTCCAGGTTGAAAATATCGTTAAAAGCGAACAAGGAGACCTCTGCAAGAACCGAACTTACGAAGACAACCCAAAGATTGTCACAGAAACACCATTTCACAGCAAGGAAACCAGCCACGGCAGCGATACCCGTCATTAAGCCATGCTCTATTCTTGCAAGCCGCAAATAAGCCTCTATTTTTCCCACGTTGAACCCTATAAAAATACTGTATAAAAATCTCGCGCGAAAGGTTGGCAGAATGAGCGGGCCCGCCGGGAGTTGAACCCGGGACCTACGGCTCTCTTCGAGTCTAATCTTAGGACTGCGGCGCTTCTTGAGCGTGGCCGCCGCGCTTCCTGACTGCGCCACGGGCCCTTTACAAAAAGGTTTGATATTCGAGTCAGATAAATTTTTCTTCTAGGAGAACAAAAGCATTAAAGAAAAGATAGCTTGGGCTAAACTACCTCGATCTCCACCCGAACAGAGGGTGGAACTCTGGTTCGAAGTAGAAGACGGGTTGCTCTCTCGTCAGCATCCATGTCGATGAGCCTTTTATGTATTCTAAGCTCGAACCTGTCAAAGGTTTCGTAGCCCTGTCCCGAGGGGGCTCGTCTTGTGACTATTCGCGCGACTTGTACGGGTAGAGGTATGGGTCCACGTATCTTGACCCCCGTTCTCCGAGCTATCTCTTTAATCTCGTTACAAACGGCATTGAGATCTTCTACAGAGGTACTTGAAAGTCGAATACGGACTTTACTAGGCATACCGCATCACGGGCAGAAAGAGAGAGTAAGGCACAGTATAAAAACTTTATCTAAAAAGCCGCGGCTTAGTAGCCTTCAGCTTTCTTGACGTCGATGACGACTCCCGCGGCGATGGTTCTTCCAGAGTCACGGATCGCGAACCTGCCGAGTGGTGGGAAGTCAGAGTATTTTTCTACGACTAGAGGCTTCCTAGGCTTGAACCTTACGATGGCTGAATCGCCCTGTTTGATGTACTGGGGCTTCTCCTCTGCTACACTTCCTGTGCGTGGATCCAGCTTCTGAAGTAGCTCTTCGAAGGTTACGGGGACTGTAGCGGTGTGGACGTGGAGCACGGGGGTGTATCCGGCGGCTATGGCTGTCGGGTGGAATAAGACGAATATTCGTCCGATAAACTCGTCGACGACTGTAGGTGGATTGTTTGCAGGGCCTACAACGTCTCCACGGCGGATCTGGCTCTTCTCAACGCCCTTTACGTTAAAGCCTATGTTGTCGCCTGGAATAGCCTCAGGGATCGGGGTGTGGTGCGTCTCGATTGACTTGACCTCCCCCACAGCCTTGGGCGGGTTGATGATCACCTTGTCACCAACCCTCAAAACGCCTGTTTCAACTCTGCCTACGGGAACCGTTCCTACGCCTTTGATCGAATAGACGTCCTGTATTGGAAGCCTGAGGGGCTTGTCGATGGGCCTGGGTGGCTCCTTAAAGTTGTCAAAGGCCTCGTAGAGGCATGGGCCGTTGTACCATGGCGTCTTATCAGGAGACCTTTTAGCAATGTTGACACCTTCCCATGCTGAGATAGGGATAAAGGGGGTCTCTTCGAGCTTATATCCTACCATTCTCAAGAGCCTTGAAAGCTGGTTCTTTATATCCTCGAATCTCTGCTGGTTGTAGTTCACAGTGTCCATCTTGTTGACGGCGACGATGAGTTGGTCGACGCCCATTGTCTTTGCTAAGAATATGTGCTCACGGGTCTGTCCGGCTGGGCTGATGCCCGCCTCGAACTCTCCTTCTTTAGCTGAGACTATGAGAACTGCGGCGTCTGCCTGGCTCGCGCCGGTTATCATGTTTTTGACGAAGTCCCTGTGGCCGGGTGCGTCGATAAGTGTGAAGAAGTATTTCTTCGTTTCAAACTTGTAGAAGCCGAGGTCTATTGTGATTCCGCGTTCACGCTCCTCCTTAAGCCTGTCGAGAACCCAGGCATACTTAAAGGATTCTCTACCAAGCTTCTTTGCCTCTTCTTCGTACTGCTGAATAACTCTAGGGTCGATTGCGCCTATATCATAAAGCAATCTACCCATCGTAGTGCTTTTACCGTGGTCGATGTGGCCGATAACCACTAGGTTAAGGTGTGGCTTCTTCTCAGACATAGTCTCACCTATTTCAGCCTAAATCAAACAGCCGTGATTATAAAAATTTATCTAAACTCGGCTTCGACAAATTATGCGAAAAGTCGTGGATATTTTTCTCGAAACGCATCTATATATGAGAGGACAACCCTTTTAACAGCCTCAGGCGGGAGGTGTTGCGTCGAGACCATCAGGTCTGCCACACTATAGTCTCTTATATTAAGCCCGTAATATCTCAAAGCTCTCTCATGATTACTTGCTTCGCGTTCCCTTATTTCCCGCAGTGCCTCCTCAAAGCTTATGCCATCTCTCCTCGCGATTCTCTCAGCCCTCACCTCTATTGGGGCATCGAAAATTATCTTAACATGAGCTATCTCTCTCAAAACCCACACAGCTAGATGCCCCTCAACCACTACTCCTCCCTTCAAAGCTTCTGTTATAGCCCTCTGGTCTATTAACAGGTCTATTTCCCGGTTCTCCTCCGCCAAGCGGTGAAGCTGTAGGAAATCTATCCCCCTTTCCCGAGCAATCTCTCGGAAAAGCTGGCCGCTGGACACATAGCGTAAACCATAGTGTTCTGCGATAAAACGGGAATAAGTTGTTTTTCCGCTCCCCGGTGTACCGCTAACAGCTACAACGACGCGGGGCACGCTGATCAGGCTCTCACGCGAAGGGCGAGCTTCAAGCCTCGTCTAAGACACCTATGGCAGAGGTAACCACCGTATGCTCGCGTCGGCATTTTAACGCCTTTACGCTCTTCACGTGCCGTAAGCCTCGCCACCCCTTGAAGCGGCGCGCCGCAGACGGCGCATCTGGGGTACCCGTGCTTTTTATCGTTAACCCTGAGGGCTAGACGCCCGCCGGGTGTTCTAACGAGCTTTCTTTTCTTTTGTCTTGACCTTAGAGCAGGCCTGACCATTAGGAGCACCAAAGCCTTTATGTCCATGAATTTATGAAATTTTCGCACGGGCAAGGGTGTCAATGTTGGATGGGAAAACAACCGTTGTGGAGGGCTGGGTCTCGAATGTTAAGAGCGTTGGAAGAATAATGTTTCTTGAAGTGGTGGACGACCTTTCGCTTTCCCCTATCACCATCGTTGTAAAGAGGGACAGCGTTGACGATGAGACGTGGACAAAGGCGTCTTCCATGAAGATAGGCTCTGCAGTAAAAGTAGAGGGGAAGTTGCCTGAGATGGTTGTGAGTAAGAAGGGCCGAGAACTACAGGCATCGAGAATAATTGTCTTAGCCGAGCCTCTTGAGCTTCCTCCTATAGACCTTACCGGGAAGACCCCTGCGAATTTCGACCTCTACCTTGATTACAGGTACCTCTCATTACGCCTACCTCGTTTTAGGGCTATCTTTATAGCCCGCGCCAAGCTCTTAGAGTTTACACGCCGTTTTTTCTCCGATAAGGGGTTCCTCGAGGTAAATACCCCTAAACTTGTCGGCGCGGGAGCCGAGGGAGGGGCCACTCTATTCACAGTGGATTACTTCGGAAAAAAAGCCTATCTTTCTCAAAGCCCTCAGCTCTACAAGCAGATGCTTATGTGCGGCGTTCCCAGAGTCTTCGAGATAACTCCGTACTTTAGGGCTGAAAAGTTTAGTACTCCCAGGCACCTTAACGAGAGCTGGGGCCTTGACGTTGAAATGGCGTTTATCGAGGATGAAGAGGATGTGATGAAAATCCTGGAGGAGTTCATTAGAGGCTCTATAAAGTACTTGGCGTCGGAGGTCGGAGAAATGCTAAGGCTAGCCGGTCTAGAGTTGATGCGCGAGCCTTCCTCCATTCCACGGGTAACATACACCGAGGCTGTTGAAACGTTAAACAAGCTGGGTTTTAGCGTACGTTGGGGGGATGACCTGGACACGCAGGCTGAGAAGACACTAGGGGAACATCTGGCAGGACAAGGGTACCCGATCTATTTCTTGACTAAATACCCTTGGGATGCAAAGCCCTTCTATATTATGAGAGAGGGCGACAAGCTGAGCAGGGCTTTCGACCTGGATATCAATGGCATAGAAGTTGCATCGGGGGGGCAGAGGGAACACCGATTCCACGAACTTATACAAAACCTTAAAATGAAAGAGCTCAGTCCCGAGGACTTTGCATTCTACACGCAGGCTTTCAAGTATGGAATGCCTCCTCACGGCGGTTTTGGACTTGGGCTCGACAGGCTCTTGATGACTCTACTGGGACTCTCTAATATACGGGAGGTAGTACTGTTCCCCAGGGATCGTTTCAGGCTTGTTCCATAGGCGGTGAGGCTTGCCTTCTAGGGTTGTCTTACAGGCTAGGAAAGCTTTGTCCGAGGGCAGGGTTAAGAAGGTAGAGATCGAGGGCGTCGAGGGTAACAAGACGGTAGAATTATTCATTGTCGAAAGTAGGGAGCGGAAAAAGTTTTATGTGGTGATCCCGGGGCTATACTGTTCCTGTGAGGACTTCCTGTTCTCAGTCTTTTATCGCAGAAGGTCTAAGGCATGCTACCATATGGTTGCCGTTGATCTCGTGATAAAGGAGGGCTTTAAGGTTAAAAAGGAAAAAATGACGGTAGATGATTTTTATAGGGCTTTTCTAGCTTCACTATAAACATTACGTTAAAGGTCTCGCTATGAATAGCAGTGAAGAGCAAGAAGTCGATCTGATTATCCAGGATATACTTAGAGCCAAGCCTAACCTTACCCGCGAGGCTGTTGAGAGGCTGATTAGCGATAAAGTTAGAGAGTTCGGAGAGATCATAAGGAGGGATGCGGCTGCGTTGATGGTGGCAAAGGAGCTGGGCGTTACGTTGTCGAGAGAATCTGCTCCCGCCTCTCTCGCAGTGCTAAAAATTAGGGATCTTGCCTCAGGCTTCAGAGGCGTTGATGTCGAAGGAGTGGTTGTCTTCAACTCGGGACCCAAGGTTACCTCTAATGGTAAAAAATTCTTCCGGTTCGCGTTAGCCGACGAGACGGGGATTATATGGGGTGTGGTATGGGAGGAGGGGGTTGAAAAGCTGTACGAGACTCTACAGGTAGGATCTAAGGTGCGGCTCCTAAAGGTTTCTATTCGAAAGTACCGTGAGAGAAATGAGATTTACCTTGACAAGAACACTTCGGTGAGGGTACTTTCCACTAATGCTATACAGGAGCTTTTAGAGTACCTTGACAAATATAATCCCGGAACCAGACTAGTAAGAATAGTTAGGTTAATAGATAGAGAAAACAGAAGGTGTATTTTAGGCTTCGACTCTCATTGTAATCCCGTAGTCGGAATAGCATTCTTGGGCGGTCATCTCAAAGAGGGGGCTACAGCTCTCCTGAGCGGTTGTAGAGAGTATACAAGCCGAGGGCTAAGGGTGATTAGGTGTGAGGAGGCATCTATAAGGACGCTTGAGCCTACCTCCGAGGCTATAAACAATTTTAGTTGTTCTGAACTGGGACAAAGTGAGTTATTCGGGATAAAGGCCGAAGTGCTGGGCTATGTGCTCTTCAAGAAGGAGGGGGGCAGGGTTTTCCTACGCCTTTTCAAACAAACTGGATTAGAAGAGGTCAGCTCCCTAGTTCTCTCACATGACGCTGAGCTTAACATTCTAACATCCGAACTGGGAAAAACGTATGAGATTATCGGCGTTTACCGCTCGGAAGGAATACTTAGAGAAACCCCTTGCTTGGATGCCAGAAGCCTAGCTGAAGTAGGAGAAGCTCGCAGACACGTATTCTCAAAGTTCCTGGTAGGCGAGGAAAGTATTGTAAACAGGGCTACCGTTCTCTCATTAAATGCGCGTATAAGGTGCTACAAGGAAAGGCCATTGTTTCATGCGACATTGTTATTGGACGATGGGACAGCTACCAAGCGGGGATTGTGTAACAATCCAAGGGTTTTTGAGAAGATCTTCTCTCTTCCGCTCCAAGAAGCCTGCGAGTATTCTTCTGGATCCTTGGATGCCATATCTTCATATGTTGGAAAGGAGCTTCAGGGTAGAGAAGTAATCGTGAAGGCAAGGGTTATTCCCGAGCATTACAAGTATTCCTTGATCGTCGAGGATCTTAGGCTGACTCCTTACTCCTAGCCTATTGTCTTCAAAAACACAAGCTTATATTTTGGCGCTAATCACTTAAGGCAGGTATGGAAAATGGGGAGAAGACGTAAGCGTTCGCGTCCACGTCTTGTTCCTAAGAGGAGGTTACCCACGGTTTTCCAATGCCCATCGTGTGGGGCGTCAGCAGTCAGTGTGACGGTTACAAAGGGAAAGGAAAAAATAGTTTTAGTTACTTGTGCTAACTGTGGGTTGCAGGGCAAGTACGAGTACAACCAGTACCTTCACCCTGTGGATTATTTTAGTAAATTCCTTGATGATTATGAGGCAGGAAAACTCGTTGTTGCACCCAAAGGTGAAGGTGTAGAGGATGCCGAGGATGAGAGTTAAAGAGTACATCTTGCAGCGAATTCAAGAGAAAGGAGCAATCCACATGACCCTGCTGGATCCAGAAAAAACCTCCTCTGAAATGGCTTCCAGAATTAGCCGCGAGGCCGTTGAGGCAGGAACGTCTGCAATAATGGTTGGTGGGAGCATAGGAGTATCAGAGGGCATGACAGATGAGGTTGTACTCGCCATAAAGAAAACCGTAAACGTTCCAGTAATCCTTTTCCCCGGAACCCCCTCGGCTCTAAGCCGCTACGCAGATGCCGTATGGTTTATGTCAGTTCTTAACTCTCAAAATCCTTATTTCATAACCGGGGCACAGATGCAAGGCGCTCCTATTGTTAAGAGATATGGGTTAGAGGCAATCTCACTAGGATATATAATACTAGGCTCGGGAGGGGCAGTCTCACTGGTAAGCTACACTAGACCACTCCCCTTCGAAAAGCCGGATGTTGTCGCCGCCTATGCACTCGCCGCCGAATACATGGGGTTCAGTTTCGTGTATCTTGAAGGGGGCTCAGGCGCAGAGCCAGTACCTCCCAACGTGGTTAGGATGGTTCGGAGAACAGTCTCACTCCCCATCGTTGTCGGTGGGGGTATACGTGAACCCCAAGTTGCTGGAGAACTGGTAAAGGCTGGCGCGGACGTCATTGTCACAGGAACAATCGTAGAAGAAGTGGACAACATAAGGGAGAAACTGGGCTCGATAATTGAGGCCATTGAGCGGGCACGCATGCATTAAACGTCAAAGTCTTACTGGTTTTTCAGAGACCTTGCATAATACCAGAATAACAAACAGGGAGATGGTAGAAAAACGATTGAGTTTTCGCGCGCGGCGCTAGGGTCCGAAGACTCCGAGATGCGCCATAATAACTATTAATGCGAGAAGAAATGTGCCAGCAACTACGATCTCGGGCCTTACCTTTATACCCCCTATGTCCTCTTCGTAGAATGTTAAGAGGCCTGCAGCAGGCATTGCTGTAGGCTTTCTCTCTTTCTCGCCTTTCCCGCCTTTTTTACCTTTTGACTCGTCCTTACTCATATGACCCCAATTTCCTCCATACGCGACTGATTTAAATGTTTTCAAAGGCTCCACTCGAGGCTAGGATAGTTTAGCCCTTGAGGCTCGAAAGCCTCGGTGTGAGATAACCTCTTTTGTTAAACTTCCTCAACAAGTACAAACGGTTCTCGCAGATCAGAGTAGAAAACGCTTAAGCCATTTACGTCGTCTAAGACCACGGTGAATCCTGTTTTCCGTTGGCTTGCTGTACTTCTCAGTTCCTCCTCGACGGATCTAGCATCTACTTGAGGGTCCAGAGCCTTTAGCCTAGCTAGAGCATCTAGGAATAAATACAAGACACCTTCGATGTTTGTCACAAACATCTCGGCATCAATTCCGGGTTCGAGCTCAAGGCCAAGCTCGGGTATCACTATTCTGGCTGTCGGTGAACGCACAACTTTTACTTCAAAGTCGTCAGGTGCCTCCACCTTAAAGTATCGCCTTGTGTGCCGACGTTGCTCAAGGGGTACTATATCGTTCCTCTTATAACCGCATCTCCCGCATCTCTTACTAACTATTAGAGCCCTACCAATGTGTGGGATCTCGTATTCAACCTCCGCCACTAACATTTTCCCGCCGCAGTAGGGACACTGGGTTTCAAACTCTCCAAGCTTCTTCCCGTAAACGGATATTTTGTCGATACTTACCCCGGGGCTACTCACAGATGCACACCACTCCTCACTTCTCAAAAGATATGTTTAGCGTACCTTGAAAATTAACCTAGTGCTCGGCGCGCGCTACGGCTCTCCGAGCACTTTAGCTGTAGTGTGCAAGTGCTATAGTTATTAAGAGCGGCGAAACTAAACATTTAAACATCAAAGATGATGAGGTATGAGGGGTTGGTTTGGAACCCTTAAGGTCGAAGCTTCTCGGGGGTGCTCTAGGTGCAGGATGAGGATAAATTAGTTCTTAGCAGAATGGCATCTCTACTAAAGTCTGGGGCAACCATGCTTGACAGGACATGCCCCCACTGTGGCGTCCCGCTTTTCCGGTTAAAGTCTGGGGAAGTGATATGTCCAAAGTGTGGCCAGAAATTCGTCATTGTCTCGAGTGACGAGGAAGAGATAAGGGCAAGGTCCAGCCTCGTACTTCAATCCTTAGAGCAAACCGTGGTTGAGAAAATGCAGATTCTCCAGACTGCTCTCAACAATGTGTCGAGTCCAGAGGAAATCTATGAAATAGGAAGGGCCATTATGATGCTACTACAAATCCTGGAAACATCCTATAAAGTGAAGAGCCTTGCGCAATCTCCACCCGGTAAAAGCCAAGGATAAGACTCCCGTTGTATACGCAGAGTGGAGGTGGAGACTACTAGAGAGCTTACGTGAGAGAGGATTACAACTCCTTCAGGCTTTAGAGAGCCTTGAACAGCAACCGTTAATCATCGGGAGTGTTGCCCGTGGAGATGTTAGTCCCTCCAGCGACGTGGACGTCTACCTGCTGGGTTATATCCCTAGCTGGAGGGTCGCTCTTTGCCTGGAAAACGCCGGCTTTGAGGTTAAAGTGTATAAGATAGTCCAAGCTACCCCACAAACGGCACTAAGGTTTATCGCAGTTCTAGACGAAAAGGTTGAAGTATCTGTTCCAATATCTAAGTTGAAAAGAACAGAGGAAGAGTTTCCTCGATATGCCGGGGCAGTCTCAACGCGTGAGATTCTCGAGAAGATTAGAGTTAGAGGAGTTAATAAGAGGTTATTATTCATCGAGCCTACGAGCTACGGGCATGACGAGTGGTCCGTTATGGGCCGCGAAAACGAAGTTGCCGAGCTACTGGGAGTCTCTCTCCAAACAGTACTTGAGAGAGAGGCTATGCGTTCTAAACGTGCTCGGGAGGGTAAAACCGGCTTCTATTTCTATGCCGAAGTCCCAGGGGAGGAAAGCCCCGAAGATTTTATCTGTCAGGCTGCACGTAGAAACCCCAGTATTAGGGAGACGGTAGCGGAGACACTCAATTGCTACTAGAACGTGTCAATTCTCCTTTGGTATGATGCATTTATCTCATCTAGGGTTCCTTTCTTTGCAGCCTCGACATACTTTTCTAAGCCTTTAAAAGTGTAGAGATCCCTAACCCATGATCTCCTTAAATACGCGTATTTTTCGCGGGGGTTTGTAATATTTACGATCTCATAGACCTTCGCTGTTTTTCCAGGAGCGTAGCCGAGCACCCGGCCTATCCGTTGGATCATTTGTCTACCCTCACCGCTCCCCTCGTATATTACTGCTACCTCCGCGTCTGGAACAGTTATTCCCTCGTCGAGCACGGTGGTGGAGATGATTATGTTGGCTCTGCCCTCAAGAAAGTCTTTAAAGAGTAGTTCTCTCTTTATACTCGGGGTCTGCCCCGTTATCATCACGACTTTATAGCTGTTCGCCCGGAGATACTCGTATACCGTCTCAGCCGTCTTCAGATACTGTGTGAATATAATTGTTTTTGCCCCGCCATTCTCGTTGAGTACTTCGCGTAGCTTTGGAAGTTTTTCCTGGTCACTCTCGACGAAAATCGCCTTGAATTTCTCGATGGGGGCTACCACCTTTAGTCTGACGAGATCCTCGTAGGACAGTGTATAGAGTAAAGCGCCGCAGAGCTCGTACAAGAGTGTGTGGTTGTTATCTCTCCGTGTGGGGGTCGCAGAGAGGGCAAGCCTGTAGAGAGAGTCTACCCTTAAAGCCACGTTTTTGAATGTGCTGGCTGGGACATGGTGAGCCTCATCGAAAATTACTAGCTCGAACCTGTCTTTAATCACGTCGATGTATTTAACGGCACTCGTATAGGTTGCGACGGTTATATCCCGTATTTTTTGTTCCCCCGCTCCCAGTAATCCGACGAAGTGGTAGGGAATCCCAAGGTACTTCTCAATATATTCAAGCCACGTGTTCATGAGCTCCTGTGTGGTAACGAGTATTAGCGAGGGTTTTCTCATTCTGTAGATCGCCTCCAATGCTATGAACGATTTCCCCCCTCGTGTAAAGATAGCTATCGTCCCCCTCTTCCTTTTCATCCAGATGTTGAACGCCTCCTCCTGGTGGGGTAGGAGCGAAAAATTCTTAGTCATAGGCAAGGATATCTCGGGCTTCTCCTCTATGTACATCTCAACCTTGAATCCCAGACTCTGCAGCTTTGAAAGGTACTTGTCTATAAGAGCCACTGGCGCGACAAGTGTTTTATCACTCCAGCTCCAGTGTGCAACGCGATATGTCCTTGAGACTAGCTCCGAGCCCTGGTATTCTCCCTCGGGTCCTAGAATGGGTTTCTCTACATTGAAAGATATAGTGCCTTCGTCGAGCAACAGTTTTGAAAGTTTCTTATCTGCGAAACCGAAGACTAGCTTAAGCATGGATTTTTCACGTAGAACCCTGACGGTGAGCAGATCAGGCGCATAGAACAGTTTTATCCCATACTTCTTTTCAAGTAGACCCGCTGCCTCAGATAAATTCACCACTGTCTCGAGATAAATTCTCCCATTCCTTGGGATAAAGTATTTGGATAAATCACTATCTCGGAGTATTTTATCTAAAATTTCCTTTGACCCTCTCATCTCGAGAAAATTTGTAAGGTAAAGTGTCGCGCTCTGAGCAGAACCTGAACCCCTCAACTCACGGCTGGATATAATCATATCTATCTCTTCAGAAGTTATGGTGGATAGCCTTTCAAGAACGCCGAGAACCTCCTTAAGCTCTCCCACATCTAGCCTAGCCACCTTCTCGGGGGAGACAACCCAGATTTTCCGCTCCGGGTCGAAGTTGGCGATCTTCCTAGCATAGGCTAGAAAATCTCTGAACTCATTTTCACTTAAGCCTCTTCTTCTCTCGAAAGAGAGCCTCAGATCTCCAAAGCCGCCGTTCACCATGAAATTCACAGATCACCTCCTTCCTCATCGGCTATTTGAAAAACATGCCTCGTGGATTTAAGCGCGTCGCTTAACGGAAAGTTTAAAAGATTTAGATTGTAGCTAGCAGGGGGTTTGTGCTTTGAGCACGAGGAAAACTAGAGACAAGTGGGCGATGAAAAAGTGGATTAAGGTACTTGCTCCTAAGGCTTTTGGCTTCGCCGAACTCGGCAGTATCCCAACCAACGAGCCTGAAAACGCTGTTGGCAGAACGGTAGAGGTGAGCTTCTATGATATCACGAAGGACCCATCTCAACTGCACATAAAACTCAAGTTCCAGATAGTAAGGGTAGAAGGCGCTATAGGCTACACTCAGTTGAAACTTATGGAGCTTACACGTGACTATATCCGGAGCCTCGTTAGAAGGGGAACCTCTAGGATTGACGCGATAATAGATGTCCAGACAAAGGATGGTGTAAAGCTGCGAGTAATGAGTATGGCTGTTACCGTTAGTAGGGTGAAGACTTCCCAGAAGAAGACGATTAGAAAGATAATGTTCCAGATATTAGAGGAGAAGGCGAGCCAGTTAGATTTTGACACTTTTGTCCAACAGGCCGTACTGGGAAATATAGCGACAGAAATAGAGGTTAACGCTAGGAAAATATATCCTCTTAAAAAGGCTGAGGTCAGGAAGATAAAAGTGCTTACGAGTCCCTTCGAAATCCCGCTAGTTAAGCCTGAAGCAGTGGCGCAATAGTCAACGTTCCCAAATTCTTATTGGTAGCTATTCCCTGAAATGTCACAAATTTCCATTATCATTTCCACCGCGTTTAGGAGAAGTTGTCTCAAAACCTCGTTCTTTACTATTTTAAGGTTCCTTTTAACTTCATATTTGCTAATCCCACTGGCCCCTGGATGACCTCCGGCTTCTCCTCCTATCATCCTGGCAACTTTTTCGACTAGCTTCGAACTGTCAAACCCCTTCTCCTGCAACCTGCCGGAAACACGCACGCTCGCTCTTGAGATGTCATGACCTCCGGCTACAAGAGCTAGGTCAACCCCTAGAGTAACTAGAGCTTTGGCCACTGCCGCTTCGTGTGCACTAGACTCGGAAACTGCTACTAAGTAACCACAAACGTCGAGAACACTGGCCCTCTGAACTCCTTTAAGCCTAGCTATGGCTTGAGACCGATCCTCGCGGGGTTCTAAAAACTTTAAGGCGAGAGCATAGTCACCGCCGCTCTCTAAGAGAATTTTCGAGGCGAGAAAAACATTTGGAGTTGCGGTTAAGAACCTGCGCGTGTCGTAGAGGATACCTGTTAAGCCTATTGTAGCGATTGTGCTGTCAAGCCTTACCCCTACCTTGTCGGCTAGGAGGACGGCAAGGACTGTTGAGGCTGGCTCAGGGATGATTAGGCTAGCTGTCGCCCTTTCTACTAGACTGCCTGGGGGGCTATGATGGTCTATCACGATTAAGCTCTTCACGGCGTCGAGAAGGTACTGGGCTTTTCCCAGCATCATTTTGTTCGAGGTGTCGCAGACGAGGAGGTGGTCCTCTGGTTCGCACTCTTCTCTCCACGAAAATCCAAATGACTCTAGTATGGCACGTGCTTGCTTGTCTGGACCCTCGGGAATACAGATTTCTACTTTTATCCCAAGCGAGGCGCAGGCGTCACGCATAATAAAAGCACACCCTATAGCGTCGGGATCCGCGTTTCTATGTGTCACTACGAGTACCTTTGACCCGGCTAGTCCCCTTAGATAAACACGTAGTTCTTCAAACTGCTCCTCCATGGACTTCAGAGGGGGTGCGCACATGAAGCTCTCACCTATGGCATTACGCTGAGACCTTTTTTCCTAAGCTCTTCCTCTGTCTTCCTGAGTTCCTCCTCTAACAATTCCTCAATTTTCTGTTGTACGAACTCCTTCTTGTAAAGCCTCGAGTTAACCTCCACCTCTACTGTAAGATCATAGGGCCAGTCCTCCCCAAAAAGCGCAGAAATTGTTACCTGGAGACCCGGGTCGCCGGAGAGCTCTTCCTCTACCCTTTTAATCAGACGTTTTGTGAGACCCTCCAGGGCGTCGCGCAGTATTGTGTGGACATCATTGCTCACTGAGCAGTTCCACCCGTACCTGAGATCGCCATCCTTACCTGTTTCTCAAGAGAGCTTGCCCTTTCTCTAAGTAGCTTTTCACGTTTCGAAAACTCTTCTATTCTAACCTGGAGAAGCTCTTTTTCAGAGGACAAATCTTTCGCAACCTCCTCCTTTGAAACCTTCATCAGAATGCCGCCCATGGCTTTATAGACAAACTGCTCAGGCGTTTTTTCAAGTTCTTTTAGCGTCTTCTCAACCTCTAAGAGGCGTGTTCGGAATTGCTGTAAGTTTAAAACCACTGCTCGCAGCTCATCCACTGTTTGTTGATACTTTAAGAGCAGACCTTGATCCACAGACATAATGCTTCTATCGATCTCTGAGTTAAAATTTTTTTGGCTTACCTCTTCCCGTTGTAAGGGCTTCTCCCACATCACCGAACCCATGCGCGCATAGCCCAGAACCCGCAGAGCGATAATACAACAAGTGTTTTATAGGAAAGAACAGTAATTTAGCTAGCCGAGTGTGATGGGGAGAAAACTGTTATTACTGGTGCTCTTCCTGGTTTTCCTGCTTAGTGTAGCAGGCAGGCTAAACGCTTCAACCCCCTCCCATAGACCCGAGAAGTATGCTTTTGCGAATGTGACGCAGGTGAATGTGACGATAGCAGTCTATTCATGTAAAGGTGCCAAGATTGACCCTAGCTTTCTAGACCCCCTAAGTGTACAGCTTAGGGGTTTGAACTTTACAAAAGAAGTCAAGGGAAAAGATGTCTTCACGATTCAGGTGCCAACAGGAAGTTACAACATCACAGTCCTATACCTTGGCACCCCTGTATACTTTGGGAACTTATCCTTAAATAACTCGACACAGGTTAACATCAAGGCTAACATAACCAAAGTTACGTTTAGAGCTGTCGGCCTCCTTTCTGGTCAGGGACTCCCAGGTTACGTGTTAACCATTAACTCCCCTGCTGGTTATCCTCCGTTCAACTCTGGAGCTAGTGATAGCGTCTCAGTTTGGCTGCCTTATGGCACCCTGAAGTATAAGGTCGTTTACCAGTGGAATAATTATGGAAACGCTACCGTTTCTGATAGCTTGCTGGTCTCATGTGATACTAGCCTTGTAGTCGTAAAACTTCCCGTATGGAACATCCTGGTTTTTTACTTTAGACTGCCCGACGGCTCGACGGTGCAAGGCTTCGATGGCGCAGCTGAAATCTACTACTTGGGGACCAAGCTTGGAACGGTGGATTTCAAAACACAGGATAAAATAATTCTCCAGGGGGCTTTGCTTGGATCTTATACCGTGCAGGTTTATCTACATGGAAAAAAGATCGCGGAGAAAACTATCCTTGTCGACGAAAGGTCATGGAACTATACGATAGGTGTAAACATCATTAGTATGTTGACTATCAGATTATTTGATATAAACAATCAACCTTTAATCTCCCAAGACTTAGCCGTCACTTTAACCACCCCTCTAGGCGCTGTGCTCAACTATACACTTGGGAACTCGCATGTCCTCACGATTTACCAGACAGTCCCAGGAGATTATACGATACGGTTGACCAGCGCCATCATAGGCTTAATCTACGAGGGGAGGATATCCATCTCAAGCAATAATTTTGACCTACAGCTATCAGTAGTACCATCCTCGATTGTCTTTAAGCCTGAAGGCACCAGTTTTCTACCTCAAGGCATAGCTGTAGACGTCTTTTACGTTTACAGTGATAGAGAGATCCTCCTTTATACAACTCCAAGCCTCTCTGGAGGAGGCGAGAGTACCAAGAGGGTCCCCCTGGGCGTGCTTCCCGTGGGAGGTAATCTCAAGATTGTGATTCGCTACGCAGGATTATCCTATACGACTTTTCTTAAAGTTGGAGCCACGGGAACCCTACAGGCCGACATCCCCGTATACGATGTTACAATCACTGTAGTCGATAAGAAGGGTAACCCCCTAAGCGGCTGCTACGTAAACGTAACCGCTGGGAACCTGGCGCTCTCCTCCAAGCTTAGAGACGGTCAGGCATTCTTTCAAGCACTCCCCCAGACAGACGCCCATCTCACGCTCAAATGTAGTGGCGTAATCTTAATCGACAGGGTTTTCAGCGTTACAAAAGGAAACCTGAGCCTCACAGCCCCTATAACAGAATTCAAGGTCACTGTTAAGAGCTGGTTTGACCGCCCGGTCGTCGGCGCTAAGGTTACGCTTACACTCTACCTTGGGAACAAATCGGTGTTTTCCGTAACAGACACCACGGATCAGAGTGGGAGCGTGGTTATGAAGGGGGTGCCCGTGGCATCTAACGGGGACTTAGTTCTCAGAGTTGATTATGGTGCATATGTTTACAGTCAACGGCTCGCTGGGGATGAGAAGGAAATACCCGTTTTCCTTGATATCCTAGTGGATACGCCTTTCTTCAAGCTTTCAATGTTCCAGAGTGTAGTTTTTGTCCTAGCGACTCTTATCTTAACGGTAATCTCGGTTTTTCTCCTTAAAAGATATGAAAGCATGGCCGTGTTTAAAAACATGTTTGAAGTCGGAGCCGGTGAGGGGGAAGAAAAGGAAAGCCTTATCGAGAAGTTAAGGAAATTTTTCCGCAGAAGAGAAAAAGAGGAGCGTGAGGAGGAGGAAAGCATTTTCTTCTGAGGCTTGGTAGAAGTATGCGTTTCTTCTATTATATCAGCCGAGATATTCCCCTGATCGGCCACATCGCCTTTGGAATAATAGACAGGGGTACAAACCTGCTGCAGATCCGCCCATCCTCTTTCTGCCCCCTTTCCTGTATTTTCTGCTCGGTAGACGCTGGCCCGCGATCTTCTACAAGAGCCTCAGAGTTCCTAGTTGATGAACGCTATTTAACAGAATGGTTCCTAGAGATTATTCGAGTTAAACGCCTAGAAGCGGCTCATGCATATATTGACGCTGTCGGCGATCCCTTAACGCATCCCAGGATAACGGATCTCGTGAGGCTCTTAAAAAGTACGGGACGCACTCTAAGCATCGTTCTAGAAACACACGGCGCCTTATTAACAGAGAAGATGGCAGAAAGGCTAGCTGAGGCAGGTCTGGATCGGATAAACTTGTCTATTGATTCCCTGGACCCTGCTAAGGCTAGAGTTCTTTCTGGAACTCCCTGGTTTGACGTTCAGAGGGTAGTGAGGGTCGCCGAGTATATCGTGAAAAACTTGCAGGTGGACCTGTTGGTCGCTCCCGTGTGGGTGCCGGGTTATAACGATGGAGACATTCCGCGAATCATAGAGTGGGCTTTAAGGATTGGAGCTGGCAAAAGATCACCTCCTCTCGGAATACAGAAGTATGAGGCTCACAAGTATGGACGAAAAGTACCGGGCGTGAAACCTATGAGATGGTCAGATTTTTATCGTGCTTTGGAGACCTGGGAGAGAGAATATGGCGTTAAACTCCGACTCACCCCTGCCGACTTCGGGATTAAGCGTGCGCCTAGAGTTCCTTTGATGTTCGAGGTTGGGGAAAGGACGAATGCGAGGGTTCTAGGCCCTGGGTGGCTTAAAGGGCAGTGGCTCTCCGTGTCGCGGGGAAGAATAATCACAATTGCTGGTGTACGTGAATCTGCTCCTGTGGGCTTTCGTGTGCACGTTGAGATCTCTAGAAACAAGGACAACATATACATAGCTAGGCCCCTAGAGACATAGCCGGTCTCTCTCCTTGAAGGGCTTTTTCCTCTGGGCCGGGCACCGGTTTGAGGATATATTCCCAGGCCTATCGAGCCTCGCGCTGCGAAAGGCTTTAAGCTGTGAGGCTGGAGATGACGGCAGGCGTGCAATGATGTCTGGTGTGTTACCGTTGCGGCCTCCTAGGGGGACTAGGGATAGAATGCCTGAGGAGAGCCTCGCAAAGAGGGAGGTCTGCGAGAGGATTAGGAGAGTTTTTGAGCTGTATGGCTATGGCGAGGTGGAGACCCCTGCCTTTGAACATTTAGAGGTTCTTGTGGCGAAGGCTGGCGAAGAAGTCGTTGAGCAGATATATAATTTCAAGGATAAGGCTGGAAGGGACCTTGGCCTCCGCTTCGAGCTTACCACGCCTATTGCAAGGATTGTTGCGTCAAAGCTTGAGATGCCGAGGCCTATACGTTTCTACTATATCCAGCCTGTGTGGAGATACGAGGAGCCACAGAGGGGCAGGCTTCGGGAGTTTTGGCAGGCGGGCGTTGAGTTGATAGGTGTCCCGGGGCCGGCTGGGGATGCTGAGGTTATAGCTATGGCTAGCCAGGCTGTTAGGGCGGCAGGCCTCGAACATTTTGAAGTAAGACTAAGCCACCGAGCTGTTGTCGAGGACCTTCTGCAGTCCTCCGGGATCCCCTCATCTCGTTTAAACGAGGCACTTAGAGCGTTGGACAAGATGGATAAGAGAGGGAGCGAATACGTTGCAAAGGAGCTCTCCCGTCTGGGAGCCTCCCGGGAGAAAGCCGAGGAAGTTTTAAGCCAGCTTTCAACCTCGGGGCTGGAGGTAGAGGTAAAATCAGAGGGTGGTAAAGAGGGGGTGGAGTTTCTCAAGCGTGTACTCGATATTCTCAGCGAGTCATACGGCGTTCAAGCCAGGGTTGACTTCAGCATAGTTAGAGGGCTTGGATACTACACAGGCCTGGTCTTCGAGGTTAAGACTTCTCTCACTGGCGAAATTGGGAGTGTTGCGGGAGGGGGGCGCTATGACGATTTGATCAGCTCCCTGGGCGGTCCTAAAATCCCTGCCACCGGGATGGCTATAGGTGTTGACAGGCTTCTGGAGGTTTTAGCAGAGGAGGGTAAATTGCCTCAGAGGGTTTCGCTCTATGACGTTGCTGTTATTCCTGTCGGCGAATCCTTCGACATGCTCTTGTATGCTATACGGGTGGCTGAGACTATCCGCAGAGAGTGCCGCCTTAGGACGATTGTGGAATACGAGACAAAGTCTATTTCGAAAACTCTAGAAAAGGCTGCTAAGAGAGGGGCGAGGTTTGCCGTTTTCATCGGGGAGAAGGAGTTTAGAGGGGGGAAGGTTACTATTAGGAATCTTGAAAAGTGGACTGAAGCTACTCTTGGCCTTGAGGAAGCTGTCAAACTTTTAACCTCAAATAATTTTTAAGGTTTAAAGCATTCTTTTTCTTGTGACCAGAGATGGTTAATACTGAAGAACTTTACACGCTTATATCTCCCGATGCGAGGAGCAAAGACCCCTCTTCCATGCTTTCATACGTAGTAAAGATGCCTCAGTACTTGTTTGAGAGCATCGAAAAATACGGGGAAACTGTAGCCGGCATAAAGGGGATTGAACCTGAGAGGTTTGAAGGAGTGGTTATAAGCGGGATGGGTGGCTCCTTTATTAGCGGGCTTTTCCTACAAGACCTAATCATCGATAGGAGTAAGAAACAGCTTGTACTGAACAGAGACGCGAGACTTCCCAGCTTTGTCGACGAGAGGTTTCTACTAATTAACGTCAGCTACTCTGGAAACACCGAGGAAACACTACGGGTTTATCTTGAAGGGATTAAGAGAAAGCTTTCTATTGTTGCCGTTACATCTGGCGGTGAACTGGCAACAGTTTCTGAAAAAACCGGTGTACCGGTTATCCGTGTTCCACCAGGAATCCCTCCCCGCGCCGCCTTCCCGTTTCTAACAGCCGCTGTTGTCGCGCTTGCCTCCTCTGTTCTAGGTATCGATTTAGCTGGAAGGTTGAAAAGGGCTAGCGAAGAGCTCTCTGAGAAGCTTGATAGAACAATTACAGATGGATTAGCTCTGTCAAGGTTACTCAAAGAAGATGTCGAGAATGGCCGTGTGCCCCTGATTTACGGCTACTCGCCTTACCTCTCACCATCCTACAGGTTTAAGACGCAGTTAAATGAAAATACAAAGCTACATGCATTCTACGGCGAACTTCCAGAGACGAACCATAACGAGATAATGGGGTGGGGGAGCCGCCTTAACAAGTTTACAGTAATCCTCGTAAGGGGTAAGGAGGAGCCAACCTATATGACTAAGAGGATTGAATTTCTAGAGAAGCTCTTCGAGAAGAACCAGGTACCATTCTATAACATCCATGGAGAAGGCAGTGATAGAGCCGGCGAACTTCTCTCACTTGTCCTAAAAGCCGATATAACCTCTGTTGCGCTCTCACTGCTGCTCGGCGTAGACCCCACACCTGTAGAAACAATTTCACAGTTGAAAAGCTTCCTAGAAGCCGAGGCACGATTCTCCTTAAGCAGCGAGCTCGAAAAATAATTTGTCCCGTTTTACGCAAGCGAGAGAAATCTTTCTTTAAACTCAAGAGCATCGGTAAACATGTTGATGTTGTTGAAGAAGATGTAGATACGGGAAGACTCGAATTGTTTTATCATCATCGCGAGTCTCCCAAGGTCTTCCTCCGTATATCTATACGAATAATTAACCTCTCCTCGACCAATCCCGTGCAGCCTAAAATAGAGGACTTTTCCTACTACTAGAGGAAGCCTTCGGAAGGGGTCGACAACGTGGATAAGGTCATATCTCTTGAGAACCTCGGCTAATAGGTCGGGCTTTTCGTTCCATTTACCCCTTGGCTCCCAGCCCAGTATAAGGTCGCCCCTATTTATCTTGCTGAAAAACGCCTTAAGATTCTCAAGATTCTCTTCGGTGGGACCAAAACTTGGAGGGGTTTGAAAAACCACGACCCTGGATCTAAGAATAGATGCGGCTCGCATAGTATATTCCCAGCCTGAGAAAACCTCTGGTGTAGGCTTGAAGAAACCATGGGACTCCGTTGGTTTTATCCCTCCTGCCCTCCTCCAGGTGGGGGAGGTTTTAGGGTGCGTTATGCCTTGGAAAGCCTTTAAGGTGAACTCAAACCCTGCTGGGGCCTCTTCCCGCCACTTACGCAGGGTTTCATCGGGAACTACCCTATAAAATGTGTCTTGGAGCTCCACAGCACTAAATTTTTGGAAATAATTCTTGCGACCGCCCTTGCCTGAGAAACCGCACGTCCCGACTACAACTTCCATAACTATCAGTGTTTAAACCTTACTACAAGGTAAAAACCCTTTCCCGTGGCGAAAAAAAGATAAGCTCGCCTAATGTGAATCCCATAAACAGGGGCCGTAGTCCAGCCTGGTAGGATGCCTGGCATGCCATCCTGGCACAGGACTTGGGATCAAGATTCGAAACAGGAGCCCAGGTGGTCCCGGGTTCAAATCCCGGCGGCCCCACTACGCGCTAAGATTATTCTTTAATGAATTAGATCTGCATTGAAGCCCTGTATAGTTCCACTGTCGAGGCGATTGGTATGACCTTGTCCTTTAGAACAATTACAGTGTCTTCGAATTGGCTTACAAACCCTCCTGACTGCTCCACAAGCCGCGGGTAGTGATAAACCCGCTTAAGCTTAACGAGTTCGTCTAGTTGAGACCTATCTAGTATTTTGTTTAAAACCCATCGCTCGGAGAAAGGGAGGGGGCCGTACTTTTTCCAGATAGACTCTAGGGCATTATTAAGAGCTTCTTGCTTAGGTACCTTTTTCACAGAGATAATTCTGTAGATGTTGCTCCAGCCTTTGTCGACAACCAAACCCGCACCGTCCGTTGCGAATGGTTCGATGGCGAATGTTTCTCCTTCGGATATACGCGTAGCGAAGTATTCGGGCCCAGGCGTGTTGGGGATGCTTTTGCCTGCGTGAAGATTATATCTTTCCACCTTATGCCCCGTAAGGTTCCTTATCGGACGTAAGCCATAGGAGTAAATTTTGTTTGAAATATACTTTGCAACGTCGTTTACACCTATTCCGGGTCGTATTATAGCAATAGCCTCTTCTAGTGCTTCGAGCGCAGCTTTCACGTGAAGGCGGAACTTCTCGTCGAAGAATATTGTTATAGCTGTATCAGCGATATAGCCGTCCACATGAACGCCGAGGTCAACCTTGACTATTGAGCCACGAGGTACTACGTGTTGATCCTCTACAGAGGGTGAGTAGTGAGCAGCTACTTCGTTGATAGATATGTTAACTGGGAACGCGGGGTTCCCACCTCTAGAATAGATGAAGCTCTCAATCTTCTCAGCAATATCGATCAGAGGAGCCCCTTCGCTCGTAACGTCCAAAGCAAGCTTAAGGGCTTGCGCGGCGATCTGCCCTGCTTTTAAGTATTCTTCGGCCATATTTACACGAGTGCGCGCTTTTGCGCGCGCCCTAAGCCATTACGCGATACTCGTTTAAAGCTTTTCCCAGTAAAGGCGAACGTAAGGTGTTTTATATACTACCTTCCAATTAAATTCCTAGTTAAAAGAGTTAACAGGTTAGGAGGCTAGAAAACATGGGTTTAGTTGAAGATATTATTAGGAGAAACATCGAGAAGTCTGTTAACGCACTCTCGACTCTAGACGAGAAAAGAGAGGAGCTTCTAGTATTGACCCGAGAGATAACCAGGAAGACCCGCGAGGCGATATTTGCTATCCACCGTGGAGATCTTGAGAAAGCCACGCTTGTGCTAACTGAGGCGCAGAAACTCTTGGGCAAAGTGTTAGAGTTTAAGGAGCGGTATCCAAGCCTTTATTACACGGGCTCCGTGTCTTCTGCTCAAGCCGAGTATGTTGAAGCAACAGCCTTGTATGCTATAGTTACATCTCAAGAAATACCACCGCTTGATGAACTACCTGTCGAGCCACAAGCCTATCTTCTCGGAATGGGCGATTTGATAGGCGAGCTAAGGCGGAGCATACTTGACGAGTTGCGTAAAGATGAGATAAGAAGGGCTTGGGAGCTGATGGAGCTAATGGAGACAGTATTCTTCGAGCTCAGCAAGCCCACGCTGCCAGAGGCTTTGGTTCCAGGCCTGCGTCACAAAGTAGACGTCGCTCGGGCACTATTGGACAGTACTAAGAAGGACATACTTTTCTCTGAAAAATCACAAAGACTCACAGAAAAAATCCAGGAAGCGCTGAACAAAAATGATTCCTGAAGACTTCTCTGTTGAAAAGGCTAGATTCGCCCAAAAGAAGATTGCCGAGAAAGTCAAGGAAGCTGATGAAATCGATTTTCCTATTCGCTATGCAGCTGGTGTCGACATAGCATATAAGGGTGAGAACGCCATAGCTGCGGCTGTCGTAATTGACGCCACGACCTTCTCCCCTGTTGAGGCGTCCGTGGTTGAGACTGAGGTGAGGTTTCCCTATATTCCTACTTTCTTAGCGTTTAGGGAGACGTGGCCAGCCTTCAAGGCTTTACAAGCGTTGAAAACCCCATTTCAGCTTGTCTTCGTAGACGGGAACGGACGTTTACACCCATATAAGGCAGGGTTTGCATGCCACCTGGGGGTTATTATTCGAAAGCCCACGATAGGAATTGCCAAGAAACTACTTATCGGGAACGTCGAGAAAATAAATGAGAGGCTGGGAAAAGTTATCTACAACAATGAGGTTTTAGCTTATGCTGTCAGGCTCGGCCGGTCAAAAAAGTATGTCTACGTAAGCGTCGGTAACATGATAACACTGAACACAGCCTTGAAATTGACGATGTACTTCACAAGGAAAAACGCCTCCATACCCGAGCCTATAAGACAGGCTCATCTATACGCCACGCGCGCAAAGGGCTAAGCTTCTAGTTTCTTCCTAAGATTAGTAGACGAATAGCCTTCGATTCTTTCTTCAATCACTATAACCTCGGGAGCAGAGCTTATCTTTTTAAGGGCTTCATCTATTTGCGGTTTAAGCCATTTTTGATCAGCACCGAGAACTATATAATCAGGCTTTACCTTTTCGATAACCCTTGCAAAATCCGGGGGATAATCGCCAAGAAAAGCCTCCTCCACAAACTTCAAACTGTTCAAAAGTAGTACTCTATCCTTCTCATCCATTAAAGGTTTTTTCCCCTTTGTCTCCTGTACTGTTGAATCGCGCGCTACCACGACGTAAACTTTGCCGTACTCGCTGGCTTTTCGTAGAAAATATATGTGGCCGGGGTGCAATACGTCGAAAACTCCGCCTACGAGGACCTTTTTATCCGAGAGAGAGCCACGTTGCGTCCCCCACTGAAAGGCTGCCAATCCTAGCATGCGAAGAGCGTCAAGAAGGCCCTCAGCATAGGAAGCGCACGCGATGGACGTCAAGCAATCTCCAGTGCCTAAGTAGTACTGGGCGTCGGAGAGATACAGCTTTGCCTGCTCAACAACAGATTCAACATCTTTTTCCTTTGTAGGAGTCTGCAGGCTTGCTAGTGCACCGTCAACGTTAGCTATGTATTTTGAAGCTTTTTCTCTACATACCTGTTCCATGCGACAAGCACCCGACGGTCTAAGTGTAGTTTATACTCTAAGAAATCTATTTCTGTATCATGTAGCAGCCCAGGTATAACTATGGAGTGAGGCGGCGGCGATTTTTGAATGCCTAGCGCCGAGGTAATACTTCCGACAAAAATCTCTTCCGTTGGAGAAAGAGCCCTAGAAACACCTATTATAAGCGTCTCGGAGCTTATGATTTTCTCCTGGAAGACTTCTTCTAATCGAAGCAGAACCTCAGCGGCTTCTGGAATGCTCATAAACTTATTCTCCTCCGTTTTAATATCGAGAAGGAGGAGAGTGTGCAAGCCACGCTTCATATTCTCTCCTATGATTTTATAGGTTGAATAAGGGTAGAACTTTAGTTTCTCCTCCGGGTAAACTAGCGTCGCAATAGGTCCAAACTTGTACACGTGAAGACCTGTTGAACAAATAACCCCGTCGAACACAGAAGGCGCTGGGTATATTTTTACCTGAATACCCCTTCGGTATGCCTCGCTGATAATATATGAGTGTGTAGTGGCTACCAGTGGATTTCCATATGTCAAGAGAGCTATTTTCTTATCCCGAGATTCTTCCAAAATCCTACCAAGAACCCCATTCTCAAGGTCTTTTCGCCTGAGCGTGACGACCGGCTTCCCAATCATTTTCTCAAATTCTGACTTTGAGAAGTCTGGCGCTAGGCTCGTATATTCCTCAATAAAGACTTGGTCCACAGTCTTTAATTCGCTTAGAAGACCGACCGAAACGTCCCTTAGACCGTAGAGTCCCAATCCTCCTATAATAAACACGGAAATCTACCCTTCCAGCAAGTTAAAAAAAGGAAGGTCTTACCCTATCGATTGGGTTTTATGGGTAGCTTAATGCCGAGTTTCTTGACAAGCTCCTTATATCTGTTGCGCACGGTAACCTCTGTAACTTTCGCCGCCCTCGCCACCTCCTTCTGAGTCCGCATCTCTCCGTTTTGGATGGCTGCGATGTAGATGGCGGCCGCTGCTAAGCCCGCTGGATCCTTGCCGGCGGTAAGGCCGGCGTTCCTAGCCTGTTCTATTATCTCCATAGCCCTTTTAATCGTGGAGCCTGAAAGCCTCAAGAGCGAGCCTATCCTTGGAACAAAATCCGAGGCGTTGGGCAGTGGGACTTTAATGGCTGCCTCTCTCAATAAAAGTCTATAGCAACGTGCAACATCTTTCCTCCCAGCTCTAGTGTATAGGGCTATCTCGTCGAGGGTTCTTGGAAGCCTCATCTCACGACACGCTGCGTATACAGCTGCAGCCATTACAGACTCTATGCTCCTCCCCCTTACAAGATTACTGTCGAGTGCCTTGCGGTAGATCTCAATTGCTCGATCCAGGACAGACTTGGGCAGCCCTAGCTGTGCCCCTAGACGTTCAAGCTCGACAACTGCCTGGGCAAGGTTTCTCTCCATCGAGCTTTGGGCTCTAGCTCTCACTTGCCATTTTCTCAGCCTCAGCATCTCGATCTTCTTTCGCAGGCTAATCTCGCGGCCCGCGGCGTCGCGACCTGCCCAATCTATGTCGGTTACAAGGCTCTCAATCCCGAACCGTGAAATAGGGGCTCCTACTCTGCTCCTTCTCTCTCTTTCCTCTGGAGTAAATGCTCTCCATTCAGCGCCGCGGTCAACTTCTCGTTCACTCATAACATAGCCGCAGTTTGCACAAATTATCTCGCCTCGAGTAGCATCGTAGATTAGCTTGGTGCTTCCACAGTGAGGGCATCTTAGCTCGAATTCTTCTTCGTGAGAAAGCTCATCCTTTTTAAACTCCCTACTTGTCATTTTTCAACACCGAAACCTATTTAAGGTTTTTTTCAAAGCTATTTAAACTTTTCTGTTTTTTGCTCTATATAAGCCTTCCCTTCGCCCCACGTAGAAACATTACCTCCACTCCTTTTTGTTCAGCAAGCTTTTTCATTCGCCTATCCGCCGTAGCTAAAACATATCCACCTTGTTTAGCTGTATTGATTATCACTGTGTCAACATCGCTATAAATCTCGCCTATCGAAATATGCGTTATGATAGAGCTGTTCCTGACACCCATTTCCTTTATCAACAGAAGAGCGACAGCCGCATTTTTTCCTCTCCTAGAAGCACTCTCCCTTGCGAGGAGCTCTAGCTCCTTCTCAACAACATCGGGAATAATAACCTGGCAGACCGGCGGGTATGTTGAGAAGAGAACTTCTATGGGGTCTAATCTTTTCTCCACGATGTACATCCACACACTTGTGTCAACGATTACCCTACGGCACACGTTATTATAAAACCAGTATATTAATTAAAGGGTTGAGGGCATTATCTGAATGTATTTTTAGTTAAATACGGATAATAAGACAACAATTTATACATTTACCTTATGTTCTTAAAATCTTTTACAAAAATTTATTTATTTCACCAATGTAAATTCAACATTGAAATTTATGGCTCGAAGTTCTATAACGGGGAGGAGAAGAGTCATTATCATGGGAGCCGCAGGGCGAGACTTCCACAATTTTAATGTTATTTTTAGGGATAACCCTTCTTTTGAGGTAGTAGCCTTTACGGCTGCACAGATACCGTTTATAGATAACCGTAAATATCCACCGGAGCTGGCCGGCGACCTATATCCTGAGGGTATACCTATTTACCCTGAGTGGATGCTTGAAGAACTCATCAAAAAATACAAGGTTGATGAAGTTTATCTGTCCTACAGTGACCTCAGATTCTCCGAGGTTATGGATAAAGCTAGTCGCGTGATATCCGCAGGAGCGGATTTCATATTACTTGGTGCCGAGAAAACTATGCTTAAGTCCACCAAACCTGTAATCGCCGTAACCGCCTCTAGAACAGGCGCTGGTAAAAGCACCATCACACGCTATGTGACTAGGATTATCCGAGAAGCAGGGGCTAGAGCCGTAGTGGTTAGACATCCAATGCCATATGGTGATCTCAAGGCAAGCATTGTTCAAAGGTTTGCCAGTTTTGAGGATTTGGAGAAGCATAGGTGTACCATCGAGGAAAGAGAGGAGTACGAGCCGCATCTAGCGATGGGAAACATAGTTTACGCAGGTGTTGACTACGAGAAGATATTAAGAGAGGCTGAGAAGGAGGCTGATATAGTCATTTGGGATGGAGGTAACAACGACTGGCCCTTCTTCAAACCTGATTTGTATATAACAGTTGCTGATCCGACTCGACCTGACGATGTGCTGGGCTCCTATCCTGGCTATGTCAACGTTGAATTGGCTGATGTCGTAGTTATAAACAAGGTAAACATTGTTGAGAGGGATGCTGTCGAAAAAGTAGAGAGAAACGTCAGAGAAGTTAACAAAAAGGCAAAAATCGTTTATACAGCATCAGACTTAGGCGTCGACTCCCCGGAGCTTATAAAGGGTAAGAAGGTTGTCGTCGTAGAAGATGGCCCTACAGTCACCCATGGGTCGCTGAGCCATGCAGCGGGCTATAACGCTGCGGTACAATTCGGTGCTAGCGAGATTGTAGACCCACGGCCCTATGCTGTGGGAACAATCGCAGAAGCCTACAGTAAGTATCCCCATCTAGGCCCTGTAGTACCTGCACTAGGATACTCGGAAAGCCAGATGCGAGATCTGGAGCAGACTCTGAATAAAGTCCCAGCGGATACGATTGTCATGGGAACACCGTCTAACCTGCGCCAATACCTTAAGCTGAACAAGCCTGTTGTCAGGGTTTTCTATGAAGCCCGTGACGTCGCATATCCCGGGCTCAAAGAAATCGTCCTAGATTTTCTGCGTTCTCACCTTAAAGCTTAGCGCGTGTTTTTAGGCTCTATTTTCCTTAGCTGTTTCAAGTATAGATTTTCGATGAAAAGAAAACCTAATAGTCATGGATGTGGTTTTGATTATGGGATAATCTCTTGAAGGCTGCTGGTGAAGGCGAGAGAATCATTATCCTCTGTGTTGATAGGGATAATGACGTAGGGGATGTTCTCGGGATTTCAACACCAATAGTGGGCGAAGAAAATATCCTTAAGGTTGCCTTGGATTATATCTTAAAGCGCCCTGAGGATTCGGATTCGAATGCATTGTTCGCCGCTATACAGACCTACAGGGATTTGGAGTCGAAAGGCTATAAGGGTAAGGTTGAGGTTGCGCTGCTGGCAGGGTTGTCTCAAGAGGGTGTTGAAGCTGATATCAAAATTCTCCGCGAGTTAGACACTATTCTCTCGAGGGAAAAATTCACGGGCGCGATACTTGTTTCTGATGGCCCTACAGACGAGGCGGTGGCCCCTCTTATACAGTCGAGACTCCCATTGATTTCTGTCCGGAGAGTCATAGTTCAGCAGTCCAGAGGTGTTGAGGAGACCTTCGTGTTATTAGTTAACTATGCAAAGAAGCTATTCACGGAAGAAAAATACCGTAGATTTTCGCTGGGTTTAAGCGGGACTTTTCTAGTCACGTATGCCATCCTCTCTACCCTACTGCCCCAATTTGTATGGCCCTTGATATTGACTTTCACCGGGATAATACTCGCTATAAGAGGCTACAACCTTGACGCCGCGCTACGAAGCATATATGCATCCAGACCTATAACGTTCACAACATTGGTACTCTCGGGACTGCTCCTCTTGTTAGGAGCAATCCAAGGCTTAACGGTGTTCGTCCAAACCGTCTCCAAGGGGTTCTTCTACGCCCTCGGCGAGATGCTATTAGCGTCGATTGGCGCACAGCTTCTTACCATAGATCTCTTCGTGCTTTCCGCAGCTCTACCGTTTTTCGGAAAGGTCGTGGACACTTTTCTCGAGCATAAGCCTCCGCGGATCTCTGATGCATTCGCTCTGACAACCGTTCTAATTTCTCGCCAACTGTTGCTGGAGGTTTCCAAGTATCTTTCTGGGGGAGGAGACATCCGAGGAGTTCTAACATGGTCTTTCATCGTCCTGGGCTTCATTGTGTTTTTTGTAGCAATACTACCTCTTGAGAAACGGAGCCAGAGGTAAACCTCGACGGTAGAGGAGAAGAGCCTGATCCTTATTTTTAAGCAAAGCTTTGGTGAGTGCAGCAGTGCAGACGCCGACCTGATTTTGAAGGATCTTCTAGCGTCTGGCGTGACAGCACACGTGATAGGGCGTAATGTGATAGAGTTGAGGGGGCATATAAACCTCTTTAGGCTCTATGAGTTGGCTTATCGCTCCGTAACTCTGAGAGATATCGTTTCTGTTCTTAGTGTGACTGATTTTTCAGACTGCCTATCCAATTTATCTGGTTCCCGCGACGCTCGAGTTCCGCTACCGCAAGGTGTGAGATATCTCTTTATCAACAATCCCGAGGGCAAACCTCCCAGCTGGCTACTAGATTGTCTATTAAAGAAATTATCCCTTGAGGAAGAGCTATCGCGGGATAAAATTTATCCAAAGGAGCAAAGATATTATCTAATTGTTGACTTCAGGGAGAAAAAGGCGTATTGGGGCGTCTTATTAAGAAGCATCCGCAGGGATAGATTTATCTACCGCTCGCCGGAGAAGAGGGCTTTTGTCCAGTTCTCAGCGCTTTCGCCTAAGATGGCTCTGTTCTTGGTGAATTTATCTTCGCAGCCTTTTAGCCTTGAAGCTTCAGGAACATTTCTTGACCCTTTCTGCGGCTCCGGCGGCAACTTAATTGAGGCGGCTTTGCTGGGCTTTTATGCTGTGGGCATAGAAGTTTATTACAGGCCCATTAGAGGTGCACGAAGAAATGCTATTCAATACAACCTCTATGGAAACATAGATTTCATTTTAGCTGATGCTGCATTTCCTCCTTTAAGGGAGAAGTCATTTAATGCTATAGCCTTCGACCCGCCGTATGGGCGTCTTGCACCGGTGAAAAGTGAAAAGGCTCATGAACTCCTGCTGAATTTTCTTAGGCAAGTACGTTTTATTCTGAAGGAAGAAGGTAAGTGCGTCTTTTTATACCCTAGGGATTTCATTAGGGAAAAATTAATAGAGATGGGATTCAAGGAGAAATGCTGTATATTCGAGCATTCAAGGCTCACAAGGTGTGTCTGGTGTCTTGGTGATGAGTGCTAGGCTGATGTTCTGGGGGGTTAGTAGTACGAGACCATTCAAGGATAGACTACCCCCCTGCATAATTCTTAAGATTGATAAAAGGCTGATACTCTTTGACGCGGGAGAGCTTTGTCAGGGCGCCTTCGAGTATTTTGGGCTCAGCTACACCTCCCCATTATACATTTTAGTCTCGCATCTTCACGGGGATCACATCTATGGTCTTGTACCACTCTTAGAGTCATTGCAGCTTGCAGGTAGAAGCGAGCCTGTGCACCTGATAGGCCCTCCTGGACTGGGCGAGCTTATCCCTACTAGAAACGTTTTAAAACAGAGCTTCCTTGTAAACATCACAGAACTATCCTCTGAGGAGGGGACACTGCCGCTACAAGGCGATAACGATATACGGCTAACATACGTCCAATCCCCACACTCTCATATATCTTATTCTTATGTACTGGAAACACGTGAAAAAATACGACTTGACGGTTACAAGCTACAGAAAGAGGCGATCCCTGGCAGGCTTAGACGGAAGCTTCTGGAGAGAGGATATGTAAAGCTGAAAGGTAGATTATACACCCTTGAGGAGTTTGTCCTGGAAAAGATCCCGGGAATAAAAATTGCCTATAGTGGAGATACGATGCCAAATGCTAGATTCGGCGCGAAAAGCTTAGGTGCAGACGTGTTAGTCCATGAAAGCACCTTTCTTTCAAGCGACCGGGAGGGGCGGGCGGAGGTCACGCATTCAACGGCTAGCGAGGCAGCTTTCCTAGCGTCTCTAGCTCGAGTCAACCTCCTAGTTTTGACTCATTTCAGCACTCGGTATACAGATCTCTCTCCTTTTTTAGAAGAGGCGAGGAAATACTTTCATCGAACAGTACTCGCCGAGAAAGGCTTAACAGTGGAGGTTGAGGCTAAAAGGCCTCGAGTTATTCGCGTGGCCAGGCCGACGGCATCTGTGAAGACGTAGCTTTAGGCTTATGTGCATCGGAAGGAGGGTTCTTCGTTGATTGGTCTTCCATCTCTAGTCTCAGGGGCAAGCCAGTTTAGGAAGAGATCCGGGTTGCATTCTCCTAGGTCGATAATAACAGTTATAGCGCCTAGGGGGCTCTCTCCTGTCTCGAAGGAGCAAAAACTCACACGGCCTTGAAAAGCTGCCTGTTTGTTTAGATAAAAGGTGAATGTGGCTTTCGAGGAAGATCTGGTGATGTAGCTCCTAGCCGCGTCTAGTATCCGTTGGGATCTTAATAGGCTTGAAAGCTTTTCGAGGGGCTTGTGGGACTCTGAGCGACAGATAACCTCTTGGTATCTCTCCGAGCCCTCTATGTTACACTCGTTCACCTCGAATCCAAGGACATTTTTAATCGCCTTCACTACTTTGTCAGCAGCTTCTGTTGCATACAGGGGAGCGCGAGCCAACACAATCATCAATCATCGCCCGTCAAAATTTTATTTAGAGCGTCTTCGACAATAGCGCTAAGCTGCGTTATGCTGAGATTCTCGTTCACAATCATGACGTCGGCAAGTGCTATTACAGAGCCTATCCCAAAGCTAAGCTCACGGTGGTCACGCTCCTTAAATTCCTCCCAGCTTTTAGGGTCATCTTTCCTTCCACGTTCCATGAGGCGCCTAAACCTCGTCCTTGGTGATGAGTGAAAGGCAATTAGCACTGACTGCGATACTTTTTCCTGTATATATCTGAGCTCTTCTAGACTTCTTACACCCTCGATTACTACCAACTTACTTCCCGATGCACATGCTTTCTCCAATGCTAGAATAGCTACAGCCGCATTCCCCAGCTTCTCACGTATCTCTTTTGCTATCATGCCCAAGTTTTTATCTGTAGTCTCCAGGGATCTTTCCCGTGCGATTCCACGAATAATATCGCCCATGTTAATTACAGGAATACCCCTCGCGGCTGCTACGCTACCAAAAATGCTTTTTCCAGATCCAGGGAGACCGGTGACTAGTATAGCTTTTTCAACACTGCATAAAGCATCTTGCGACATAAAACTGAAAGAAAGAGAAAAAATAAAAATTTTCCTGAAGAACAGGAACTTAGTCGAACTCGCTCTTCTCCTCTCCTTCTTCCTTACCCTTCTTTTCCTCTTTCTTGCTCTCCAGCTTTGAAGCGCTGATTATATCGTCGATCCTGAGAATCATTGTAGCCGCTTCAGTTGCAACTTTGATAGCATGGTCCTTTACGCTAGCGGGCTCGAAGATACCCTGTGCAATCATGTCTGCAACGCCTCCGTTGGTTACATCAACTCCATAACCCCACTTAGGGGGATCTTGGTGGGCCGCTCTCAGGTCAGCCATGACGTCGATGGGGTCAAGACCAGCATTCTCAGCTAGAGTTCTCGGTATCGACTCTAAAGCGTTGGCGAAAGCCTCTATAGCCAACTGCTCCTTGCCCCCTACTTCTGTGGCAAACCTTCTAAGCTCCTTCGCTATCTCAGCTTCGATTGCCCCGCCTCCAGGCACTATGTAGGGGTGTCTGAGTACGTCAGCCACCGCGTAGAGCGCGTCTTTAAGTGAACGCTCTGCCTCGTCAACCGCTCTCTCAAATCCGCCTCGTACGAGTATTGTTACGCTCTTCGGGTTGGGGCATCCTTCTACGAACACCATCTTCTCGTCGGCAACCTTCCTCTCCTCTACAAGCCTAGCAGTCCCGAGAGCCTCGGGAGAGATGTCCTCAACCCTAGTCAA
>JBEULP010000068.1:0-2714 GCA_041287245.1 Infirmifilum sp. | reverse complement strand
CCTTTAGTTTCATACGTGTTCATAATCTATGGGTTTTTTCTGTGGAAGCCTCTTGTTTTGGAAGAGGGGGTTCGCGCTAGGTCTTAGGGTTGGGGGGGTTGGGCTGTGGGGCGGGGGTTGTGGGTGAGCGTCCTGGTGGTTTTGGTGGTGCCGTTGCTGCTGGTTGCGGCGCAGGCGTTGACTGGTAGGGCGGGTGTTTACGCTCTTAACCCTGGTGGCTTCTCCTTGGAAAGCCTTTACACCTTGTATACCTCACATTTTGTCCACGAGTCCTGGGGGCACCTCTGGGGGAACATTGCAGCATATTTTGCCGCGCTTGGCGTCTGGCTTCTTCCCGTGGCGGCTTGGAGGATTTTTAGGGGGCCTTGGAGCCGGGGCGCGCGGGGGGTTGTGGCTGAGCCTTGGTTTCCGCCTGTCTGGCTGCACGTTCTGGCTTTGCTGGTGGTTGTCCCGCCGGTGCTCTCCACGGTGTGGCTTCTGTTCTGCTGGAGGCTGGGTGTCCCGCTGCTGTCTCTCGGCTTCTCGGGCGTGGCCTACGCATTCTTCGGCTTCTCGGCGTACTACTGGTGGGGGCTGTTCCGGAGGCTTTGCGGCTGGGCCGTCGCCTTCCCCTCCTGGATGCTCTCGTTGGCGTGTTTTCTCCTGGGCTCAGCGCTGCCGTTGTTGTTGCTGGTGGGTGGTCCAGTGGCCTTGATCACGGCGGCGATGGCTGTAGCCTTGGTCGTAGCCTCGCTGGCTGACGCGTCTCGGCGCTTCGAGCTCGGAGAGGCTTCCCGTGGATTTCGACGGGTTGGCTGCGCCGCGCTCCTCTGCCTCTCAGGGCTCTTATTCGCCCAGCTGGGCGCGAGCGCCGCGGACGTGAGCTTGTGGGGGGAGAGGGTTAACGTCCTGCTTCACCTTGTGGGGGCCCTGCTGGGGTTCCTGCTGGCCCTCCTGTGGCTCTACCGCGACGCGCATGGGGCCGCGGCAGGGTCCCAACATTCCCTGTAAGTTTCCTGTGAAATTGCGAAGCGTTGGTGACTAAAAAAGTCTTAAAGGAACGGGTTATTTTTCTTATCCGTGGCAACGCCTAGAACTTATTCTAGTTACCTCCACGGTATCCCTTCTCGCGTGCTAGAAGGGTTAGAGGAAGCAGGAGGGGGTTTACCGCTAAGGAAACAGTGTGGGTGGCTTCGGCATGGGAGCCTTTCTGCCTGGGAGCGGCGCCCAGGTGCTAGACGAGGCCGAGCCTGCTCTCAAGCTCCTTGTAGCTGAGCTTCCTCTTGTAGAGCTCAAGGAGCTCCTCGACTGTGAGTACCCTAAAGTAGTCCCTCACCTCGTGGAAGGCGCCGCCCAGCCACTTCAGGGCCTCTTCCTTTTTCTCCCGGGTCGTCACTAGGACGGCGATCGAGTTCCACATGTCCACGGCGTGCTTCAGCTTCACAAGGTCCGCGTAGAGGTCGCCCCCGATGCTCACCTCGAAGGCAATCCGGGGAGCCGATCTCTCGAGTACCTTCCAGACAACGTCGACCCTTTTGCCCTCAAGCTCCACCTCCCTCTCGACAAACCTGCCCTGCAGCTTCCCGATCTCGGCGATCAGCTCGACTGCCTCGTCGTGTGATAGCCTGTCCGGGATCTCTGACTTGGAGTTCCTCAGCGAGAACTCCTCCAGTACTTTCTCGAAAACAGTGCCTGGGTAGGTGGCCGCGTCACCCTCGCCGAAGAGGATTAGGGACCATTGGTCAGCCTGGGGTTTGAGCTGCTTGACCCCGAGGGCCGCCAGCTCACCCTTTCTGACCGGTACGACGCGGTCGAAGACCTTGGCTTCGAGAGGCGCCTCAGGCCTGAACTTGTGTCGCACCGGGTGTACAAGGGAAAGCCTTACCTGCAGCGGGAAGCCCCGCGGGTTCTGTATCCAGTAGCTTACGGGTTCTTTGCTCTCGAACACCTCAACTACCTCGCCAATGCCCCAGACGCCCTTTTCTTCGTGGTGGTTGAAGTACAGCAGAGCCCTCATGCCAGGCTTTAGCGCACTCCACCTCTTCCTGTTAACCTTGATATCCGTGAAGCCCCACAGGCCCTCCAAGAGGAATGACCGGAAGTGGGGGTGTTCTGACGATAAAAGGTTGATAATGCAGCCTGATATGCCATTCACGAGAGATATACTCGAATTATCCTTAAAAGTTTACCGTGCGCCGCTTGTCTACAAGCTGATTCGGGGGTAAGGCGCGAGACACCGCTGAGCGTAGAAGAGTGTTTGCCTCGGAGCCGAGGATCGGGGCGCGTTGTATATTACGATCCGTCGAAAAGGATATTAGAGCGAAGAGCGTGAGGTTCTTATGGCCACCTGGGTTCTAAGCGGGACTCCTGAGAACTGGGAGGTCGCGGTCAAACAGGGGGTATGGGGCGTGGGCGAGAAAGCCAGGAACCTCTGGGGCAAGGTGCAGCCCGGCGACAGGGTCGTCTTCTACGCGACGAGGACCGGGGTCATCGGCTACGGGGTTGTCGAGGAGAAGTTCGTCGACGAGAAGCCCCTGTGGCCGCGCGAGAAGCAGGAGGGCAGAGCCATATGGCCCTACCGCTTAAGGATCCGTGTCGAGAAACTATTCCCCAAGCCGAAGCCCAGGCCTGAGGGCATGCTCGTGGCCTTCGCGATAAACAAGCTGAGCGAGAGCCAGCTCGACGCGCTTACCCGGGACTAGCACCCCATTAGGCTTAATATCCAGCTTAGGGTT
>JBEULP010000067.1:0-9382 GCA_041287245.1 Infirmifilum sp. | reverse complement strand
AAAGTGAAGCAATTGGGTCTCCTTTTTATTGCCTGCATAATAAACGAAAAAACGCATCCTCGAATCATCTATTAATGGTTGAGGTAAAAGGAACCTTACAGCGGCGCTTGTCCCGATATTTATCGCTATCGTCTCATGGGTTACGCTTCCGACCCCCAGTTGGTTTGCTGTGGCATCAGACACGCCTGTGTAGACTTCAACCTCTGGTGAGAGACCCACTTTATTCGCAAACTCACCGGATAGAGGAAGTAGAGTTTTAGAGCCTTCAAGAGCCTCAGGGAGCTGAGCGTCATCTACCCCTGAAATTTCTAACGCAAGGTCATCCCATTTGAGTTGATGAACGTTAAGCAGCTGTGAGCCTGAAGCTGTTGAAAGATCTAGGGCGTGTTGTCCAGTCATCTTAAATATAACATAGTCTTTCGCTGATAGTAGCAACTTGTCGGAGCTAGTAACCCAGCCTCTCCGCTTCGCTAATAAAATCTTCGCAAGCGGATAAATGTGAAGGGGCGGACACCCTGTCCTGGTATATAATTCATAGCTACGAACCTCTATTTCCGGCAAAACCTCTCTGCTTCTCGTATCAAAATAAGTTAATAGACGGGTCTTAGGCCTACCTTCGCCATCCATAACGCCGAAGGCGTGCATCTGTGAAGATAAGAAGATTGTCGAGATTTTATCGCTCCCGTATTTTTTCGTAAAATATGAAATAACTTCCTCCACAGCCAGGTTGATCTCTTTAGGATCTTGCTCCGCAACCATATTTTCCTCATTAGTATACAAGGATACTCTCCTGGCAATGCTATCGAGAGGTATCCCTCTTCCTAATTGAAACACGGCTCCTTTAACATTTGTAGTACCTATGTCAAGCGCCAGAAAAAGATCGTGGCTCATCTCTTCTTCACGCTTTCACCGCTCCTTTTACTAGGCCCATGACGACATATTTCTGTACGAACATGTAGATTACAGCTGGAACTAAGCCTGCGAATATAGCTGTGGCCGCTAGACCTCCGGGATCAACTATTTCTCCTCCCCACAGGAAGAACGTTGTAGCTATTGGTAGAGTGTAATACTTACTCGAGTTGAGCAGGATTAGTGCAAACAAGAGGTCATTCCAGGAGAGAGTAAATGAGAATATAAACGCCGTTACAAACCCCGGTATAGCTACAGGAATAACAACTCTCCAGAGTGCCGTTAGGCGTGTGCATCCGTCTATGAGAGCTGCCTCCTCAAGGCTTTGCGGTATCCCAAAGAAGTAGCTGCGCATCATCAAAGTGGAATACGGTAGAGTATAGGCAAGATGAACCAAGGCGACTCCCCAAAGCGTGTTGTAAAGCCCCAGGTACTTAACTATGATCACTATTGGAACCATCAGCACGAACACAGGAAAAACATAAGCAAAGAGCACCAGCCATATTACAAGTTTCTTTCCACGATAGTTGAACCTTGCTAGGTTATAGCCAGCGAGTGAGCCAAAGACGACACCTAATATGGACGCTATGAAAGACACTAGTAGGCTATTTGACACGTAGACTATCATTGGATCAGGTAGAGCGGCTCTGAGCCCCATTCCTCTAAGGATTGCTTCATAGGTTGGACTAAAGAGGCTGATATAGTTGTCAAGGGTGATTCGTGATGGGAGTGGTTTCCACGCATCCTCGGCTGGAGAAAAACTCGTCTTGAACGCCCAGAACGAGGGTAGAATTATCCAGGCTAGGAGCAGAAGGCTACCAACTACTATAATCAGCTTGTCTATTTTCTTTTGCCTCGCCATCGACACTCTACTCACCCATTTGTTTCAACGTGAAATAGATTAGTATGAGATAAATTGGGAGAACAAGCACGCTGTAAGCTGCGGCAAGCGGCATGTTTATCTCAGTTTGAAAGGCTATCTTATACGTCTCGATGGGAATTGTAAGCGTCGCATCAACAGGGCCTCCACCAGTAGTCATGTAAATCTGGGTGAATTCTCCCATCGTCCACATCAAAGAGAGAAGCATCACCGTATAAATAACGGGCTTTAGCATGGGAAGAGTTATATCCTTAAACTTTTGAAGAGGAGATGCGCCGTCAATGTCTGCAGCTTCATAGAGCTCGACAGGTATTGCTTGTAGTCCTGCGAGGTATCCCATGAAGAAGAAAGGCCATCCATGCCATATGTTAAGGAGGATGACAGAGAACATTGCATTCTCATAGCTCATCCAATGTACAGGGTTAAGCCCAAGTGAGCTTAAAACAAGATTAAACATCCCGCGATAGTCATAGTTGAACCAAAATAGCACAGCACAGACAAAAGAGGGGAAGGCCCATGGCAGGATGGATAATCCACGTAGAAAGCCCCTTCCCCAGAATTGTCTGTTTAGCAGTACAGCAGCTCCAAGTCCTATAAGTGCTTTTATGATGACTGACGTGAAGGAGTATACAAGTGTGTTCACAATAGTTTTATAGAATACTTCGGACGCCAAGAGCCTCTGGTAGTTATAAAATCCTGAGAAGATGGCTTCACCTCCGAGGACTTTACTTTGGAAGCTAAGCCAAATCTCATAGAGTATGGGAATAATGAAGATGAAGAAAACTAGGATTAGTGTTGGCAACACATAGAGCCACTTGTATAAAGATTCCTTTAAAACATTTTTCATAGAATCAACACCAGGAAAAAAAATTAATTTATCCGCCGTAGACTCTCTTGACTTCATCACGCAGCTTCTGGGCGTAGATATCTATAACTGTGTCAGGGTTTTCTCCCTTGACCACTACCCTCTGTATCATCTCGTTCCACGTAAAGCCTTCGCGGAACGTCTCGCTAGGTGTGGTGCGTTCCCCAAGTGGGAATGCAGCCGTCTCCATGAACTTGACTTTCTCCAAAGCTTTTGCCGGATCCTCGCCAAACTGGGGGTACTTGCCTGCTTGCCAGTCCTTGGATATCACGGCCATCTGGCTCTTGAATATGGGTAGAGCATAAAGCGCTGAGGCCTCGCAGAATCCCTTCCTATAGTCTTCCTTATCGGCGAACAAATAGTAGACTAGATCCTTAGCCAAGTCTGGGTATTTTGTGCTTTTGAAGATGAACACGCTCTCATCTCCACAATCGACTGAAACAGGAAGTAGGAAGAGCTTCGTAACTGCAGCTAGTTTCGGGTTCTGGGTCATCAGCGCATAATAGATGCTAGCAGGGTTCATCGTCATTGCGATTTTTCCTTGCAGGAATGCATTATTATTAGAGGCATCCACCCATTGGTCGCTATCCGGTGGAGTCAAGCCCTCAATCCATATTCTCCTTTCTATATCAAAGGCTTTTTTAAGGGCACTTCTGTACGGTTCCTTATCCATAATGACTCCGCTCACAGTCCTGTTTGTCATCATCCCTCCTCCATATCCGCCCCAGAAGTGCAAGAAGGTCCACCACGTATCGTAACCGTTTAACCCTAACGGTAACCCTACACCGTAAACCCCTGGTTCTACCTGGTTGAGTTTCTTGGCAGCTGTATAGAAGTCGTCAAGCGTCTTTAATGGAAATAGATCTTGAGCCCCCGCTTTCTCAACAATATCCCATCTAACGTGAAGCCAAGTAGCTTCAAACATGGTGGATATACAGTAGTAGTGTCCTCCCCAGCTGCACTCTTTAAGTTTAACTTCATAGATATCACTTTCATTCAGCTTTTTAACTACGTCGTCAATCGGGACTAAGAGCCCTCTTTCGGCAAATATAGCCACTGGATGTCCATTAATGACAACGTCGGGCGGGTTACCAGCTTCTACAGCAGAAATCAGTTTTTTGCCAATATCTGCTACTGCGAGCCAAGTGATCTCTACGTCAACATTGTTCTTAGCTGCCCATTCCCGCACCTTCTTTTCAACCCAATACATTTGAGGTGGGGTAAAGGTTGCCCTACCCCAGATGACTAGCTTGGGTTTAGTAGTAGTGGTTGTTGGCGTGGGGGGCGTCGGCTGTTTTGTATACGTGAAGTATACAGCCACAGCGACAATGGCAATAACAGCTAGAATAGCTAATGCGAGTATTTGCTTGTTGATTTTACTGCTCATACAAAAGTATTTATTTGATGATGATTATCTTTTTTAAGCCGAACTAGTTTGGCTTACTTTACTCAATATATTCAGATATAATCTTCTTTATACTTTCTTTGAGATCCTTCCTAGCCGGCAGGAAAGGTTTTTTAGGGTAGCACTCCTTTAGTCCTCTTAAATTTAATACAAGGTAGGTTAGAGAAATTATATTCCCCAGTTTGTGGAGCTCTTCACGGATTTTATTAACCTTCATCTGCAACTCACGAGCTCTCCCGTATTCGCCACCTTCAAGTGTGGTGAACAGTTCATACACGAGTTCTGGAAGATAGTTTGACATTCCCGGAATATAGGCCTTAGCTCCTAAAACATAGGTTGGAAGCATCAACGCCTCCGTTCCCACGACGACGTCAAAATCATCCCCTGCATAGATCTTGTAACTTGTATAGTTGATTACATCGAAGCTGCTATCCTTTACCCCCCTTACACCTATCTGCTTTAGCTTGGCTGCCAGCTCCGGGGAAACAGGATAACCTACGCGCGAAGGATTGTTGTAAACGTATACGGGTAGCGAAGTGGAGTTGACGAGCTCTTCAAAGAACTTTACTACTGCCTCCTCACTATGTCTGTAATAATACGGTGGAACACTGGCTACGGCTGTAGCCCCCACCTCCTCTGCGTGCCGGGCCAGCTTAGTTGATACTGACGTTTCTGGAGATCCTACATGCACGACAACTTGCTTTGTTCCTCTAATGTGCTCCGTGATTTTTTCGACTAATCTCAATCTTTCATTTAAATCCATAAGTGGACCCTGTCCGTAGGTGCCGGCTACATAATACCCGTGGACATAAGGTTTTGTGAACTCTAGAATTTGTCCAAGTGCCTCAAGATCTAATTCCCCCGTAGCAGTGAAAGGCGTGATAAGAGGGGGGATTAGACCATATAGGCCCTTTTCTTTCATCGGATGAAAGAAAAACTGCCTAATTTTATTTCTTATACCAAACTCGATAGGTTTATATGAAATGAATAGCTGAGTAACGTGATTATGCTGGAAAAAGCTGCCTCAGAAATACCCGTCCGGCTAGATAAACGGATAAGGGTGTATGAGATTAGAATGAAGCCCCATCACAGCGTTCTAGGAAGCATAAGCGAATTACCTGGAGTCACTGTTTTCGTCAGAGGGATTGTTATTTCAGGCAATTATTCTAACACGCTTACTACGATTGATTTTTCCGATAATCCAAGAATGTTCGAGAGTATTATCAGGAAACTAGATACGAACCCAGCTGTTATTGAATATTATGTATTGGAAAAAAAGAAGGAGTACATGAGCCTTAATATTACAAAAAAAGTTTGCGACTTCTACAGCTACACGTTCTCCGCTAAACGCTTCACGTTTTTTCCATATGTAATTAAAAAAGGGATAAGACACTTCTACTTGGCAACCGGTGAAAACCCAAGAGATGTTGCTTCGAACCTTTCTCAACATGGAGATGTCGTTTTCTTTGAGCGAGTACCCTTCGAGAATGTTTTAAAAACAACAGCATTGCTAAATTTAAAAATGTATTTAAACAGCTCTCTAACCCCATCCCAGCGTTCTATACTAAAAGAAGCTTTTACGCTAGGCTACTACGACTGGCCTCGTAAAGTATCATTAAGCGAGCTCGCAGCCAAGTTTGGCGTATCGAAGGCCACGCTAAGTGAGCATCTTAGAAGAGCAGAGCAGAAGCTTTTCATGCTCTTCTTAGAATTTATCTAGATGGTGGACAAATAAAATGCCCTTTCTAGCTGCCGACCTTGGAACAACCACTCTTAAAATTGGAATTGTAGATGAAAACCTTAATTTTCTACATTTTTTAAGCAAGGAAGTCCCGATTATAAGAAAAGAAGCTGGCGCGGCAGAGCACGATCCTGAAGGACTTCTTCATTTATTCCTGGACCTCAGCCGTAGAGTTTTGTCGGAGGTGAATACTGAAATAAGTGGGATAGTTCTTTCGGGGTATTTGTTTGGGCTTGTTGCCTTAGACTCGAATGGTACTCCACTCACAGGTATTATGACATGGTTAGACAGGAGGCCTGTGGAAGTACTAGAGGAAATATACTTGAAGCTGCCACCAAGCTTGGTTTATCAGCGGACAGGGTGCCCGCCCTTGTTCATCTATCAGCTTCCCAAAATATTTTGGATCGCGAAAAGGAAGCCCCTCCTCTATAATAAGACTGCCTGCTTCCTAGACGCTAAGGGCTATCTTATTTACAGGCTCACCGGTAGACGGATAATGGAGAAAAGCTCAGCCTCCGGTTCACAGCTAATGAACCTACAGACAACCGAGTGGGACGAAGAACTCATAGGCGAATTGGGCTTAGAAGTTAACAAACTTCCAGAGCTCGTCGAACCCATTGATATAATAGGAGAATTAGATAATGAGATAGCAAACCTCCTTGGGTTAAAGAGTTCTGTCCCTGTGATTCCAGGTATTTTTGATGGGGGATCTGTTACAGTCGGCGAGGGGGCTCTAAATGAATCTATCGGATCATCGCATCTATCCACTAGCACGATGATAAGAGTGGCTAGCAAATATCCTGTTATAGACAGATCAGGAAAGATGAGGTTTCAAACATACTATGCGTTTAAAGGAGTATGGCTTCCCGGAGGAGCTCTCAATAATGCTGGTATCGTTCTGAGGTGGTACCGGGACACCTTCGGTGCACTTGAGAAGATCGTTTCGGAGGACACTGGTCTAGATATCTTTGAACTCCTGACGTTCGAGGCGCAACAAGCCCCGCCTGGGTCAGACGGATTGGTGTTCCTACCATTTCTCTCAGGAGAACGTATCCCTGAATTTGGAAACTCAGCAAGCGCGGTTCTTTTTGGACTTCGCGAGAATCATACCAACAGACACGTTATAAGAAGTTTTATGGAAGGTATTGCATTTAATCTCAAAACAGTGAAAGAAGCACTAGAGGAAAACTCATTAAAGATTAACGAACTTCGCATCACAGGAGGAGGAGCAAAATCAGATCTATGGCTACAGATAATTTCCGATGTTTTGGAGATACCAGTTCACCGCGTATACGCTCTGGACGCTGCCCTCGCCGGAGCGACCATCATTGGAATGAAGGCTCTGGGAAAAATCGATGACATTCGAGAATATTCTGCTCGGAATGTAAAGATAGGGAAGAGTTTTGCTCCAAACGAGGACAATATTAAAACATACCGGAGAAGCTATAGAATTTACAAAGAGTTGTTGAACCAGATAAAACCGCTTTTTCTAGAGTCAGGCATTGATTAAAGTAGTTATGTCGTATGCAATCTAGCACGTGTTCCTTTTTTAAGCACCTCAGGGTTCACCATATACTCTACTGGTGGAACCCCTTGTATAACTTTTAAAATAGCATCAACGTTTGACTCATCCATTCCTCGAAGGCCTTCCCGCGTATTAGCTCCCACGTGGGGCGTTATAACTACATTATCATACTTGAGAATAGGATGTGAAGCGTCGATAGGCTCGCCTTCGATTACATCAAGTCCTACACCGGAAACCTTTCCAGACTCCAATGCTTTAATCAATGCCTGCGTGTCAATTAGTTCGCCTCGAGCAGCATTTACAAGAATAACGCCATTCTTCATGATAGAAAATTCCTTTTCTCCTATCATATGATAATTTTCCTTGGTTAAAGGCGCGTGCAGCATTATAATGTCCGATTCTCTTAACAAAGTTTCTAGGTCGACGAGCTCGGCTCCTATTTTTCGCGCATCTTCTTGGCGCACATAGGGGTCGTATGCTATGACTCGAGCTTGGAACCCCCTTGAAAAAATCTCGGCGACTCTCCCTCCTATGTTTCCGATACCTATTATGCCCACTGTCTTACCCTTGATGTTAAAGCCGACTATCTTCGCTCTCTCCCCCCATTTTCCCTGCCTTACCAATGTATTACCATAACATACTTTCCTAATAACGTTCAAACAGAGAGAAACTGCTAACTCTGCAACGGCGTCTCTTTCCTTATATCCGGGAACTCTAGTAACGATTACTCCTTCCTCAGTGGCGGCCTGTGTGTCTACATTGTCCACTCCTATTCCATGTCTGGCTATTAATAATACATCCTTGTTGAACTTGAAAAACTCTGAATCGTAGATAGGTGTGACGCTAGCTATAACAAAATGATAGCCTTTTAGCTTTTCAGCTAACTCTTTTCCCCTCATTTTTTTATCTAGATCCAGAAACACTACTTCGGCATGTTTCCTAAGCTCTTCTAGGAGATCTGGAGCGTTTACCCCAAAAGACCGGGAGTTTACTACGGCTACTTTAAACATGTTTATCCACCAGAGCTTGTTAAAAGGTTAGATATATGTAGCTGTCCAAACAGGTTAGGCGATTTAATAATATTTATTACCTTTTAAGCAGTGGTGGATCAAAAATATGTTGGGTAGGCTTCCTGAAAAGCTTAAGAGGAATGAAGTTTCCTTTGGCGCGTGGGTGACAATTGTAAACCCGGAGGTACCAGAGATGCTTTCTCTTCTTGGCTTCGACTGGCTTCTCTTTGACCTTGAACACGCCCCCATCGATTTCCAGCACCTCGAGACTATGCTTATGGGTGTGAGGGGCGACGTCACTCCTCTTGTGAGAGTCCCCTTTAACGATCCAGTTTATGTGAAGCGGGTGCTTGACCTGGGCGTTGCGGGGGTTTTATTCCCACTGATAAACAACAGGCAGGACGCCCTTCTCGCTGTAAGGGCTGTAAGGTATCCTCCCGATGGTATTAGAGGTGTAGGACCTAGGAGAGCAGCCTCGTACGGCTTAAGGACGAGTGAATACTTCGAAGAGGCGAAAAACGTTCTGGTGATTGTACAGATTGAGACAAAAGAGGCTGTTGAGAACGCCGGGGAAATCTTATCCGTGGAAGGGGTAAGCGCGTTCTTCGTCGGTCCAAACGACTTGTCTTTCTCTTACGGCAAGAGGGACTGGAGAGAGAAGCCTGTGAGAGAAGCGATAGAGAGATTGGCGGAGGTTGCCGAAGAGACAGGAATTCCAGGAGGAATGTATTGTTCTAACAATGAATCACTGAGCTTCGCACTTCAGCATGGCTTTAAACTTATAGCGTTGGGGAGTGACTATAGGTTTCTCGTTGCCGGCGCGCGTACACGTCTTGAAACAGCCCATAAGATGCTCAGCCAATAGCGCTGCTCCTTCGAATTTAAACTCTCTTTATTTTGACTCTTTTCCAGTTTTCCTGAAAAATGGATATCTCGTGTTCCTGTCAGAGCTACGTCCCGTAGGTTCGGGGCATCTTAGCATTTATAGCCTGCATCAATTCTAGTACCACAATGGAAAGATCACGTCCAAATCCGGTGGACCTTGTC
>JBEULP010000066.1:0-5779 GCA_041287245.1 Infirmifilum sp. | reverse complement strand
CACGCTGAGGGGCATTGAAGTTGCAAGCCTCTCTGCTAGGGCTCGGAGCGCCCCCTTCCAAGAACTAGCTGGAATTATGAGACGCCCATCGCTGAGTCTTAGGATATAAAGGAAATTGCCCTCCCTGACTCCCCCGATGTGTATGGGAGCCCTGGCTGTGAAAGACAACCTTCCAATAAACTTCATCTCGTAGCTCATGACGAACCACCTTCGAGGAGCTTATAATATGTTTCAAGGTCGAGTAGCGCGTTCAACCCGACAGCAACGTGCCCCTCTATGGTGACAGGAAGCCCTGTTAGGAGTTGTGCAGTCTCTCCACTCCACTCTACTAGGGCGAGGCTACCTGTTCTCGCAACCGTGCAGAACGGTCTGCTCTCACCTCTCAACAAGTCCCAGCCAAGGTGTATTTGCATGGTTCTGCCCACCACGGCTTTTAGCTGAACAGAGGTGGCTCCCCAGTTTATGCTGGGTAGTGGTGTGAGCGGGGAGAGAGCGATAAAAATACCTCTTGTCGGAACCTGCCGTAAAGCGATGTTGGTGAGTCTGAGCAGCGCCCATCCGAAGCCCCTTGAACCTCCTCTTCCAAGGGTTACCTCAAGCTCGCCGGGTAGCTGGAGATTTTCGGTCGCTGAGACCAACGCCCATAGCTCCGAACCCTCCGCAATAGCCTCATAGTCAAAGAGGAGACCCTTAGCCGCGGCTCCCCTCCGCTTACTAATGCCGACAGACGTAGCCCTGAAAGACCGGAGAGAAGCTCTCCTAAGTGTTCCTCCATCGAGGTAAACAGGACTTCCGTGCAGATTCTCCAGGGGTACAGCTTCACGACAGCGGGGGCATACATCTGGAAACCGTGGTTGTTCACCTTGTTCGAGAGCCCGGGCGGCTTCGCGTGTGAGATCTATGGTTGCTCCACATACCTTGCAGGTGGCCATGAAGGGGGTAGCTGGCAACGTTCTTTTCCCACGAACGACTGGGAATGCTGCAGAGGTAAGGATTGAGGGTTCAGAAGCCTCCTTTTTAAGATCCGACTGTGTTAATATTTTCTCGCGAAAGAGAGCTGTCAACAGGGCTCCGCGTAACGTCGAGCCAGGTATGAAGGTGGATGGTTTGACATAGCCTCGGTCTGTCCTCCTCGTAGTCAATATCGCTGGACTCTTAAGCTCTATTCTAGCCTCGTACAGCCTCATTCTACCACCCCGGTCCATAACCAGGCTTTAAGCTCTGTGAACAGGGGCTTCCACTCATCAGACACAAATTTCTCGAGAGAGCTGTCGTTCTCGAGTTTAGCGTCAACTACTGAACGTCTTCCAAACCTACCTGTCCTGAGCTCAGCGATTGCTAGAAGGAGAAGGGGTAAAAGCCGCGCAGCCTGCTCGTCGAGGCGTACCACTCCTTCAAACTCTGTCCCGGGTAGCAAGTGCTCTGTTGTGTAGAGAAATCCTTTCTTCGCTGTGAGCGTCTTATTATCAAGGGAAATTCTGGTCAAAAAATTGGTTGTTGGAGACCCTACGAGCCTAAAATCACTAAAGAAAACAGCTGAGCGACCTTCTGGCCAGCCGAAGAGCTTACAGACATCACAAGGATCGCCCATCTTCTTATGCGCCTCTTTAATCTTTTCAGGATCTACTTCACCGCAGCTGGTGAAGCCGTAGGCTGGCGCAACCCTGCTGGCTGCAGTTCTAAGAGCGCCTTTAACGCTACTGCCGGGAACATAAAGCTCGTAGCGATCGCCAATAAGTTTTCTCGCGTGAACTACATCGGCTCCCATCACCTCAGGCACGCCCCAGCCCACCGTTAGGAGCGTCACGGCCCGGAGCCTGAGCTTGAACTCGATCATTGCACCCCACCCCTTAGGAGCTTGATTAAGACAAGGACGTCGGCGAGCGGGGCAGCGCCCGCGGGGCCGAGGACCGTTGCCTCCAGCAGCCGCGTGAGCCTGGCGTAAGCCTCCGCTGCCTCCCTCTCCTCCATCCGCCCGACCTGCCTCAACGAGTAGATGAGCAGCTTCTCTCTCCAGTACTGCGAGTCTGAGACCTGGTTCCAGGCGCGCATCAAGGCGTTCCTCAGCGCCTTGAGATCCCTCGTGACCTCCGACTCCTTTGGCCTCGACGCTAGGTACGCCTTCATCAGGGCGTCCTTGTGGAGCTGGAAGCTAGCCTCGTGGCTCCAGTTCCCGCCCAGCCCGAGGACGGGGCGGAACAGCGTGGACCAGGCCTCCGGGGGCGTGTAGCCGAGAGGTACCAGGTAGGGCTGCAGGCTGTCGCTACGCCTAGCCGCGCGCCTTACCCCCACCTGGGCGTCGCTCAGCCTGAGGGCGGCGCGCGCGGCCCTGTCCGAGAGGGAGAGAATCCTCTCGCGGGCTGTCGTCCCGGAGGGCGATCCGGACTCGTATACGTCGAAGGCTAGGGCGCCCCCACCCCTCTCCCTGGTCACATCCTTGCACAGCTTGAGCAGCTCGTTGCTGCAGTCGATAAGCGACCACACGCTCATGCGCGCTGGGCCCGCAGCGACGGCCACAGATAGGCCGCGCGCCAGGCCAAGCTGCCTGCCAAATTCCTCCACGATGAAGTGGGCAATGATCGGAGCCGTCCAGGAGGGCGCTAGCAGCAGGCCATCATCGCCCCCCATATAGACCGTGCCGAGGTAGACCTGAGAGACCACCTTCCTCGCCTCGTCATCGCCGTCAGCAGCCTTCACACCCTCATAGAGAGCCTCCAGGGCCCTCAGGTAGGCCCTCTTCATCGCGACGTCTATTCGGAAGCTGCGCTCTACAGCATCGGCGAAGGATAAGGACGCCAGCATAAACGACCCGATCATGTTCCCGTCAAACTTCACCGCCGCGTAATCCCTCTGCACCACCGCGTGCTCCCTGATCTCGTCCAAGTCATGGCCTGCGATGATCTCTATGATCCAGCGCGATACCTCGTCCCAGTTGGCATCGAAGGCCCCCTTAGGGCTGAACCTATCTTTCGCCACGCTTATCTCGGACTCCCACTTGACCTTGAAGTGTATCCTGGACCCCAGCTCATACAGGCGCTTGCACAAGGAGCACGCCTCGCGCTCCCCCTCGGGGGTCTCCACTTTCTCAGTAGCGGGGGCGGCGTAGCAGAAGCTACAGAGCTTTCCGACCGGCTTGGAGTCGGGCTTGTCCTTCAGTTTGACCGTGTACTTGCTGTAAGCGAGAGCCTGGCCAAGGAGCCGGCTGACGCGGAGGTAGTTGCTCGAAAACGGAGTGGCCGCCACGTGGATCGTCAAGCCGGTGCTATCCTCGTACTCGCCAACCCTTTTCTTCACCCCCTCCACCCAGCCCGCGGGCAGCAGCAGGAGTATCACGCCGCCTCCCGAGTAGATGACCGCCTCGGGAGGCACCGGAAAGCCGCTGGCCCTGAGGAAGCTGAGTAGGTGAGTGTGAACTGCGAGGTCGACCAGGTAGCTGGCGGCAGAGACAATCCTGATCTCCTGGCTTCTATAGACGAAGTCCTGCACCGAGGCGAAGTCCATGAGCACCAGCGAGGCTTCTACTAGCCTCTCTCCCACTTCCTCCGGCTCCTCTTTCCGTCCCATTACCTCGCTGAGCGACTTCTCAAGCTCCATGAGGAACCTCTCCGTGAGCTCGTAGATAGGATCCTCGCTGACCAGGCCCTTAGCCTTAAGCTCGTCCAGCCGCTGGTATGCCTTGCGCCAGAACTCCCACTCGTCCCTCGCCGCCCCCAGTGCGTTGATGATCGCATTGATCTCCTTCCCCAGTATCTTATTCACAAGCTCGTCCAGCCTGTCGGCTGCCGCCGCGAGCCGATCCGCTCTCTGCAGGCTGCTCTCGACGAGATGGTGCTCGCGAATGGTAGTCACGATCGTTTGGATAGTGCCCTCCGGGAGGAGACCTTCGAGCAGCTGCCGCGAAAGCTCGGCCGAGGCCTCGTAGTGCCTCTCAGGGTCGACCACCTTGCCTAGGTCGTGAAGCATCGAGGCTAGGCGCACCACCGCCACCCTCTCCCTGTCCGACCCCCTCAGGGTCTCGATGGCCCACGCGAGGGCGGAGGTGAGGAGCAGGTGGGAGACCAGGCTCGACACGTTGCGGCCGGGCCTCGTGTCCGCCGGGAACTTCACCCAGAGGTCGAACACCAGCTCCGAGGTCCTCGGGTCGAAGAGGGGGGCGAGGAGTTCAATGACGCTGGGATCCATCGCTCTAGCCAGCGCCTCGGCGAACTTGTAGAGGTCTCTCTCGTCTGGCCGGGGTAGCAGGAGGGTGTATGCAAAGGCCTTCAGGGGCGTCGGGGCGACTGGCACCGCCTCGATGAAAAGGGGCGCCTTGAAGAAGATGGCGATCGCGTCCGCGACGCGCTCCAGAAGCTCTTCGTCGCCCAGCCTGAGTTTCTGCCTCCAGTACTTCACCAGTGCCTCCAGGAAGGCTCGGAGTCTGTACAGAGTCTCGTGGAACTCTTTCCTGTCCTCATCAGTGACACGCCTCACGCGCACTGGCTTCCCTTTCTCCCAGAGCGGAACCCTAAGGCCCCTATAGACAGGGTACGGCTCCTTAAACTCAAGCCTTAAGCCGCTCAACCTCCGCCACCTCGTCCACATCGAGAAGCTCGCCCGAAAACTCCGAGGACGCCAGGGAGACGAGCTCCAAGACCGTCAAGTCCAGCTGGTCGCCACTCACGCCCGCGCCTGGCTTCACCTCTGCCCTCCCAATATTCAGCGGCTGAGAGAAGGGGGCTAGCGCAAGCTCCTCCAGCTCGTATCTCACCACCCCGAAGACATGAGGCAGATCCCTTCTGTACTTCAGCTTACCAAGCAGCACCGGCCTCCCCACCCGGGAGTTTCTCAGGCCCATCCCGTATAGGAGGAGGCCCAGCTCCACAGGCTCCAGGTTCCTGAAGGTGACGGAGCCCTTGAACCTGCTGCCAGGCGGAGCGGCCTCGAGACTCTCGCCGATTGGAAGCGAGAGTCTCTGGAGGGAGACACCCTCGCCCACGAAGTCGCTGAAGCTGACCAGGCCCTGGAGGCCCGTGGTGCCGAAGAGGTCGCAGAGCAGGCAGACTTCGCACACCTCCCACCCCTCGGTGCAGCTGCACGGCTGCCCCCTGTACTGCTGCAGCGAGGCCCTCCAGATGCGGTAGTGCCTCCACTCAGGCTCCTCCTCCGGGTAGGTGGCCCTGATGAGGCAGGACCTCACCCTCCCCTCCCTGGGGACGAAGCTGAGCTCCAGCCTGCTCCTCACGTTCCCCTTCACGCTGCTCCCGGGGACCACCGGCCCGAGTCGCGTCGCGGAGAACTGCCTGTGCTCGAGGGAAATCGTCCCCTTGATCTTCCCGACGAGGGCCTCCAGCTCCCTGCGCGTCCTAGCCCTAGCCGCTTGGGCGAGGAGCGAGCGGTCGACTGAGAGCCTCAGGGCCTCCGTGCCCACGTGGAGGTAGCTGTCGAGGGGGTCGCCGAGCTTGGCGGAGCAGGACCTGATGGTCACCGCCAGCCTGCCGGCTAGGCCCTCCAGCCTGCTCCGGTCCCTCGGCCTCCTCCTAACTACGCTGAGCGAGGCTTGCACGGTCCCACACCCCCTCGAGCACCTCAAGCACGCGCCAAGCAGCGTCGCCCGAGGCCCTCAGCCAGCCGTTAGCAGCTTGCGCGACGCCCGCGAGGTCGACCTCGAGGTCCCGGTCGTCCACGGCGAGCAGCTTGGTCCCGCTCACCGTGGGCCCGGTGGCGGCGAAGGAGAGCCCCTCGACCCTCACCTCGCCGAACCCCCTCGTCTTGAAGCCGCCGACGCGCACCCAGCCCTCGT
>JBEULP010000065.1:0-12318 GCA_041287245.1 Infirmifilum sp. | reverse complement strand
TGGGGGGCTGTCGTCCTCTTAGGTGCCCAGCAACGCTTATATGAGCCTCCTCCATTGCTGGCTTGTGAATTCGGGGCGTCTCAGGATTCTGGAGATGCGGGAGTTGGCTGGGAGGGTTCAGCCGGCCATAGTGGCACTCGTGGTCGGAGTCGTGGCCGGGGTCTCGGTAGCTTTGTACTCGCTGGTATTCGAGTGGATAAGCACCCTCTTCGGCTCTATGTTGGGGTATAGCCGGCTACTAGCCCTTCTCCTGGTTCCAGCCGGCATGCTGGCATCTTACGCGGTAGTCGTCGCCTTCACGAGCGATAAGAAGGCGGGGTGTGGCACACACGCCTTCCTGGAACAGTACCACATCCTTGATGGCGAGGCTGGCTTGAAGGATACTGCTGCTAGGGCGGCGGCCTCGGCCATGACAATAGGGATGGGTGGGAGCGCGGGGCTAGAGGGCCCAAGCCTCGCGATAGGCGGGGGGGTCGGCTCCTTTATTGCCAGGGCGGTGAAGTTGCCTAGAGAGGGGGTGAGGAAGATTTTCCTAGCTGGGGGGCCGCAGGGCTCACGGCGATTTTTAAGGCTCCGCTCACCGGTATTCTCTTCACGCTGGAGATACCTTATAGGCGGGACCTAGAGAGGGGGTCTTCCTCGAAGCCACTATCGCGTCCCTAGCAGCGTACATAACGATAGTGGCTTTAAGAGGCGCCGAGGCAATCTTCCAAGTAGCCCCCCTGCCCCTCACCCTCACCCCGGTGAACGTGGCTTCGGCGGCTCTCCTGGGGCTCTGGCGGCGGGGGTCGGGAGACTATTCGTTCGTACCTTCTTGGGGTTGGGCAGCCTGGCAAATCGCCGCTTCGGGAAAAAATTTGTCAAGCCGATCGTAGGCGGGCTGCTAGTAGCGGTTGTGGGATTGGTAGAGCCTGGGGTCTACGGGGCTGGTTACGGCACTATTTCGAGAATTTTGAGGGGTGACGAGACCCTGGCGGGGCTGGCATTGCTTCTGGTGCTGAAAGTCGCAGCCACATCCTTCACCCTTAACTTTGGAGGCAGCGGTGGCCTCTTCATCCCATCAATATTTGTAGGCGCTGCGCTCGGCGCGTTGTTCGGCAAGCTTGTGGGAGGCCCCGTTGAGCTGTACGCTGTAGCCGGCATGGCCTCCGTCCTAGCCGCCACCCAGAAAACGCTGCTTACAGCGGTTGCCTTCGCCGCCGAAACGGCTGGTTCATCCTTCATCACTCCCATCCTTGTGTCCGCGACGTTCAGCTACTTCGCGAGCGGCCTTACATCCTTTTACGATTTACAGCTCTTGAGGAGGCCCTCCGGAGCACTGGAGGTGCTGAGAGAGGCGATGAGGACGATCCACAGCAGGAACCCGGGAGCGCTGAGCAGGCTTAAGGCGCTTGACGTGGCGGAGAAGCCTCTAGTCGTGATCGAGGAGACGTGCACCGTCAAGGAGGCTATAGAGCTAACTCGCCAGGAGCTCTCTCAGCTTACCCCCGTCGTCGACGGCGGGGGGAGGCTGATAGGATTTGTAACGCCCGCCCATCTCCTCGAGTTCACGGAGCGCTCGCAGAACCTGCCTGTAGCGTATGCAGCGGTTAAGCACGGCCTCGTGTTCAGCCCTACCGACCCGCTACTCAAAGTCATCGAGAAGATGCTTGAAGAGCACGAGGAAGAGGGGGCAGTCATCGACCCTGAGGGGAGGCTACTGGGAGTAGTGAGGGCTAGGGGGGTACTCAGGCAGCTAGCACGCCTCAACGCGGCTGGGAGTAGCGTCCTCCATTAGCAGCATGAACAACAGCCCCCGTCCCCGGCGCGCCTCGCCCCGAGATTCCGAGCTGGAAGCCTGAGGCCGATCACCGCCGCCTGCGTTACTGAACCATTGTTATGCCGCCACTCTTCCTCTCCCCCTACGTGATCCTCCACTTGCTTCCTAGACCTGAAGGGCCCCCTTGCCCCGGCGCTCACCTCCTGAGGCTCGCCGTTTTCCAGCTAATGCTCCTCACGATCTTCTTCTCCGTGGCCGCCGCGCTCGGCTTGGATGCGTTCGAGCCCCTCCGGCCCGACCGCCTTGTCTATGCTCGAATAGATTTGCAGGGTGGGCGCTTGGGGAGCTAGGCCGGTGTGAAGGCACTGGAGCAAGCTTGACCTGCAAGGTTTATCTATAATGCTTCCTACGATTCTTACCTCCTCCTTAAAGGGGGGGCTTACAGCTGTAAAAATACCAGGAATTGGGAGATAGGGGCCCTTTCTGATATTTACTCGTTTTCAACCGCCTTAGATTCAAGGCAGAATAAAGCAGCCTCAGAAGGCTAAGGGGGTAGGGTGATACAAATATGGCACTTTAGCCGGGAAAGGGGGCTTTTCAACGCCCGGGGGGTTGCAACTGCAACCGGAGCGGCCAACCGGGAGGTTTATGTTAACATATACTTTCAGCCAGGCTCTGAACGCCTCCTCGGCTGGTTTTCCCAGCACAGAGTAGCCTGTGCCGTCGTCAGCCCAGGGTGCCTCGCCCCAGTAGAAGAAGCCGTTTATCCTCGGGGCCTCGCAGCTCAGGAATAGCGTGTAGAGCCTGTACTGCTCAGAGTAGTCTTTCTCAAGCCTTGACTGCCAGTTCCAGGGCTCTGAGGCGGCTCCCCGGGCGCTCCGATAGCCTATCTCCGTGAAGATGATTGGTTTTCCATATATCAGCTGGAGCGGCTCTATCCGTTTCTCATGATTCAGGTGCCATGAGCTAAGGTTGAGTATAGGATAGTAAGCGTCTATACCTATAAAGTCCAGTAGATCCCAGAAGGATGTTGCCTCAGAGTCCCAGTTCGCTGCGTAGCCTAGCCTCCCAGTATATATTTTCCTTAATGCTGAGACAACACCGCGCCAGTCTTCAAGCTTATCCAATTGACTCATCTCTGTCCCGAAGACGAAGCCGTCCACGCCGAGGTTCTGAGCTAGAGACGCATACCTTTGAAGGTATCCTGTATAGTTTTTGAACCACGTCTCCAGGTTACGGGGTTTAAGCTCCCCTGCCCAGCCACCTGTTACGATTAGATTTACCCTAAGGTAGACTTTAAAGCCCATTTCCCGTGCAAGGGCGACGGCTTTTCGTAAGTCGGCGTCGCTGGGGGTGTACTCGAAGGGCACGACATACTCTGAGTCGACGGAAGGGGACGATAGGAAAAATGTGACGAGCAGGCTGTCAAAGCCGTCCCCGGCAAGCCTTTCCAGCGTGCTCCTATACCATGTCTCGTCGAGGCTGCCCCAGAGGACGACGTTTACACCGTAGAGGTACTCTATCACCGCGCTCTGGTTCGAGAAGGCGTAAAAAACGCTACTGTCTTCGCCGTAGTCTTCCTGTATAGCGTAGGCGTCGCATTCAGGGTAGAGGTATGTTAGGGCATCATATCCGATAGCCTTATTCTCGTACGAGCTTTTCGCCGCAGTCGAAGTCAAGCACCAGAGCTTTGCGTTATTTTTCTCGGCGAATAAAAGCATCCGGTAGAAATGGTCGACGAATTCTTCAGTTTTATTTCCAAAGCCATATATCGCGTGTTCTACTAGAAGCGGGACGCCGGTGAGGTTTAGAGAAACACCCGAGACTTCCCCGGAAAGGTCGTCCGGGTTCCAGGCGTTAATCGCTACTTCCAAGCCGAAAGCGCGGACGCACTCGAGGGCTTTAGCCTGGTGTCTACGCGCATCTTCTCTACTTCCAAGGAAAGGCACTAGGTAGTCGAATCCAAAGTCGTCCAGTAGCACCCCCTTCACCCCTAGCGCCTTCCACTTCTCCGCTTTTCTACAGATATCGCCGATAGGCTGCATAGTGTCGATGTAGCCGTAGAATACAGCTTTTGAAAGGGAAAGCAGCGTCCTGGCAGCCTCGTGTTCCGGGTGGCTTTGCTCCTCGAGCCCGTCGGCCAGGACGACGAAATCGTACTTGTCGAAGAGGGGTGCCGCCTCGTAGACGCTTCTACTTCCGTTGAAGAGGCTGGGGTATCCATAGTAAATAAGGAGCTTCTTAACAGCGGGGGTACCCGAGGCTTCAAGCGGGATTAAGAGGGCTAGTGCGAGTAGGGTAAGCAGGGTCTTCCTCATCTTGTCTACAACGCCACGCTTCCTAAAATTCTTACTTTCAGACATATCACACTTGTTTGACCGGCAGGCTGTAAGGTTCCTGCGGCTTCCTTAGCGTATGGAAGTCCCGTCGAGGCATAATCTCGATATGTATTGCAAGTACTTTTCCTTTATAAGCACGCCACCCTGAATACCTGATGTATGAAGAAACCGATACAACTATTCCTCATCCTAGCAGCCCTAGCTCTCGTTTCCATAGCCGTAGCATCTTTATACCTCTACCCCTACAATCCACTTAGACCCCCATTGGCTAACGAGACAAACCACACCCGGAGCGGGGTGGAGGCTGTAGTATCTTCGGCTAACAACATGGCTGTAAACCTCTACAAGGAGATAGCGCGGCGCGAGCCGGGAAACATATTCTACGCCCCATTCAGCGTCTACTCAGCCCTAGCAGTTACATACGAAGGCGCCAGGGGCTTGACGGCTGAAGAATTCAGGAGTGCCTTAGGGTATCCTGATCCCAGTATACTACGACCGAACTATGCCTACCTCTACAATAGCCTAAACCGAGCGGAAGGCGTAGAGCTCGGCATAGGCAATGCACTATGGGTTCAAGCAGGCTTCGACGTTCTTCCCGAGTTTGCTAGGGTCGTTTCGGACTTCTACGGTGCTAGAGCAGCCAACCTCGACTTTATAAGAGACCCTGAGGGGTCCCGGCAGGCGATAAACCGCTTCATAGAGGAGCAGACCCGCGGCAAAATAAAGGATCTCATCCCCCCGGGCTCTATAAACCCCCTGGTTAGGCTCGTGATAACAAATGCTGTGTACTTCAAGGGCTCCTGGCTTTACAGGTTCGAGGTAACCATGACGAGGAAAGCTCCCTTCAAGACCGCGGACGGGCAGACGGTTCAAGTAGACATGATGTGCATGGAGCCTCAGGAGAAGGACTTCATGTACGCCAACCTCTCAGACGTGGAGGTTCTAGAGCTTCCATACGCCGGCGGGCGCTTCTCCATGGTCATACTCCTCCCAAAGGGGCGGCTCGAGGCCTTCGAGTCTCAACTCACACCTGAGCTGCTTTCCCGGATCCTCTCCTCTACTAAGCCCGAGCGGCTAGACGAGATATGCATACCCAAGTTCGAGCTGAACACTAAGTACCAGCTTAACCAGCCTCTCGAGGATCTCGGGCTTAAGACACCCTTCACGCCAGAGGCAGACTTTTCAGGCATCGATGGGAGGCGCGACCTGTACATCAGCCTGGTAATCCACCAGGCTTACGTAAAGGTAGATGAAGAGGGAACTGAGGCAGCCGGAGCCACAGCAGTAGTCATAAAGGTGACAGCTATCCAGCCAAACAGGAAGACTTTCATAGCGGATCATCCCTTCATCTTCCTGATACGGGACAATCAGACAGGCCTAGTCCTATTCATGGGACGGCTAGCCAACCCAACTTCAGGCTAAAACCGCTGAAGACTGCACTGTGAACAAGAGGAATGCAAACCCCAAAGACCTTAAACATCCTCTTCTTTACCTCTACCCTGTTTTTGAATCATAACCTCACTTTTTCCAACTAGTAGGTAATTTTTTGTTTTGAGATTGGGGATTCCTGGGAAAAATACACTAGATGTCTACTAGAAGTATCTCCCGGGGGCAGTTAAGCCTCAATGGGACTCCTGACTCGCCTGCACCCCTGCTAACAACTAGCTTTAAACCGTTATAGTCGAAGACGCCGCTAGCGTAGCGTCGCCCGAGTTTTGAGGGCACCCAGATCGGGCCTAAAAAGGGAAGACAAACCTGACCCCCATGGGTATGCCCTGATAGCACAAGCCTAGCCTCCGGTTCTAGAAGGACCGCATCAGGCGTGTGCGAGAGCAGCACGTCTACTTTTCCCACCTGCTTTAAGTATGATCGCCCGATATAGGTCTCGTCGTGGAACCAGTCTAGCCCGCCAAAACGGATACCCCGAACCTCAATGGCCTCGTTGAGAAGAAGCCTGAAGCCGGACGCCCGGTATGCCTCCAAGCCCATCTCGAGAGGAAACTTGTCCGCAGCCCAGTGCTCATGGTTTCCCAGAACTCCTATCTTCGGGATGCTAACTTCGCTGAATAGCCGGGGCAATAATTCCAAACCGGGAGTGTTATGGTCATATCCATCACCCAGGAACACAAGCACATCAGCCTCGAGCGAAGCCGAGAGGAGACTCGCTTTCAACGTCTCCTCGACCCAGCCCCATCCGTGAAGGTGAGTGTCTGTCACGACAAGGAGGGTAGCTCCAAGGCCCAGGTTAAGATTCACCCTTCTAAGCTCTACGGTCACAGTTTCCCGAAGCCCCTCAATGGAGAGCCCGGCAATAGAAGTGCTCAAGGCTATGAGTTTTATGAACTTCCTCCTATCAAGCGTCGACAACCTTGGAGTATCCAGTTGAGTCATTTAATAATTTTATATCAGTTTACATCTTTAAAAGTTAATTGCACCTATAAGGGCAAAAATAATGCCTGACTCTCCACCCTTTGAAAGGCTAGGCTTTGAGTTGTAAGGGCACCCTCGCTAGTTCATGTAGATTTCCGGGAAGATACGCGGGTAGCTATCTGTCAAATAAACAATGGTATTTATATATTACAATGATTTATTAAGGTAGAGATTTCTAGGCCCCCCTCGTTTAGCCCGCTGTGAAAAGATACGACGTTATTATCGTGGGTGGCGGTGCAGGAGGTTTAGCCGTAGCGCTAACCTTAAAGTCTTTACGCCCCGACATGAACATCCTAATCATACGCCGAACCAAGCTACAGCCAGTTCCCTGTTCAGTCCCATACATAATAGACACGATTAACTCCGTAGAAGGATGTCTAATTCCCGACGCCATGGTCACATCCTCTGGGATAGAACTAGTTGTGGACGAAGTTGTGGACTTAGACAGGCAGAGAAAAGTTGTTAAGACAGCAAAGGGGGAGGAGTACCAATACGGGAAGCTGGTACTCGCCACCGGCACACGCCCCAGCCCGCTCAACATACCCGGAGCTAACCTTGAGAATGTTGTTTTCGTCCACAAGGATTACGATCACCTCGTTAAAGCCTACAATGTCCTTAAGACTGCTAAGAAGATAGTCATTATCGGCGCGGGCTTTGTAGGGGTAGAGTATGCAGACGACCTAGCCAGAAACCGGGAGGTGCACGTAGTAGAGGTTCTAGACGAAGCCCTAGCCCTAGCTTTCGACAAGGAGTTCGGAGAGATAGCCAGGAAGGCGCTTGAGGCGAGGGGCGTAAAGTTCCACCTGAACGCTAAGGTGAAACAAATAAAGGGCGTAGGTAAGGTTCAAAGTGTCGTTCTCGAGAACGGCGAGGATATACCAGCAGACGCAGTATTAATCTCGGTGGGCAATACCCCTAACACAGAGATTGCTAGGAAAGCGGGCCTTCTACTGGATGAGTCCGGGCATCTCATCGTGGACAATTTTATGAGGACGAATGACCCCGATATATACGCTGTAGGAGACATAGCCCAAAAACGCGACTTCTTCACCGGCCGACCCGTCAAAACCTACTTTGCAACCCTAGCAATAGCGGAGGGCAGAGTGGCTGCTCTCCACATAGCCGGGAAGTGCCAAGCACGGGGCATCGAGGGTATACTACCAGCCTACTCGACAACAGTAGGTGGTACGGTGCTAGCAGCAGCTGGCCTAACCGAGGCAGCAGCTAAGAAGCTGGGCATAAACGCCATCCCCGTGACAGTCGAGGCGGTCAACAGGCACCCTGGCAGCCTACCAGGAGCTGGAAAAATCAGGATGAAAGCTCTCTTCGCAAGCGGCGACCTCAGACTTATCGGAGTTCAGATAGTTGGCCCCGAGCCGGTTGGGGAGATGATAAACTATGCCGCAGCCGCTATTCAGTTCAGCCTAACAGCATACGACATACTAAAGCTTACCCTTGCGACACAACCACTACTAACAGCCTCTCCCCTCGTCTATCCTCTCCACTTGGCCGCTCTGAGAGCTCTAGCACAGAGAAAATAGGACGTATAGTTTCGACACTCTGAGCCTAACTACTAGACTAGCTTTTTAGGGAGTAATAGCTCGATTGCATTTTTTAAGCCAAATCTCTCGTAGAAGCTATAATCATTTGAGGCGTGTTTAAACCCTGTCTTCTCTTTTTCTGGCTCGTTCTCCAGTCCTTTCCTATTGCTTTTATCCCATACAACTAAAAGAGAAAGGATTCTCTCTTACCTATATCTTACCCACACTTATAATATGCTTCTTCTTTCTTGAAAACAATTAAAAATAAAAAACTAGATATTTATAATTAGAAAAAAATATATAAGAGGTAATTTGATAATATGCTTGTATGTCAGAAAAAACTTCTAGTAAGAAAGGGCTCTCAGCAACGCTTCTGCTTGCTATAGCAATAATAGCTACCGCCGTAGTGGTAGGCCTAGTTGCCTACTACTACGGCCAGCAGGCCGCGACGAAGCCGAAGGCTAATCTACTGGTAATCTACCACTGGTGGACTTCAGGGGGAGAGAAAGCGGCTATAGACGCGCTAGTTAAAGTATACCAACAAAAATATCCAGATGTAGGCGTGGTTCAAAGCCCCGTTGCCGGTGGTGCGGGCTATGTTATGAAGGCCGTGATGAAGTCGATGGTCGCGGCTGGGGAAGCGCCCGATGCATTTCAGATGCACCTGGGTTACGAGATGAAGCCTTACATAGACGCAGGCTTCCTGGAGCCAATAGATGATCTGTGGAGGAGTGAGGGCTGGGAACAGGTATTTCCGCCTGTGATACGAGACATGGCTAACTGGAACGGTCACTATTACGCGGTGCCTGTCAATATTCACAGGGCGAATGTTCTATGGTACAACAAGAAGATCCTTGACCTGTACGGTATTGACCCTAGTACTCTTAAAACGTGGGACGGGTTCTTTGCAGCTTGCGAAAAGCTAAAGGCGGCTGGCATTACCTATCCCATTGCGATGGGAGGCATCGGCAAGTGGGAGATAGCGCATGCAATCGAACAGATATTCTTGAGCCAAGGCGTGGACTTCTACCAGGATCTGATAAATGGGAAGCTTACAGACCCCAACGATCCAAGGCTTGTCAACGCCTTCACGATAATGAAGAGGTATATGTCCTACGTCAACCCCGACTATGCATCTCTAACTTGGGACCAAGCGGTTGCTAAGGTGATAAGGGGCGAGGCTGCCTTCACAATCATGGGGGACTGGGCTAACGGAGAATTCTACGTGGCAGGCAAGGTTTTCGGCGTTGACTACGGAGCTATGCCCTCACCTGGAACTGAAGGTATATACATGATCGTCTCGGACGCCTTCGAGCTTCCTAAAGGAGCGATGCACCCCGACAACGCTATCAAGTGGCTGAAGCTGGTTGGTTCTCGCGAGGGCCAGGACACATTCAACCCGATAAAAGGCTCTATTCCAGCGAGGATCGATGCTGATATCTCTAAGTATGGTCCTTATCAGAGACAGGCTATCCAGGACTTCAAGAACGCTAGATACATGGCGCCAAGCATAGTTCACGGTAGCGGCGCACCTGAAAAGTTCGCCAGTGCCTTCAATGATATCGCATCTAAGTTCGCGAGCGACAAGGATATTGCTGCCGCTTGCAAGGCGATTATAGATGCCATAAACACGGCGAAATCCGATTATACTAAGACCTGGCATCTCACGGGTTGAAAAGTGGAGTAACAAAAAAGAAATTTTTTCTGCTAAATGGGTGTTGCTATGAGACTGGAGAATAGGTACATCATGTATCTCCTTTTTGTTGTTTTTACAGCAACGGCATTTTTCTTTATCTACTGCCTTATCGGCTGGAACGTTGTCTTATCCTTCACGAAAAGCAGGGGGCTACTAATCACATATGAGTTGGCGGGTTTAGAGCAGTATAGGAAGGCGTTTTTAGATCCAGTGTTCTACGTCTCGATAATGAATAATGTAATGCTTATTCTCCTCTTTATACCTGGCAGCATAGCCCTTGGTATGTTTCTAGCACTCCTCATGAGCATTGTTGGGGGGAGGCTTGAAGCAATGTTCCGCATGCTTTTCCTCCTACCTTTTTCACTCTCCTTCGTAGTCACAGGTGCTATGTGGGCGTGGATGTACAACTACTCATTCGGCGTCGCAAACACCCTACTTTCCTCGCTCCTAGGCGCACCCCGGGTCAACTGGCTTGGAGATGCCAGCATAGCCATTTATAGTGTCATAGTTGCCCTGATATGGCAGTTCACAGGCTACACGGCCCTTGTTCTCCTCGCCGGGATGAAGTCCATACCTGTGGAGCAACTTGAAGCTGCGACTGTTGACGGCGCGTCTACATTACAAATCTACTCTAGGATCGTAATCCCTCAGTTAAAACCGTGGATTTTCTCGTCTTTCATCGTCCTCATGGTTTTCTCGCTAAAGGCCTTCGACTTCATCTACGTCCTGACAAACGGGGGCCCAGGCGTGTCGACATATGTGCTTGCACTGCTCATGTATAGGCGAGCCTTCTTCGAGACCGACTTTCCCTACGGCGCAGCTCTAGCAACAATCCTGCTCCTAATGGTGGTCGTAGTTGTCACTCCCTATCTTCTCACGACTATGAGGAGGCGATAGGTATGAATTGGGCACGCGTACTAGCGATAGTCCTCTTATCGTTCTTTGCAGTCATCTGGCTACTGCCCTTCTGGTCCGTTATAACAACTGCTTTGAAGGACGACTTAGAGGCTAGGATGACAACCCCAATAATGCCTCCTACTAGTCCTACGCTGGTTCCGTTCTTGAGGGCGTTCCAGGCACTGAGGCAGGGCCTGTCTAATAGCCTTGTGTTTACCATTCTAGCTACACTACTATCCTCAGTTATAGGCTCGTTCAATGGGTACGTTCTCTCTAAGTTACGCTTTAAACACTCTGACATTGTCTTCCTCTTGTTGGCCTTTGGAACCTTTATACCATACCATGCTATAGTTATCCCCCTGCTAATGGTAACCAGCCGCGTAGGACTCTACAACTCAATCCTAGGATTAGCCATCGTACATACTATCTATGGAATCCCCATATGTAGCCTCTTCTTTAGAAGCTTCCTAGATGAATTACCCCAGAGTCTCATCGACTCTGCCAGAGTGGATGGAGCAGATGAAACAACTATCTTTGCACGTGTTGTGCTTCCCCTCTCATGGCCAGCCTTCATTGTGACGGCGGTGTTCCAGTTTACAAGCATATGGAACGACTTCCTGTTTGGACTAATACTTACACAGGGCGCAAACCAGCCTGCAAGCGTCGTCCTAGCAAACCTCCTGGGCACAACCGCGGCGGAATGGAACACGCAGATGGCTGGAACCTTCCTTTACGCTCTTCCCGTGATGCTCTTCTACTTCTTCCTAGGAAAATATCTCATCCGAGGCTACCTCTCCGGCGCGATGAAAGCATAGAAAACCTCTTCCGTGACAGGTACAAGGTTTTTCCTTGGATCCTAGTAGCAGATGATCCCGCTTCTCAGCCTAAGGGCCGTGGTCAAGAGCGCTTTTATGTCCTCTGCATGTCCAGATAAATGCTCATCCTCCTCCACCCTCGCATATCTCTCGAGGAGGTCTATAAGCCTCAGGTAAATCTGCTCGTCAAACTCGAGCTCCTGCTCGAATGCTCCGCATAAAAGCCTGTTAAGGGCAATTACCAGGTTCAGGTCCTCCCCTGCCAGCTTTTCCAGGCGCTCCCAGAGTTGAAAATTGCAGGAGTAGCTGAGCGAGTACGTCCACATGCCGTAGCTGCCAAAAGCCTCCTTAGCCTCCTTGAAGCAGTCCCTTCTCCCCTGTTTATGACAGCTGTCCAGGAATTCCTTGGCTACCTTCAATATCAGGGTCTGCCCCACACTCTTTTAGTAGAAGGTAAGGAGTTTTAACCTATCGGGTGTTGGAGGTGAATAGAGAGCTTCTGTGGCGGCTAGCCTATCCAGAGCGCACCATAGCGTAGTTTCCCCGAGCGCGGTACTAAATCTGCGATGTTTAACTCTAATTCATGCTCCAGGTGAGATACGCTTTAAGAGCTTACTTGCTCTTTCAGCTCCAAACATAACCTCGTATACGAGGGTTAGAAGAAGTGATACAACACCTATACCGTATTCAAAGGTTATTATGAAGAAACGAGATTCCCCGATAGAACCTGCCTTTAACTTGACGAGGGGCAACCATGCTAGGGAAACATCCTTCATAGTGGCTACGGCTAGTAAGAGCGAGCTTGTTCCAACTATTAGACCACTTAAAAGAAAAGCTAGAG
>JBEULP010000064.1:0-2882 GCA_041287245.1 Infirmifilum sp. | reverse complement strand
AATACCTGTCGAGAGACCTCGTCTCATCTGCGTCTTTGTAGTCGTACCACACCTCGGCAATGATCTCGTAAGTCGTCCCGCTGGAATCCGCAGAACCGGAAGTGTTGCCATACGTATCCACCGTTGCGACGTACGGCGCTCCGTCTTCTATGCCGGCTACACTGCTGACCTTCAACTGGAGGCCGTCTGACTGCCTTTCGAGTATGGTTCCTACGCGGATAACTTTCCTCAGATTGGCCTGGTTCACAGCCGCGTTAAAAAGGTAGCCAGTGAATGTTAGGGAATTGGTGCCGTTCCATTGGGCCGTGACAGCGTGTGGATACTGCACCTCTTCCATCCACCGAACCACGGGAGTCGCTATCGGCTCCCCGACCTTGATCTTGCTCAGGACGTCGCTCTGGCTCTGCACTATCTTGTCGAGCCCCTTGAGCAGGAATTTCTGTAGCTTGCGCTCAGACTCCTGATCGCTCTGCGTCCAGAGCTTCATAAAATCCGACTGCGTAGAAAATGCGCCCATGTTTCACCTTCTTTTTCTTGTCATTTCAAGCCAAGCTGTTTATCCCAGAAAGCCTCGGCTGCAATATCGAAATCCTTGCCGTCCAGGTCAGCCCAGCCACCACCAGATGGCTCCTCCCATCCGGCGGCCTTTGGGTTCTTGAAGTTGGCGGCCGCATATTTCTTACCAAAATCGCGAAGAATACCAGCCACCTGCCTCTTGTTATACCCTAATTGCCCCAACTTATCCGCGAACCAGACTGCGTGCGGAGCAGTTGGATGCAAATCTCTTAGCTCTTTAGTGTTAAGCAGCTCCTCCATGGAACGATGCGGCGCCGCTGCTCGTTCTAATTCCTGCCTCACCATATATTGTGCAAGTGTGGCAGCGTCCCGAATGGCTTTCGCCTCAATTCCTCTTTTGAGAATAAGGATAGCTTCATCATATCGTTTATCCTCGACAGCGCGCATGTATTCTGCCAGCATGGCCCTCTCTTCTGGGTCAATGCTAGAGGGCCCCTGTTTTTCTGTTTCAGTTGCAGTTTGGGCTCTCTGCCTCTCCGCCTCTTGTTGCTGCGCGATGATGTTCTGGGCGAACGTCTTGAGCGTATTATAGGCCGTTATGGCCTCCTCCTCCGACTCGAACTCGCCGAGGTATTTCGGTTTGGACTCTTGAGCGCTTTCCCTCCTGCTCTCTTCGACTGCCCTCACGGCCGCTTTGTCTGGGGTTTCCAGTTCATTAGGCGCTACCTGTTCGATAGGGGTGGTCTCAGTAGTGTCAAGTTGTGGATTCTCCATCATTCTTTACCTCCTCAGTGAACTAACTAGGGTGAGCATATCCCGTATTGCATCGGTATATTTAGCCGGCTTGCGGCTAGGATCAGCAATGTGTGCGTTTACTTCTCTGATCATAAGAAACTCTAGGTATTTCTTCATGGTGTCGAGGAAATCCTGGGTGCTTCTCGAGGAGCTCTGCTCTCGCAGGTCGAGCAATATTTGCTGCTCGTCGTCCTCTTCTGTGTACTCTTTCCACCGCACCCATTCTTGCCACGTAACGAGCGCCATTACAGTGTCCCTCCTTGGTTCATGAATGAATTCAATTGCAGAAATTGCGCGAGCGCGTTGTCATTCGTCGGAGATGGCCCCATGGGGCCGCCATTTTTAACCAACTGGGGTGGTTCACCTAAAAAAGGGGGGCCAGACTGAGGAGGAGCAGCCGGCGGCCCCCCAGGCCCCTCGGCTGGTACATTGCCCTGGGGCGCAACCGGCCCTGGAGGCTGGACGGGAGGAGGCGGCGCTTTCACGATAACGCGCTCACCGTTCTCTAACCCAACAAGCTCTAGGTACTGCCGCGCCAACTCCGTAAACGACACGCTGCTGCCTTCTCTTGCTAGCATTGGCTGGAGATTCGCTAGGGTCGGGATGATCCGCTCGATCGACTGAGCCCTTGCTATGTCTAATTGGTCTTGCCGTAATACCGATGGCTCCACCTCCCAGCGGCCAGACTGCAGTTCCTCTTTGGTGATGACCAGCGGCACGTCCTGACCGGCAGCGTTTCGGACGACCACCGTCTGATCGCCATCGCTAAATTGCTCAATCATAGCCAGGCACATCGTAAACGCCGGCTTCAAGAAGTTCTTCGCGAAAAGGACTGTCTTGCTGCGGAGGGGGACCATTCCCTGCTGCTGTAGGATATTGGCCTCGGTCGCTGTCTTTCGCTCCTCACTGATCCCCTGGCGTAGGTCAGAAACAGTGGTTCTCCTGTCAAGACAATTACCCAACCACTGCACCATTTGCATGATATCATTGTTCGGAAACGGCGGGAGATCGACCGGCTTTATTCCTGCGTCCTCTCCTGCTAGCATCTCGAATATCATACCAGGTTGTATGGTGTTGCCATTGGCTCTCAACGCCTTCCACGCTGGGGAGCCTGCTCTGACTTGGAACATTGCGTTAGATGTCAGTCGCGCGTTGTCTTGCGCTTGGCCGATGAACTGACTGAGTTGATATATGATCTCTTTTTCTCGTTCGATTATGCCAACCCCAAACGGCCCTGGCCTAGGGATGAACTGCGCTGTGACGAACGGCCGCCAGCCACAATCAAGCAAGGGTCGCGTTGTTAGACGCACCATTACCCCATCCTCTGGGGACTCCGCGTTCCGCTCGGTGATAAATGTCGCACAGCACTCTACGAGGTCGCCCTGGTACGGGACAGCCCCGTGCCATTCCCATACCTCCAGCCATAGCTCTCGATCTGGCTCGATATCTGTATCGGGGTCGTATGACAGCCCTTCAGCGCCAGGCCCTGCGCCTGAGTCTAGCGCCATGTCCTGCCACCTCTGCTTAAACTCGGTCTCGCCCAGGTTATAAAGCCCTTTTTTGAAGTTCAG
>JBEULP010000007.1:0-4199 GCA_041287245.1 Infirmifilum sp. | reverse complement strand
CCCGCCAACCCCCCCACCCTAGATAAAGGAGAGGAGAGCCCTACACTCTAGGCTAGCCCGCCTCCGGCAGCACCAGCCGGCGAACCTTCCAGCAGAAGCCTTTCCAGGCCTTCAAAAGTAGCGGGGGAAAGCCTCGCTATTCATGGTGGGGTGCGCCGCGATCTTCAAATCTCCGCCTCCACACTAAGCCTTATGCTCCTTCCAGGGCGAGCTACCCCCACGGGTAGCTCCAGCGTAGAAGGGCTGAATCTGGAAACAGTGCCCCCGTTTCACGGCATGGAAAAGCCAGCTTCAAGGTGCACCGCAGCGAGAAACCTCTACGGGAAGAATCCCCGACAGCTGCAGCATGACAACTCGTTCATGGAGACGGAGACTAACCTCCCCGCCCTGAAGGGGCCCGTCGGTTCGGGTTTACATCTCTCACCTGGGGGTTGTCGAGAGGGGCAGAGCCCCCCTCCCATCTACACGCATGCATAGCTGAGTTTCTCATAATGAGAATTTAAAACCTACCACCTACGCCATCTATGGCGGGGCTTTCAGCCGGTAAGTGCCTCAGTTTTCGCCTCAGTCATCTCCTGGCACCCGCCCTTCACCGCTTCGACGTGGGAGATAGTGCGCCAGGCGGGGCTAAGTGTCTCCTAGCCCGCCCCCTACACCCTCAACATTTTTATTATGGTACTCATGAATATTTAGTGATGGCTACCCGCAGGGCAGAACACATGGACCTGAGCTCTTTCTCGTGGCGATGCCCCAGCTGCGGCTCGCTCAATGACCCGTGGTCCCGCTTCTGCAAATCCTGCGGCAGGCAACGACCAGACTTGCTCAAGTGCGAGAAAGGGCACCTAAACCCCCCATTCTTCAATTACTGCACCGTGTGCGGTCTCCCGCTCAAACCCGTGGAACCACTCCATGAGGAGAGGGGAAAGCCACTCGACGTGGAGCACCTTCGAAGCCTCTACGTTGGTAGGGCTGTCAGCGTAGCACCTGCTGGGGCCCAGCTTTACCCACTACCGGGGGAGATTCGCGTGGGGGAGTACACGTGCAGGGCCTTCCTCGGCTCCGGAGGCTTCTCCGCCACCCTCCTCGCGGTGGACCACCGCGGCGTAAACCACGTCCTGAAAATACCGAAAGACTACTACGAGAAGCTCATACTAGGTCAAAGGCCGACTTTCCTCCCCCTTGAGGTAGAGAGGCAGAGGAAGATGCTGAGGAAGGAGCTAGAGGCTTTAGAGAAGGTCTCGCGGCTGAACCACCTTTGCATCGTCAAGTTCGAGGACGCGGTTGAACCCTCCCAGGACACACCGCTAGCCCTCGTATTCGAGTACTGCGAGGGGGGGTCTCTGAGAAATATACTCTCCCGCGGCCCCCTCAACCCCCTAGAGGCGGCTGAGATCCTGGTGCAGATCGCCGACGCGCTCGCTAAGATCCACGAACTCGGCTACCTACACCTCGACGTGAAGCCTGAGAACATCCTCTTCAGCAGGGATAGAATACCTAGGCTCGCGGACTTCGGCAGCTCTAGGGCCATCTCCTCCTACACCAGATCCCTGATCTCATTCACCCCCGGGTACGCCGCACCGGAAGTACTTAAGGGGGAGCGGCGACCCGAGAGCGACGTCTGGTCCCTCGCAGTCGTTCTTTACGAGGCAGTCACAGGCAGGCTGCCGCTACCGGAGGACGAGCTCGAACATCAGACTAAAATCGCTGAGCTAGAAGCAGGCGGCAAGCTGGAGATCAAGACGGGCGATAAAGAGCTGGACGAGATCATCGAGAAATGCCTCGCGGTAGACCCTGAAAAGAGGCCGAAGATGGAGGAGGTAAGGGACATGCTTCTCCAGTACCTGTGGAAGCGTGCCGGTAGAAGCTAGGGGAGCGGGCTCACGCCGCTTCAGCCCCGCTACCTCTCGGCTAGCGCCCCGCCCACAGCGCCGCCGATCGCGCCGAGCAAAGCCCCCTTCAAGCTGAGGGCTACAGCCAGTAGCGCGAGGCCTGCTGAGAGGAGCCAAGCGTAGGGGGCGAGGAAGGGGAGGTAGGCTGAGAGCACGCCGAGAACCACCGGGATTATGACTGCTAGGATGAGCCCGCCCAGGATCCCAGCGAGGAAGCCGGCTAGCGCCCCCCGACCCACGCCGCCAGCGGCGATGTAGCCTGCGATGAAGCCCGAGATGAGATCCCCCACAACAGGGAGCCATCCACCCAGGAAGACGTGGGCGATGAACCCCAAGAGCACGCCGAGCCCCAAGCTACCCCTCTTCATCGGGAGAGAAGCTTCACAGAAACTAATAAACTTTACGGTCCTCATGCTCCTCAAGCCTTGCTCCACACCTCCAGCAGTACTTAGCCTTTGGGTAAGGGTCTACAGGCGCCCCACACCTAGGGCAAACCTTCTCCCTCCTCGGCTTCCGCCTCCCCCTTCTCCCAAGGAGGGCTGCTAGCCCTATCGGGAGAGCGGCAATGAGGAGTAGGAAAAGCTCGAGCGGCAGCCTTAACTTGTACACTGTGCCAGGAGTATACGTGAGTGTTCTTTTCTCTGATACGCCACTTTTATGCCCCTCCTTACTTGCCTCTACCCACCACGTGAAGGTTACCTCGTGGTCCCACTTTGGATCCCAGTCTTTAACCTCAGCGTAGCCGTTGGAATCCGTCCTCACGTCGGATCGATTATAGCTGGCCCCGCCGTCTCCCATGTAGAACGTGACGAGGGCGTCCTGAACCGGTTGACCCCCAGAGGTTACCCTAACCCTGAAAGTTATAGGTGGCTCTGCTTTCGCGCCATCCGGGGGGCTTGGGTTGACAAGCTCCACGTTAAGGGGAGGAGGCTGGTACGGCTTCGCCAGTGGGTAGTGGTCGACGTTGTCTTTACCAATGATGTACGGCTTGTCGCATATCCCATCTCTCCCGGGCTGGTCCTGGGCCGGGCCGCTCTTCTCGTCAACGCATCGGTAGTCGCTCCAGTAGTTCCCGCCGGAGGGGTAGCCATCATCCCAAACATTCGCACTCTCCTCGCTATATACCTGGCGCCCGTTGTCTACAAAGTTGTTATGGTAAATGCTGTTGCTAGAAGAACCGTAGAGGTAGATGCCATCATCGTTGTTTGCTATGTTGTTCCCGGAAATGTTACAGTTTTTCGCATTTGTTATTAGGATTCCTGCCCCTAGCTCCTCTACCCACGCAGACCTGCCGTTCTGTATGGTGAAGCCTGTTATGTGTAAGTTGCTGCTTTTTATCGTGAGGACGGTTCCGGCTCCGCCGCCGTCTATGATGGTTGTGGCCGGGTTTTCCCCGACGAGCCGGATGGGCTTGTTTATGACTATGTTTTCGCGGTACCTGCCCGCTTTCACGTACACAGTGTCCCCCGGAGCGGCGGCGTCCACCGCTTTCTGGATCGTGGGGTAGTCGTCTGGGACTACGATGGCCCTGCCCCCCCTAGCCACATGCACCTGGAGGGCCTGGAGGAGGAGCACCAGGACCATTGCTACTGAAAATGCTCTCCTCAGTTTCATCTCTGTTCTTGCTTTTTCCTAAGGCCCCTTTTTAAGTTTTCCACTGAAAGTCGGTGTTCCCAGGCTATTAATGTCTACTGAGAGCTTTGCAGCAGGAACAATGCTAGGAGGTATAGTCTTGCGTAGACCCCTAAGTTCTCTAGGTCTTCACCAGTGCCTGGTTGGAGGATGCGGGGCTTACCCTTTAAGCAGGGGTACCTGGCGTGTAGGGTGAAGTTGCGACGCCTCTGCATGCTCGAAACCACCCCCGAGAGAGCGCTCTCCTAGACCCCCGGCTGGGAAAGCCCCTCGACTCTAAAGCGGGACTCCCAAGCTTTCCCCGGGTAAGCCTATCCTTCCACTAGTGTAGCGGGTAAGCCGCTCGAATCCTCCGCACCCCAGGGCCGGGGAAGCTATGGCTTGAACCCTTATCCTCGGTTTCCAAGGTACTGGAGGGGCAAAGCGGCGTAAGGGCAGTGGCACAGCCACAGGCGCCCCGGCTAGTCTAAAATCGGGTAAGCAAAACAACCCCCCGCGGCGAAAACAGATATAAGGATGCAGCTCCATGGAGAGCTGGGGGTCGGGGTTTAACATGGCTGAGCAGGCTGCTTCTAGGGTTCTCTCCACAATCGAGGAGGGCGGCCAGCCCCCCTTCGAGGACGTCCTGCAGACCCTGCGGGCTGCCGAGCGCCTGCTAGCTGGGGAGCCGCAGCTCCT
>JBEULP010000063.1:0-4070 GCA_041287245.1 Infirmifilum sp. | reverse complement strand
TGCCCCCAAGGATAGGGTTCAAGCCGGAGTCGAAGAGGTAGAAGCCACCGTCGCCCGCGAAGCTACCGGCATACACGACCGCTCCAGGCACCAGCTGGCGATAGTAGGTGTCGCCGCTCACGCCCCACTCCGGTGGCAGCGGGGTGCAGCCGATGTAGGTTGCTGAGAAGTCGTCCCACCAGACCCAGACGTCGCTAGCAGTACCCGGACTCCAATAGCTGGCATCGGTAACCGCGAAAGCTACAGCGCGCACCACCCCGGGCTGGCTCGCCGGGAGCGAGCCGTTCCACCAGTACGTGTAGCCGCTGCTCATGCCCCCTAGGCTGTACACCCTGAAGCTAGCGCTCGAGGGGGTGCAGCTGCCCGCGCTATCGACTGTGCACACCACCGTCCCCGGGCTGGCCAGCACCGAGACTACCACGCCCGGGCCCTGCAGGGTATCGTAGCGGTAGAAGATGTACTCGGTGTCCACCAGCCCGTCGCCGTCCGAGTCGACGCCCACCGAAACGTAGGCCACGTTGTCCTGAGGGTCCGTCGCGTTCCTGAGGTACAGCCCCCTCACGGCAAAGGAGAAGCCCGCAGCCTGCACAGTACCCCACCCCGTCACGTCGTAGATAGCCGCAGCCACGCCGTAGTCCGAGGCCGGGTTCCCCGTCGAGTTGTAGGCATCAGCCTCGGTCGCCACGCTCGGCGGCGTGGAGGGGCTGCGCACATCGTCTACGTAGACAACTGTGTATTCACTGCCCCTTGTGTAGGCGCCCAGGTAGCTGGGCGCGGCACACCGCGTGAAACCGACGTTGTCCCACCAAGCCTTCACCACACCGCTTCCCGAGTACGCGGTGAAGGCAAGGCCAACCACCCGCCCAGTGTTGTAGACCTGGCTGATCGTGATTGTCGTCCAAACATTCTGCTTGTTCGCGAAGCCAGGCATGAGGCGCGCGACAGCGGGTAAGCTGCGCCCGTAGATCACCGGCGCCATGGGGTACGGCTTGGTGCCACCGCCTGACCCGTAGTAGATGACCTCGAGGTCAGGCTGCCCGTCCATCGTGGTGTCGATGAAGAAGTGCACCTGTATGTAGTCGGCGTCCTGCAGGGACGCTTTGAAGGAGTACTGGAAGGAGAAACTCGCCGAGGCTCCGAAGGGCTGCTGGGAGTAGTCGATGAAGAAGGAGGCGTAGCCACTCTTAGACTCTGTGTAGAGGCTCGGCTTCGGATTCCCATTGGAGATATCTAGGTAGACGGTGCTGCCTCCTGAGACGTAAGTGCGGTTGTTGGAGACGCTCAAGTCGAAGGAGTACTGGACGGGGGTGCAGGCGCCGGAGAAGTCGTCGTACTTCGTGACCGCAGTACAGCTGCGGCTCGCGGTGCTGAGTAGACTCATGGGCGTGGCGGAGAAGTTGATGAACTGCTGGGCCTTCGCCCCTCCCACCTGGAAGCGAGCCGTGGCGAGGACCCAGTAGGGCTGGGAGGCGGTTGTCCGCCACGTCAGCCTCGCCGGCAGCGCGACGGGTGGCCCTGAGGCCTGCGCGTCGGAGATTTGCGGCTGGCCGCCCAGGCTGATCGTGTAGGTGGCCGTGCCCAGCTGGGCCTCGCGCTGTAGGTACGCCTGGAGGCCCGGGACTCTCGAGTCTAGCGTGCCCACGTCGTATGCCTCCTCCCAGCCTGGGACGAACCTGAGCGTATAGCTGGTGACGTTTAGGCCGTTGCTGAGGCTCCAGTAGGAGGTTGCGAGTGGCGCTATGGAAGCGTTCCCGAGCTTCGGCACGGGGCTCTCCGCGGCGATCACAGACCACTCCGCTACGTTGGTTATGATGACCGCCGCTAGGGCGAAGCCTGCGACGGCTAGGATTGCGAAGACGGCTGTCCTCCTCAAGCTAGCCACCCGGAAAGGATGACACTCTGCCCCTCACGCTCGAGACGCTGCCGAGCTCGCCCCACCGAAAGAGCAGGGTGAAGTATCCGAACCGGTGATACCCCGGCTGCCAGTAGTCCCTGCACAGCTGCACACCCCAGGGCTCCAGCTTGACAGGCAGCTCGTTACAAGTTGTCCCGCACACGAGCTCCACGCGCGCGGCGCTAGCGTTGAAGAGCGGGCCAGCCCAGTCCAGGATAATCCCATTTCGGATTGCGAGTGGCCAGTACTCGAGCTGGGTCACGTTTATGCCGAGGCCCCACACAGCCAGGAAGGCCTCAACGTTGTACCCGGAGAGCCCACTCGTGTTGAACCCCGCCAAAGCCCTGACCGGGCCGACCGCCAATACCCTCCAGCCGCCGGGGTCGCTGTAGTACACTAGCCGTGAAACGTAGGGGAAGGCTATCCTCCCCGAGAGGTTCACGTAGAGACCCCTCGTCGAGAAGCCCCACTCGTCGAGCAGCACCTTTAAACCCTTCACCTCTATGCCTCCCTGCGACGCGACGCCAGCAGCCCCAAAGCTCTCGTTTAGCCTTCCACCAATATACACGTCGATCCGCGAGCCGTTGTCCACGTAAGCCGCGAACACAAGCCTGTCCTCCAAGCCTATAGACCCGTTCTTCAACCCCCTGGGCTCCACAACCCCGTCCGCCCGCCTCTCCCAAGACTCGACCTGGAAAGGCAGGAGGTAGCCAGCCCCGCCCCGCGCCAAAACCACCGCGATGGAGGAGGCGTCCACACCCCTGAGCGGGTAAACCGTGCCCACGGTTCTCCCGTTAACCCTCACCTCCCCCGAGCCCAGAACCTCGAAGAGCGCAAGCCCCTCCCTCGAGACAACAGGGGTTATGCTCACCCTACGCGGGAACGCGTTGCTCCACCACTCCGTGGCAACAACCCTTACCACAAGCGAGGCGCTCGTAGCCTCGGGGTAACGGCTGTCGTAGAGCGTCAGCCTGAGCTGGGCGGGCGAGGGAAGCTTGACGCAAAGACTAAGCCTCGCGGAAGACCCCGGCTCCAGCCTCAAAACCCCATACCTAGCCCCTCCCGAGTCAACCAGGAGTAAAAGCTGGCCCCCGGCGCTCAGGCTGAAGAAGGACGGCGAGCCCTCAAGCCTAGCCGAAAGCTGGTAAGCCTGGCCAGCGGCGCCGAGGTTCCTGACCTCGACAACCCCGTCATAGCAGAAGAACGTCCTGTTCGAGGCGTACAGGGTGAGCTCCCCAGGCCGCACCTCGACGTCCCTGAGCCTACCGGCGACGAGGGCCTGCAGCCCCAAGGGGTAGAAGAGCACAACTACTAGGAAGGTTAACAGGGCTGCGGCGGCAAGCAAAGCGTAGAGCCTCCTCCTCGATAGCCTAGGCATATACCCCCACCTGGCCAGAAAATAAAAAAGAGAAAAAATACGTTTTTTAATGGGAGGAGACGACGTCGATCTCCACTGTTATCAACGGCTGGCCGAGCATGCTATCGGGTAGGCTTCCGTCGACCAAGACCTCAACGCTGACGGGGACGCAGCTGTTCGCTGAAACCGTGACCGCTGGTGTTGCTGAGCCGCTAGTTGTGGAGGCGTCTACCTGTAGAGGGCCTTGGTTATTTATCCAGAACTTAAGGTACTTAACGTAGTTGTTCCAAGAAGATGTGCCGATTATCCCTCTGTATACCAGCTGTACACTGTAAGAAGCAATGGTATCCTTGTTGCAGATTTTGAGGACGTTGTCGTACTTGGTGGGGTCTCCCCTGAACCCTGTGATAGTTATGTACGTCCTGTTGGTTCCGTCGCTTGCCGTGCCGGCGTGTATACTCGTAAGAATGTATGAGGAGTTAACCGCGTCGGGTCCTGCAACCTTGACGATGGGGGCTGTCTGTGCCTGTACTGTCCACTGGGTGATGTTGGTCAGGGTGATGGCTGCGGCTGCGAAGGCTGCGATTGCGAGGACTACTAGCAGTGCTGTAGCCATGGTTTTTCTTGTTTCGCTCATGTTTCTCATCCGAAGGTTGCAACAAAACACCCCTATTTAAATTTTTAGTTCAAAGTTTGTCGAATAAAACTCTAAGGTTTTAGTTTTGGAGCTTGGGGTTAAGCTAAATTTTTTCCAAAATAAAAATTAGCCTCCAGGTCCAGGTACAAGCACTCGGTCTGGTTGAACTAAAATCTTTATTA
>JBEULP010000062.1:0-79633 GCA_041287245.1 Infirmifilum sp. | reverse complement strand
TCCGTGAGAGAGAACATGCTGTCTTAATGCAGACACAGACTGTAGAGGAGGTTGTGGAGTGGGCCCGGAAAATCCTTAATCAGAGTGGAATAAGCTTTTATGAGTGAGATCTGTAAGGTGGAGCGCCCGGTACTCGATGGGGTTATTCTAAGCCCTCTTAGAGCGCTACTTGTCTTGCTGCGGCAACACTTCTTGTATTAGCCTCGCAAGCTCCGCTATAGCCTTGTCCTCGTCTGGTCCCTCAGCAATGAGTTCAATTTCGTCCCCCATGTCTATACCTAGGGATAGAAGTTGCAGTATATTTTTCGAATCGGCGGATTTCCCGGCTTTCCTGATAATAATCTTAGAGGCGAAGTTCTTCGCGTGTTGCACAAAAAGTGCGGCAGGCCTCGCGTGTAAGCCGCTCTTATTCACTACTTTCAGTTTGACCTCTCGAACCATACGCCTGTTCAAAACGAGAAGGGGGTTTAAAGGTATTTCTTAGTAACCTCGAAGATGAAGATGCTTAATTCTTCCCACCCCCGCTTATTCTGCTGCAATAAGAAGGTTATAACCAGAAGGTGAAGAAATACGTGGTTGAAGAAGGCTTTCTACTGGGTCTGCTGGGACGTCTGTTGCTTCTGCTCCTCCTCTAGTTTTTTGAGCTCCTCCTCTATTTCCTTCTCTATCTCCTCGATCGGTTTTGGAGGTGGGGTTGTAGCTAGAGTATAACCTATCCATGCCATTATCCCGAAGACGCCGGCTACCGCTAGAAACATTGTCAGCTGCATTACCAGGGTGCTCCACTGGGTGAAGAAGACGAGCCACGCGTAAGCTACGATGACAACGATAGATGCGACCATTATTATTGCCCCTATAAGCTGGTCTCGCGACATACAAAAAAGATTCATTAACGCCCTACTTATTATTTTCGCCTTTCACCTTCCAACCGCACCCGTTACTAAAGAAAGTGATTTAACTGTTCAATTTGATTGCCTTTACTGAGAGTCTACAAGAAGTTTACCTTCAGGGTAGAACAAATCTGGAAACCAGTTTGTGAATTAAAAGCCTCGCCACCAGTGGAGCATATGTTTATTAGGTGACCAAGATAAGGATATTGTTGAAAAGAAATGGGTGAGACAGCTCTCGAGAAATTTTATCTAGCGGTAAGCGAGCTCCTTCAAAATGTGTTCTTCTCGCAAGAAGAGAACCTTGAGAGAGCTGCTGACTTGATAGCGGATTCCCTGGGCAAGGGCGGCTTTCTATACGTTTTCGGCACAGGCCACTCTATGATCCTGGCCTTAGAGATGTTCTATAGGGCCGGAGGCCTTGTTAGGGTTTATCCCTTGTTTGATCTAAGCATTTCGGGTTTCGGAGGCGCCGTTAGAAGCACGTTTCTTGAGCGTACCCCAGGGTATGCGAAGTCGATTCTAGACTCTGTTCCCATATACCCCAACTCCGTCATAATTATTGTGTCAAACTCTGGGAAGAACGCGGTGCCCGTTGAGATGGCTAAGGAGGCGAGGGACCGAGGGATGAAGGTGATAGCCTTGACGAGTGTAGAGTATAGCCGTAGTGTGCCTGCTTCAAACCCCCTCGGTAAGAAGCTATTCGAGTTGGCTGACATCGTCATCGATAACAAAGTTCCAGCGGGCGATGCGGTTCTAAAGTTGGAAGGCTTTCCGCAGAAGGTTGCCCCTGTCTCGACAATTGTCTGCGCGTTTATCTTGCAGGCTATTACGGCCCGCGTGGTTGAGAAGCTCCTCGAGAAGGGGGTTAAGCCTGAAGTGTGGATGAGTTCAAACGTGCCTGGCGGGGATGAGGCTAATAGGAGTTATATCCATAAGTACCTGGAGAAAATAAAATATCTCTAAGAGAAAGACAACATGAAGTTTTTCTCGTACTCTAGGGGTGGAGGAAGAACGGGATAAGCCCGGCTAGAACTGTTAGAACTGCTAGCACCTTAACAGCATTGGAGGTCGTAGCATAAAGGACTTTCACTTCACCCTCTTCGAAGTATATAGCCTTGATAAGGCGCGCGTAGTATGCTGCAGCTATACCTGTGTTAATAAGGGCTATTCCCGTAAGCCACGGGGCCTGTGTGACCGGGGCTATGAATAGGAATAGCTTTCCCCAGAAGCCGGCAAGCGGGGGCATGCCCATGAGGCTGAGCGTCAGAACCGCTGTGGAGGCGGCTAAGGAGGGGTTAAGGCGGCCTAACCCTCTTAGGGCTGTCAGTGCGGGTGGTTTTTCCCCGTTTTTCCTGATCGCCCTGGCTAGTAGGAAGAGCCCCGTCTTCGCTAAGGAGTAGGCGAGGAGTTGGAGCGCCAGCCCGTATAGGGCATACTCGTAGGAGCTGCCAGCAAGTGCGAGAGAGGCAACTCCCACCAGGAGATATCCTGCTTGGGCGATACTACTATAGGCTAGGAGCGCCTGCAACTCCTGTTGTAGGAGGGCTGTGATATTACCATAGGTCATGGTAAACACAGACATTATGCCTACGAGGCTCAGCCAGAACCCTCCAGCTCCCTTTGCAATTATCACGGAAAGCTTGTACAAAGCAAGAATAGTCGCTGTCTTTGAGAGGGGAGCTACAATAGAGACGGGTAGTGGATCGGAATACCCATAAGTATCGGGAAGCCAGGCGTGGAATGGAAAGACGCCTACTTTGAACCCGAGGGAGGCTAAGAGCAGAGCCAGTATAGCGACAGCTGTGACGTGCGGGAACGCCGCGGTTGGAGTGATAAGCATGGATCGAGTATTGATAACTAATAGCCCTAAGGCGAGGAGTAGGAGGTTGGAGGCCGCCAGGCTCATAAGTGCGTATTTAGATGCCCCTGAAGCAGAGTACTTGTCGCGGGGTATAGCTATCAGTGCATAACTTGACGCTGAGAAGAGGATCCATGAGGAAAAGAACATTAGAAGGCTGTTGGACCAGGCTATGCCTATGAGGCCCAGGAGGGCTGCTGAGGTTAAGACGTCGACACCCTGGGGGTATCTGTATTCCATAGCTGGCTCTAAAGAGCCATAGATGGCGATGAGAACATCTAAGAGAATAACAACGGTCAAGGCTTGTGAAAACGGGTCTGACGTGATCTCCCCAGATACTCGTAGAGCCATGGGGGTAAGAAGTGAGAGAATGCTGAGGCTCAGTACTATCGCCAAGGAGGCTAGGGTGGAGGCTTGTGATAGTCTTTTACTTTTTCCACTGTAGATCCCTACCAACATGTTTGCCGCGAGCACGGCGATACTTGCATAAAACGCTGTTTCAAGCATCTATATCACCCACAGGATGATCAGGAGGAGTATTAAGGAAGCCCCTATCCAGAAGTAAATGAGATAGTGCGGCGCTCTCCCGGTCTCCATCCTCTTAAACTCTTTCCAAAGGAGGCTGAATAGTCCTACTAGTTTCTCGTGGATCAGGGTATCATACGCTTTCTCCACTGTCCTGGTAGCTGAAGAGAATGCCATGAAGAGTGAGGGTATTGCAGCATGGTACAAGCGGTCTATGAGGCCAGCGTCGACGTATCTCCCAATAAGCCTTGAGATGCCGAGGGTGCCGTTCACGATCACCCTGTAATATGCAGCGTTCAAGTACCACCTGTCATATAGGAAACCATGAATACGCATGAGGATGCTGTTTGTCTTGACCTTCGGATAGGGGATCCATCCTCTGAGTGCATACAGGTATAGTATGACAAGGAAGCCTCCCACAGCGAAAAACAGTGTGAGCTCGGTTGCTCCAGGTATCGGGGTTGCCTCGTATAGTCGGGTGGTCTCACTAACCCCCAGTGTATGCTCTAATATTGAATCAACCTCCCGGCTCAACAACGGCCAGGCGACGCCTATCAGCAGGCTTAGAAGCCCTAGCGTAAAGTAGGGGGCTAGCATCGCAATACCAGGCTCGTGAGGGTGATGCCCATGCCCCGACTTTTGCTCGCCTGTGAATACCCGGGCGAAGACGCGTGCCGTGTACATCGCCGTCAGGAGGGCTGTTGTGACAGCAAGTATCGAGGGTAAGACTAGCCCTGCCTCAGCCGTCAAGTGTATTATCTCATCCTTCGTCCAGAACCCTGCGAACGGGGGGATACCGGACAAGCTTAGCCCGGCGAGAAGGAAGGAAAACGCCGTTAGCTTCATGTCTGAGGCTAACCCACCCATGTCGTCAATGAACCTGCTGTGCACCGCGTGGATTACGGCACCCGCTGCTAGAAAAAGTGCAGCCTTAAAGACGGCGTGGCTCATAAGGTGCGAGAAGCCTGCAGCAAGACCTCCCATAGCGCCGAGCACTAGGGTGCCTGAGGCTACTCCGAGGAACATATAGCCAAGCTGGCCTGCTGTTGAAAAGGCGAGCACAAGCTTAAGCTCCCGGCTTACCAGTGCCATGGTAGCCATCATGAACGCGGTGAACGCGCCGAGGAGGGCTAGGTCTTCGAGGAAGGCGGGTATTATCTCCTGCGCCCCGACGCCCTGGAGGACAAAGTGGACAGTTACGAGTATAGGGGCAAACCTGAGTAAAAAGTATACGCCGGCTTTAACCATAGTGGCAGCATGTATCAGCGCACTGACGCTAGTAGGGCCGGTCATTGCAGTTACCAGCCACTCGTGGAAGGGGAACTGAGCGCTCTTAGCAACTGCTCCGAGGAAGAGTAGCCAAAGGAACGCCGGCATCACGCCGGCGGTTAGAAGCCTGGTTGCCCAGGAGCCTTGAGCCACCGTTGCGAGAAGAGTTGTCCCAAGGAGGGTGTGGAGGGTTGCTATCCCGAATATCATGCCGACGTCGCCCAGCCTGGTAAAGACTAGTGCTCTTAGCCCTGAATGGCTCGGCTCGAACCACATTGGTACTCCTAGGGCCTTCCTGCCTGGGTCGCCCACCCATCTTTCCTCCTCGTCTGAGAACCAGTGGCCTATTAGGGCGTAGCTGGCTAGGCCTGTCCCCTCCCAGCCGACGAACATCGAGAGAAGGTTGTCTGAGAGCACTAGTAGCATCATGCTCCCGACGAAGAAAGTGAAGAAGAGCCAGTACCTGGTCTCTCCAACCTCTCCCTTCATGTATTCGTAGCTGTACACTGCTATTAGAAAGCTTAGCCACGACACAACCAACGCCATCAGGGTTGAGAGGCCGTCGAAGAATACCCCTATGTTAACGTTTAGCGTCTTGACCCAGACGTATGATACGTGAACCTCACGCCCCCCTAGGATCTCGAAAAGTCCGAGAGTGGAGGCAAGGGCAGCGGTAAGGATCCCGATTATAGCTGTTGTCGATTTAACGCGCCACGAGGCCTTGTTTAGAAAAATTATTGAAACGGTAGCCAGGTATGGGCCGAGCCAGGCAAGTATTAGGGCTTCCTGCACCGAACTTCACCTCGCTTTCAGGGAGACATCATCTTCGACAACTGTGAGACAAGAGGGTCGATCAAGGGGGATGCTAGGATAAATGAGACGACCCCTAGAGCGGCAAGTATTACGAGGGGTGCGAGCAGCTGTTTTAAGGCCTCGTGGGCGTTATCCACCCTAAGTGGACCGTAGAATATTCTCCTCATAGTGAGAAACGCATAGGCTGTTGAAAGGCCGATTCCTAATAGAAGTGCTATGGCTGTTCCTACGTACCACGCCGCTCCTAGTTGTAATACTCGCTCCACGGTTCCTCTAACAATAAGGTACTCGCTCCAAATGCCAGCGGTTGGTGGTATGCCTGTAATATGCATGAACCCGAGTAAAGCTAAAGAGGCTGTATAGGGCATTTTCTCGGCTAAGCCGCCCATCTTAGTTATGTCTCTCAGACCATGGTAGGTTGCTATTATAATACCCGCTACTCCGAAGAGCACGGCCTTTCCGAATGCGTGAACCATATAGTGCAGGAAAGTGCCTGCTACGCCATAGACTGTCACGGATGAAAGCCCGAGTAGTAGGTAGCCCATCTGTGAAATACTGCTATAGGCGAGCAACCTCTTAAAGTCTGTCTGGTTGAGCGCCATGAGCCCGCCGTAGATTATTGTTGCTAGAGCCCATAGCGTTAGAACGGGCCCGTTCGCGGCGAACGTTCGGGGGAACATGACGTACACGATTTTGAACATCATGGCTCCCCCTAGACCGATGAGGTTGGGGCTTAGGAGGGCGGAGATTGGGGTCGGGGCCTCGGCGTGGGCGTAGGGCAGCCACATGTGGACCCCCAGCACGGCGAGTTTTACCGATAGCCCTATTACCATAAGCCAGAACGCGTATATCGCTAGCGATACTCCTTCTCCCAGGCCGATGTTGTACGTGCCGTCTATGCGTATAAAATCGAAGCCTTTTTGAAAGCCTACAGTTAGGGCTCCAATGAGGAATAAGAGGGCCCCCACATGGGTCCACAGCAGGTACATTATCGCTATCCTTATCCTGTCCCCGTAACCGTAGAAGGCTATTAGAAGGAAGCTCGGTATCAGCGTGAGCTCGAGGAAGACGTAGAACTCGATAATGTTGGTTGACAGTACTGTGCCTATCATAGCCAGTGAGAACAGCGTGAATAAGAAGTAGTAGGAGCGCCAGCCTGGCGGGTGGAGGCCCTCGTGAAGCATCTCCTCGAAGCGGTGCTCCATGTATGGCAGGCTATAAAGCGATATCAGCGCAGTTGTAACGGCTATGGAAAAGGCTACGAGAAACGAAGGCGCGTCGAGAAGCATGCCGAATGTGCCAAGCCCGTTAATGGCGAAGCTCACCGGGTCCATCCAAGGTTTATTAGCGGCGTTAACCATGTAGGTGAAGAGTAGGCACGCTGCTGACAGGAATAGAGACCCAGAGGCTAGAAAAGCAGCTGCCCTTCTATCTCGCTGGAAAACTATCACGAGAGCCGCTAGTAGCGGCGCCAGAACACTAACCCATAATAAAGGTATGCTACTCAAACCTATCACCCCCTAGGAACCTCATAAACATCTACAGTTTTAACTCTCCTAAAAAGTAAAACGAAAATCGAGATCAGAATACCCACCTCTACGCTACTGAGTGAGATAGCGAGTAAGGCGAGCGAGGAGGCTAGCTCCGGGACGCTTGCGGCAAGGGTTAGAACAGCCAAAAGAGCACCGTTGAACATCACTTCAAGCGAAATTAGTATCTTTATTGCACTCCTGTTCGTTATGGCCCCATAAGCTCCAGCCTGAATCAAGACAGCCGAAACAAGTAGTATAGCCTCCACATTCACCCTGTAACCACCTCTTCACCACCTGACGCCAACATTATACCGGCTACGATGAGAATAGCGAGTGAAAAGCCTAGGAAGAGGAGGGCCATGGGATTCTCCACGAACAGTATTTCTTGCAGCTTTCCCAAATCTAGGCTAACAATCCTGAAACCCGTCAAGCCCTGCTCTAAGAACAAGGCTAGCAGTGAGACGGCTAGTAGAGTAGATGCTATTAGAGCCGGCGCTACCATCTTCCCCTCATACCCACATGTACGGCCTATCAGTACAACGCCGAATATTACGAACATGACTGTAGCCCCCACATATACTAGTGAGTGAAAAACTGCTATGAAGCCGTAGCCTAGTAGAGCGAGAAGAGCGGCAGTGGAGAGCCCCGTGATTCCGAGGAGTATTGCAGCGTAAAAGTCCTCTCGAGCCTTAACGCTAAATATAGCAGCCGCCATAGCCGCTAGGCTCGCTAATATGAAAGCTAGTTCGAACATGCTAAACCCGCTCATACCTCAACCCCCTCTCCTCGTCGAATACTGTTCTAAGCTTTCTAGCCCCCGCCGCTACGGCGGGTGAAACGGGCTCCTGTGAGAACTTGTCTGGAGGCAAAATCATCTCATCCGGTGTTTTATAGGCCACGTCGTGAACCTTGGTCATCTCCAAAGCGTTTTGGGGGCATATGTCTACGCAGAAGCCGCAGAAGATGCACCTCTGGTAGTTGACGCCAGGTCTGCCCTTCTTGTCGGTGCTGGTGCGGTACATTTTCATGGCGCCTGCGGGGCAGATCATAGCGCAGAGCCCACATTGGATGCATTTGTCAGGGTAATACTTTATCAGGCCGCGGTACCCGTCTGGCAGCTCGGTATATTCCTCGGGGTAGTACACTGTAATCCTGTTCGGGAAAAACAGGTACTTCAAGCCTGTTGCTATGGCTTTAACATGCCCCTTAAGAGACTCTATCTCTCTAGACAACACCCATCACCCTCAACACCACTGATAAGAGAATCGCGATTAAAGAAAGAGGAAGATAAAACCTCCAGCCTGCCCGTAAAGCCTGGTCTAAACGGTATCTCCCGTAAACCGCCCTTAGAAAAACAATGAAGAGCATTAATAGGAAAGCCTTGACGAACAAGAAGATCCCCGCTATACCAGGGTAGATGGAATACAGGGCAGGAATAACTGGCTCCCACCCAGCCAAAAACAATATGGTGAAGACAAGGGAGAGAGAATACAGCTTTAGGTACGCCAGACCCATCCCAATGCCGAAGATGATACCCGTATACTCGACGTATGGGCCCGCAACGATTTCCTGTTCGCCTTCAACAATATCGAATGGCAGCTTGCCAGCGCTCATGATCATTCCAACGAAGAATGTGAAGGCTGCCACAGGGTTCAGCAACGCGCCGGGGAGCCATTGCCTAGCCACAGCCTCTTCGAGGTCCAAGGTTCCGTATAGAATACCCATAGCCAGCGCGCTGAGGAAAACTACGAGCTCATAGGCGAGTCCCATGAAAGCCTCTCTAACCGCCCCTTGTATTGCGAACTTGTTGTTCGACGCCCACCCCATTAGCATCACTGAGAGTGGGATAGCCGATATCAAAGCAAGCACAGCTGGTAGAGAGTAGGCTATCTTTATAGGGGTAAAGCCGGGAGCTGATGGGATGAAGGCAAAAGGAACTATTGCCAGTGTTAGGGCGAGTACAGGTGCCGCGAGAAAAGGCCCACGGTCAGCTGTTTCAGGAACAATAAACTCCTGAAACATGTAGCGCGTACCATCGGCTAGCATCTGTAAAACCCCGCCGAGCCTCCGGGTAACGTTTAAGGGTCCTACACGCATTTGTACGCGGGCAGCTATTTTCCTCTCAGCCCATATGATTATCAAGAGGACGGTAAGGGCTGTAAGAAGCCCGGGGAAGACGATTGGGGCGAATATCTGAGGACTCAAGAGGAGCCTTATTATCCGTCCTAATAATTCATCCGCCACCATGGGAATCACCTATCCGCCTCCGGCGGGAAATAGTCTAAACTACCATATATAGCTGGGAAGTCCATAAACCTGTGGCCAGGCATGAGATACCTGAATAGAATCACGTTCCGGAAGGAGGGCGTTACAACCCTTAGCCTATAAGGCTTTATAGTGCCGTTCCCAGTCACATGATAGAATACTTCCCCATGACCCATCTCAACCCTGCTAACAGCGTCACCCTCGGGCAGTTTTAGGGAGGCAAATATCCCCGGAAACTTCACACGGCCAGTCCTGAGAACATCTTCCCGGAGCTGCGGTGGAAGAAGGCGCGTATACTTCTCGGCGAAGAAGGGCCCCTGAGGCATCTTCTTAAGAACCTGGCGTATAATACTCATACTCTGCTTGATCTCCTCGACTCTAACAAGCATCCTCGCGTAACAGTCCCCCTCTTCCCTCGTAGGAACCTCAAACTCCAGCTCATTGTATGCAGCGTAGGGCTCAGCTATTCTAGCATCATACTTGACCCCGCTCGCACGGAGGTTTGGCCCCACAATTCCAAGTCTACTAGCCTCAGACTTGCTTAGAACCCCCACACCTTCATACCTTGACTTAACCTGGGGGTTCTCCAGGAAGACAGCCATATAGTCCTTCAACCTCTTCTCCATATACCTTATAGCCTTCTCCGCCTTGTCCGGGAAGCCCTGTGGTAGGTCGCGGCGTACACCGCCAGGGACGCTGTACGTCGTCGTCAGCCTGGCACCTGTTAGCTCCTCCGCTAGCTGTACCCAGACCTCCCTGTCTCCGAAGGCCCACATGAACATTGTCGAGTGGTTGAGCATGATTCCCGCTATACCAAAGCCGTAGAGGTGGCTGGAGATCCTGGTTATCTCTGATAGAAGGGTTCTAAGGTACTGTGCCCGCGGTGGGGGTTGAACGTCGAGAAGCTTTTCGAGTGCCAGCACAAGCCCAAGCGTGACGTTGTGGCTATCAATAATGGTCATCCTCTCAAGCAGGGGAATAGACTTTATAACCTCGCGCCCCTCAGCGAGTTTTTCCATGGTCCTATGAACGTAACCAATGTCGGGGTCAACGCTGACGATAACGTCTCCCTCCAGGCGCACGATAAAACGCATATGCCCCGAGGATGGATGCTGGGGGCCTATGAAGAGCTCGTATGTTGTCTCGTCCCCTTCCTTTGCTATCAACCTGCTATATATAACTCCTCCCGTCTCACTCGAGGTTAACATAAACACCCTCCTCTACAACTTTATAGTCCTTCCGGAGCGGGGGGATGTCCGACCAATCAGGGGGTAAAAGCAGGTGCCTGAGATCAGGGTTCCCCTGGAATACAACACCAAGCATTTCCCATGTTTCGCGCTCAAGAAGTATAGCGTTAGGCCAAACGTCTATAAGGCTTGGGAGGGCTGGATTCTCGCGTGGAAGCTTGACTCTAACTTCCAATATAATGTTGCGTAAGTTCTCGCTGTAGCTCTCAGCGTGATAAACGACTTCTATCGCATTGAGCGGAGGCCAGTCTATGCCCTCTATTGATGCCAAGTGGTCAAAGCCTAGGTTCAGAGCCTCCTCCGCTACCTCTCTGAGCCTATCCGGCGAGACAAAAACCCGTACCCTATTATCGAGAACCTTGACCTCCAATCCCTTAGCTGCGAATCTCTCCCCTATGCTTTTAGCCTCTTCTACTCCACTCACCGCTCCTCACCTTCTCTTGAAGCATGACGATGGCGCGCGCCACAGCCTCAGGCCTCGGGGGGCAGCCTGGAATAAAATATTCTACTGGGAGGATGTCTTTAGGCCTCACAATATTATAACTGTTGTAGAAAACACCACCGTCTATAGCGCAAGCACCCATCGCTATCACAAACTTGGGCCAGGGCATCTGGTCATAAACAATCTTCGCAGCCTCACCCATCTTCTTCGTCAACGTTCCCTCAACAACTAAGAGGTTGGTCTGCCTAGGAGAGTTGAAGGGGAGAAAACCTAGCCGTTCAGCGTCAAACCTTGGCGCCGACGCTGCAGCAAACTCTGCACCGCAACAAGAGGTTGTGAAGTGCACCGGCCAGAGACTGAAGGATATAGCCCAATCCCTAAGCGAGCGTATAGGGGTTTTCTCGACCAGCCATCGAGTAGCCTTTCGAGCTGATTCCTCCAGGTTTCCCACAAGCACGAATCCTAAGGGACATGACAAGGAAATCACCTATATTCTCCATAGGTTTATGTTATCTGACTGCCTGAGACCCCAGATCATAACGGGGGTGAGTATTAGTATTATCAAACCGACAACCAAAAACGTTGAAGAAAGGCTTGAATAAGGTAAAAGGTAGAGAAGGATTACGAGTGGCTCAACCCCTAAATAGAGGAGAAGGTATCCGTAGTACTGGTATGGGAGCCTCATCTTCGCCTCTCCCTTTGGGGGGTTCCCCGCTTCATACCTCTGAGCTTTGAATTTCCCCTCAGGGCCTTTCTCGAGTAAAAAGGCAAGCAAAAGCACAAGTAGGCCCGCAAGTACTCCCAGACCCGTAACGACAAGTAAAGTTGTAGCCGGGTCAACCATAAATACCTAAACCTGGAAAGTTTGCTTCTTATTAAGCTTATTCCTTAATTTTATAAATTAGGAAGTTGAATATTTTCGATATATACATATAAGAAGACAACAAGTCAAGCAAAGTGAGCTTTCACAAAAAGCTATCCCAGTTGCTTCAAAAGTAAAGTCTGAACCTAACAGATGTCCAGGAGAATTGGGCTCTTTTCAGGATATTCTATTGAGACAGCTTATGCTCTACTCGTGTTGTACAAAAGTTTGCATATTATTCCTTAGGAGATATTTATTAGAATCTTAAAATATAGTAAACTATATAATTATCTTTTTCAAAAATAGCTTGATATAAAAATGTCTAGTCAAAAGGTTGTTAGGCGTGTCCAGGTAACGGGCGGCTCGACTTTTATAGTCTCTATACCCAAGGAGTGGGCGTCTAGCATGGGTATTAAACAAGGCAGTATGGTTAGTCTATCACTGGAACACGACGGCAGCATTAGGATTGTCCCAAGTGGGAAGAAATCTCAGGCCGCGAACATGACTGAGATTCTCGTAAAGAAGGATTCCACGCATGGGGCCGTTTTACGTGAAGTCATGTCTAAATACCTAGTGGGGTACAAGATTATACACTTAAAGTTCTCGCGTGATGACCCTTTATTGAGAAGTAAGCTGAAAGAGATAGCTGTGAGGAAGCTCATTGGAGCCGAGGTGCTTCACGAGGATTCACGTGAAATGACAATTCAGGTTCTTGTAAATGTGGAAGACCTGCCGATTTCAAGCATCATCCTAAAAATGAAGGATACAAATAAGAGCATGCTTCGAGACGCTATCGATCTCCTAAGGAAAAATGAAATAGAAAAAATGAATACAGAGGAGATTCTCGCACGGGATGATATCGTAGACAAGCTTTACCTCTACGGGCTACGCCAGTTAAACACGGCGCTTAAGGGGTACGTCACGCTAGAGGAGATAGGGCTTTCCAGGAGCGAGGAGATCCTTTCATATGGGATGGTTCTCAAAAACATCGAGAGAATCGGGGATCACGCCGCCTCAATAGCCATAAACATGGTAGAAATTCCTAAGTCCTTTTCGGGGCTAGAAGACATCCTCATGTACGGAGAGACTATAACAGGCTTTTTCGAGGAGAGTGTAAGGACTTTCCTTGAGAGAGACAAGAAGCAGGCAAACGATCTGTTAGATATTAAAGTAGAAGAGTTAAAGGAGGTTGAGAAAAAACTCTCCAGCATTTATTCTATTAATGATGCAAAACTTCTTACCACGCTCAGGTCTATTATAGGGAGTTATAGGAGAGTTGCCGATTACTCCACCGACATACTAGAGGCTACGATAGACCTGCATGACATCGCGTGACAACATATTGTTGTCCCGTATAATTGGCTGATATCGTTTTAGCAAGGCACACTTGATTGTGCTGAGCTTTGTCGTGCTTTATTCCCGCCAAAAGGTTTTTATTGTTGCATTAATGTATATTTTTAAGCATGATTGCAATAAAAATTATCTTGGTGAACATATCTAATCTAAAACCACACGAAAAATACATTGAAGAGAGAGTCGAGCTTCTCCTAGAGGAACTCTTCACAGATGGCCTCTTGAGAAAACCGGTTATAGCCGATGAGAAAAACTTGGTTCTCCTAGACGGGCATCACAGGCTGGAGGCATTTAAACGGCTCGGGTTAGCTCAAATCCCAGTAGCACTTGTAAATTACTATGATCCGAGAATACAGGTGAAAAGCTGGGTTAACGGCGACACCTACGATAAATCTGAGGTGATATCCCGCGCATTAAAGGGGGATCTCTTCCCCCCGCGCACTACAAGACATGTTGTTCTTGTAGGAGACAGAGAGGTTCATATTTCCGAGGTTATCCCAGAGGTTAATGCTCCATTAAACCCTTCTAAAATAAGGGCTTTAAGCTTCTAGGGGCTTTTCCAGTTCAAGGATCTGGGTGTAGTCACAGCTGCTGCATAGGTCTAACCCTGAGATATCGAACGAACCTGTTATTTCTAGCCTTAAGCTCTCATCTTCAAATATTGGAAGCTTTACAGCTATTTTTCTCCTACTATCCGATGGGGCTAGATGTAGTACGAACCATTTTCCGCCGTCTGGCCCACTTCCCTCTAGCCCGCTTGGGCCTGCTTTGCCAACAATGCTGACAGTCCTGTTAAAGCTGATTTTCTTGTTGCCGTCGAAGTTGCCCTGGGCGTTACGCATTCCCAGGTTCATCTGCACTTTCCCGTCAACTATGATCACGAAGAAGCCTCTGTAGACTTTCCTTCCGTTTTTAACACGTTTGTGGAGCTCTCCCTTTATCTCTATCTCGACCAAGAGTTAATCGGGTATGCGCTCTACGCTTCTCCTTAATATTCTTATCGCTGATATCCTCTAAAAAAATGTTTAATATTTAAATACATGTATGAATTTTTTATCTCTAACTCTATAAACCTCGCCGTCGATCACGCTTATATAGCTGCACTTCACACTGAAGGAATCGTGGAGATCAAGAAAACCCAAGTTACCAGCTCTGGGCTACGGATTTCTGTAGAGGAGGATGGCCGTGAGCTCGGACATTGTTACATCTATCTCATTCGTAACGACCTACATAACCAGCCCTACGCTCTGCTTGAAGACGTTTATGTCAACGAGGAAGATAGGGGTAAAGGAGTGGGTACTCTACTAGTCACTAAAGCGATCGAGACCGCTAGAGAGCTAGGCTGTTATAAGATCATCGCCACAAGCAGGTTTGGACGAGACGAGGTACACAAGTGGTACGAGAAGCTCGGCTTCAAGCTCTATGGATATGAGTTTAGAATTAACTTAACGGACTCCCACTAGGGCGGCCATGTGATTCGCAAGAGTAATATAGATCCCCGGGGCAAAAGCCTACAGGTTCTAAGACGGGCGAACCTCGCAGCCAGAGTAAGGGCTTTGGCATCTCTATTCCTCTTAAACCTCTTCTCGCGTTTCATTGGCAGCCAATTCGAGTTCAAAGAGGTAAGGGTAGAAGTTCCAAAGGGTTGCTTCCCACCCATCTTCCTCTCGACAGGTTTAGCATACGACGTCGCTGTACACTTTGTTAGGGGAAAGTTGGGCTGCGAGATTGGAGTAGGTACTGGTGCACTTGCCCTCGCGTTATGCAAGAAGCTCGATGTGGAGATTGTCGGGACAGATATAGACTTCAAATGTATACACGCAGCTTCGCGGAACGCCTATAGGAACCGCCTGGACCATCTTTTTCACCCCGTAGTTTGTCCAGAGGCAAAGTGCTTAAGGAAAGATGTTTTCGATTTTGTTGTCAGTAACCCTCCATACTTCCCTCTAAACCCACGGGGGACTTACGGCGAATCGGCGTGCGGCGGGTTAGGACTCGAAGTCCTCGAAGAAATGCTTCGCGACGCCGTTCGAATACTCAGGAGTAACGGTATACTTATATTCTCAACCTCAAGCCTTACTGGAGAGCTCAGAGGGACAATAGTAGTCGCTGAGCGTTGGGCGCTGCTAGATAAGGTGCGCATACACTTGTACTTCAAGTGAAAAACGTCTCGACGGATACTCTTTTACCTGTTTACCCAAAGCTGACCTCCTTCCCGCCCTAAGGGGCGGGGGCTCCTTTTAGGGGTTCATTGGTTTGTGGTGTGCTCCTAGAGTATATATGCTTCGCGGGTGCCATTGGCTTCACATGGAGCCGTACTTAAACCTTTAGGTGGGGTAGCGGGGGTAATATTGATTGTAGGATCCTGGAGCCCTAGGTTATTGTTTCTTCTTCGAGAAGAAATCGCTGAATACTTCTAGCTCAACCCGCGACTCTAGCATGTCTAAAACTAGTGACACAATGTTTCCGAGTAGGTGGTCTATCAGGCTGAAAGCCTGGATCTTTTCAAAGTATTCTCTATACGTCTTTGTGATTTCGAGCTTTGCAGCCTCGTCTCCTGTCTTAAACGCTTTAACACCGTTTTCAAAGGCTGAGCGTATCAAGTTGACGATCTCCACTGTAAAATCAATGGTGTATGCTATTCTCGCTATGTTAACTATGACATCTCCTATCCTCTCCAGTGTTTTCCCGTAGTTAAACATGGGGAGAAGCAAAGTCTTTTCCTGCACACCTATCTTACTTGGATACCAGGAGTATAGAAGTGAAAGCGTTATCTGTCTGCTCAGGAGAAAATAGAATTTATCTATCTCCTCATCCCTCTCAATTATATCTTTAAGGTAGGAAGTATCCCCCGTGTTGGCAAACTCTTCCAAATCCTTTATACTATTAAGTATGAGGATCTCCATTCTGTTTAGTATTTTAGGCACCTCGATGGAGGCGGTGTCGGCAAGCATCTGGAGAAGTATATAATCAGAACCTTCCTCGAAAACCTCAAGTCCAACGAGACGCTTCAAGGTTCTACGTATAGCTTCACGTAGAGACAAGGGAACCCTACCAGATCTCGATACCACTTTAATTGACGAGTAGCCCGCCTGGTAAAGCGCGATTATCATTCTTTCGACTGTGTCCTCGTCTCCCTGAGCCGCCTCTAAGACTTTAGTCTCTTCGAATGCCTCTTCGCGGGGCTTAGCCGGGGAGACTAGGAGGTAATTGTCATATTCCTCTACGAAGACAGAGTCGCCTTCTCTAAGGTTATTCCTGTCGACCCACTTCCTCGGGAGGGTTACTGCTAGGCTGGCTTTTCCAAGCTTGAAAAGCCTCCTCGGTGTACTCATAGTTGAAAAAGTATATACATGTTTATATAGATTGTTTTTGTATAAAGAATATTCTTATTAGTATAGCGTGACGGCTGTGTTATATGGGAAAATTTGCTGATAAGCTGAGAACAGCCGAGATAGCTCTAAGCTTCGACGACGTACTGCTACTCCCAAGATACTCTGATGTGAATATAAACGAGGTTGATGTCTCGGCTCATATAGCGCCTAACCTAACAATCTCAATACCTGTTCTTAGTTCTCCCATGGATACAGTGACGGGCAGAGAGATGGTTATTACACTGGGCAGGCTTGGCGGGCTTGGCGTTCTTCCTAGGAATCTCCCCCTCGACGAGGCACTGAAAATAGTCAGAGAGTCGTCCCATGAAAAGATCCCAGTCGCCGTAGCCGTAGGCCCGTTTGACGACGAGAGAGTTAAGAGGCTCCTGGATGCGGGTGCTTCCTTGATAGTTATAGACACGGCTCACGGCCACAGCAAGAATGTTGTGGAGGCTACTAAAAGGTTTACATCTCTTGGTGCAATGGTGATGGCTGGGAATATCGTTACAGGTGAGGCAGCCGAGGATCTAATCACGGCTGGAGCGGTATCGCTGCGGGTTGGTGTAGGACCGGGTCACGCGTGTACGACTCGTGAAGTAGCTGGCGTTGGGTGTCCCCAGCTGACGGCTATCGCCTCCGTCGCAGACGTTGCCAGGGAACACGGTGTATCCGTAATAGCGGACGGAGGGATTGAGAAGCCAGCTGACGCGGTTAAGGCCTTAGCGGCCGGCGCCGACGCGGTGATGCTTGGATACCTATTAGCAGGCACCGATGAGGCACCAGGAGCCTTGGTTTTCAAGAACGGTAGGTGTTTTAAGGTCTACAGGGGGATGGGGAGCCGTGGTGCTCTTGCTAGCGGGTCGACTAGGTATGGGGAGTTTAAGAGGGTTCCGGAGGGGGTGGAGGGGCTTGTCGAGTGCCGTGGGAGCGCGTCCAGCGTGGTGGCTTGGATAGTAGGTGGCGTCAAGCAGGGAATGGGGTATGTTGGGGCTAGGAGTATAAAGGAGTTACAGGAGAAGAGCGTCTTTGTAAGGCTTCTGGGGGCCGGGTATAGGGAAAGCGGACCACGTGGGCTTTTAGAGGTGAAGTACTAATGGGTGTTATAGAGGTTTCAGAGTTTCTTGATCACGGGGTTGTGAGGAGGAATGTGAGGATCCCATATAAAGGAGTAGAAGACTTTTACTTCGCCTCGGCGGTCGCACCTGGTTTCAGTGACGCTCACGCTCACCCCCAGGTGGTAGACGTTGGTGAGCCCGGTCGGTGGGCTAACTCGTACGAGTGGCTTGAAAACAGGCGTTTGAGGGTAGACGAGGCTGGGATACGGAGGGACGCGGAGCTATCATCACTACTAGCCAGGGCTACACTATTGTCCTCGCTGCTGGAGGGGGCTACTCTCGTAGCTTTGACGGGAAGCCTTGAGGGCAACGTTAAGGCGTTACTTTCTCTACCCGTGAGTCCCCGTGTAGTCTTGTTGCCTACCGTTATGGATAGAGAAGGTTGGAGCTCTCCTGAGGTTGTTTATGCAGAGTATATAAGGAACCTGTCAAGGTGGGATGGTTTCTTCAATATGGGGTTTTTCGTCCACTCTCTGCGGAGAACAAGCCCCTCATACCTTCTAGCGTCGTACAAGACCTCTTTGAAGCTTCGCATACCCTTCGCCCTTCATCTATCCGAGGGTATAGACGAGTCTGACACGCTTGTGGAGGTTTTAGGCGGCGCCTCGGAGAATATTATTGCTGTGCACTGTATAGTAGGAGCTGAGAAGTGCAAGAGCCTTGGAATTAGAGTTGTCCACTGTCCGACGTCCAACACCTACTTATATAACCGCACTTTGAACAACATAGAATACTTCGACGCCCTGGGGAGCGACTGGCCTCTAGTTACGGGAACAGTAGCTAAGACCTATCTTGATGCCGTAAGGATTCATGGTGCGGGCATAAAGCTTCTCGAAAAAGCCACCGCAGGGGGTTACAGAATACTAAGAATGAAGAGTAGCGGCGACATCGTGGCTTTCGACGCAGACCTTGAGAGGGTGCTTCGCGGCGAGGTACGCCCGAGAGCCGTGCTCGTCGACGGCGTGATTGCAGTTTACGAGAATAACATTCCCAGGATGAACCTGAGCGGCTCTGATGTTAAAAAGATTAAAGAAGAGGCTGTAAAGCTTGCCTTTGAGAGATATGGAGTCTAGAGAGAGCGTCGTCGTGTTTGACTTCGGTGGGCAGTATGCCCATCTTATAGCCCGTAGGGTCCGAGAACTCAATTTTTACTCGCAGCTCCTCCCATATGACGCTACGTTAGACGCATTTCTCAGAACAAAACCATCCGCTGTTATATTTTCCGGAGGGCCCTCGAGTATATATGTTGAGAACGCGCCTAAGCCGCGCGCAGAGGTGATTAGGTATATTCTCGATAAGCCCCTGCCCTTGCTGGGCATCTGCTATGGTCACCAGCTTATAGCCAGCGTCTTCGGTGGGCATGTAGCTCGGCGCGAAAAGGGGGAGTATGGTCTCAGCCTCCTAAGAGTTTTGAAAAAAGATCCTCTTTTCGAAGGAACGCCTGAGAGACAAAAAGTGTGGATGTCCCATAGAGACGCTGTGGAAAAACTCCCAGAAGAGTTTGAGACGCTAGCCTCTACGGATTATTCGGAGGTTGCAGCCTTCAAACATAAGAAACTTCCTGTTTATGGGGTACAGTTTCACCCTGAGGTTAGACATACCGAGTATGGGAAAACAATCCTTGGAAACTTTTTATCCAGGGTTGCTGGGCTCTCACCTAACTGGTTTGTGGAGGACGAGGCGAGAGAGATCATTAGTCGATTGCGCGAAAGGCTTAAGGGTAAAGTTCTCATGGCTGTAAGCGGGGGTGTAGACTCCCTAACTGCGGCTACTATGATTTTGAGGGCTGTGGGAAAGGAAAACATTTACCTCGTCCACATTAACACAGGACTGCTACGCGAGAATGAGAGCCAACGCGTCCTGGAGACGCTGAATACCCTTGGCTTCGAGAACGTAACCTATGTTGACGCCAGTGAGAGGTTTCTCTCTAGGCTAAGGGGAGTAGTGGACCCTGAAGAGAAGCGGAGAATAATCGCCAGCACTTTTGCAGAGATTTTCAGGGAGGTGGCTGTTAAGGTTAATGAGAAGCTAGGGGGGTTCAAGTACCTAGCACAGGGAACTATCTATCCCGACAGGGTTGAGAGCGGCGCCACAAGTAAGGCTACAGCTAAAATAAAGAGCCACCACAACGTTGTAATGGAGGCGATACCGGGGCTAGAAATCGTCGAGCCGCTAGCCGACTTCTATAAGGACGAGGTCAGGAGGGTAGCTAGAAGCCTAGGATTGCCTGAAGAAATAGTGATGCAGCACCCCTTCCCGGGACCTGGGCTTGCCGTCAGAATAGTAGGAGAAGTTACAGAGGAGAAGCTGAGGATACTAAGGAAAGCTACTAGAATCGTAGAGGAAGAGCTAAAGAGGGCAGGCTTATATGAAAAGCTTTGGCAGGCTTTCCCAGCTCTCTTTTCCGTGAAAACCGTAGGGGTAAAAGGCGACGTTAGGAGCTATGAGTATGTAATAGCTCTTCGAGCAGTGGAGAGCGAGGATGCCATGACGGCTAGCTTCGCACGGATACCATGGGACATCTTGGAGAGAATAGCTGAGCGCCTCGTAAACGAGGTTGAAGGGGTTAACCGCGTGCTGTACGACGTAACGCACAAGCCACCCGCAACTATAGAATACGAATAACTTTTTCAACTCCTAGATACAACTTAGATTGTAGTGTATGCATGGACCTCCCTGGGCTTGGAGAAAAGGCTGTGGCAGAGGTAGACCTCCTAAGGCTAGGCGGATCTGGAGCCAGATACTAGGGGTAAAGTTTATGCCCTTCGCCGAAGACGGCAGTCCTCTCTTGGGAGAGCCTGTAATCATAACCCCTGATGAGCTGGAAGCCATGCGCCTCGTATATCTCGAGGACTTGTCACAGGACGAGGCTGCAGAACGGATGGGCGTGTCTAAGACAACCTTATGGCGTATCCTAGAAAGCGGACGTAAAAAAGTTGTGAGAGCGCTCGTAGAGCGAAGAGCTATAGTTATCAGCCCCTAACATCTCTCATTCATCCCTTCCTGGTACTCTTATTCTTGTTTTCCGTTCTTGTTGTACTGCTCTACTGTAGAATTTTCAGATTTGTCACCAATCATCACGACTCAGATTTGGAGTCAATCATCACAAGCTTTACCTGCTGTAGTTTTTTATAACGTTTATGCCGGAAGGCTTATGCCAATATTTTACTAGGCTCTATTGGGACAGGGCGTGAAGGCAAAAGCGCCTGATACCCCTGTTCTTCGATTATCCTCTGTATTTCGTCTCGCCTCTTTTTTACATATAGTAGGAAGCCTCTGAAGAGTATTTTTAACGGAAGGTGCTTCGGGGACCGGAGGTACATCTTGAACGCTATATCCTCGCCCCATTTCAGCGAGTGTTGGAGTGCGCGCCACATGACTTCTACGTGTTGCTCGGTAATTCGTTCCCTCAAAAAGCCTTCCCTGTCCTTTAAATAGCCCATTGGCACGAAAAACATGGGTACAATTAGGCTCCGATAATCTTTGATCTTGTCTAGGAGCTCGCTAGTCTGGACTAGGTCTTCCTCAGTCTCTCCTGGGGCGCCGAGGATTAGAGTTAAAGCTGGGACTATCCTGTGTTCATGCATTATCGAGAGAGCATCCTCAACGACCTCATGCCACTTTTCAATAGGGTATGGCGCAGCCTTCCCGGGCATGATTATCCTAGCGAGGTGTAGACCGCCTGTCTCAAGCCCCACCTGGACGCCGAGCCAGTCCTGGTGCTCGTCGTATATTATGTCTGTCAGCCTCGTTATTAGCTTGTACTTCTCCTGCGCGTACTTGACGCCTGCCAGGGTCACGTGGCTCCAGGCTATCGTCCTATAATACCTCTTAGCGAGAACGTGAAGCTTTAACAGGGCGTCCGGGTTAGGCTCGATACCCTTCGCACCGTAGAGTAGAATGTCTTCTGAGTGAAGAACTCCCGATTTGATGCCCGCCTTCACGTTCACCTGCAGCTCCTTTTCGATCTTCTCGAGGGGGTAGTACCTAACAGGCCTGAGCGTCACGGGGCAGAACCTGCAGCGCCTGGGACACCCCCTCATAACCTCGACTAGCCCGTTTATACTCGCACCCTTTATCTCAGGGATTTCTTCCAAGCTTGGCGCGTCGTCAGGTCCCACGTAAAGATATGCCGGGAGCTCATCTCCCTCCAAAGCCTTCCGTACAAGGTCACCAATAACCCTTTCCGCTTCACCGTCAACAACCGTGTCGACCCCAAAGCTACGCATTTCGTCCGTATGCCACAGCCACTGCCAGGCAGCTGGCCCCCCAGCTATTATCTTCAAACCTCGCTGTTTAGCCTCCCGTATGCTCCTCCTGGTCATCAAGCGCTTAAAGCTCCTGCTGTTTACAGGCTCCAACCCTGTGATTGCCCACCACTCAACGCTTGGAGAGTTCATCGCGAAGTAGTCGTGGTGCCCCAGCATGAGAACTTTAGCCTTGGACATGTACCTGTCGAGAGAGTCTGGGTCTATGATAGCAGCCTTAAACCCCTCATCGAGGAGCTTAGCCTCAACCTTCCTCAGACCGTAGGGTGCTTCAAGGGGTCTCCCCAACCTATCAACCTTGGGTTTTGGAGCGCTAAGCCACATCCAGACACGTTCAGGCATGCCTACGGGCGGGGCTGTCGTAAAAAAGCCTATGAACTCCTTTCTGTGGTGGTTCGTCATCATCGTCCTATCCGTTGTTATGATTACGTCATACATTCTTTTTCACCCTCACCTCTATCGTCAGGAACGTAGCCTCAGCCATAGCATCCCTAACGAGCTCCAGCGCTCCGGCAGGGTCGGAAGCGTCAACCAGGAGTACAATTCTCTTCACACCGTTTTTCCGCGCCTCACTGATAGCCTTGTAGACGTCACTCTTTGAGTATGCCTCCATTATCAATTCCATGAAGACCAGCCTCGAGAGCCTTAATCGCTACAATAAGCTCAGAGTTGATGTGGCTAAGATGCTCTCCAACCTCAGGGGAGCGCCTAGAAATTTCTCGAAGCCTCTCATTTATAGATTTAAGCATACGAATGTGTGACTCGGCTAAGAGCCTCGGCAGAGGGGTAGATGGCAGATACAAGTTTCTTCTACCGCTTCTAAACCTATTGACAAGCTTATGGCTCTCGAGTACCTTAAGAGCTGCGGAAACAGCGGACTTGCTATAACCTGTAATCCTCTCAATCTCGCTTGTGTCTAGAGGCTTCCTAATGGCGTAGAGTAGGGCTAGTATGAACGCGCTGGACTTAGGAACATTTAGGGGGGCAAACGCCGACGAAAGCACAGCTAGCAGCTCCATTAGAACCATACACGGAACCTCCGGGGTCGTCATGTTTCCACAGAAAACTGGAATTACTGTATTCCAAAAAACTAATGAAATAATGCCTTTTAATAACCTCCGCCCAGAGAGACTCTATAGCCGGTGCCTCAAGTGTATAACCTCTCCGAAGTAAAAGACGAGGCGCTTCCCACCTGTGTCCACAACAAGACCTCCATTCTCGTCTACATCTACAGCCACTCCCTGCACATCAACCCCGTCGGATAGGGTAACCTTTACAGGACGGCTAAGGGTTGCTGAGAGAGACTTCCAGAGGCGTAGAATCTCAAATGCACTACCACTCTTAAGCTCGGAGTACATGCTGTGAAGCTCCCCAACAACCCTTGCCAGCAAAGAGTACTCATTAACTGGTGCTCCTAGATAATCCTTAAGGGTGGCTGCCTGTCCAGCCAAATCAATGGGCAAACTATTGTTCACGTTGACACCCACGCCGAGCAGTAACAGGTAGTTCCCGCCATCAGTTGGGGAAGCCTCTATCAAGATTCCGGCAACCTTCCTCTCGTTCACCAAAACATCGTTCGGCCACTTTACTCTAGCTTCTAGTCCCGTTGATGATGAAATGGCTCTCGCTACCGCTACGCCCGCCCCCAGCGCTATCACCCCAAGCTGGTTAGGGCTATCATGCTTGAAGGCCAGTGTAAACCACAAGCCTCCTCTCCCGGCGAACCACCTCCTACCTGCTCGCCCTCTAGCCTCTCTGATCTCTCCGCATAGAACTAGAGTGGGACCTGGATCCCGGTGTAGCCTCTTGGCGATGTCCTGCGACGATTCTAGGCAGTAGTCAAAGCTGCAAACCTTGATTTCGGGCCATGCTTCCCGGAGCATTAGAGATAAGTTCCCAGGGGGTTCTGCGCAGTCCATATAAGCACTAAAGGTTTAAGCAAGGAGTCAAGATATAGTTTTATTTCCAGTTTGAGACTCTCCTAGTTTCTCAACTGCATACCCCTCAGCAGTGTAGAACTTAACGAGTTCTCTAAGTCCTTCTTCGAGGGTTATCCTCGGATTATACCCCAGCTTCTCTCTAACCTTTCTTATATCGGCATAGCTGTGCTTGATGTCGCCTGGCCTAGGGGGTTTATACTCGACGCTACACTCGCCGCATAATAGGCTCTTGACAAGGCTAGCTAACTCGTTAATAGACGTGGCCCGCCCTGAGCCTATGTTGAACACCTCCCCGTATACCTGGCTCGTTATCGCTAATTCGACGGCGCGCGCAACGTCAAGCACGTTCACAAAGTCTCTCGTTTGTGTTCCATCTCCAAAGACTACGAGCTTTTCCCTTTTCAGTGCGGACTCGATAAACCTAGATATCACACCCGCGTAGGGGCCTGTTTGACCTGGGCCGTACACGTTGAAAAGGCGAAGTATAGTGTACCTTAGTCCATCGCGGCCGTAGAGCTCGAGCAAGAGCTCCCCGAATAGCTTGCTGAGGCCGTATGGTGAGAGAGGCTTTGTAGGGTGGTCTTCGCCTATAGGAAGCTTCAAAGGCGTACCGTACACCGATGCGGAGCTGAGGAATACAAGGCTAGCCCCCTTCCTTAGACATGCTCTAGCTACGTTTAGCGTGCCCAGGACGTTGTTTTCAAGGTAGCGCTCCGGCGACGCTACTGACTCCTCAACGCTTATATATGCCGCTGCGTGTACAACCACGTCTCCATTCTCCAGATACCCTGTGAGAAACACTGGATCCCTCACGTCATCCCTCACCACGCGGATACCACTTCGAGAGAGTCTCTCAAGAGCGAGACGGGTCGAGCGCTCCAGCGAATCCACCACTAGGACTTCGTAGCCTCTCTCAGCCAGATACAGAGCCGTATTATGGCCGATGAAGCCGGCACCCCCAGTAACCACAACCTTCATACTCCCGCATCACATACGAGCCTTGAAGCCTAAAAGCCTTCCTCCTCTACGCTCTTTTTAATCTTCCTGGACACGCTCTCAGGGAGGACCTCGTCTTCAACCCGTCGACTCAGGGGACGCACAAGAGTTAGTCCTTTACCGTCAACGATAGCTATCTCCCATGCCCTTAAATCATGTGGTGTTTGCCTCATCTTTTCAACGATTATATAACGGGTTAGAACTCCCCCTGATACCTTACGCTTAAAATGGATAATCGCGTCGGCTATGTGCTCAAGGCCCCAGCCGAACGCGCCTCCAGTCGTTATCGCATACTGAGAGGTGGCGTACACAGTGAAATTCCATTTAGCTAGAACCCTTTTCACAAGGTAGCTTTCCTCCCTGGCTTTGACTGGGGCCCTCAACCAGAAGGCGCTCATTGAGTCTATGACAAGCCTCCTGGCTTTTTGTCCAAGAAGCTTTTTTGCCTCTATCACCTTGTCTAGCATCTCCTCCACTGTTACCAGGTTCAAAGTCCACTGGTCGCTTGAGGCCCGCATTAGAGCGTCAATTATGACGAGCCTACCCTCCTTGTAGGCCCTCTCGAACCCCATGCCAAACTGAGAGGCCTGCCTAATAATGCTCTCACGGCTCTCTTCAGTTGTCACGTAGATGGCCTTCTCGCCCGCGTTTAGTCCGGCGTTGATGAAGTGGAGACACGCAATAGTCTTGCCTGTCCCGGGCATCCCTACGAGGGCGACAAAAAAGCCATCGGGTATGCCTCCGGCTAGAAGCGCGTCAAGACCCTCCACGCCCGTAGAGAGACGCTCCAAGTAACCCCCTTTTCAATCACATTTATCTAAAAATAAAAGGTTATCTTGAAGCCATAGGATACCCCCTCCAGCTGGGCAAGTATGCACTAGGCTCCAGGTTCCTTTTTAACGTTCCCCTCAAACATCTAATCGGCCACGCATCTGCTTTTCATACCATCGGGGGTGTATGGCTTTCATGTAAACCTTATATAAGTAGTCATTAATAATGTAATCATATGAGTAGGTATGTGACTGTGTCAGCTAAGATCCCCAGAGAGCTGGCTGAGAAGCTTAGAGAGTTAGGGGTAAAGCCCGGGCCGGTGATACGTGAAGCCCTCGAGAACGCCGTTAGGAGAAAGATACTGGAGCGAGTGGACGAGGAGGTCAAGGAAGTTTTAGAGGAGCTTGGCAGAATTGGAGACGAGGAGATAGCTAGGCTGATAAGAGAAGACAGGGAGTCTAGGTGAGCTTCCTCTTCGACTCTAGCGCGCTCCTCAACGTAGTGAAGAGGGGGAGGGCTAGATCCCTGGACGGCTATACGATAGACCTGGCATTCTACGAGATCGTGAACGCTGTATGGAAGGAGGCCAGCCTTTTGAGGAGAATCCCGGATGACGCTGCTCTCGTGCTGCTGAAAGGTGCTATAGCCGCTTGGGAAACACTCCCGAAAGTCAAGGTTGATGGCGTCAAGGTTTTTAGGCTAGCGGTCCAGCTGAATTTAACTGCTTATGACGCATCCTACCTCGTGGCCGCGCGCGAGAAAGGATTAACCCTGGTGACGGATGATCAAAAGCTGCGAAGCATAGCTAAGGGCATATCCTCTCAACGCTACCTGGAACTATACCCCTAGTGCTCAGCTGGGACGCGAGCAGCCTGGAAGTCGAAGCACAGGGGGATAGATGGGGCTCCCAGGGGATGGGAAAAACTTTGACCTATACTTCGTCGCTAGAGCCGATGTTTATCTTCTTTGAGAAAAGCCAGGCTACGAATAGTGCTGTAAAGACAACTATATAGAGTATGAGTCGAATATCTGAAACCTCTTTGAGCTCCATTGTTATTATCTCCCTGATAATGAATATTAGTGCTGCCTCGAGAACCACAATGACCGAGATTTTCTTCTCCACTATGCCGCCGACAAGGGTTCGCATAAGGTCTACGGCTACTATCATCAGGAGGGCTTCGTCGAGGAAAGTTACAAAGCTCTGCCTGTCGAATCTGGCCTCAGCTGCGAGCCTTACCGCATCGCCCCCAAGCTTGGACAAGGAGAGTATCACCGCAACAGCAAGAAGAACGGCTATGAGTACCTCGAGAAGTGTAATTAACGCTCCCGCTGCACGCTCAATATAACGCTCCACGATGAATAGGACGTTGCTTATAACTTAAATATTTCCTAGAGATTTATCATGCTAAATAGGGTGATTCTTTGGAGATCGCTATACTAGCTGGCGGTGCGGCAAGAAGGCTAAAAGGCGTCTATAAACCATTGCTCCCGATCTGCGGGAAGCCCCTCTTAGCAAGAGTTATTGAGAATACAAGTCCCTTTTTTCAGAAAATCCTAGTGGTCGTACATACCGAAGAGCAGGAGAGGCTTGTGTCCCCTCTACTCAGGAAATTTCAAGTTGAAACCGTGATACTAAGGGACGCAGCAGAGGTATATTCTCCACTGACAGGTCTCTACACAGCCACCCTTCACTCTAAAAATACCATACTCACTGTTGTGCCAGCGGACACCCCCTTTATAACTGGTCTCACGCTAAAAAGGCTTCAGGAAGCGCTTGACGAGGCGGTCGACGCCGTGGTGCCCTTATGGCCCAACGGTTATGTTGAGCCTCTAATAGCAGTATACAGACGTGCTGTCCTTAGCGAGGAGCTAAAAAGGCTCGACAGGATGGATATACGAGTAGCCTCAGTACTTCAGAGATTGAGGACAAGGTATATCGACATACGGAGCTTGACTGATAATCCTGAAATAGAATTCCTGAACGTGAACACTGAAAAGGACGTGGAGACAGCCGAGAGAAGATGCCGAGGACAAGGAACATCCTAGGCATGGCCGCCTCTCCCTTAGCTCTGACTTCCTCCCCGCCCTAAAAGGGCGAGGCTTGCCTCGTTTTGTCATTAGTTTCGCGGCGACGAACCGAGACTTCTCACTATTCTTGTTCTCAATCCTTGAGGAGAGCCGTTTGATTAAACTCTATTTCTTCTATATAGGTTTCAATACGAAAAAACTAATCTAGATAGAAAGGGGAAAAACTTATATAGAACTATTTAGTTATGAAACCGATCCAAATGCAGCTCAAGTTTACAAAAAGCGAGATAATTGTTAATGCTGCAGTTCTAGCACTGGTTCTCATAGCTGCAGGCGTGATATACCTTCAAAACCAGCCAAACATCCAGGAAGTCTCAGCCCTTTTGAGCGGGAGCGGCGCAACATTCCCGCAGCCACAGATAAACGCTTGGGTTCAAAAGTTTAGCGCAGCATACCCTAAGATAAGGATCGAGTACGCAGGAGGGGGTAGCGGAAAGGGGCAGACCGATTTTCTCTCAGGCATTGTAGACTTTGCCGGAAGCGACGTGCCCCTCGCGTCTGACAAATGGGCAGCCGCTACAGAAAAGTACGGCAAGGTTTACCAGCTACCGTGGCTTGTAGGGGGGATAGCAATCGTTTACAACATTCCAGAGCTTGGTGGCAAACAGCTTAGACTGTCGCAGGAGGCTCTCGTTAAAATCCTCTTGGGTCAGATAGAATACTGGGACGACCCTATGCTCAAGTCTCTCAATCCCGGCCTAAGCCTACCGCACCAGAAAATCATATTCGTTCACAGAAGCGACGCAAGCGGGACCAATGCGGTTTTCACAACTTTTCTCTCTAAAATATCTGGCGAGTGGAAGAGTAAGGTAGGGGCTGGATTAACCGTTAACTGGCCTCTAGACGCGCAAGGCAGAGGTATTGGGGGGCAGGGAAACCCGGGAGTGGCTCAAGCTGTTAAGAGCACGCCCTATTCCATGGGTTATGTCGAGCTGGCATACACTAAGGGCTTGCAAGTGGCATTGCTAGAAAACGCGGTTGGGGAATACGTCGCTCCCACCCCTGAGTCTGTTTCAAAAGCTGCAGGCGGGGTTTCCATATCCTATGACCCTTCAGCCGACGTAAGCAAGTATGACTTGCTATCACAGATGCTTAACGTTAGGGCTAGCGGTGCATACCCGATTGTCACGCCTACTTATGTTATCGTAAAAGCCCCTGACAAGTATCCAAGGGAAAAAGCATTGGCGTTAGGCTTGTTCCTAAAGTGGGTCTTCACCGAGGGACAGAAGCCGGGGAACATTATCGAGGGTTATGCTCCCATTTCAGGGCCCTTTGTGGACGCAGGTCTCAAAGTTGCAAATGAGCTTTTAGGGAGGAAATAAGTTTTTTACGAATATATTTTTAAATGAATTATTATTTTTTCTATATTTATTGTAGACATACTACATATTAGAACGAAAGTTTTATAAGAAGCTATATATTTATATAGGCTGAAGAAAATGAGAGGAAGTGATACTTTAACACTGACAACGCTTCCCTTTGTAGGATTGACTATCGCCCTACTAGTGGGACTTTTCGCGGTCATGGTCTATTTCTCAATACCTGTTTTGACACGTGAAGGAGCCTCCTTTTTGCTTTCGACCAGGTGGTCGGCAACAGAGGAATACTATGGGGTTCTTCCTGCACTATGGGGGACATTATACACCTCTGGCATAGCCATCCTGATAGCTTTTCCGCTTTCTATAGGAATCGTGGCCTTTACCTATGAGTATGCTCCACAGCAGGTGCGAGATTTCCTACAAAGCCTGACGTTTTATTCAGCATCCATCCCCACAGTGCTCTACGGTCTGTGGGGGTTAGAGTTCATCACTCCGATGATTAGAGTGGTGTCCGCTCTCCTAAACCTCCCTGGAGCGTCGCCCACAGGTCAGTCAATCATGTCGGCTGGGATCGTCCTGGCATTGATGAATCTACCCTACATCACCTTAATAGTTGGGGAGGCTTACCGCGCCATACCCTTTACCTACATCGAGGCGCTCCACAGTCTAGGTGCCTATGGCTTCGACAGATTCTGGGTAAACTTTCGGATGATTGGAGGAGCAGTCCTGGGGGCTCTACTCCTGGCATTCGGCAAATGTATAGGGGAAACGACAGCAGTCTCGATGGTCGTGGGTAATTCCTTCAATCTCGCCATCTCCCCGTTCGAGCCAGGGGTCACCGTTTCAAGCGTTATTGTGAACTATATCTCAGAGGCCGCGCTTTACAGATACATGTTCAGCGCCCTCTATGCTGCCGCCTTCGTAATGCTCGTGATTAACACCCTCTTCATCCTACTAGGGCTTAGGCTCGTGGAAAGGGTTAGAAAGGTGACCAGTGTTGGGCTCTAGATGGGTACTCCTTGACAGGCTCTTCATGGCCTTCACCACGGTTTCTACACTCCTCTTCGCAGGGTTTATACTCCACGTCGCCCTCTCCTCAATAGTCAAAAGCTTGCCGGCGTTTATCAGCAGCGGGGCTGGTCTTCTGGTTCAAGCCCCAGGCCCCCCGGAGGGAGAGGTCGGAGGCTTGGGGCCAATATTGCTGAATACCACTGTAATGGTAGTCTTGGCTGTGGCTCTGGCGACGCCTGTAAGCCTGGCGGTGGGTGTATACTTGGGTGAGGAGCGCTCCGGTAGGCTCGCCAGCTTTACATCCAATATGGTTCAGATGCTCTCTGAAATTCCAACAGTCCTCATAGGGCTCTTCGTGTTCACAGTGGTGTGTCTCCCATTGGGCGGTTACTCACTCATAGCTGGATCCATCGCCCTTGCTATCGCGATTTTGCCCTTCATTACCACTCAGGTGAGAGAGTCGATACGTTCCATACCGGAAGCCTACCGTGAGGCTGCATACTCTCTAGGAGCTCCGAGGTGGAAGACCGTCTGGCTTGTGCTTGTACCCATGGGCAGGACAGGTATAGCAGCGGGAATTCTCCTGGGACTGATGAAGGCTCTAGGCGAGACGGCGCCTGTTCTCTTAACTGCAGGCTTTGCATTATACGGGTTTTACGGACTTACAGGCCCGTCGAACACACTCTCCCTGGTAATATACAGGTTCGCGCAAACCCCGTTCGAGAACCTTAGACTCCTGGCCTGGGCTGCGAGCACCATCCTCTTCATATCCTCGGTTTTACTCTCCACAGCCACACGAGCCCTTGTAGGGGAGGTGAAGTTCGCATGAGCCGGCTAGCAATACGCATGGAGAATGTGAACGTCTGGTTCGGCGAGAAACAGGTATTGTTCAACGTAAACCTGAGGATACCCGAGAAAGAAGTCTATGCGGTCATGGGACCTTCGGGTTGCGGGAAGTCCACGCTTCTCAGAACCATAAACCGGCTTGTAACACTGAGAGGCGGCAGGGTGCAGGGTGTGGTTGAGGTATACGGCCAGAATGTCTACAGCAATTCTGCAAGCCCCGAGCAACTCTCGCAGATCGTGGGGATGGTGTTCCAAATCCCTAACCCCTTCCCGCACTTAAGCATTTTTGACAACGTAGCTATAGGTCCTAGGCTGCACGGCATCTCTAAGGGTAGGGCGCTAGAAAACACCGTGAGATGGGCTTTAGAGAAGGCTTCCCTATGGGAAGAGGTTAAGGATCGCCTGCGGGAGCCGGCGTCCACGCTGAGCGGGGGGCAGCAGCAGAGGCTGTGTATTGCGAGGGCTCTAGCGCTCCGGCCGCGAATCCTCCTTATGGATGAACCTACGGCGAACCTGGATCCGGTGAACGCGGCGAAGATTGAAGAGGTGATACGGGAGCTGTCGAGGGAGATGAGCATAGTTATCGTTACGCACGACCCGGCCCAGGCGCAGAGGGTGGCAAAGAGGGCGGCTATTCTCTTCTTGGGCAGGGTTGTCGGCGAGTGGAAGGTTGACGGAGATTTTGCCTCACGGTACTACGAGCTTCTCTCCGGGCTTACGCGCAGCGCTGTTTTAGAGAAAGTTTCAGTTTAGCCTTCGAGCGGCTTACTAGGCGCTCTAAAACGTTATCTCTTTCCCTGTCTCGCCATCGACCTTGTAACCCGCGTAGGCCTCGAGGTCTTCTCGGGTCAGGTTTTTAACCCTCTCTATTATGCTGCGAACCCTGGGGTTTGAGAGCGATTTAGCGTTGACAAGGAGGTCATACCTTTCCCATGTAAGGCTCTTGAAGGCTAGGCCGTACTTCTCAGCTACGAACCTTAGCGCTACGCCTACATCTGCAACCCCCTGTGAGACTAGGTATGCGACAGCCTCGTGTGTCTTAACCTCAAAAGTGTAGCCCTTGAGGTTCTTTTTGATCTCTTCAAGATCGACCCCACTCCGTCTAGACTCTTCTTCTAGCATCTTGTCGATTAGAACCCTAGTACCGCTCCCGGGGTTTCTGTTAACAAAGCTCAACCCCCTTGACACGACTTCTAGAAGGGACTCTACGCTGCCTATCTCGTGTCTAAACACGAAGCCCTGCTCACGTAGGTACCCACGCACCAACACAGCCCCTGTTATCCCATACTGTTTTAGATACGGCAAGTTGTACTCTCCGGTTGCAGGGTCCAGCAGATGCGTCCCGGCTATGTCTCCCACTCCGCTCTTCACAGCCTGGAGCCCAGCGGTGCTCCCCACGTTCACCATCCTAACAACGCCTTGGGGCAGCCCCCCGACGATCTCCTGTAGAAGCGGGTCGTGACTCCCAATAATATTCACCTCGTAAGGCTTTGAAAAGGGGTTGGGCATGACCTCTACCTTGGACCCCTGAGGCAGATACTCATCCTCTTCCTTAACCACGATGAAGCCGTCGAACAGTACCATCGACGACACTCTCCCGCTGTGCCCAGGAAGCGGGAACGCCTTGTAGACTCCCCCCTCCTGCTTCAAGACCGCTGGGACGAAATACCTTATCCCCGGCTCGTTCTTGATGGGGAGTGTTATCTCAGCCTTGAAGGTAGACGTCGTGTCCAGCTTAAGGCCTTGCAGCCTGGCTACGACGGGTAAGAGGTATAGGTTCGCCGCTAGTAGACATGACATTGGAAAGCCTGGGAGCCCGAAGATTATCTTTTCGCCGTGGAGAGCGACGACAAGGGGTCTCCCGGGCTTTTCGCGCACGCCGTGGACGATTATCCCGGGGCTCAGCTTCGACATTGCTCGGAACGTATAGTCTTCAAGGCCGGCACTCGTGCCCCCTATAGTCACCACCACGTCGTTCTCGCTAAGTGCCCTGTGCAGAGTCTCTTCTATAGCTGCCAGATCGTCAGGAACCCTCTCATATACTCTTGGCCTAGCGCCGAGAAGCTTCAATAGGCTGTAAACCATGTAGGAGTTCGAGTCGTATAACTGGCCGTACTCCAGCCTTTCACCGGGGCTGCGGATCTCGTTCCCAGTGGGTATAATACCCACATTGGCACGCTTGTAGACCCATACCTTACTCACCCCTGTAGCCGCCAGCGCTGAAACGACCAATGGTGTTACAATATCGCCTTTCCACGCAACGATCTCACCCCTCGCTATGTCCGAACCCGCCATGTCGATGTTATCTCCCCGCGAAACGCTCCTGTAGAAGGTGACGCTGTCCCCGATTGCCTGCGTATACTCGATGTATGCCACCGCGTCAGCCGGGTATGGGAGAACAGCGCCCGTCGATACCTCAACCGTCTCCCCGGGCCCTATCCTCAGTAGTCTCGTCTCCCCTGTGGAGACCTTACCTACGAGGCGAAGCGTGCGGGGCCTATCCTCGTAAACTCCTACGAGATCCTGGCTTATAACCGCGTAACCGTCGACGAGGGCCCTGGTGTACGGAGGGTAGTCTATAGGCGAGAAAACGTGCCTGCTTAGGACGCGGCCTAATGCCTCAGTTAGGCTAACCTCCTCCTCGCCCAATGGCTCTAGTGGCCTGTAAGACTCGAGAATCCTTAGTACTTCATCCACTCTCACGAGGCTCCTGTATATCTTCCTCTCCCCCACTACTCTACACCTCTTATAAGATGAACCTCAACCGTCTCACCCGCCTCGTAGCCTTCAACACCCTCGGGGACGATCACGAAGCCATTCCCCCTTAGAAGGCTAGTCAGAGACCCTGAGCCTCCGAGCATAACGGGCTCAGCGCAGAACCCCGCCTCGCACCTGTAAACCCTGACACGCGCGAAGCCCGTAACACCCATCTTCACGGAGACACGTCTTGTCAGCACGGCTCTAACCTTCGGATATTCTGGTAGCTCTAGCCCTAAGCGGGTAAGCAGGGGCTTCAGAACTATTTCAAGAGTTGACATTGCTGCCACAGGTAGCCCGCTCATAGCTAGAACCGGCGCGCCGTTCCACACTGCCAGGCAAGCCGTCTTCCCGGGCTGCACCGCAAACCCGTGGACGAGATACTCAGCACCGAGGCGCTCAACAGCCTTCACAGTTAAGTCGTGGCCGCCCATCGAGGTCCCGCCGAGCAAAACGTGCAGGTAGGCCCCACCCCTCTCGATCCACGAGTAAACCTTGTCCGGATCGTCAGGGGCGAGCGAGACCTCATTTACGCGGAACCCGTGTTCTTCAAGCCACGCCTTGACGAACAAATGTGTGAAAGGACGGAAGAAAGTCCCCCCAACTATCTCATCACCTATGTTGAGGATTCTCGCAGAGGTGTCGAATACTCTCAGTCTCTCTCTACCCTCCAAAATCAAGGCGGCTATACTCTGAGGCTTCAACCTCTCTCCCCTCCTTACAATGGTAAGCCCCTCATCGTACTCTTCCCCGGGTAGGGAGACATTCTCGTAGGCCGCTAGGCGTTTAAGGACAAAGACCTTGCCGTTCTCTACGAAGGTATCCTCGACAGGGACAACAGCATCAGCGCCCTCGGGCAGCAACGAGCCGGTTTCAACCCTCACAGCTTCCCCAGCGCTTAGCGAAAACCCCGGCCTGCCGAGAGGCCTTAAGACCTCCGCTCGAAGCTTCAGAGCCACTGGGGAGTTCTGTGAAGCAGCCTCAACGTCGACAGCTCTGACGGCAAAGCCGTCGACGACGCTCTTCGGAGCAGGTGGCAGCTTGAAGGAAGAAAAAAGTGTTTCAGCAGAGTACATGCCGAGGGCGGAGTCGACAGGTACCTCTAGCTCTCCGGGCGGCTTAAGATACTTCAGAGCCTCCCCGAGAACCATCGATACGCTGTGAAGCTGCCTCAATCGCCTCACCTCCTAATGTAGAAGTCGTTGAACTCGCCTTTGTACTCCTCCCAGACGACCTTAACCTCCTCAACCCTAGCCAGAGGAGGACCCCTACGAGCCCACTCTATAACCTTCTTTACGCTCTCCTCCTCCCCCTCCAACACCGCCTCAACCCTACCATCTGGCAAGTTGCGAACCCACCCTGTGACACCTAGGTCCCGTGCTACCTCCTGCATAGAGGCGCGGAAGAAAACACCTTGTACTAGGCCTGAGACATAGATGTGTGCACGCACCTTACCAGCCACTGCAACCCCCTACAAAACCTGTAAACCCTCAATAAATCCATTCCCCCACGTCTGACCTCCTCCCCGGCCTGAAGGGGCGGGTGTTCCCTTTGGGGGGGTCATTGGTTTGTGGTTTGCCGTCTTCACTTTCATTGCCTCATTGCTGGTGGCTTACGCCACCCCCGGCTCGTCTAGCGGTGGACCGCGGGCTTGGCCTTAAGCCCTTTACCCCTATCCCTTGGTGGGAGAGGACCCCGCTTCTCTGGGACTCGGGGATATGCGTGCGCGTGCGGGGGGCACAGCCGAGGCTTGACCATACCACTTAGACGAGTTTCCCCGCACGAGGCCCCACGGAACCCACCGTATCCGGGGCTTAGAAACCCCCATAAAGGGGCGAGGCTTGCTTCGTTTTGTCATCTTGTTGCCTGGTCTCATAGGGGAAAGCAAGGTGAAGGGTTATTCCCAGGGGTTATTCGGCTGAGAGAAGTACAGCCGGCTTCCAGGAGATCTTGGAGGTTAGTGTCGTGGCGCCTAGTCTTTTAAGAATCTCTTCAGCCTTACCAGCCTTCTCTTCCGGGACTATTGTGAAGACCGTGTCCCCCACCATTGCCTGCCCCGCATGTGGGAACCCGTATTCGAGGAGTTGTTTATAGGCTTTTTGCACGTTTTCTGTAGCTAGTTGTGTTTCAAGGGAAAACTGTTTTGAAACATTCTGGAGGTTTTCCAGGGTAGGTTCTCGGGCCAGTTCCTCGATGAGTCTTCTACCTATAGTGTTTATCCTTTGGAGACTTGTGTGTCGCAGGAGGGTGGATTTCTTTATAGGTGCAAAGAAGCCTACAACTACTAGTGCGTCCTGGGGCGCGGGTATTCTATCCACTTTGTCTAAGCCAGGAGCCCCGGGTTCGAGGACTATACACGCGCCCCCAACTGCGAGGCCGGATACCGTGCCTAATCCTGTGCCTGCCTCGACGTCTACCTTATGGGCTATCCTGGCTATAGCGGTGTAGCTCAGCTTTAAGCCTAGTAGGCTTGCCGTGGCTAGGGCGACTGCCAAGGCGCTTGCGCCACTTGTGCCGAGGCCTCCGCCAATCGGAACCTCGACTTCCTGTCTTATTGATAGGCCGCCGTTGTACCCTGCTATTCTCGCGACTTCTCTAGCCGCCTTTAGAGCGACTTCATGTTCTCCTCTGACACCGTTAAGATAGCTCTTGTATTCTCCCCCGCTATTAAGGCAGACCTCCGCCGTTACGCCCTTCTCTAGCGCTACTCCGGCCCCTCGGGCTCCAGACCGCAGAGGGTCTCCCTCTACTGGATGCGCCTCGAATATAGCTGATAGCCCGGCGGGGCTCCATGCTTTAGCGCAGTTCATCTCTCCTCCTCTCTTGAGAGTCCTGTTCGCCTGAGGAGGGCGATTGTGGGCGGAGCTAGGAGGGCTATGAATGGTACTTCTGTAAGGTATGTCCAGAGGAACCATACGAGAGAGGCCCAGGCTGGTAGGGCCTTGGCTCCTGAGGGTAATGTGAAGCTCTGGCTATAAAGCCAGACCCCTATGCCTATTACCGCAGATCCAAGTATGAGTCCAGTCGAGCCTGCGAAGATTATTCTTGAAGCCTCCCCCTTATATATGGCTATGAAGGCTAGCGTGAGACCTAGTGTTGAGACAATGGCTATCGACGCGGCGAAGTAGAAGTTCTGGTCCACGAGAGCGTGTTGATAGGCAAGGTATAGGGCTAGGCTGGTTGCCGCGACCTCGACAAGTGTTAAGAGGAGTGCGCTCCTAGTGTTCCTTACGTGCTTATATGTTAAGCCGACCGCGTAGAAACCTAGGAAATTTGCAGGGACGCCAACCGAGAGGCTGAGCAACGGGTTTCCGTGCACGAGCATGTCGCTTATGAATATCCCTATTGCCGCCCCGAGCCCTCCTATTAGGGGTGAGAATGCTATGGAGAAGACAGCTGGTACGAACACGCTTGGCCAGAACCTTACAGTGCCTATGACTGGAGTAAAGACTCCCAAATAAGTGAGGTATCCTATCACAGCGTAGAGCGTTGCGTTTATCGCTACCAGTGAGGTTGCCAGAGACCTGGGTAGTGTTTTCATCAGTAACGTTCAAGGGGGCTATGTTTATCAAGGTAAAGTTTAACTTGCTAAACAGCATCTAATCATAACTATGAAGCAGAGAATGAGTAGGTATTTGATACTTGCGGGACCGCTCTCCTTCGCCGTCTTCGCCATAGGAGTTATAATAGCCGCTCAGCACAACCCGTGGTGGAGCTTGTACAGGAATGCGTTCAGCGACCTCGGCGGAAGCGGGGCTAACAACCCCTGGATTTTCAACTATACCCTGATAGCTTCAGGACTGCTCTTCACCTTGTACTCTCTAGCCGCCCTCGCTTCTAGCAAGTCTAGGCTTGAGGCGTTCTCGACGGGGCTTTTGTTCACAGCCGGAATATTTCTCATCCTCATAGGAGTCTATCCCAGCGGGACGAGACCTCACACGTTCGTCTCAACATGGTTTTACGTTCAAAGCTACCTGGGAATGTCCTTCATGGGGCTGAGCCTCCTGCTCCAGAAAAAGGTATTGGAGGGCTCGGTTATACTTTTCCTCGGAGTCTCGGCCATCCCGCTTGGTGTGCTCATCCATTACACTGTTGGGTGGCCCAGCGTAGCTATCTTGGAGCTTGCGGGGGCCTTATTTATCCTGGCAGGCTCGCTCCCCTACACGTACCTCGTGATTAAGCGCCTAGGAAGTGTAAATATCCCCTTTTAGCTATTTCCTCAACAGTTTCAGGATCTCTGGAAGCATCAGCCAACCATGTTCGAACACTCCAAGAGACCCTTTTGCACACTCCTTCTCGGTAAACCTCGTTATATTGTCGGGGGGTAGGCTCGGGTGGTAGAGGATTATGGGTACGGGGTCATCCGTGTGGGACTTCCGGGTATATGGCGTGGCATGGTCAGCTGTTACCAGGACGGCCACGTCTCTGTCCTTAATCGCCTCTATTAGAGGCTTAACGTAGTACTCGTCTATCATCTCGATGCTCTCAACCTTAGCCTTGAAGTTCCCGTCGTGTCCAGGCTCGTCGGGCCCCTTCAGGTGCACGTAAACAGCGTCGCTCCGCTCGAGCAGCCTCAGCGTCGCCTCTAGTCTCACCTTATAGTCGCCCCTCTTGTCGTTTGTAGGCGGGGGAACAGGCTCCACATCCATCTTTAGAACCCTAGCTATGCCTATCTCCACAGGCATTTCTGCTACAGCTCCAAAACTCAACCCGAACTTCTCCCTTATCGGCTTGAGCCTGGGAAGCCTGCCTCCCGAGTCCCGTAAAAGGATGGCGTTTGCGGGTAGCTTACCCTCCTCTCTCCGCTTCTTGTTTACAGGGTGGTTTTCGAGGATAGAGATTGAGAGACTTGTAAACCTGTCTACAAGTTCTGCTGTACGCCTAGCCTCCTCGGTGTCTTCCAGCGGCCTCGCGCCTGGAATGTAGGGCTCGAACGTGGGCTTTGCCACAGAGACGTAGCCCTCCTTGGAGTAGGCCGGGTCTGTGTTGTCAACCGCGTCGCTCAGCCTGTTTGTTTTACTCCCAATTATCACGACTGCCCTGTGCCCTATAGTAGCGACTACCCTAGCATACCCGTCGTAAGCTCCAAGGCTCATGCCGTCCAGTGCTTTGGCAAGCTCATGTGCCTCCTCGCTTGTCAGGTTGCGCCCACACCTCCTGTCTAAAATCCTACGGGACTCGGGGTCGATGGTGGCGAAGTTTGCCCTGAAGGCAACCTCGTATCCCTCCCGAAGGAAGAGACCCGCTCCTACAGCTTCTAAGGGGCCTCTCCCAGTGTACTCGTCGTGAGGGTTGTATCCTAGGATGGATATTACTGCGGCGTCACTCTCAGGGGCTACACCTCTACCGATAGTATACATAAGTCCAGCTTTAGACCTCCTAGCAATGTGGTCGAGCGAGGGGTGGTTCGCCGCTTCGAGAGATGTCCTCCCGTCACCTGGCTTGTCTGCCACACCGTCGAGAACAAGATATATCAGCTTCATACGGGGATAAATAAGTTGGGGGAAGTTATATCTAATACGTTTTAAGCAATGTTAGTATGTTTTTTCTGTCTGCTCTATGTATCTGAGCCATCCTTCAATGACCCTTGGATCGACCTCTTCGCTCGTACCAGCCCGCCGCACTACTACCTTATCTATGTCCACGTTTTCCCCGAGGACCCGCCCCGAAATTGTTATCTCGGAATACTCCCCCAGCACCTCCTCCAATACAACCGAAGAAAACGTGAGGGTTAGCCTATCTCCACTCTCCTTGACGACGTAGAGTCCACTACGGTTGGTAAACGAGAGGAGCTTTGATTTATTTACAAGCATGGATCCCAATAGGCTTTAATATTGAGTAGATTAAAAGGGTTTTCGAAGCACATGTTGCCGAAGATAGACCTTGAGCTAGCGAGAAGGTCGATCACCAGTAGGCTTAGGAAATATGTCTTTGAGGAAGCCGGCAAGAGAGGCGGAGTCATAGGCGTGAGCGGCGGCGTCGACAGTGCCGTCACAACACTTTTAGCAGCTGAGGCTCTAGGGAGCAGAAACGTACATGCCCTTATCCTCCCAAGCGCGTCAACCCCCAAGGAGGACGTAGAGGACGCATGGACGGTGGTGGACAAGGCTGGCATTCCCCATGAGAACGTAGAGCTTATAGAGATCGAGCCCATCCTGAGCTGTTTCGACAGGGCATTAGGCTCTATGTCCGCCATAGAGAGGGGGAACCTAGCTGCAAGGGTAAGGATGTCCATCCTCCATCAACGAGCCTATAAATATGGGAGCCTAGTCGTGGGTTCCGGCGACAGGAGCGAGCTGCTCATAGGCTACTTTACAAAATACGGGGACGGCGGCGTGGACCTCTTGCCTATAGGGGGACTTTACAAAACTTATGTACGCCAGCTAGCCCTGCACCTAGGATTGCCTGAGAGAATAGCTTTAAAGCCCAGCAGCCCTAGGCTCTGGCCCGGACATGAGGCTGAGAAGGAGCTGGGGCTATCTTACGAGGTTATAGACGAGGTGTTATACTGGCTCTTCGACGTGAAGGCTGAGCCGGCAGAGGTCAGCAAGTTGACTGGAGTAAGTGAGGGTGTTGTTAAGCGTATACTGGAGATGCATGCGGCTAGTGAACATAAACGCCGGACCCCCCCTGTTATTGAGCCTTCGCTTCGTTATCTCTGAGCTTCGCGTCAACCTGCTTTGTTATTGTCCAGAAGAAGTAAAGTAAGAGCGGGGTCAAAAGTAGCCTTAACAGTAGGCTTGCCGTGAATGGTGCCTGTGGGCCCAGGCTACTATACATCCACCCTCCCAGGCCCGCCCCCACGCTCCAAGCTATTGTCGGAGGTATTCCGAGGACGGCGTAGACCCTTCCTCGCTGCTCCTTAGGGACTAGATCTGCACGAAGCGTCGAGTAGGCGATTCCGTAGAGAGGCCCGCCGATTGAGCCGAAAACGGTTGAAGCTACTAGGAGTGGGAAGGTTATGTATGAGCGGGGTGGGGTGAGGACGAATAATAAGAGGCTCACCGTGCCCAGGGTGAAGCCCCAGAATATCGAGAAACCTCTGCCCTTTTTATCAGCTATGTAGCCTGCAGGCAAAGTTAGGATGAGGCTTATAACGCCTCCTATCGTGGCTAGCACCCCCAGCCCGGTTTTATCGACTCCAAGATAGTAGTACTGGTAATAGCCGCCTAGGAATGCAATCCCACCGATAAAATTAGTGGCGATATCCACCATCATTAAAACGGCTATACTTCCTTTCAATATAACGAGCGTCTTCTTGTAAGCCTCAACAAAACCTTCCCCGTTTTCGTCAGGTGTGAGCGTCTCTTCCATGTATTTCATCCGTATCCAAGCTATGAAAAAACCTATAACAGCGCTTAAGAGGAAGCTCAGCCTCACACCTTCTATAAGCCCGAGTGCGTTTACAACGGTAGCGCCGCCGAGAGGTGCGACGGAGGAGGCTAGCCCGCTCATAAAGCTGACGAAAGAGTATATTCTCCCCCTGGCCTCCAGCGCCACAGAGTCGGCCTGTATTCCCTCGAGCGCGGGCTGGTAGAATAGGAATAAACTGTTAAGCCCGGAAGCCAATGCATAGGTTCTCCAATCAGAAGCGAAAACCATTATCAGGTATGCGAGTGATACGAGCAGCGTCCCGATCCATATTATCTTCTTCCTACCGTGCCTGTCGGAGATATAGCCTCCTATAACCCTAGCAGCGGCGTTTGCGTATTGTTGTATTGACTGCACAAGCGATAATTCCTCCGGGGTAGCACCTAACCTACTTACGTAGAGCTGTAGGTATGGCCCTGCCATCGCCTGGACAGGGCTCCAAAATAGCCACCCTACAGCTAAAACTTTAATGTTTTTAGGCAGTTTTCGCAGGGAGGAGACAGTATCCCTTGCTTTACGCAACATAGTCAGCCTACTCTTCAACAGATACTTAAGCTTAAATTTTATTTATGGTTTAAACGGCGTATAGCCACATGGAGCGTAAACATGTGCTTCTCATCGCAGTCCCAATACTACTCGTAATAGCCATTATACTCCTTGGAGCGAGCCTGACGAGAAGAACCCCTCAAAGCCTGTTAGCAGATGCGCGTGAGAAAGTTTTAAACTCGCCTGGATGGAGTTTCATGGAGAAGATAAACTGTAGCGACGGGTATGCCCTAATCGCAGGCAACGTGAGTATAGTCACCAACGAGCTGTCGACCATTATAACAGTTGTTCCTCGAGGGGCAGCGCCGAGAATATACCTTTTCTACTCAAACAAATCCCTTTCAATGGTTAACGTGGAGGGGGGATGGATTATAAGTGGCTCGGGTTGGAAGCCACAAGACACGCTGCTGGGCAAGGTCTTGGAGGCCGCGGGCAAGGCGAGGGAGTTCTATATTAAACAAGAGAGAAGTCTAGCAACCATCCTCTTCAACGGTACCTGTACCGTAGAATGCCAGAATGTTTTCAGTGAGGCTACCGGTATCATAAGCTCAAACTTTAAGACGCCTAGAATATGGTCTGGGGAAGTCGCGGTGACGGGAGACGGCTATCCCACAAGCCTTCTCGTAGTGTTCAAGGGCGACGAAGGGTATTGCTCCTTAGAATATAGAATAATTAAAGTGGGAGTCCCCTCGTCGATCGTAAGGCCCTAAACTGTCTTTATGCTTACATAATGGTTTTTATCTCGCTTTACAGCGTGAGAAGCGATGAAGGCGAACTTTAAGGAGATACTGGTTGACTTCTTTAAGCTGAAGCAGAGCCTATTGCTACTGTGGACCGGGGTTTTTGCCTTCATAGCCGGCTCTAACCTAAGACCAGACTTACCCAAGCTAGCTCTAACTAGCATGTCCATGCTCTTGACAATTATGGGGACGACAGGCATTAACATGGTTCTCGACGCCGACATAGACGCTTTGATGTTTAGAACCTCCCGGAGACCCATACCCTCTGGAAAACTCAACAAGCTCGAAGGGTCTCTTCTGAGTCTTCTCGCGACGGTTGGTGGACTGGTACTTGCCCTTTCAGTTAACCTCTGGGTCTTCTCCGCTGGCCTGCTCGGATTCCTCATAGACATTATTCTTTACACGTATCTGCTTAAGCGAAGAAGCCCGTGGAGCACGGTTTTCGGGGGCTTTGCAGGAGGGATGCCGGCTCTTGGAGGCTGGGCTGGAGCTACCGGGAGCGTAGATGTACAGGGCGTTCTACTATTACTGCTCGTTGCGGTCTGGAGTAATCTTCACATCTGGACGCTAGCCACTTACTATGTGGATGATTACAGGAGGGCTAATGTCCCCATGTTGCCTGCCATTAAGGGGGAAAAGGCTGGAGTTTTGGGCTCGCTGGCAGCTTCCCTCATAATATTCTCGATACTTGCTGGGATGTTTGTGACAGGACTACTAAGCATCTGGGGTCTTGCGTTCTCGGCTTTACCTCTGATCATAGCAGTATACTTCCTTATAAGAGGATTAAAAGATACTTCCTATAGGAAGTGGTCCTACAAGGCCTTCAAGGTCGTAAACATGTTTATGGCTATAGTCTTCCTGGCTCTACTTTTAAAATAAAAGAATAACAAGAGTTTTTAGATCTTAAGGACTGCTCCTAAGATTATCCCAGCAATATAAAGTAATCCGAAGTCCTGCACGAGCATAGCGGTGCGAGGGTCGGCATCCGCCGGTATCTCCTTCTCAAACATCCTTACAAGCTTTATAGCCCTCGGGAGGCTGAGAAGGGCGAGCAAGGCAAGGAGCGGAACCACGCCGGCTATGGCAAGAATAAGGAGCACGACGTACGCGAGGAAGACTTCGAAGTACGCGTAGAATAGGCGTCCCCTCTCGAGTCCGAGAAGCACTTCCAGAGTAACGGCCCCGTGACTCTTGTCGAACTCTATGTCTCGGAGGTTGTTTGCGGTGAGCACAGCTGCTACGAGGAGCCCGATGGGAGTACTTGCGAGGACGGGGGCTGGGTCCAGGTGCCCGGTGAGGACGTAGAAGGTTCCAAGCCACATCAGGGGGCCCCAGCTGAGGAATACGGCGACCTCCCCTAGGGCCTTGTATTTGAGCCCCAGCACCCCCGAGTAGCTGATAACGAAGAAAACGCCTGATAATGCTAAGATGATTACTAGAAGGGTTCTGTACACTGATAGGATTCCCGCGAATAAGAGCCCTGAAGCTAGCAGGAGTAGCCCGAAGTTCCTGACTTTCTCGGGTGTCGCAAAGCCTGTCAGTATTGGATGAGGCCTGTACTGGGTTGTAGGCGCTCCCGGAACGTCTACCTTCCTTATCGTGTCGTAGTAGTCGTTAAGGACGTTAGCGGAGGCGTGTAAGAGTGTCACGCCTAGGAGTGTGGCAACATAGAATGGAATGTTTATCCCTTGAGTAAGGTAGAAGGTGTATGCTGCAGCGGCAGTTATCGACATCGCAGTCATTACGAACGACCATGGGCGTGTCGCAATAAACCACTGCTTAAGGCTGCTCATACAAGGTGCTATTCCTTGAAGCCTTTATATGCTCTTCCATTACTTAGGAATGCGTAATACAATATTATAATAAGGTACTAACATAATAAAATATTTATCTTTGGTTTCCGAAAATCTAATACTGATAGGCATGCACATACCAGACGGATACCTAGACCCTATAACTTGCGCGGTCACCTACCTAATTTCCCTCGTAGTCGGCTTTTATGCGGCTAAAAAGGCAAAAGGCTCCCCTGAGGAGGCTAAGACACTCCTCCCCGTGATGGCGGCGGCAATCTTCGTGGCCCAGATGCTGAACTGGCCTATACCTGGTGGGACATCGCTCCACCTCGTAGGCGGTGCCCTGGCTTCTATTCTAATGGGGCCCTGGCTGGCATATCTGTCCATGGTTCTTGTGCTATTAACACAGGCCCTCGTGTTTCACGACGGGGGGATAACAACGCTTGGTGCTAATATACTGAATATGGGTGTAGTTGCCGTTTTCACAGGATATTTTATCTACAAGCTCTTCCCCGAGAGGCACAAGGTTCTTGGAAGCTTTGTAGCCGGCTGGCTCAGCATAACCCTTGCCGGCATCGTCTGCGGATTGGAGCTCGGGCTCTCCAGTAGCTTCATCTACGGCCTGTCCGTGACGGTTCCCGTAATGGGAGGATGGCACGCCCTGCTGGGGGTTGTGGAGGGCCTTATCACCGCGGGCGTGTACGCCTACCTTAAAGCGAAACACCCGGGGCTTGTTAAAGGGTGAGCGGGATGAGCTTGAAGGAGTATGTTTCCAAACATAGAACCGCCTTCGCCCTTATAGGTCTACTAATAATTATCAGCCCCTTGTTCGGCGTGTACTTGGCAAGCATAGTCGGGTACCATGAGCCCCTAGATATCGCTGCGCAGGTTCTGGGCCTGAAGGAAACAACAGAGGAGATAAACTGGACGCCTTTCCTCGACTACACGGTTCCGGGGCTTCCAGATTGGCTGGGCTATATCGTCTCAGGTGTGATCGGCGCAGCAGTGGTCATTGTCCTCGCATTCCTCCTCCTCAAAGTTTTGAGGTAGATTTGTTGAGCGAAACCTACCGTTTTTTCTACATTATCGCCAGCCTGACAGACGGTGTTTCTGCGGGATCGCGGGCCAGGGTGGACGAGAGAGTGCTCTTGCTTGTGGGGGTTTCGCTAACAGTCGCAGCCTCCTTCGCTACGCGAATTCCAGGGTTGCTCGCATCGGCCGCCCTCGGAGGGGTTCTCGCGGCGATGGCTGGCAAAGCGAGGGAGTGGCTTGTTGTGACGCTGGTGGCCATGTTCTTCTCCCTCGTTGTATCCATCCCCTACATTTTACAGCTGATCCCTAGTTCGGCAGCGGTGAGCCCTACCCTTTTCATTGCTCGGGTCACGGTCGCATCCTCGGTGTTCACGGGCTTCTACAGCTATATGGGGTGGCTTGGTCTACTCAAAGGGTTGAGGAGGCTCAAGATGCTGGGAGGCTTTGAGAACGAAATAGCTTTCACCTTAAGATTCATCCCGCTTTTCGCGCTAAGAGCTGCTAGAATGCTGATGGCTCGGGAAGCTAGGATTTTCACCACCAAAATCGAAAGGAAGCTGGCATGGAAGATGCACCTTAGCGTCGCCGGGGATCTCATAGCAGGGGGGTTCAGCAAAGCTTACACTTCCAGGTTAGCCTTCAACGCGAGGTCATTTGGGGGCCAGCGTGGTGAGGTTAGATTCGGGAGCATACGGCTTAGCGACCTTGGGTTTGCAGCGGTGACAATCCTTATAGCTGCTCTCTGCCTGGTGTAGGCTATGCTTTCATGCGTGGACCTGTGGGTATCACTGCCCGGTACTGGCGAGGTTTTAAAAGGTGTAGATTTCGAGGTGAGGCCTGGAGAGATTGCGGTGCTGCTAGGGCCAAACGGTAGCGGGAAGTCAACCTTAATACTCGCGCTGGCCGGGCTCTTGAAGCCCCAGCGTGGCAGGGTGTTTTTGGACGGCGTGGAGCTACAGAGTCAACTGCCCTGGGCCAGGAGAAGGATAGGGGTGGTTTTTCAGGACCCTGACGATCAGCTGTTCAACCCCACCGTCGAGGACGAGCTGCTCTTCACGCTTAACCAGCTTGACCTGGGGGAAGGCGAGAAGCGTGAACGTTTGGAGGAAGTAGCCACCCTGCTCAGCATCAACCACCTGCTAAAGCGGCCTGTCTACGCTTTAAGCTTCGGGGAGAAGCGGCGGGTAGCTCTAGCGTCTGTTCTCGTCTACGACCCCCAGTATCTACTCCTCGACGAGCCCACGGCGAACCTCGACTCGAAGTCCCTGGCCGCACTCCTAGGCCTTGTCTGCACGCTGAAATCGCAGGGTAAGGGGGTTCTCGTGGCGACTCAGGATAGCAACCTAGCTGAAAGGATGGCGAGCCGGTTATACGTACTTGTAGATGGTAAAATCCTTTGGAGGGGGGAGGGCAGCGTGCCCTTGGAGGTAAAGGAGGCTGCAGGGCTCAACTACGAGATCCCGGCTTGTACCAGGTAGGTATAAATTTCCGGTGGTTGTATCAGCACCTGTGTGTGACACTATCATCGCCTTGAAAGAGTACACGTCCGAGAAGGTTTCTATCTTTGCCAAGAACAGCGACCGAGAACCAAACGAGGCCCAAGTTCTGGAGGTGGTGCCCCGGCGGCGCCACTCGGAGGAATACGTATCCTGCACTTACATACGCGTCCCCCAGGTAGAAGAGACCTATGCGGTGTTTCTATCCCGCCCCTGGTGGATGTGGGGGGCGGAGATGGGTGTTAACGAGTACGGCGTCGCAATCGCTGACCTCCTCCCCGCCCTGAAGGGCGAGGGTTCCTTCGGGGCGGGGAGGTTCCCCGGCATCTATTCGGGTTTACATCTTTCATCTGCGGGGCAGTCGAGGGGGTCAGAGCTCCTCCCATTTCTTGTAGGGCTTTTTTCTCGATGTTCAGCAGCGCTATGAAATCTCTGTCCGCCTCAAACCCGCATCTCGGGCATCTCAGCCTCCTGTAGCCGCTTCCTCTCAGTTTCGACCCGCACCTTGGGCATGTCGATGAGGTGTTCCTCGGATCCACGACTACGACGGGCACGCCGTGCTTCGAGGCCTGCCAGTCGATCCAGTATCCCAGCCTTTTGTACGACAGTATCATCAGCTTCACCCTATGATCCTTCGGCAGCTTCCTCAAGGACTCCACCAGTCCGTTCAAGCCCTCCCTCGCGACCGCGTAGGAGTGCCTCTCGGCCTCTCTCACGATCTCTAGGGCCGTCTTCCTAGCCCAGTCCTCGACGGCGTTTCTAGCCTTTCTATCGAAACTCTTTATTCTCTCGCGAATCCCCCTCCTCGCCAGCCAGGGCCTGTACTTGCCGTTCGAGTACTTTCTCTGCAACTCCTCAGCGAGCCTTTTGTAGTGGAGGGCCTTCCCCACAGGCGTATCAATAGACTTGGAGGCCCCGCTATTTCCGAACACGATCTTCTTCTCGTTCACGTCGACCGCGAGAACTCCTGAGGACTTTATCTTCTCGGGCTTCGGGATCCTCTTCACCACCATTAGAAACATTTTGCCTCCTCTGAACACAAGCCTAGCCTCTCTATTCTCGTAAGAATCATATCTCCTATCCCAACCAACGATTTTGAGCCTGATACCACCGATGATCTCGATGAAGCCGTCTCTAATTCTATACCCTTGCCCGTGCGTAAGCCACATCCTTAGTTTTCTCGGAGTTGGCAGTCTGCCTCTGTCCCTATTGTTAAGCCAAGACTTGTAGATTGCCAGGGCCTCCCTGTAACAATCAATTGCGATTCTCGACGGGAGGCCGAACCCCTCCCTGAGGTCGTTGTAGAGAAGCCTGTGCGTGGTTGAGAGGGATGGCGCCCTCTTCAAGTTGCTCCTCACCACGTGGCCGTGTATAGCCCTTATGGAGTGCCACAGGGCAGACCTATACCTCTTCAAGAGTTCTACCACCTCGGGCTCGGGGCTAACCCTCACCCCGACAGTCAGGGTTAGGAAACCCTCATCGCCCACAAAGAACACCCCTACCTCTCCTCTTTATGCCCTCGTAGAACTCTATGCCCCCCGGAGACAACAAACCAAGAGAGGTTTATAAGAGTTTCTACTCACCCCCGCCCTAAAGGGGCGAGGCTTTCAGCTTATGTTAACGAGGCGGTTTTTACGAAGCTGCCCTACCGGAAAACAGGCTTAACAGGGATGGATCTCGTGCGCCTAGGCTTGGAGAGGTCTAGGAGTGCTGCGGAGGCACTAAGCGTTGTCACGGGGCTCCTGGAGGAGTACGGACAGGGAGGGAATTGCAGCAGATCAGGTAAGCTCTACTACCACAACTCCTTTATCATAGCAGACCCGAACGAGGCCTGGGTTCTCGAGACGGCTGGCCCCTACTGGGTTGCGGAGAAGGTGAAGAGTGTAAGAAGTATTTCAAACGCCTTAACCATACATAGCCGTTGGGATAAGGTTAGCAGGAGCCTGCTTGAGTATCTCGAGAAGAAACACCTCGAGAAAGAAGAGCTCGACTTCTCAGGCCACTTCTCAGACTTCCTTTATACCAGGATAGCCAAAGGCGTGGAGAGGCAAAGGTTTACACAGAGCTTCCTCGAGAAAAACGCGGGCCGGTTGGACTTCGAGAAGATAAGCTCACTAATGCGTAGCCACGCCGGGGACGAGGGCTACTCCCCAGCGAGAGGCTCGATGAGAGATATATGCATGCACGCCGGAGGGCTTACTAGGCCCAGCCAGACAGCAGGCTCCGTCATAGCGTTCCTCTACGAGAAAACCCCCATAATATTCGCCACGGGCACGTCTAGCCCGTGCATATCACTGTATAAGCCGGTGTTCATCGAGTCAGGCCTCCCCGACCTCGGCCCAAGCCCTACTGACAGCTATGACCCACAGGCTTTCTGGTGGATCCATGAGGAACTGCATAGGAAGCTTCTAGCTTCCTATCCGAGATACGCAGCCCAAATTTTTGGCGAGATTAAAGAGGTTGAGGAGCAGCTCGTCAGAGAGGCGATAAAGCTCCGGAGAGAATACCTTGCCGGAACCGCTTCACGCGAAGCCCTCTACGCCCTGACGGAGCGTGCTTTTAAAGAGGGGCTCAGGCTTGACAGGACGTGGGCTAAGATTGTGGAAAAATCACGCAGCCTCAACCCCCTCTTTAACTTCTACTGGATGCAGATGAATAAAAAGGCTCGTCTACACCTCTCCTGACAAAACGAGGCAAGCCTCGCCCCTTTAGGGCGGGGGGGGGAGTCAGAGGAAGCTCAACCATCCCAACCTGCTGACTTCCTCTCCGTCCCGATGAGCCGGGGTTAAGGGCTACATGCGCAGCCTTAACTGAGTTCAGCCTTGCGTCCGGCCTCGGGCGTATTGCCCCCTGCCCTGCTCGGCGCGGGGGTTGTACGCGGGTCGCCGGGCCACGGCCTCTACGGCGCTTCTAGGCTTCACCCAGCCCGCTCTAAGCGCTCCAAACAACGTACCGGAGAACACACAGTCGAACGTTTCCACTACCCCTACTGTAAACGGCGAGGCTTTCGGTCGATAGCCCTGGGGCCTGCCTAGTTCACGCCCCGGGGATTTCCAGGCAAAGCCTAGGCGGGAGCGTCGCTGGTCGATCGTTTTGGCTTCAAGCTTAAATAGCTGTTCGATGTGCGTCTATTATATGTGTGTTGTATCCCGTAGCCTCGTGTGCTCCTCCTCGAAGACCTACGTCTTCAAGGTGCGCGAGGAGTGCATCGACAAGGTTGTGTCTCTCCTGGAGAGTGAGGGCAAGGTAACAGCTCGGTTCGGGCCTCTTGTTAAAGGGGTTTACAAGGATGCTATTGTTAGCGTCGTGAAACCCGACAAGGTGCAAGTAATACTACAGTTCAGCAAGCTTACCATAGAGGAGTTCGAGGAGACGCTGAGAAAGCTTGGCTAGGACTGCTGCCGGCGCGCGCAGGTGAGGAAGTCAGATGAAGTGATGCGCATGAGCCAGGAAGCGGGGTCAAAAGACCGTGTTCGCTCACCAGATGGCGTTAAAGCCAGGCCTATGGAGATGGGCTCCTCGCGTAGCGGCGTAAAAATTTCGCGAGCACGAATCGTAGGAGCTAAAGGAGTAATCCTTTTACCTAGTAAGGGCACAAAGGAAAAAATAGCAATAATTGGGGCAGGGCCATCCGGGGCTTACCTTGCCCGCCTCCTGAGCGATAGCGGTTATAAGATTGACGTTTTCGAGGGGAGCTATAGACTGGCTTTAAAACCTTGCGGGTGGGGAGTGCCCTACACCATAGATAGCGTACTTAGGCTCCCGGAAGACGCGATACTCGTCAAAGTCAAAGGCTATAAGGTCTACATCGGCGACAAGCTGATCTTCGAGAGCCACGCTAGACACTACGGGTACATTATCGACAAGGAAATCTTCCTTACAGAGCTTCTTAGCGGCATAGAAGTCACGAGAAGGTGGGCTGACCCCGCAAGCCTCGACAATTATTTACTTGTCGTAGACGCGCGGGGACACGTGGCATACCCCGGACCCAAGGCTCTGGCTTTGCAGGTCGAAGGGAGGATGAAGAATGCTCCTAGAGATGAAGTGCATCTTTTCTTCTTCCCAGAGCTAGTCGGATACGGCTGGATATTCCCCATGTGGGGCTCACATGTCAAGGTTGGGGTGGGCGGCAAAGACCGCGCGCTTGTAGCAGGGCTGTTTAAAAGACTCGTCAGAACCACTGGAGTAGAGGTAAACACTCCGACTAAGGGTAGCTGGATAGCATCTGGGGGGCTGAGACTATATAGACATCGTAGCTACTACAGGATAGGCGAGGCCGCCGGGGCTGTAATGCCCTTGACGGGGGAGGGGATCAGGCCGTCTCTAATCACTGCCATAGCAGCCTACAGGGAGATAAAGGGGGAGGGGGGGTTCCGGGAAACCCTAGCCAAGTACAATTTGTTTTTGAACATTCGAATACAGATGGCTATACTTAACGCACTGGAGAACGCCTCACCAGAGGAGAGAGCGGTAATGCTTGAGATGACGCCCATCGAGGTACTTGAGCGCGTCTCCGCTGGCGACGTGACGTGGGAGTTCCTCTCCAAAGGCGTCTTTAAATGGCCGCGGTTTTTCCTGAGAATCGCACTGCAAGGAGGTCTAGGTAGAGTGTTAGGGTTGCCTAGGAGGGGGAGCGGCAAGGAGGAGGAAAACGCCACATGAAGGGCAGCGCTCATTTACGTAGATCTTCGGCGGCTTATCCGGGACCGTTAACGGCTCGTAGTCGAGGGTGGCGCCCCTAGCGTATACGTGGTAACCCGCTCTGCCGAGGAGCCCTTCAACCTCACCCTCCGAGTAGAATCTCCCGGCTGCTAGGATGGGATCCTTATTCTCGGCAGCTAACTCCTGGTATAGCCTACCCCAACTGCTATTCTTCTCGACTGAGAGTATCGCGAGGACAGCCGTGGGCTTTAGTAGCTGTTTGGCCGCGCTTAGGGCCTGGAGAGGTTCTTGGAGGAACTCTAAGACGGTAACCATGTATATGAAGTCAAGGGAGCCTTGTCGAAATGGTGGGAACTCGGCTACACCTAGAACCATGTGCAGGCATCTTCCTCGAGCCCGCTCTAGCATCCCGGGGGACGGGTCGAGACACACAATTTCCCTGGTACGGGAGAGCCTTTCGGCGAAAACGCCTGTCCCCGCGCCCAAGTCTAAGCCTATTCCAAGTGGAAGCACCTTGTCTAAGAGCCGAGCCTCGGCTTCAAGCACAACCCTGCCGGAAGGGGTTTCGTACCAGGAATCGTATTCGCCGGCGTGCCTCGAGAATAGGTGGGCTATCTCGCTGGACACATTTTCCAACTACTTCCGGCTATAAAAACCATACTAACGAAGATTTTTGTAATAACTATGTTATATTTGAATATAACCTTAGTATGTTGTAGCAAAACATTATTTTTGAAAAATATAACATTGTTAATATAAAGTATAACAATGTTATACTAGAAGTGCTAGGGATTTAGAGTATAATAAACTCTCTTCCGTTTAGCCCCCTTGCTTTCGGTCTTCACTAGGAGTATCTCCCCGATCTCGCACGTGTTTTTAACGTGTGGCCCGCCGTCCGCCTGTATGTCTACATCCGGGATCTCAACTATCCTTATCTCCTCCACCTCGGGAGGTAACCTTCCGGCAAGCTTAACGATGCCCGGTATTTTCAAAGCCTCTTCGCGCCTGAGCCAGTACACCTTGACCTCTACGCACCTCCTAATGATCTCGTTTGACTCTCTTATAGCCTCGGCTAAGGCCGCTTTCCAGTCTACGGCTCCAGGCAGGTCGAAGTCGTCGCGCGCACCCTCAGGTTCTATGTGACCCCCTGTTACGAGAGCACCATACTTTTTGTAGAGGACGGATGCCAAGACGTGGCTGGCTGTGTGCAGCCTCATCATCCTGTACCTCCTATCCCAGTTGATTAAGCCCCTTACCCTGGCGCCTTGGGGTATGTTGGCTTGCGAGGACAACACGTGGGCTATATCGCCACCTTCCTCTACGGCTTTAACGACCTCAACGCGTTGCCCGTCGGGCAGGATAAGCCAGCCGGTATCAGTGTCTAGGCCACCGCTTGGTCCCGGGTGGAAGGCTGTCTGGTCAAGGAATACCTTCTCGCCTGATACGCGCGTCACCGTAGCCTCAAACTCTTTGATGTAGCTGTCATACTGGAATAGTAGCTTCGCCATTAACCTTTAAAGAAAACAGCAGTAATATAACGTTTTCCCATAGGGTTTCAGTCCGCGGCAATCCGGCTCACCGATCGCCGGGGGGCAAGCGAAGTCATCATCAAGCTTGAACGGTAAGGGCTAATATTTAGGTTTTCCCTCAGCGTTAATGAAGGTCCTCGGCTAGGGCCTTCCTGACGGTCTCAACGAGGACATGCGGGTTTTCAGCCAGCACAACCAGTGAAGGCTCTAGGTTGGGAAGGTCACGGTAGTAGAACGCTTGCCCCCTGGAGCCCCTGGCCAGGGCCTCGCTGACAGGGCAAAACGAGGAAAAATCCTTTATCTCACGGACGTCTACACCTAGAAGTCTAAGCCTTTCAATAAGCCTGGGCTCGGGCTTCAAGTTTATAGCTGACCTGAGGTTCTCGTCGTGCTTCGACGCCTCAATTATGACTCGAGCCAGGTGCCGAGACGCCCCGTAAGCTGGAAAGCCGCAGATCCGCGCCCCACGCGAGGTCCTCACTATTCTGCCTTCTATAGCAGCCACGTCCTCAGGTCTCTCGGGTTTAAACTTTGAATAAGCTATGTTCGTCCCAACCTCTGGGATTATCCTCTCAACCCCCGGTATGCTGACGAACTTCTTGGCGGCCAGGAGAACCTGCGCCGGCTCCCAGCTCCCAGGCGTGTAGGGGTTGTATAGCTCCACTAGGGGCGTCTCAGGCGTCTCGGTTAGGAGCTGCGCCTTATACTCGACCCCGACCCCGGGGGCTTCCACTAAACCTAGCCGTGTGCACGTGACGCCCCTTTCATCACAGTAGCCCTCGAGCGGCTCTGCGGGAGAGGTGAAGACGATGAGGGCGCCGTATGTGGGTGAGGCTAGAGGCTCGTAGCCCTCTGGAAACCCAGGATAAGTTTCTATACTTCGAGCCGTAACTTTGATCTTAACGTGGTACTGGTGAGAGACCTCTAAAAGGGCTCCCAGGATACCTCCCTCCGATACGTCGTGCATCAACTTGACGCTTGTTACCGTTTGGAGACGGAGGGCTTCATCTAGAGGAGACAGCTCCTCTAGGGGCACCTCTTTCCCCAGTAGCCATGCAGTCTCAGCGCCAACCCTGCCGACTAGATAGATGATGTCGCCGGGGGAGGGTTTTTCCCTCTCGCGTGTCTTCTTACCCAGTATTGTGGAGACAGCAAGGGGGTACTCTATGCCTTCATATCGCGCAGTGTGACCCCCTACCAGGCGAACCCCGTATTTCTCACACTCTCTCAGGAAAGACTTGAGTATAGCTTCGAGCTCTTCATCACCAGTGTCAGGAGGGGCGAGTATTGATAGAGTGGCATAAACAGGTCTAGCGTGAGAGACAGCGATGTTTGTCGCAGTGTAGTGAAAAGCGAAGAAGCCAAGGGCCCTTAGGGGGACGCCGATCGCGGGGTTTGTGGATACAACCGTATCTTGGTCAAGAGGATTTGAGTCGAGAGTGACCGTAACTCCTGCTTTCTCTAAGATCTCCTTAAGTCTCCTCAGAGGAATTTTACCCAGCTTCAACAGTAACCCCTGAATTCTTTAAACTATAAACGCAGAAATACTTTTATCCAGGGGTCTTTTTCCCGCTTCCTTCAGGTTAGAATCGGAGTTTCACTTGAGGCCTTGAAAGACGCCGGCAGGTTTATGCTTGCTCCGCCCAGGGGAAGGGGTAGCCTTTCTCCTTAAGTTTCCTTAGCTCCTCAGCTAATTTTCTCTCCATCTCCTCTATCTTCACCGTTGGCGGTGAAATAAGGAGTGAAAAGCCTATAACAAGTATAACAAATAGGAATGATCCCACCGTGAGGAGAGCGGTGATCTTCAAGATTAGAAGGCTTAGAGCCTCCCCAGCGAAGAAGAGGAGGTAGATATACGCGGAGCCTACGGTTAGTGCGAAGATTACTAGAATTAGACCGACTATACTGTCCTTTTCCACTAGTTTCCACCCCATATCTGCATGAAGTATTGTGTCTCTGCGCTAGCTATTTCGGGGCTGTCTATAAGGACGCTAGCCTCATGGTTCCGCATCATCGCCATATAGCTAAAATTGTGGGAGCCCACTATCACGTACCTGCCGTCTACAATTATAAGTTTTGCATGGGTTGTCCTAGACCTCGTGTCAAACCTGACTGCCACACCGTTGTCTAGGAGTCTCCTGTAGGTAAGCTCGTTGGAGTCTATAGAGTTTTCCAACACTACTTTAACGTCGACGCCCTTCCTCGCCTTTGAAATAAGGGTTTCGACGATTTGGGAGATCTCGTCCGTATCGCTCTTGAACTCGAACATTGCTATATAGATGGATTTGTTCGCGTTGGACAGTAGGCTCATCAGCACGGGGTAGTAGTCCCTATCGTTAATTATCTTAATGCTCACCCCCGTAGCGACGGGTTGCGTCCCGAGTGAAGGTGCCTGTCCGCGGATGCCGAAGTAGTATCCAGCTATGAAGGCCAGTCCTACAAGGAGAAGTACCAGCAAGAGCACTGAGGTGACAGAGCCTCGGCGCAACATGACCACCGGGAAAATCACCCGCCAAGAAGTTAAATTGTTTTCTATCGCTAGTCCAGGTTGATGGACCTGTGGCCCAGCCTTTCCTTTAGCTTTGCGATGATATCCCGGTGAACCTCTCGGATCGGCTTTGAAGCGTCGACTACCACGAATAGGGAGTTGTAGTTCTGGGCGAGGCTCAAATACTTGTCTCGAACCTTCACCATAAACTCGGGATCCTCGAACCTCGTGGTCTCACCCCTGTTTTTAAGCCGCTTCACAGCCTCATCCGGGTTGAGGTCAAGTAGGATCACAATGTCGGGTAGGCGTATGGAGCGGTTAATAGCCATGATAAACTCCTCCGGTAGGCCCCGGGCGGCCTGATACGCTAGGCTCGCGAATACCGAGCGGTCTGAAATAACTATCTTTCCAGCTTCGAGTGCAGGAAGCACCACTTCCTTTTGAAGGATTATCCGGTCGGCTGCGAACAGGTACGCTTCGGCGTCGGGGTCTAGGTCGTGTTTATACAGGAAGTCCTTTATCGCCTTCACCCAGGGCTCCCTGACTAATACTACCTCGTAGTTTTTCCTCGAAAGGTACTCGTAGAGCATTACCGCCTGGGTTGTCTTCCCGCTTCCATCAATGCCCTCAAAAACTATGTAGAGCCCGCCTGGGGTTATGTTCCTCTGGGGGAGGGGTAGTGTCTTCCTCTCAGAGGTGATGAAGCCGTGCTTCGGGCAATAATACTCTATTATCACTTCTCCTGAGAGGGTGAAGCTTCTAACGACCCTTGGTTTTACGTAGTCTTGGCATTGGGGGCAGAATATCTTTTTCTTGAGCTCTGTAGACATAACGGGTTAAAGAGGGGGGTCGTTATAATGTTATTTTCGCCGGCTACTAACAATAACAAGATTATACTCAATAATAACATATTTATACATAAACAATCCAATAATCCTTGTGGACGAGTTTGAACGTATAATCTTCTGGGTCTGGAAGATTGGAGAGGGAGAAAAAACCCTTGTGGAATTATCTAAGAACGTGAAAAAGGCAAAGGAGGCGGTAGAGCTTTTAGAAAAATACTCCTTGATTAGAACGAGGAAAAAAGGAAGAATACACCTCGTCTCTCTCTCGGAGAAAGGAATTAACCTGTACCGTAGGCTTCGGGAGCTCAGAGAGCTAGTCGGCATCGTAGTACCCAGGGAGGAGGAGAGTGAGGAGACAACTCATGAGAGCCCTCCGGTAGAGGACGCGGGCACACCCTCATTTATAGCAGACAACCCCTGGCTACAAGTGATAGCCAGGAGGGGGAGGGAGAGGCTGGGCCTATGAGCTCGTTGATAGTTATAGGAAGGGAGGGCTTCTCGAGAGCCCATCTTAAGGTTTTCAGGGATGAGGAGCTCCGAGCGATATTTGGAGAGCTAGCAGATGAGGCTTCGAGGATCAGCCTAGAAACCACGGTACTGTTTCAACCCCTTACAACTCAGGTCGAGGTCTGCTCCAGCAGGGTTATTTTACCCCACGGGGTTATCCTCGTAAGCGGGATAGACCTTGAAATCCCGAGGAGTTTTTATGTCCCAGCAGTCCTCGACGGGGAGTTCCTCGAGTATCTTTTGTTCGATCTTCCCCGGAAGCTCGACGTGGAGAGAAAGCCCGTGATCGTCGAAGACCTAGACCAACGTTTTACAAGGGACGCGAACAGTGGTATTGTCTACGCGCTGGACATCCTTAGGCGTATAGCAGCTACTTACAAGGTGCCTGTAGTTGTTTCCGGGGATAGGTGGCTCGAAGAGATAGGTAGGTTTACGAGGAGGATTGTCTGCACAGCGGATGGGAAGTGTCTTGTAGACGACGAGGTTTTCTGCGGTGATGCCGGTGCACAGCGTTGACGAGCTCTTGCATGAGGAGGGGATCGGCAAGGTTACGGTGGCCAGGCTGAAGGCAGCGGGCATTGAAACACTGGAAGACCTCGTGCTCTTCAATCCTGAGGAGCTGGAGGAGATGGCTGGAATCGACTTCGAGAGAGCCTTCAGGATTGTAAGGACTGCTAGGAGGATTATAGGCTGGGAGGCTAAGGCTATAAGCGGGAAGGAGTATGCCTCGATGCTTAGGCAGCGCGATTCGCTTACAACCGGGGTTAGCTCCATAGACTCCCTCCTCGGGGGCGGGTTGACTGCCTACGATATCTACGAGTTTGCCGGTGAGTTTGGGAGTGGTAAGACACAGCTCTGCCACCAGCTGGCAGTCACGGTTCAGCTGTCCCCATCGCACGGCGGGCTGGGGGGCTCTGCAGTCTACGTGGACACTGAGGGGACGTTTAGCCCTGAGAGGGTTGAGGCTATAGCTAAGAGGTTTGGAGTTGAAGACCCCCTGGCGAACATATATGTTGTACGGCCGCTCAGCGTCGACGAGCTTGAAGAATTTGTGGTGAGGGAATTGTCGAAGTACCTGAAGAATGATGCGAGGCTTGTAGTCATAGATTCGGTTATAGCTCTCTACAGGGCTCAGTTCCGCGGGCGGGAGAGGCTAGCGATGAGGCAGCAGCGGATCAACTATATGCTCGACTGGATTAAGAGGCTCTCCAGGCTCTACAGCCTTGTAGCTGTCATCACGAACCAGGTTGTTAGCGTTCCCAGCGCGTGGGGTGTCGCGGTTAAGCTGCCCGCGGGTGGGAACATCATAGCGCACGCGAGTACACACCGCTTCCTAATGAAGAAGACCGGGGATAGCTTCCTCGTAGAGGTTCTCGACAGCCCCCGGCTCGCCAAGGGGGTTAGTGCGGAGTTCAGAATAGAGGATGACGGTCTACACGATGCGAAGTAGCATAGTCAACTCGCTCCTATCCCAATCCCTACAACGCTTCGAGCGCGCGTTAGCTTCCCATGAGAGGAAATATACGGTAACCCAGGTAGCTGGAAGGTACCGGAGAGGCAGGGGCAGAGGCGCCGCGGAGGGGCGCTACCTGCACGAGCGTTTCTGGGGGGACTTAAGCCTCGTACTGAGCGAGAAGATAGCATCAACACCTCTACCACTCGCCTGGAGGTTTCGGTTCGGCTGGCTCTACGGGGTGGCAGACCAGGTATTGTTCGTCGAGGGTCTCCCCCGGGAGGTTGTTGAGCTGAAAAGTTATGGAGGGTTCCGGAGGTTCGAGGTCGTTCAGGCGGCGCTGTACGGGCTGCTGGTCGAAATGAACTGGGGCGTCAGGCCCCGTGTAAAGCTTTCTGGGTGCGGGAGGGTTGTCGAGATTGAGAACTGGATGGAGGAGGCTCTTCAGGCTCTCGAGGGGTTAATATAAAACTTTTTCTAAAAAGTTTTAACAGAAGTTTTAGACTCTTCTTGAACGGTGGTTGCTTGAAGCCTCTAGGTGTAGCCGTAGCAGGGCTGGGACGAATCGGCATTGTTCACGCTGAGATCCTCTCATACAGGGTTGAGCAGGCCCGGCTGGTAGCGGTTGTAGACGTCGTGGAGAGCTTGGCAAGGTCGACGGGGGAGAAGTTCAAGGTCAAGTCCTACACGGACTACGACGCGGTTTTGAAGGACCCCGAGGTGGACGCCGTATTCGTGACCACGCCTACACATCTGCATCGTGAGATGATAATCAAGGCGTTGGAGGCGGGTAAGCACGTTTTCACCGAGAAGCCTATAACCGTGACGGTTGAGGAGGCATTGGAGGTAGTGAGGAAGGCTGAGAGACAGGGGCTTAAGCTGATGGTGGGCTACATGAGGCGTTTCGACGACTCCTACATGGAGGCTAAGAAGCGCATAGCAGAGGGCTCTATAGGAAGACCCGTCGCGTTCATCAACATAGCTAGGGACCCGGGCGCTCCTCCCGGGTGGGCTCAGGACCCCAGGCTCAGCGGGGGTATTTTCCTGGACATGCTCAGCCACGATTTCGACATGGCACGATTCCTCCTTGGAAGCGATGTATCCAGGGTATACGTCTCGGGCTCTGCGGTGCTCTACGAGGAGATTAAAGCTAAGGGCGACCTCGACCTCGTAAACGTCAACTTCGAGTTTGAGAGCGGGGCTTACGGGGTTCTCCATGGGAGTAGGAAGAGCGTGTTCGGGTATGACCTGAGGACGGAGGTTCTGGGGACTGACGGCACCATCTACGTTGGCAGCCAGACAGATCCGAACTTCGCCCTGGGGACGAAGGGTGGGCTTACCTACCGGGGGGTGCAGTGGTTCTGGTCTAGGTTTTACGACGCCTACGTGCGCGAGGATCAAGCTTTCATAAACTCGGTTCTGAGGGACGAGACGCCACCGGTAACGGGAATAGACGGGCTACGTGTAGTCGAGATTGCCGAGGCGTGCTGGCGGAGTGTGCGGGAGGGTAGACCAGTAACGGTAGAGAAGAAGTTATAAAAACGGCTGAACCTCTATAAGAACTACCTTTTCTGCCCTTCTAAGACCAGCATGATTCCAAGCGGATGAAGCAAAAAACCCCGAGTTATCATTCCTCCCAGTATTTTCTAGTCCTCGTGTAGTTTGCCTCAGCTAGTAGGATGTTCTTCACAAGCGTCTCCGTATCCCTGCTCTTCGATAGGAGGCTCTTGGCGGTTGAGGGTCCTATACCATGGCCTGCGAGCGCCAGAATCGCGGGATACCCATATGACATGTAAAGGGAGGCTGTCTGTCTCGCCTTCTCCACGAACCTCGCCTCCTCTGGGGACAGCTTAACACCCTTTTTCCATTTCTTTATCACCTTCAAGCTGTCCGCCTCGTAGGGTCTGAGCACGGCTAGAGCCTTCGAGCCACACCTGGGGCATGCACGTATGTCCTTCGCCTCGCGTACGCGAAGCTCGGCGTACCATTCGTCGCAGTGGATACAGTAGAGTAAGACCCTGCTGTTCTCGAGGCGGTTTAGCACCGCGTTGAAGACTGCTGAGACTGGGAGGCCAGAGGACAACACCCCGGTTCTCACAAAGGGCTTCTCGAAGATCAGCTGCGCGATTGGGCTTAGATCGGGAACCGTGTATAAATGGATCTTCTTCCGGCCAGAGGCTAGGGACTCAAGCAGGCTTTCAACAGCCCTTAGGTTGAAGTGCTCAACAAGACAGGAGCTTATTGCTTCTCGGTCTACCGGAGTGCCTCTAAGCTTCCTCTTTAGCGTTGAAAGGTAGCCCGACTCGACTCTACCCTTACCCTTCTCCAGCACGCCAAGGCGTACCGCAACCTGGAGAAGCTCGAGCATGTAAGCGTTACTGTCACGTACCGCCTCATCAAGCCTCTCGAGGGCCCATGGGACGCCCTTCAAGATTGCATCGCGAAGCTTATCAGGCTGGAGCTCGCTGTCTGCGTAGAGGAATATCCGGTAGGGATCCGAGTAGTACCTTACAGTTACGCCGTAGAACCCCCTTATCGAGAAGGCTAGGAGTAGTGCCAGCAGGTTGTTACCCTTCGTCCCTAGGAATGTGTGGTAGACCGCGAGGGTCTTCCCGTTCTTCCTGGCAACCTCAACCACGAGATCCGCTTCTGAGGGCATGAAGCCGAAAGCCCGCTGCTTCTCAACGAGTTCCTTTAGCCGGAGGGAGGCTACACGGGGTAGAGCGTAAAGCGAGAAGAGCTCGTGCTCCCTACCCTTCTTTAAGAGGCTGTCGAGCCTCCTGTAAAAAGCGCCGACCTCCCGGGCCACGCGGTACTCGACTGGGAGCGTCTGGCCTGTCCATACGGGGGGCTCTCCAAGCTCCCTTGTGAATTCAGTCACGTAGACCTTGTTCCTCTCTATGTCTATCTCCTCTATTGTCCAGGCCCTGCCCCCCAGGATGATCACCTTGCCCCTATCTATGATGGAGGCGAAGGAGTAGTCTAGGTGCCCTATCTTCCTCCTCGAAGCCATGTCCTCCACTTCGAAGGAGGGGTTGTCAGGTATCATGGAGGCAGCGTTGTAATAGTAGCTGATGGTACGCCTGCCCACCCTGACCTTGTCCCCTAGGAGTCGGGCAGTCCCTATGGAGTCCATGAAGCGTAGGAGGTCCAAGAGAGCCCCGTAGGTCAGGTTGTGGTAGGGTTGTGCCCTAGTAACCACACTGTAAAGCGTCTCCAAGGGGAGCTCGCGGTACTCCATAAGGAGCCCCGCGACCTGGTGGGCAAGGACGTCGAGGGGGGCTGTGTACAAGTCGAGTTGTTCAAGGTCCCCGTTAACAGCCCTCCTCCCGAGAACCACTGACTCTAAGGCGTCCTCTAACCCAAGGGGAACTAGTATCCCCTCGGAGGTCTCGCTGAGCCTGTGCCTGGAGCGGCCTATGCGCTGTACGAGCTTTATAGCCTGCCGCGGAGAACCGAACTGTACTACGAGCCTCGCATAGCCGATGTCTATCCCCAGCTCCAGGCTAGAAGTTGCTACGATGGCTTTAACCTTACCCTCCTTGAAGAGCGACTCAGCCTCCTCTCGCTCCTCCCGTGAAAGGCTCCCGTGGTGAACCCTGACGTCCAGATTAAACTCGTGGGACAATATACGCCCTACAAGCTCTGCAGTGTCACGTGTATTAGTGAAGATTATCACACCTCCTTTCGAGACCTCATCAACGAGAAGCTTTATCCTCTCATAGAGCTCGGGGGCGAGGCCACCTGGCTCACCCTCACGTGCTTCTGGAAGGTCGGCAAGCATGATTTTGTAGTTTTTCCTCTGAGACCACTCGATAACAGTTCCTCCCCTGCCGCCGCTTATAAATCCGAGGGCCTCCAGGGGGTCGCGCAGCGTAGCAGACAGGGCTATGACTCGAAGCCCCCTTGAGAGTAAGCGGAGCCGCTCCAGGGCGAGGCTTAGCTGAACCCCCCTCTTATCGTCTATCAGCTCGTGAAGCTCGTCGACGACGAGCCAGCGGAGATTACCGAGGCTCTCCCTATACCGTTTGTCTACGAGTATGAACTGGAGAGTCTCAGGCGTGGTTATCAAAAAGTGGGGTGGGTTTTCAGCTATTCTCCTACGCTGTGCCTGGGGCGTATCACCGTGCCTTATCTCAGCCGCGAAGCCCAGAGAGGTGAAAAACCTACGGAGCCTAAGGTTTATGTCCCTGTTAAGAGCCCTGAGAGGCGTGACGTAGAGAGCATATATTGGTTTCCCCCCCTCCCGGAGGAGGCTGTCAAGAATGGGGAGGACAGCTGCCTCCGTCTTCCCAGAGCCCGTAGGAGCTATTATTAACAGGTGTTGAGAGTTCTTGCGCCTCAAAGCCTCGAGCTGAATATAGTTTAGGCTACGATACCCCTCCCTCTCAAGCAGGTCCACAAGCCTCTCATGCAACACGCCCCGAAGCGCGGTAACAGGCTGTTCAGCAGCCACAGACACACTCTCAAACGAAAAGGAAAAGGGGGTAGTAAAAAGGTTTAGCCCCTCATCTAAACTGATGATAGGGGTTGATAATCTTCTAAGAGGCTCCCACCTCTAAGGCCCACGTAACAGTTGAACCCCTCTCCTTGGACGTTCGATCCAATACAGCCGCTACCATCCTCGAGAGATTCTGCATAGAAACTTCTCCCAAAACATAAAACTCTCAGAATAAAATACAAAAATATACATTGGTAAAAAAGTGTGGCTCTAGAGGATGTCGTAAAGGTTTTTAACGCCTAGGAAGCGGGCACGGGGACAAAGATATAGCACGCCGCCTCGAGGCTTGACCTTCAAGCAACTGTCCCGGTCTACAGAAGTAATCCTTGCCCCAGCGGACGCTAGAGAATCAAGAATGCTTTGCTCCCTCCTTCTAAGGAGGCAGGGGATGTGGACGGGACCTTCGTATTTAACCTTAAAGCCAAGCCTTGGGAGGACTTCTGGGAGAAATTCAATCCCCAGAGCATGCGAGGCTTCCGGAGAGAGAGCGTAAGCATCGCGGCCTGCAAGGAAGTTGGAGACTTTTTTCGCGGATTTAGGTTCTAGGCGCTGTCCTCCAATGTACCTGGCCTCTAAGCCGCTTACGACGGCTACGCCTGCTTTTAGCTTTTCGGCAAGCTGCTCCGCGTACTCGACATCTAGCCCTTCGACAGCTACTAGGAGTGGACTCCCCTCCTTGACTGTTTTCATGTAGACGCGGGTGGAGCTGCGCGTGTATGTCTCAGGTAGCGGGAACTCTAAGGGGCATTCCTGGACGCAGCGCCAACACTTTGCACACTTCTCTAAACCCAAGACTGGGTTGCGAGAATAGCCTAGGGGGCTTAACAGCATGCTCCCGCTCTCGAGGAAAGTAGGGCAAGAGGCTAGGCAAATCCCCGGGCAGTAGAGACAGGGGTTCCTAACCTTCCTAACCGGGAGCAAGGCGAAACGTGCAACGAGGCTGGGTGTAAGCTTGATGGCTCTTAGGACAGTTAGGCTGACCAAGCCTGTTCACCCGAGCCACTTACCGGGGTTGCTCAAGCCCTGAGGATCCCATGCCTTCTTTACCCTCCTGAAGTATTCGAGAGCGTTGCCTATCTCCTCCGAGACCCACTCACGCCGTAGAAGGCCGACGCCGTGGTGGTGGCTGATCGTAGCACCCGTTTCAAGTAGAGTCTTCATTGCCTCCCTCCACATCCGCCAGTATACTTCCTCGCTTGCCTCGTATGTTAGAGTGAAGTAGATGCACGCCCCCGTCGTGTAGAAGTGCGAGGCATGAGCGAGAACAGCGTATACCCCGTCCACGTCCTTGACACGCCTTTTAAACTCGAAGTATACAGCTGGAAGCCTGCTCCACGTCGCAGCAGTCTCGATGGTGTCGAACCACAGGTTCAGGGGGACAACCAGCTTCTTGAGCTCGCTGATAACGTCGAACCTGGTCCTCAGCCACTTCTCCACGTACTCCTCGCCGACCCGCGAACCACCGTGACGGGCGACTATCCTCTCGATAATGGACACCTTTGCACGCAACAACTCCTCCTCGGATTCCTCGACGATCAAGAGGAGTATATCCCTCGGGTCGTGAAAGCGGGCAGCACTGTCATCCTTGTCGTACAACCTTGCCACTGCGGGCGTCACCCATGAGAGCATGACCTCCCGCATCGCCTTTAGACCCGACTCGAAGCTTGGAAAAGCGTAGGCCATCCTCCACTCATGCCGGGGAAGCGGAAAAACCTTAAGCGCCGCCTTGGTGATTATGCCGAGCTGGCCCTCACTCCCTATTAACATGCGCTTGAAGTCAGGACCGGTTGCCGCTCGCGGTACAATGTTCCTCCGCATCGGTATAACCTCCCCGTCGGGCGAGACGACCTCCAGGTCCAGCACAAGCTCCTCTATTCCGCCGTACTTCGTGCTGTACTGACCTGTGCTCATAGTGGCGATTAAGCCGCCTAGCGCCGCTTCGGGGAAAGATTGGGGGACATGTCTAAGCGTGAAGCCCCTCTCGTTTAGGTACTCCTCTAGCTTCCTCAGCAGCATGCCTGCTTCTACGACGACTATAGCGTCCTCCTCAGAGAAGCTGAGCACCTTGTTCATCCTCTTGACGTCGACGACGAGGCAGCCCTCGCACATCGTGCCGCCAATGACGCCAGAGCCGCCCGCGTAGGGCACGAAGGGAACCTTATACTCGTTGCAAAGTTTAACCAGCTTGGCGACCTCCTCGGTGCTCTCGGGCCATGCTACGGCAAGCGGCTTTGGCAGCGGCTCACCCCTGACCTCCTTAAGCAGGGCCAAGGGCCAGTAGTCGCGGCTGTATAATCTCAAAGTCTCCGCGTCTAGAGCCACTCTACCGGGCAGCAGCTCCTCAACCTTCCTTAGAAACTCCCCCTTAGAACCTGCAACATTTCCCACTTCCCCACCACCTCTAAAAACTTTTCATAACTACCGACTAGCTCTCTCCGTTTAGCCTCACCGATGCGAGGCTCGAAAAGACGCTCCACGGGGGGTGATTCAGCCAGCTCTCTCCTGGAGAGTTTTCCGTCGGCTAGTAGCAGAAGCTTCGCGACGCCGCGGGCACTGGACTCCACATCCAGGGGGCGTGCCACCCGCATTCCTGTAGCATCAGATAGCACTTGGAGGAAGGTGTTAGACTTTGAGTAGCCTCCTGAGGCCCAGAGAGGTTCTACAGGGGCACCCACACGCCTTCCAATCTTATCTAGTATCAGGGCTATGTGTAACGCTACCCCCCAGGCCAGCCCCGATACAATGTCTGCCCGGCCCGTGCCTAGGCTAAGCCCAGTTATTATTCCTCTAAGCTGCGGTGCCCGCGGAATCCTGAAGCCGCCGAACGACGGCACAACCAAAACCCCCCTGCTGCCTTGGGAGGCCAGCGACTCCATCTCCTCGTAACTGTCGAAGAAGCCTGCCCGGCGGAGCCACTCCACCACGGATCCTGTAGTCCTGATAAAGCCCTCAACGCCGTAGACCCTAGCACCGTCGAGGCTGAGTATGATGAGGGGTACGAGCCCACCGCCCACCATCTTGAACTCGCCGGTGCACTGCTCGACGAAGGAGCCGGTGCCGTGAACGCTCTCTACCCTTCCCCTCTCAAGAGCACCGACCGCGACAGAGGCTGCCTGTTGATCAGCTATCAGGGCTGCTACCTCGAGCCCCTCGAACGATCCGAACTCGTGAACGTTGTCCGTGATCTCCGGCAAGGCCCGTGGGAGCCCCAGGATGCTGAAGACTATGTCCACCTCCTGGATTGTCTTCGGGTGGACCAGCCCTGTGAGAGTCGCGTTAGTAGCGTCCGAGAAAAACCTGCCCGTGAGACGGTAGGCTAGGAATGCGTCTAGCGTCCAGAGGAATGCGTCTCCGCTTACAACCTTCTCCCTTAGGCCTGGCGTGTGGTCTAGGATCCACCTCATGAGGACGGCTGGAGAGTCGGGGCTTAGAATCTGGTTTAGAGCGCCGCTAATCCTTCTGAGGGTCTTGGCGTAGGCCGGTAGCTTTTCGACTACTTCGCGTCCACGCCCGTCTATCCACGTGACGACGTTGGTGATTGGAGTTCCGTTCCTCGCCCAGGCGAGAACAGAGGCACGGTAGGTGCTAAGCCCTAGCTTCCTGGCCCCCATAAGCCTGGCCTTCCCCGCGAAGCCCTCCACCACCTCTGCCAGCTTAGAGCTGCTCTGCTCAACGAAGCCTTGCCCGGTACGCTCGAAGCCTAGCTCCACCCTCTCGATGTGTACACGTTGGAGATTTTCGTTGTAGACAGCGAGTTTTACGCCAGTCGTGCCTACGTCGATGACGGCGTACACGGCTAAACGACCTCTATGCGTACTTTCCTCTCACGAGGCACTTCAACCACAGGGTAGGGCTCCTCGGCCTCCACGACCCTGTCACCTATCCTTATCCTGGCACCCCTCGGCGCTGCAACCATTGTTCTACCGACGCTCCACGGAACCCGTCTCGGGTATACAGGTGCGCTTGAAAGAACCTCCGCAGCCTCGCCCCCAGCCCTCAAGGACTGGGCAATTATCCTTGAGAGCTCAACCACCCTGGAGGGATCCTCTATGACTATTGCGGCGTTTCCAGCTAGCATCTCGGAGCCAAGGGGGTTCCATGGCGCCGGCACCGCTAGGACGAGGGAATCTACCCTCAGCTCCCCGAACACCCCCTTAACCCTCTCAACCCTACTTAATCCCTCGATACGCTTAACCCTACCCTTCAAAACCTCCGCGCCCATCTCCACCGCCACCTCGGGCGCGTGTACCAGCGAAGGCTCATCGTAGGCTATGTACACTCGGTCAGCCTTTCCGCGCAGCTTCTGTACAAGCGCGAGAGAGAAGTGGTTTAGCCCGTAGACCAGCACGCTGCTACCAAGCGAGTACCCCATGTTGACCAGATCCCAGGCAGCAGTCAAGTACCACATCCCGGCAGGCCTATAGCCTGTTATCCCGAGCTCAACCGCCGTCTTCTCTCTGAAACCCGTCGCGCCTACCACCAGACCTCTGAGCAGCTTTGCCCCTTCCTCCCCTACTACCCACACGCCCCCCTGCTCCACCTGGAACGCAGTAAGCCTTGTAAGCGCTTTAACCTTAGAGGCGAGTGACTGGACAAGCTGGCGACCAGCCACACCGTTAACAGGCAGCTCGTCATTTGCGAAGAAGCCACCCACATTGTCCCTCGTCTCCACCACAATAGCATTGCCGAGCTCCGCAGCCAGGGAGAGGCCTGAGAGGCCTCCGCCAACGACAACTACTTCCTGACCAGCCACGTGCCCTCACCCCTCAGCGTAATCTGCTCAACAGGCACACCCATCTCATCAGCCATAATCCTCAGTACCTCGGCGAGGCAGCGTGAACCCTGGCACACTCCCATCCCCACACCCGTTCGAAACATCACCCCTTGGAGTGTCCTCGATCCCCTGCGGACAGCCTCTCTGACCTCCTCCTCGGTGACGAGATGGCAGGGGCAGATGACCCTACCCTTCCCGCTCTTCGGATTATCCCTGAGCCTCGGGAATGGCTGCCTAGGAGCTACCTTCTTAGGCTTCAGCTCGAGGCCTGCGTCGCGCAGCATTGTGATAGCCCTCTCGGCTATTACAGGAGAAGCTGTGAACCCAGGGGACTCGGTGCCCAAGAGGTGTACAATGCGCTTAGACACCCTCGAGTATGTTATCCTGAAGTCGTTCTCCGGAGGTATGGGGCGAATTCCTGCATATGCCTTTAAGGGTATACCAGGGTCTCCTTCCAAGAGAGGCGAGAACTTCCCGAGTAGCGCTTCAATGTCCTCCTCGTCTGCGGATGTGTCGGACTTATCCCTAGCAGGCCTGAGGTTTGGACCCCACAAGCCGTGCCCATCCACCGTGAACATTATGGCGCCGCCCTTCGTCTTCGGATCCGGCTTGAGGTACATAGGCGCGACGAACCTCTTCGTAGCCTTCTTATCGAAGACTAATAACACGCCCTTTCCTAGCTCGAACTCTATATCATCCCCGGTCTTCTTCGCTATCTCGTCTGCCCATAGGCCCGCAGCATTCACGAAGAACCTCGCCTTGTAAACGCCACTAGAAGTCGTGACGACCACATAGTCTCCCTGCGCCTCGACGCCGGTGACTCTCTCAGAGAAGCGGAACTCCACCCCGTTAAGCCTGGCGAACTCATACAAGCCGTAGAGGAGGTCGAAGTTGTCAACAAGCCCGTAGCCCTCCACCTCGACCGCCCCCAACGCCTTCTTGGTCAGCGCGGGCTCCTCCCTCCTGAGCCAGCCTCTACCCCGCAACTTCACTGGGAAATCCTTCCCTAGGTTGAGACGCAAGTATAAAGCTACGAACGGGAGAGCGAGGAAATGGTGCAACTTCGTGGCGACTACAAGCGAGCTTGTACGCTGGAGACGCACGCCTAGGCTACGGCAAACCTCCTCAATCTTCCTGTTACCCTCCCGCGCCATCCTGCTCTTCACCGAGCTGAAGGGCATCTGCACCACGTGCACCACAGCCGCATGGGCCTTCGAGACCCCCCAGCCAGGCTCGGGGTTAGCCTCGAAGACAACAACTTTCAAGTCGTAGTGCGCCAAGCGGTAGGCAGTCATCAACCCGACAACGCCACCCCCCGCTACAGCCACATCGTAGAAACCTTCAGCCACAAAGAGTATCATCATTGTGTCTAACTTATATTTTCCGGCAAATATTCTTATAAAAAGGATAATGATATTCAGATAAACAGATATTCCCTCTTTTAAAATTCGGAGAACTGAGTATTACTTAAAAGAAAAAACATTTTTAAGGGGGCATTGGAACGTGGAATGCTGCAAAGGCAACATTGTACCACGTGATAAGCAGAGCAGCTATGAAAGCTCCTGTCCAGACACTCCCAGTTTTACGGTTGAAGAAAGTGATGATCGCGACTGTTATAATACTGATTATTGGTACAACAATGTAATATATCATGGCCAAGGGTACACCTCCAAAGACATAGCTCCAGCTAAGCGTCTGAGGCATCCCGAGGTAAAGAGGCAAGTAATAGTAAAGAAGGAAGACGACGGAGCCTGCAGAGATAATTATGGAATTTATCAATATCTCCTTCACCACGCTTACCTTACCCTCTCTATATCTCATGAAGCCATAGAACAGCACAGCTATTACCAAATAGTAGAAAAGAAACGGAAGGAAATACGAAGCCATGAAGCTGAATCGAACAAGGCTCATTGGCCTTAGGACGATGGGCTCTGGGAGACCAGCCAAAGTGAACGGCACTCTAAAGACGGCATAACAGTAGGCCAGGATCACGTAAACAGGTGCTAGTGTGACAGCAGCAAACAAGAAACTCTTAAGTATCTTCTCAAAGGGCAGCTTTAGGCCAGTATTCTCAACTGTGAACCCCTTCTTCTTCAAGGTGAGATAGTAGAACAATAGAAGCAGCGCAACAGTTACCACCGCAACTGTGTCCATCCAAATCACGTATCTGTTAGTCGGCGCTTGCGGGGTAATCTCGTTGATAAGCAACGTATTCATGCCCCACTCAATGAAGGTAGGCAAGAATAGGAGGGGCCCTAGAGCTGTGGTTATCAGGGCGGCGACCCAGTAGCTAACTCCTGTGAAGCCCTTGTACTCTGCAGGCTGAGACACAAGATCCTGGAAGAACCTTAGGTCAAGCAAGAAAGACCCAAATATAAAAATAAATGCAATTGCAGCGATGAAGGCAATACTGGTAAAGAGCTGCTTCAACGGAAAGATCATGTTATCCCGAGGGATATTCTTCCCGCCTTGGAGCGTCATCCCCATCCACTCGACAACATTACCAATGCTCACAGGATCATCAGTAGAGGCGGCGTGGTCAATATAGGGTTCATAGAGAATCCTCGCCGTTCCCTTAGATATATCCCCATAGACCTTTCCGGGGACAATGTCCTCCGTAACATTGAAAATGATCTTCAGCACAGGAGACTTAGGTATATCACGCCCCGTAGGCACCTGAAGCCAATAGGGAGTAAATTCATCCGCAAAGGACATCTGAATTGCAACGTTCTTCAGCCTTGGCGCGAGTGTTGGAGGCAGGACATAGGAATCCATATAGAACATTGACTTGTAGCCATCTGGGACAGCAAGAGCCGCCGCCTGTATCGCCCAGCCACCCATCGACATACCTACAAGTCCTATGTTGTTCTTGTCGACGTAGGCTAGGGATCGAAGGTAGTTCAGCCCTGCTACTGCCCCGTACGAGAAAGAGCCTACAGCTCCCTCGGAGAAGCCGTGGCCAGTCATATCTATCGCTAGAACAACATACCCCCTACGGGCCAATTCTAGCGCAGTATTAGCCATGTACTCCTTCTGGTTATTATACCCGTGAATCGCCAGAATACCTGGAGCTGGATTTTGAGCGGTCGCGTCTGCAGGTACATAGAGATGCGCGGAGATTACCTCACTGTTAGGGCCATAGAATCGTATATCCTGAACCGTCACATAGCCAAAGCTACTCGTAACCATATAGGCAAGCCAAGAACCGAGAACCATTGCGAGGATAGTAGCCAAGATAAAAATAACTTTTTTTGTTGTGTTCATTAAATATGATGAACAAGACTAAAATATAAACTTTTTTTAATATTTCCTGTATTGTCTTTTTTACATAGTTCAATGGAGTAGTGAGCTCAAGGCAACTCTCGATGCTAGGCCTAAATTCAAAAAAAGGTAAGACATGGCAGTGGCCCCCTACAAAACTTTTTGTAGCTTGTAAAGGATAATTTGGGGAAGACAGGTAGATGAAACGTCAGAGGATGCTAAGAGCGTCTCCTTTCCTCGTCGCTACATAATAGAAAAATCTCAAACCACAGGGCTAACAGCCCCTAAAAGCACTGCTAGAACAAGCGAAACCCATATCGCATTTACAGCAGGCGGAAACCGGGCTAGCCATGAACTGGCAGCCGCGTCGATGGGCAGGATAAGCAGCATACTCATAAGCGTCACCACCAAGAGGTATCCCGTGAAGCCTCCTTGTCCAAGCACTAGAGCCGCGCCAACCCAAGCAGTCATAAAGCATGCGATCCTCAGCGCAACAACCCTAAAAAGCCCCAGCCTTCCCGAGCCGCCCAGGTATGGCCGCACGAAAAGCTCAGACACGGACACAGGGGGTAGCAGGAGAAGTAAAAGCTCGAGAACCAGAGACGAGCGATACCAGCTTGGCTCGACGTTAAGGAAAGGCTGCAACGCCTCGTGGATTAAAACATATGATACAAGCGCAATTCCAACGCTGGCCAGGAGCGTCTGAGGGCTAAGCCTGGCGAAGGGGCTGACTACAGGGAGCCGCTTGGCAAACACCACTAGAAAACCAAGCGCCTCGGCGTAGAGCACAGCCACCACGTAGACTGCCACGGGGGCAGGTACCGCCAGGGACAGGAGATAGTAGATTGGAAGCGCTAGAAAACCCCCGAGAGCGGCGAACCAGAACTTCCCAGAAAATATTGAGGTGCTTTGAGGGGCCCTCTCCCCTGTGAATAGTAACGGCAGTAACGGTAGAAGAAGCAAAACTGAGACACTACGCAAAAGAGTAACCGCGATCCTCTCACCCGAGTAGTTCACGTGGCTGCCGATAAGCCATTGAAGCACACCGCCGATCACGCCGGGATCATATAGTATCGTCAGGTGGTCGTCTCGCGGAAAAACAGCCACATCCCAGCCTTGAAGCTTCAAATCCTGTATACTCGACGGGGGAAAAATCTCGTCTAGCCCTCCCAGTACCAGTAGTGAGCGATTTACAGGCGCAACCGGCAACGGCTTAGAAGCCAGCACTACAAGCCCGTAAACCGGAATCCCGCTCCTCGCGGCAGACTGGACTGCTGACCCGCCCATACTGTGGCCTATCAGCACAAGCGCCCAGCCCTCGTATCCAACATGCCTCAGTAGCTCTTCAAAGTCGCCCTTGACGAAGGAGGCGTTGAAGCTGAAGGTCGAAGAGCTTTTCCCATGCCCCCTGTTGTCGAAGGCTACAGCGAGGAACCCGTTCCTCGCCAGCTCAACTCCCAGCCAGCCCATCATCTCCGCGCTCCCACCATAGCCGTGGTAGAGGACCACTAGCCCCCTAGCCTGTGTGTTGACGGGCTCCCACTCGAGGTAGCGTAGGAAAGCCCCGTTCGTGTAAAAATAACCTTCCCGGACGGGGACGTCGAGCCGCAAAGCCAGGTAGGCGGTACTAGCGGCGAAGATGAAAACCAGCAGGCCTATGACGATAAAAACTCTCCGCACACGTATAAACCATGGGAAAAAGTAATAACCTTTACTTGGCGCAATAACGGCTGTATACGTTACAGTATCAACAAGGAAATACAGCTCCGCGAGGTGTGCGAAGTATCAGGTCAATCTCGGAAATGTCTCCACATGAGCCGCATGCGATGAATTAAAAGTAACTCATATGTTATCGACGGCTAGCTCCTCAGAAAGCTTCTAGGATAACCATTTACGCGATGCCTGTAAAGGATAACTGGATAGATTTTTGATACGCGCGTCAAGCGCGATAATAAGGTTACCAAAATTCCAACGGGTAAATTTAAAATTTACAACTAAAAGCCTCGCCTTCCAAGGCGCGCATGACCGAGAATGAAATTTCTCAGTCTTGGATCTCTAGATAACCTAGGGAGCAGGCATACCCGTGGCAGTCGAAGCCTTACAGCCTTTCCCTGTTCTCACGCGGCGGTTCAGGCTAGACTACCGGGCTTCTCTGGGTCTCGTGGTTTCAAAGCCATCTCAAGATGTAACAAAACCAAGCCTTGAGGTGCTCGCTGCTCTTTTCAGTCACAATTTTTAAATGCTGGGAGAGTGTGTGTTATGCTATGAAGGGTGTTGTTCTGCATGGTGGTGCCGGCACACGTCTGCGGCCGTTGACGTTCTCAGGTCCGAAGCAGTTGATCGAGGTTGCCGGGAAGCCTGTGTCGCAGTGGGTCTTGGAAGACCTCGTGGCGGCAGGCATCCGTGATGTGGCGATTGTGCTTGGGGAGACTTTCCCTGAGCTTGTCAGGCAGTATTACGGGGACGGCTCGCGCTTCGGAGCCAGGGTTTCGTACGTTGAGCAGGGGAAGCCCCTGGGCATCGCGCACGCCGTGGGCCTGTGCCGGGGCTTCGTGGGCGATGACAGCTTCGTGGTCTACCTGGGTGATAACCTGCTCGAGCAGGGTATAAGGAGTTATGTGGAGGTGTTTGAGAAGGAGGGTTATGATGCAATGGTGCTTTTAAAGGAGGTTGACGACCCTACGCGTTTCGGCGTGGCTGAGCTCGATGCGAGCGGGAAGCTTGTACGGCTGGTTGAAAAGCCAAAGGTGCCGCCGAGCAACCTGGCCTTGGTGGGCGTCTACTTCTTCACACCGGTCATCTTCAAGGCGATTGACTCGGTTAAGCCGAGCTGGAGGGGGGAGCTCGAGATAACGGATGCTATACAGCTTCTGCTCGACTGGGGGTACAGGGTGGGGTACCGGGTGGTTGAGGGGTGGTGGCTTGACACGGGGAAGAAGGACGACGTCCTTACGGCGAACTACCTGTTGTTGGATGGGAGGGCTGAGCGTAGGATTGATGGTGAGGTTAGCGGCTCGAGGGTTGAGGGGCGTGTGATGATCGGTAGGGGTGCCAGGGTTATCGACAGTGTTGTGCGGGGGCCGGTTTTCGTTGGGGAGGGGGCTGTGGTGGAGAGGTCTTTCATAGGGCCTTACACGAGCCTGAGTAGGGGTGTGCGGGTTGTTGACAGCGCCTTGGAGCATAGTATCCTGTTGGAAGGTGCCGTGGTGGAGGGGGTGGAGAGGATGGAAGAGAGCCTCGTTGGGCGTTACGCGAGGATTGTTAGGAAGGCAGGGGATCGCAGGTTGTTAAGGCTCAGCGTCGGGGACTACTCTGAGGTTTACCTTTAGCGGTGATGTAAGTTGAGGGTTCTAGTGACAGGCGGGGCGGGCTTCATAGGGAGTAGCTTTGTACGTGTCGCCTTGGAGCGCGGGTGGGATGTGCTCGTATACGACAAGCTTACTTACGCCGGGAGGCCTGAGAACCTGAAGGAGGTTTCCGAAAAGATAGAGCTGGTGAAGGGGGATATTGGAGACGAAGCCTTGCTCGGCGACGTGTTAAAGCGCTTTGAGCCTGAAGTCCTGGTGAACTTCGCCGCTGAGACACATGTAGACAGGTCGATAAACGACCCCGCGCCTTTCATCAGGACCAACGTGCTCGGAGTTTACGCCATGCTGGAGGTGCTGCGCCGCCACAGGGAGGTCTTGCTCGTACACGTCTCGACAGACGAGGTTTACGGGGACATTGCCGAGGGCTTCGCTTCTGAGGAATCTCCTCTACGCCCATCGAGCCCCTACTCCGCCTCGAAGGGTGGCGGGGACCTCCTGGTGATGTCCTATGGAAGGACTTATGGTTTGCGCTACCGGATTGTCCGCCCCTGTAACAACTACGGGCCGCGCCAGCACCCCGAGAAGCTCGTCCCCAAGACTATTATCAGGCTCCTGCACGGAAAGCCTGCGGTGGTGTACGGGGACGGTGGCCAGGTGAGGGACTGGCTCTACGTGGAGGACTGTGCAAAGGCTATTCTCGCAGTGGTGGAAGCTGGTATGGACGGGGAGGTGTACAACGTTTGTAGGGGTGAGTTTGCGACCGTGGTGGAGGTTGTCAGGAGGATAGCCGAGGTGATGGGTGTGGACCCGGCTTCAAGTTATGTACGTGTCGGTGACCGACCCGGGGGCGATAGGAGGTATGCAATGGTATGTGAGAAGATAAGGAGGCTCGGATGGAGGCCTGAGGTGGGGCTAGCTGAGGGGTTGAAGAGGACTGTAGAGTGGTACCTGAAGAACGATTGGTGGTGGAGGCCCCTGGTGGACGAGAGGTACGTGTTGTCGGATGAGCCGTGGTGAGGCTATGAGGGTGCTGGTCACAGGGGGTACCGGGCTTCTCGGATACCACCTACTCAGCCATCTCGTCTCTCGCGGCCACGAGGTTTACGCTACTTTTCACAGGTCTCAGCCTCCGCCTCTCGAGGGCGTAGAATGGGTTCCCATAGATCTGGAGGATCCGAGAGGGGCTGAAACCTGTCTCTCCCGCGTGAAACCTGAGGTTGTGGTGCACACGGCCGCGTACACGGACGTGGACGGTTGTGAGACCAATAGGGCTCTTGCACACCGTGTTAATTATCTAGCGACAAGCTGGCTCGCTGGGGCCGCGGCCTCGGCTGGGGCCTTCCTCGTCTACGTGTCGACAGACTACGTCTTCGACGGGGAGAGGGGGCTTTACAGGGAGGATGATATCCCTGCTCCGGTTAACTTCTACGGTTTGACGAAGCTTCTCGGGGAGGTTGCGGTGGCTAGCCGGTTGCAGGAGAGAGCCCTGATAGTGCGCGTGAGTGGGCTTTTCGGCTTCAGCCCCACGGGGAAGAAGAACTTCGGGCTCATAGCGCTTGAGAGCCTCGCGAGGGGCTCGGCTGTCAACGCGTTCAGCGACCAGTATCTCTCACCGACCTACGTGCCATTTCTAGCTCAAAGGCTTGTGCGTGCGGTCGAGCGCGGCGTGTCCGGCGTCTTACACCTTGCAGGGGAGAGGGCTTCACGCGTGGATTTCGCGCTGATGATAGCCGAGGCGGCTGGGGCTGACAAGGCCCTGGTGAGGCCTGTCCCGATGGGGAGCGCGAAGCTCGTCGCCCGACGCCCTAGAGACTCAAGCCTTGATACCTCTAAGGCGTCTTCGCTAGGGCTGGCGATGCCCCCCCTAAGGGAGTGCGTTGAGCACTTCGTGAAGTCTTACAGGGAGGTGGTTTGATGCCGTTCGGCTTCAAGCGGCTAGGCATTCCGGACGTCGTGCTTATAGAGGCTAAGGTTTTCGAGGACGTGAGGGGTTTCTTCGCAGAGCTCTACAAGAGAACAGAGTTTCTGTCGGGTGGTGTGCCCTACGACTTCGTCCAGGTGAACCTCAGCTTCTCGAGGCGTGGGGTGGTGCGCGGGCTGCACTACCAGCTTAAGCCGATGGAACAGGGGAAGCTGGTCACAGTGGCCTCGGGCAAGGTCTTCGACGTGGCTGTGGACATTAGGGTGGGCTCGCCCTGGCACGGCAGGTACGTCATGGTCGAGCTGACGCCTGGCAGGCTCATGTGGATACCGCCGGGCTTCGCCCACGGCTTCCAAGCCCTCGAAGACTCCCACTTCCTGTACTTGGTCACCAAGGAGTACAGCCCCCAGCACGAGAGATGCATCCGCTGGGACGCCCCCGAGCTGGGGATACCGTGGCCCATCAGGGAGGGGGCGATGCTGAGCGAGAGGGATAGGGGGTGCCCGGGGCTCAGTGAGGCCGAGAGCAACTTCGGGTACCCGATATAGCTGGGGTTCGCCGCTTTCAGCGGGGAAACGTGGGGGCTCGTCCCGTCAGGCACGGCCGGCGTCACCACGATCCTTGGAGGGCCATCACCCGGGCTAGCGCCCGAGCACCACCGTCTTGGAGCTGCTACGGCAGGGAACCGCGAAGGCATCGTATGCTCGTCCAGGGCTGTTTTCCTCTTAATGTTTGCGGGGTTTGTTTATGCCCGTTGGGGGTGCTTCTGGCTACACTTGGGAAATTCCATGAGCTTTCTCACCTTACACAGGGGTGGGCGCGGGGTGTACCCCCTGGATGGGGGATGGCTGTTGAGAAGTGGGTAGTGGGGGCTGGATATAAACGGACTATATTAGCAAAATCCCCTGCTGTACTAGTAGTTGGGGGAGAGAAACGTGAAAGTAGCCATAAAAACCAAACCCCGCAGTCCGTTTGGTCGTAGCGTCTAAATACCATTTTTCTTCCATAGCTTCAATTTGATCTGAAAGTCCACTGATAGAAGTGTATAGACTATGCTTCGACTGTTTTATTAACTTTCATTAACCTAGCGAATAAAGTTACTCATAATTTTCATAATTTAAGGAATTCTTGCCAATATGCTTAAAGTAAATCTATGCCTCATCCTCATCTACTAAGTGAATCTCAAATGGATGAGCCGGAGGCAGGCCGGATTTGTCTATTATTTTTTCTTTTAATTCTGACCTGCTAAGGATGGACTTTGGTAGGTTTTTCAACAACCAGCAGGTCAACATCAGAAGAGGCGACCGGCTCTCCTGTAACCGCACTTCCAAACAGGTAGACACCAATCATATTTGATGCCAGTATTTTCGTTAGCAGCTTCTTTTACTTTACCTATCCATCTCTCCCGATCTCTAAGAATACTAGCTCCTATGCTAAGTCTAAGCTTCTCACAGAAACGTATCTCCTCCTCAGATAGTGAAACTAGGTATTCGCCATCTTCTTCATCAAACATCTTATAAAAATAATGCAGTTACAACTGAAGGTCTTGATGTTATTGTTGGGGGATGGTTTAGCATAGCCTTTTTCTATCTTTAAGCATTTCTTTGTATAGTGGATCGTTAAGGTCTTCGCTATGCAGGGCTATGATGTCTATGGGTATAGGATGTTTCTTCAACTTATACACTCTTTCTAGCGTCTCAATTAGATCCATATTGTTGTTAACAACGATTATAATGTCAAAGTCGCTTGAAGGAATATTGTCTCCTCTTGCCCTCGAACCCACTAAATAAACCTCTTCAACAAGTCTAGAACGACACAACTCTTCAACAAATTCTCTGAATAGCTTTTCCCTAGAAACAACATTCTCATAAAATTTCTTGACCATAAGATTTTTAAGCTGTTCAAGGGTCTGCAAATCTCTTCACCCATTCAACAATCTTCTTAGCATAGAACACACATCTCTCAGCACGTGTCTTGGTATAGGCTATAGCTCTTTTACCAGGGTATCGGGATAATATGTAGTGTGGCGTGAGAATCTCGCATGCTGTTATAACATCGTCTTCCACCTCAACGCCAATACTTTTTACAGCGTCAAGAAGCTCTAGCAAATCATGTGTATATGGATGAAATCCTGTTATAGAGACAAGCAGAGACTTTAGATATAGTTCAGCTGCTTGATGAGCCTCAAAACAAACTAGCCAATAGTGGCCTTCGCCTAGGTGCTTTTCAGAGTCACTAAGGAAAACCTCTGCCTTCTCAACCCATTCACTTGCAAGTCTAATCTTTCTCAAGACTCATACACCTGTTTTTCCTCTACACAATTCTTTCATAAAAATCTATGTGGCCATAGCAACAGTGGTTAGGGAGATGATAAGACTATTGTACTAGATACTCGTGTTGAGGCTGAGGCCTGGGGATAAGATTGTTGCTCTTAAGGAGATGTATAGCACAACATTTGCATTGCTCAATGAAATTGCTTCCAAGCTTGGCATAAAAGTTGAGAAGGTTTGGTCACAGGGTCTACCTTAAGCCCAAAGCTCTTCGGTAAGCTTATGAACGTTTAAAGTGGGCTCACCATGAAAGGGCTGAAGAACCCAAGAGCTACGTAAGCCTATTTAAGGCCACATAGCTCGGAATCGGGCTTTAAACCGGAAGATGAGAGAAAAAGGACAAACATGTGAGATAGCGACTTTACGATAGTCCAACTAAGGCGTGAAAATGTGATATCTTTTTATATGCAAACGCCTTAGTTTACACAGCAAGGACATGTCGATCGGCAGACAGCTTCTGGAGGAGCTGAGGGGAGATGAGGAGCTGAAGGTAGCATTAGCTGAGGAGCTTCTGCCCGAGGTTTTAAGGCACAGAGAGCTCAGGAAGGCAATGCTTCTGGCCATATCGAGGGAGATTGCCACCAAGGAGGATCTGGAGAAACTTAAGGAGGATCTGAGATCCTACATAAATGCTAGGCTAAATGGGTTGGATGCAAAGCTAAATGGGTTGGAGACAAAGGTAAGCGGATTAGAGACGAGAATGAGCGGATTAGAAACAAAGGTAAACAATCTGGAGACAAGAATAAGCGGATTAGAGACAAAGGTAAGCAGTCTCGAGACGATGATAAGTGGGTTGGATGCAAGAATAGGCAATCTAGAGACAAGACTAAGTGTGTTGGAGACAAGGATGAGCGGATTAGAAGCGAGAATGAACGATCTGTACAGCGTCGTCAGGGCTTCTCTGATCGCGATAGTGATCACGTTGGCCTCCACAATACTTGTTCCATTGATACTGAAAATGTTGTTTTAATAAAAGATGTGTGGGGATTAATACCTGTTGTTAGAGAAAAAAGACTTAACAGGAAAGAGCTCGCCTATTATTATCTCTTGAACACGAGACTTAACAAGAAAATCTTTGAGAATATCCTCGGCAAATCAGTATGCTCATTCTCGAAAGGGCTTTATGTAGCGAAACTACTTGTCTATATTGAAGAGAGTGGAGACGGATTCATCTTAACCCGAAAAGGTTATTACGCAGTCAGCTGCGCCATGCTCTCACTCTTTTCCATACTTAATACTTTGAGAGAAGAGATGCGATCTAAGCAGATATGATAATAGAGAGATTCGCGTATGATTCGGAGAAGATAGTAGTGTCTAAATGCCATTTTTCTTCCATAGCTTTAATCTGATCTGAAAGCCCACTGATAGAAGTGTATAGACTATGAGCTCTGTGGCTGGGGTATTCTAGCCGTGTCCTCTCTTCGCTTATTGACGTGCCGGTGGGATTTCGATTATGCTTCCGACGTGGCAGTTGAGATATTTTTCTGGGTGTTCCTGGGCTAGGGTGCTTCTCATCGTGTCCCCGCTGCAATGTA
>JBEULP010000061.1:0-6558 GCA_041287245.1 Infirmifilum sp. | reverse complement strand
TGAAACTGCAATAGTGGAAAAGAGGGTAACTTTCAATTCATTCCTTTCTGATACTGAAACAACTTCAATACTATACTCGAGGGGTCTTGTTTCCTTTCAATTCATTCCTTTCTGATACATAAGGAGCTGATAAGGTTGAGGAGTGGTGAAATAGCTTTCAATTCATTCCTTTCTGATACAAAACGTTCCCGTCGGGGCTTTTAAAAGGAATAGTGTTCCCTTTCAATTCATTCCTTTCTGATACAAAACACGAGATATATTAAAAACACGTCCGGGGGCGTACCCTTTCAATTCATTCCTTTCTGATACCGTTTCCCAGTGTTTTGTTATTGCTGATTTGTATTATTTATTTTTTTCTAGTTTTACTCTTTATTATTGCCTAGTTTTCTTTGATTTTTCTTTATGTTTTTTAACGTGCCCGGCTGAGGTTTAAAGTGATATGAGTAGGGAAGAGGGGTGTGGGAAGTCGTGGTTTGTTTTTTGAGCGCCTACCCTGGACCTCTGGGCCGGCCGGGAAGCCGAAGGCTGCGAAAAACAAAGCCTTAGGGAGGACCGCTACCCGTGGCGTATCACGTGGAAAAACCACTGTTAAAGAGAAACAGAGGTTTTTAAGGGGTTTTTACCATTTGGACTTGAACGGCTGGTAGGGGCTGTTGTCTCGGATAGCGGCGGCTAGCTTCCTAGCCTGGAGCAGGATGAGCTGTGGGAAGGGGGGCTTGGTGCTGCGCATGTACTCGTATACAGCCTTCCAGACCTCGCGTGCGGCGCTGCTGCTCTTCTCGGGGTTCTCGTGGTTGAGCTGTTTGAGCTTCTCGCCCCCTGTTTTGGCGAGCCTCAGTAGTGGCCTGTCGACGGCTATGGGCCTGAACTCCTCCATGAGGTCCAGGACTAGGCTCATCCTGCCGGGCCTCCTCGCGTGGAGGAAGCCGAAGTACGGGTTTAGCCCCACTGCGAAAACCGCTCTCCAAGTCTCGCGTAGGAGGGCTGTGTAGCCTATGTTTAAGGCGATGTTGAACGGGTCTGGCTTGACGCCGGGCTTGATGTCCCATCGTTTGAGCCTCCTGTTGAAGCCGAGGTCCTTGGGGACGGCGGCCCGTATGGCTTCCCAGTAGGCCTGGGCCGCGACTGCCTCTACTTGCCCGGCTTCTCTCCAGGTCTGCACGTTGACGAGCTCTTCTAGGGCTTTGTCTAGGAGCCGTATCTTCTCGCTTATGAGAGAAGTGTCCCTGCCCGAGCCTGCCGAGCTCTTCAGCAACGCTTTGAGCACGGCTCTCTGGTTGTATATTTTTCCCTCGACGAAGCTCTTGGCTATCTCAGCTCTACGCTTCTCGTTCTTGCTCTGCCTAGCCTGCTTGAGCCACAGTTCTACTGACCCGCCGTATGTAGCCGGGACTACCCTGGCGAGGGGTTTGCCGCTCGGTATAAATGCGATGTCTATCCCGTGCTGCGCCGCCAGCTTAATCGCCCCGCCTGTTATGCTCACCCCTTCGACCGCTAGGATTATTGCGGAGACGTTGGCTATGGGGTATCTAGCCAGGATTTTCCAGCCCTCCTGATCCCTTACTCTTACCTCGAACTCGCCTCCCCTAGCGGCTAGGATGGCGCCGTGCCTGTCGATTAGGAGGACTCTAGGCAGGCTCATCAGCTCCGCCCCTGCAGTAATACAGGTATGGGCAGTCTGGTGGGCAGTTGGATGACAACCCGGGGTCCTGGTCGTAGAGGATGTTTTCAACTAGCTTGTCCCGCCTGTCTATGAATTCTGAGCGGAGAGAGTCCCCGATTGGCAGTATCTTTGGCCTGACGTAGAGCCTGCGCTTCTCAGGGTCGACCTCAATGTAGATTAGGATCCCGTGGTCGACGGGGAATTCGTACTGGCTTTCAAAGGCCATCGCGTAGCCTGCAAGTGTAAGCTCGAATTCCCGGCGTGGGTTTCTCGTCTTAAGCTCTAGGATCAGATTGGGGGGTAGCAGGGCGTCTATTCTTAGTGCTCTGCTCAGCCCGATCCTCTCTCCGCTTACCGGGAACTCTGTTAAAAGCGGGACCACAGCGGCGACCACGCCGTCGATCTCCATAAATCTCGACCTGCTCAGCTGCCGGTCTAGGGCTGAAGAGTAAGTCGCGGCGCCCTCGTTTACTATTCTTTCAATAATCCAGTTGATCGTGCCTTCATCGAGAAGCTTGTATTTAGCTGAGCTTTCACTCTTAAGTTTCTCCTTGAAGCTGGATAGCTGGGTGAAAAGCATGTTCCCCGAGGCTTCCAGGCCAGCCGAGTATATGGCCTTCTTCGTCTCTACTATCGTTTTCATCCACACCTCGTGGATGAGCCTGCCACGCTGCAGGATAGCGTTGTCCCGCTGGGGTACTCGCCTGGCGTAGCGGAGGTAGACGTCACGCCCTCTATCGCAGAAACCCCCTGTTACGTCGGAGACTCCTAGTAGAGGGCCTCCGGGAGGGCTCACGACGCCTGCGCCGTATGACCAGCCTCTAAGCTCTTCGCTTACCTCTACAGGAGGCATTCTCCTCAAATCCTTGTGCAGGTTTACAACGTCTTCCTCTGTGAAAAACAGGCCCGGCACGTGAAAAAAATGCCTTAAATATATATATTGCTTCTCCGCATAACTCTGAGAGGAAATTTGGAGGAGTGGGCTGTAAGCGTCAACGATCTTAAACACTTCGCCTACTGCGAGGCTATACTTCTATTAACCCACAGGCTTGGCTTCCGCGAAACAGAGACGGAGTACATGATGTACGGGAAGGAGGTTGAGAAGGAAGAGTTCCTGAGGCAGATCGTCCATAAATACAAGGTGAAGAAGATACATAGGCAGCCCGCACTAGTCTCGCGGGAGCTGAGGCTATCCGGAGTCCCGGACGCTGTTCTCGAAACGGCAAGCGGGGAGCTGATACCATTGGAGGTTAAGTGGAGCGAGCCTCCCCCCTCCTCCAAGGTTAAAAGAGATCACTTTATACAGCTATCAGCGTACGCCGTTCTTATCGAGCGAACCTGGCTTGAGAGGAAGGCGTCCGTGAAGCGGGGCATAGTATACTATCTTAGGCCCACACCCCGCTTCTTCGAGGTGAGGATCTCGGCGGAGGATAAAGCCGCGGTTCTGAGGCTGCTAGAAAGGGCTATCCTGGTGGCTACGGGGAAGGCTGAGCCTAGGCCCCGGAGGACCTGTAGGGACTGCAACTACAGGTCTTTCTGCCCCTTCGCGTCAGACTAGAAAGCCCTCGTCCTCCTCGAGGCTGTAGCCCTGAGAGATAACGATTCTCTTGTCGAAGGAGCTTTTAGAGAAAACATATACTTGGATGTCCAGCTTATCGCGGTTTCGCGTGAGCCTTCTCAGGCTGGCCTCCGTCTCTGAAAGAAGGGCGTGGGTGTACGTTGCTACGAAGACGCTCTTCTGAATCCTCAGGAAGCCTATCTTTTTAAGCTGGCGGGCCACCTTGAGCCTAAGGTCGTCGTCCCTTATATCGTAGACGACGAGTATCACCTGGTCAGACACATCTGCCGCCGTAGAGCTCCGCAAAGCGTTTCACAGCGTTCGAAAAAGTCGAGAGCGTTTCAGAGCCTCGCAGCCGCGCCGAACAGTAATCCGCCGTCACGAGTCCTTGAAGGAGAAGCAGGAAAAGCTTCCGGGTTGAAGGGTCTGGGTATAACCATATGCTCTCCCTAAGACTCGTAAATATCTGCGCTGCGAGGCTTTGCATACTCACGCCGTTGAGATCCTGGGTTCGTATGGCTTTGGTAAGGGCGTCTGAGAGAGCCCTCGTGCTGAAGCCGAGGTATTTCTCAGGTAGCCCAGCTATGCTAGATGCGAAGAGGTTAACCTCCTCAGCCGTCACCTTCACGGCTTCACTCAACCTTTCCCTTCTCGCCTTAAGGCCCATGGGGTGGTGGTGCAAGAAGACTGCTAGGGTAAGGGCTCCTATCTCCTGCTGTGTGTACAGCCCTAGCTGCTCCCTTGCCTCGTCGCTTTGCAGTGTAAGGTATGTGACGACGCCGGATATTATCTCGTGTCCCGGGAAGGAAAACTCTCTGCCCTGTCTTATGGCCTCGATGTTGGCAGTGTTATACGGGGTTTTCCCGTAGTCGTGGAGCACTATCGCCAGCTTAAGCATGTGGTAGAACCTCCCGCTAAGCTTCAGCCCCACCTGTACCAGCTTGGAGTCCTCAGGGTAGACCTCTAACGCCTTCTCAACGTGCTCGCGCATGGTCTGAACCTGCGGCGGTTTAAAGTATGCGTACACCTCCTGCACGCCTAGCACACCAGGCCTAGCTCCCTGTTGTATGTACATTTTATCTTGAAGGGCGCGGGGCCCTCGCCCATATCCGCGAGAGATCTCTCTATGGCTTCGTTCATGGTTTTTGGGCAGTCCCCGACGCAGTGCCTCCAGAGGAGGTTGTAGTCTACAGGTACGACTACACCGTCTGTCGTCTCGGCTCTGAATAGGGCGCCGCTCCTGAGAAGGCTGCCCTCGTGTTGTATCAGTAGTTCGATAACCCTTTTAGTGGGGTTTAGGAGGTTGTTATATACGTCGATTATTTTCCTTACATAGCTAACACTGAAACGGGCGTCGCTCTCGCGATAGACGCCGTCCAGGAAAACATCATAGTCTATGTGTAGGTTAAGGTCTGGCTTCTGGTCTAGAAAGCTAAGTGTATTCTTGCACAGGTCAGCCTGGTAGACCTTGTAAACCTGCTTGTCTATGTCTAACTGGTCCTCCTCATACCACACGTAAGCGCAGTTCTCGGGGTCTACGCACCTCTCACCCGGCCTCCTGAGAAACCTGCCGAACCTCTGGACGAGTGAGCTTGCAGGTGCTAGCTCGGTGATTATCAAGTCGCTCGACACGTCTACGCCCGCCTCCACAGTCTGGGTAGCCACCAACACGAACTTACTGCCGTTAGAGGATAAACGCTTTAGAGTTTCAAACTTCTCTTTTTTGTCTTCCTCGGAGAAACGGGAGTGGAGGAGCAGCTTGAGAGGGTAGTTAATTCTCTGGTAGAAAGCCACGGCGTCCTCGACGGTATTGAAGACTACTAGCGCTCGCGTAAACTTTGACTCGCTAAGCCTTTTCTCGAGCTCTTCAAACTTATTCTCGGACGTTAGAGACAAAAGGTTTATCCTGTACTCCTTGGAGCGCCGGTCATCGACAAACTCCCTATCGTACTCCTCGCTGAATTTCAACTCCTTCACCTTCTCCCTAGACTCTCCGAGCGCATTACGGATGGTTTTAAGGTGGGCTTGAGGCATCGTCGCCGATAGGAAAACCATCTTTGCCCCGAAAACGTTGAGACCGAGCTTGAGGAAAGCTACCAGAAGCCCCAGCGACTTGCTCTCATCGAACATCAGATGAACCTCGTCGAACACCATCTTCGAGAGCCACGCAGCCCCCCATGAAAAGAGGAAGTGTCCCAGGCTTCGATCCCTAGATACTGAGGCTATGTCCTCGGGTGAGAGCCCCACCGCGACGAGGCTCAAGGTGTCAATAGTAGTCAGCACCACCGGGTGGACAAGATAGGGGGACTCTCGCACCCCCATCATGCGCCGTCCGACGGCTTCAGGCATCCCGAGGGCGGTGAAAAAGTCCCGGAACTTGACATACTGGTCCTCGATAAGGGTTCTAAGCGGATACGAGATTATCGCCTTGTACCCCTCCATGTACTCCTTATAGGCGATTGACATCGACAGGGACGTCTTCCCGTAGCCCGTGGGAGCCGACAGGAACACGGCCGTCCCCTCTTGTTGTGAAAGCGCAGCCTCTAGCTGCTCAGCCGAGAGTCTCAGAAAAGGCCTGGTCTTTACTGCTGCTTTGGATGTAGAGTTGATTACAAGCTCCACCTTTTCTAAGGCCTGAGGCAAAGAAACCATATTTTATAACCTATACCTCTATGAACCTGGGAGTATGCCCGGAGCATATGCCTTGGATCTTCTTAGCCGAAGCTATATCCCGTATGGCGGCAACCTCCCGGTTATACTCTCCGAGAAAAACAGGGTTTCCCGTCTGGGTGTACATGTAAAGACTCTTTATAGCCATGTAGGCGTGGTAGCCGTCTCCGAACTTGTCCCGCCCCTGTATGAACTTGGAGGCGCACCCCGCTAGAGATTTCAATGAATCCTGGATCCTCTCCAGCATTTCCTCGTTTTCGTAGATCTTGCTCATTAGATGGATCTCCAAGGGCATGTCCATGTAGACCTTGTGCGTCTGTCCCTCTTTGTTCAGCTTAACTATTCGGAACTTGAGGTCTGTAATGTTGGCCCTCCCCAGGTTCGCATCTAGCTTAGTGACGACCTGGTTATTATACAAGAGGCGCAGGTAGACGTACTCCTCCAACCACCCTTGCAGCTCGCGCACCGCGTTTTGCAACTCCTCCCTCAAAGTATCCTTAGCTGAGAGAAGCATGGAAGTAGACCTCTCGACTTTTGCATACTCTGTGGGGCTGAAAAACAGGAAGTAGTGCTCGTCTGCGCCGAGCCTAAACGAGAAGGTTGAGACGACGCCGCGCAGGAACAGGAGCGTTGCATATGGGTCGGCGTAGACTGTAAGCTGGCTGCT
>JBEULP010000060.1:0-6408 GCA_041287245.1 Infirmifilum sp. | reverse complement strand
CGTAAGGGTCACTGGCTTGCAGCCCGGCTGGACCGTGGAGCTATGGAACGGCAGCAAGCTGGTGGCCTCTGCCGTCGCAGATGCGGGCGGCGCGGCGAGCCTCAACGTTCTCCAGCTTCCTATTATCCGTGGGGCTACGATTGTCGTGAAGGACTCTGCGGGGCAAATTATAATCTCAAAGACTCTAGACGTCGTGGTGGGGGGCGATACGTATAAGTACGTATGACCGGAAAAACTAATGCGAGAAAAAAGAGGTTTTTAGGCTTTGAACACGTACGTGGCCTCAGTTCCCCCCTGTGTGGAGACCTTAGCGACGTACGTTGTGCCGGAGGTCAAACCGCAACTGGTGGGAACGGTGACCTGTGTAACTTGCCCTGGCGGTATAGAAGTAGATTTCGTGAGTGATCCACCGCAGACAACCGTGGAGTTGGTCGTTAGCACGTATGCGCTTATCACGTTTGCGTTTACATCGCCTATGTTGCTCACATAGATGGATACAGTTGTCCCAGAAACGCTTACGGCGTCGATCTTGATTCTCTCTTGGAGTTGTGTGGGGGTTTGGCGTGGGGCTAGTGTGCCCATGTAGCCTGTGACCCATACGTAGGTTAGGACGGCTGCTGCGACGGCTATCACTATCAATAGGAGGGTTGCTATGACGGGGCTTACCGCCTTCCTAGTCATGGTTCATCGAGATATTAGTATTATCAGGGCTGTATTTATTTTTATCTTTTTTTAAATTAAGTACCAGGAAAAAAATAATTTTTAGTAAAGCTAAATTTAAAATAGTGGGAGCGATTGAATGTGTTGTGGCTCGGAGCGGGATCTCCACAGCGATAGGTACACTGCTCTTCGTGTTTCTAGCATCCATATTCCTCGCCCTAATGATCAGGATGTTCTACGATTTCTCCTCGCTCGGCAACGAGGTGTCCTCGCTGAAGCTACAACAGGAGGTTGAGGGCGTGCCTAGGGTTGAGCTCAACTACACAAGCCTCAAGGCCGCCCCCGCCACATTCAACGTCATCATAGGTAGCGGGTATGCCGCCTCGCCGGGTGAATACACCGTTAACTGTTCGACCGCTTCAAGTGCTGCTGAACAGGGGGCGCTTGACGTTTTTCCCGTCCCCATCAATGGCTGCATAGCCCTGGTTAGGGTAGATGTTGCGAGAGGCGATTTGGGCTCCATGGGTAGTCTCACAGCCGACGCCACGGGCGCTTCGGTTTTCCTCGAGGCCTACCAGGGCTCGAGTGGGGCTTGGGCCTTAAACGCATCATATATTCTCAACGGGACACCTGTAAACATAAGATACAGAAACTCCACCCTTATATACGCGTACAACCCCAACCCTACCAGGACCTTTCAGCTCGTCCTGTCCGGGCTTAAAAACTACTCCATATACCTGTCCAGCGTCACCGAGGTGAGGGTATCGAACAGCGCCCCCCTACCGCTCGAGGTGAGAGCGGTGTGGCTTGTTAACGCGACGCGGGAGCTGCGGGTTGACAGGCAAGCTTTTCTAGCGCCGTGGGAGTCCACAGTCTACACTTTCCCCACTAGCTTGACCGCTGGGGAGGTGTACGAGGTGCGCGTGGTCACCCGCCTACGAACCTACGTCTTCAAGTTCCGGGTGAGTGGGTAGCGTGGAAGACTACTGGTCGGTGCTTGCGAAGAGGCTGAGGGCTCTCGAGGCGTTGAAGAGCCTGTTGGAGATTCTAAGCTACCTTTTAATAGCCCTCGTCATCCTCGCTGTTATATACGGCCTTTTTCTAGCGGTCGAGTCGTTGGCCGCCAGAATGGCTCCCCCGGTAACCCCCTAGAAACGTCTTAGAATCTGGGGGTCAGCATCGGGGCTAGAACTATTTCTTGCAGGTTGAAGTAGGCGATGGTTATAAGGATCAGTACCAGGGAGTGGGTTAAGCCCGCCTTCACCGTGCCCCTGCCCACCTTGCCTGACACCAGCCCCCCGAAGAAGGCCTGGAGGTACGAGGAGATGAAGAAGAGCGCCTTGAAGAGCTGCGGCGGAGGGGGTGTGAAGAGGCCAGGGATACCCGCGGTTTGCAGGGGCTGTACGAATACGGCGGTGATAATGGTGGCTGTCAACAGGAACACTGCTAGGGCGATGTAGGTCACCCACACGTAGGGGGCCATGCGCGCCCTCCTCTCATCCTCGTAGCCCCTAAGCATACCGTACATCTCAGCTGCCGTCTCAAGGACGTCAGCCACCCTGCCGCCGGACACCTGCGCAACTGCCAGCAGGCTCGCCACCTTTTTCATCGTGGGGTCTGGGACTCTCCAAGTCAAGCGCTGTAGAGCCTCCTCGAAGGGCACGCCGAGGGACGTGTGGGCTACAACCAGGGAGATCTCGGTCTTCAATGGGTCTCCCACAGACTCGGCTGACACTGTGAGGGCTCTCTCAAGGGTCATGCCCGCCCTTACGCCGTCGGCAGCCCCCTTGAAGAAGGTTGGGACTTGCCTGAGCAGCGCGTCTGAGTAGCGCATGTTGTTCCACAAGACGTAGGAGAGGGGGGCGATGGACAGGGGGAGGGAGAGGCCGAGGAGGGTGTAGAGGGTGAGGGACCAGGGGATCGAGGCTTCGCCGAGGAAGGGGGCGTACTCCAGCGCAAGCTCCTTGCTCCCCCATAGGAGAGCGGCCAGGATTAGCGGTATGGCCCCGAGGAGTGCGGAAAGCCCCGTGAGCACGACTAGAAAGGTGCCTCTAATCGGGATATACCTCATGTTCTACACCTTTGAGAGCACGGCGTCCAGGATCACGAGTATAGCCAGCGCGGATGCGGGGACCAGGACGAGCACGATCAGGGCTATGAGCATGTTCGCAGGGAGGCCGCCCAGGCTCCCCCCTAGCATGCTGATTATCGAGAGCATTATGACGAACATTAGAGGCGCGGCCACCATCAGCGTTGTATACATCTCCGCTACAGTGGCGACGGAGTTCACGACGCTGCTTAACTCGCTCCTCTTAGCCTCGAGGAGCCTCGAGGCTGTGAAGGCCGTGTACTCGTAGAGGCTACGGCCGGTAAGGTACGCGTCCCGTAACCCGGAGAGGAAGAGGCTGAGGGCTGCGGAGGGGCTCCTCCTAATGGCCCTCTCTATGGCTGAGAGGGTGTCGAAGCCTAAGAGCTCGACGTCTGTGAGGAAGAGGTCCAGCTCTCTCCGTATATCCTTGTTATCCTCGACGTCTCGGGCGTGTCTAAATATGTCGGGGAGTCTCATACCCGAGGAGGCCAGCACGGAGACGTGGGCCAGCGTGTACGGGAGCTTTGAAGTTATCGACCAGCCCCTCGAGCCCCTCCTGTAGACAGGGTAGTATAGACACGCCGCGGTGGTGAGAAGCGCATAGGTTACATCTACAATCAAGGTCAGCAAGGCCGACACATGGAGCGGATACCCTAAAACGGAGTGGTGGAGCGCCATTGAAAGGGAGGTGACGATTGGTGTCGTCGCGAGAAACGCTGTGAACCACCACCCAACGTATTCTTCGAAGATCATTGAGAAGCCAGCCCTGTAAAACACGTCTCTGAAGGGGTTCAGCCTCTCGCCGCCCACCTTTACTACATACTTCCCCAGCGCGTAGGGTAGGCTCATACCTGGTACACACCCCTTTCCACGGCGGCGTAGACAGCTGAAGGCCTCAACGCGTAGTCCCTCACCAGCCTGCTAACCCTCTGGAAGTCTGTGATGTTGTTCTCGACGAGCCAGTCCAGGATGAACTTCCTGTGCTCGAGCTCCTCCCTAAGGGCCTCAAGCGGCTGGCCTTCGTCGGACGCGATCTCGCGTAACAGGGTGCTTTCCCCAACCCGCTCTATCCTGTCCCGAGCCTTGTTGTAGGCGTAGAGCCTGTTCCACTTCAACTCTTCTCCCCCCACGGCCTCCAATACCTCCACAACTCTCCTGTACAGCCGCTCCTCCGAGAAGAACCTCCTCACCGTGATGAAGACCTTCATGAGAGGGATGAGGGGGAGGGGGACGTTCATCGGCTCCGAGGTCAGCCTCTTCACGGCGTAGTCTGTGTTCTCTGCGTGTAGCGTGCACATGCCCGCGTGCCCCGTGGCTATGGCCTGGAAGAGGGTGAACGCCTCCTCACCCCTAACCTCCCCAACAATCACGTAGTCAGGCCTCATCCTAAGCGCGGACTTCAACAGCTCGAATAGGGTGACGTCTTTAGCCCAGGGGTCTGTGGAGGGTCTCGTGACTAGGGGGACCCAGTTCTCGTGGGGCAGGTTGAGCTCCGGGGTTTCCTCTATCGTTATAACCTTGGCCTCCGGCCTTATGAAGGTTGCAGCGGCGTTGAGTAGCGTAGTCTTCCCGCCCGCGGTAGACCCCACCACCATGAGGCTCTTCTTATACTCGACCGCGAGCCACAGGTAGGCGGCTAGCTCCGCGTTGAGAGTCCCGAGCCTTATGAGGTCGACGATTGAATACGGGTTTTCCCGGAACTTCCTGATGGTGAATGTCCCGCCGCGGCGTGAGACCTCAGAGTATGTGGCGTGTAGCCTGTACCCCTCAGGTAGAGCCCCCTCCACGATTGGCTGGGCGACGGAGATGTGCTTGCCAGCCTTGCGGGCGAGCCTTTCGAGTGTTCTTTGAAGGTCCTCCTCGCTATTGAAAGTTATGTTAGTGGGTAGGGACTCGTAGCGGCTGTGCCACACGAAGACCGGCAGGTTGACGCCGTTGCAGGAGATGTCCTCGATGTTCGGGTCCCTAACCGGCACCTCGAGCTTCCCGTACCCTATAGTGTCACGGTATATGTAGTAGAAGATCTTGTCCTCGGCCTCGGCAGGCACCGGGAGACGGTATTTCCGGATGATACTCCTTACCCACTCCCTCAACTGGTCTTCAACCCTCACCTCCTGGAGGATCTCCCTATGCAACTGTTTCTCTAGGAGGATCTTCTTGATCTCAGCTATGTGCTTCTCGTCTTCACGCGTCAAGACAGGCTCCAAAACCCTGTAGAGAGACCTCCCAGTCCGACGGTTCCTAGTTATAGCGGCGTAGGCGAAGGGCGGAATCACCTCGTAGAGAGCTAATACTGTCTCCTCCTCGGGTATGAGTGCAGCTACAGACTCCGATGTCAAACAAGCCCCTCTAATATATCTCTAGGGCTTCAAGAAATATTTTTCCCTGGTTTTGCCCGTCCCTGAAGGAATATAACTCTGTGATTTAATAAGGGATAAGAATATAAATAATCTTAGATGATGAAAAGTATAGAGGGGCTATAGCACGAGGCGACAGGGGCATGGGGGTGCTCTCAGTGGCTAGCAAGGAGCCGTCTCTCAAGAGCCACAGGACACCCCCTGGAGCTCTCCTCGACACCCTAACAATCATGCTTCAAAAGGGCCTAAGCCGCATCGCCCCAGAGTACTCCACGGACCTCGGGTACTTCTACCCCGAGGTTTTCAGAGTAGCCGTAAAGTACAAGGTTCGGGAGACGGACATCCTGGAGGACCTCTCCCGGCTAGGAGCCCTCGAGAAAGAGTATTTCGACTCTATAATCCTGTGCCCCCGCTGCGGCTCCCACCACGTCTCCCCAAAGCTCAAGTGTCCGACCTGCGGCTCCGAGAGGCTCAGAAAAGAGATCACCCTCAGCCACGTGAAGTGCGGCGCCGTTAACGTCGTCGAAAGGATTCCAGGCGCCCTCTGCAAGAAGTGCGGCGAGCCACTCGACAAGAACAACACCGTCGTGATCGGCACCCTCTACTACTGCCAGAACTGCGGCTCCCGCTTCGAAATCCCCCTCCCCAGCTTCAAGTGCAACGCGTGCGGCGCTACCTTCGACCACAAGGAGGCGGAGTACGTCACGATCCACGCGTACCGCGTCAACGCGGAGCAGGCCTCGAGTCTCACCAAGCAGCTAGCCATTGAGAGTATAGAGCTTGTGGCACAGAACGCCGGGCTCACCGCTGCACATCAGACGCGGGCCAGCGGGCACAGCGGCCTAGAATACAAGGTCGACCTTTCACTCTCAGACGGCAAGAAAACAGTCCTGCTGGACGTCATAGGCCACGGCCCCGACGCCCCCTCAGATGCCCTTCTCGCCTCCGCCAAGGCTGGAGACCTCTCCCCAGACACCTACAGCGTCATCGCCCCGAAGGACGTAGCCGATAAGCTCAAGACAACCGCCAGGGTGGAGACGTACCGGGACGCGGACGAGCTCAAGGAAAAAGTCGGGAGGATTATCGAGGAAAAGTTCAACAGGAAGCTCCGCCTCTAAACTTGTGAAACACCCCTAAGACGCCTGGAGGAATACACCACTTTGGCTTAAACCCCGCCCTGGGAGCAAGCCGTCTCCATATTGGATGCCCGTTCTAGAAGGGGGAGCCCGGCTATGGCTTGGTGACCAGGGGCGAGTACTTCTCCAGGAACATCGGCGCGTAGATGTACGCGTTCCTCCACAT
>JBEULP010000059.1:0-31500 GCA_041287245.1 Infirmifilum sp. | reverse complement strand
ACCCATGCGCCGGGGTTGGCGTATACCCGGTTGTTCTCGACGATGAGCTCGGGGACGTGGGTGTGCCCTATTATGACTCCGTCGATCTTTCCTATCTCGGGTAGGGTTTCGAGCATCCTGGTGAGGTGTTTCAGCGGCTTGCTCACCGAGAGATTTTCCAGGCTTTTGCCTCGGAGCCTGCTCTTGGACATCCTGTAGGCTATTCTTTGGATGAAGCCGTACCAGAGCCTGTCTTGGAGCTTTCTCCAGGATAAGAGTAGGAGGGGGGTTGCGAGGAAGAGGGCTGCGAGGGTGAGGATGATTTCCTCGCTGAGGGTGGACGCTTTCACCGTGGCCAGGATGGAGGCGAGCACTAGGGTGCTTATAGCGGCGAGTATCCACTCGGAGGGGCCTGGGAGGGAGAAGAGGGGCTCGGTTAGGATATAGACGTAGCTCTGCAGCTTCCAGAGGCCCTTGACGTGGGTGAAGAGGGTGTCTAGCTGGTGGCCGTGGAGGAGGAGGTACTTCTTGCCGCCAGCCTTCAGGATGAGGAAGTCGGGTACGGCGTAGAGGTCCCCCCTCCCCCTCCTGCTCTCCAGCTGCAAGTGTGAGACTATCCTGTCGTGGTTGCCGGCGACGTACACCACTGTCTTGTCCGAGGCTGCGAGGACCTTCATGGGGTCGTATGAGCTGCGGATGATGTCGCCGACCCCGGCGCTCCAGAATTCGAAGATGTCCCCCAGCAGGACGAGGAGTTTGACCCGGGAGTCCCTGCTCACGTTCTCGAGGAAGTCTGCCAGCTCCTCGCTCCGGGAGAGCTCACGCCCCCTGTATCTGAGCCCGAGGTGTGTGTCGGAGATAATGACGGCTTCCTCGTCGTCGGAGAGCTCCACCTCGAGGGTTCTCGCTACTTCGCTTTCAACCTTCCTGATCCTCATGGGGCATGAGGGTCAAGCCGCGCTGAAAGATAAAAGTATTGTTGTTTTTCTCACGGTGGAAAGTACTTTTCTCGCGTTTTTACACAGCTTTCCTAAATAACCCCCTTTACGTTACAAGTAGTGATCAGGCATGAACAGGATCCTGACAATAGTGCTGGTGGCAATGCTGCTGGCCTCGACGCTAGTGTTCAACGTCAACGTGAGCGCCGCCCAGGACAACTCTGTACAGGTGTTGATCAACAACGCTCAGAGGCTCAGGGGGATAGCGTACGAAAAGTACACTACCCTGACTTCGAAGATAAACACCACCCTCTACTCTGCGAACATAACCCTGATTGAGAGCCTCCTAGCCTCTGCGGACACTTTCCTCAACATGAGCGTACAGCTCTACAGCTCGGGGAACCTCACCGGGGCCAAGACGTACGCTATCTATGCGATAAACACCTATGACGAAGCCATCGAGCTGATAGAAGAGGTTGCAGATGCAGCCGGAGTAGCCTTCGAGGAGCGAGAAGGCGTTGAGGAGCACCTCAACGAGACAGAACACATATACGGCGTCAACGCATCAAACGCTATCAACAGGACGGCCCTGCTACTTCAGCTCCAGGTGTTAGAGGCTAGGATAAGCGCTCTCGAAGCCTCTCTCTCAAAGATAAACCAGAGCCAATACAACCTGACACTAGTGTTCCAACTACTCTCCTACGCCAAGAGCATCCTCGCTACGACAAAGGATCAGCTAGCAACCGGGAACCTAACTGTTTCAGCACTAGCCAAGAACCTCGCAGTCGTCAAAAAGATACTAGGACTAGTAAACGCCGAGCTCAATAGGCAATCCCTACACCTCACAATAGTAAAGGCAATGAAGCTCGGCCTACTTAAAAAGAACGACACCGCATTCCTAAACCAGACCCTACTCAACCACACCCTACCGAAGTTTAAGGAAACCCGCAACCGCACACGCACAGGGATAAACGAGACCGCCGCCGAACTAGAGGAGTTTGAAAACGAAGAACGAAACATGACCCAAAACAACAACCATACACTGAAGCTCCTAAAGGAAAAGATCAAGGAAAAACACGGGCTCGAAAAGAAGATCGAAGAGTCAAACAAGTCAACCACCATCCCAACAAAGCCCCTACCACCCGAGGTAGAAAAAGAGGTATCAGAAAGTAAAGGGGGAGAGCGTAAGGGCGAGCAAAAAGGGTCACAAGGCAAACAAGAAATAGGCAAAGGCAAATAATTTTTTTATTTTTTATTTACTTTTCCTTATTTTTTATTCTAATACCCAAGACTGCCACAAACGGGACGAGCCCCTCTAATCACCCGAAAAATAGCTAGTAGGCTGGCCGCTCAAAGCACCCATATAGTAGCGTTCGTCGCTCAGCACTGCACGGTTCCCCGTAACGTGTTCCTTTAATAAAACGATGGTATCTCAGGTGAGAAAAACAACCGCTTGGAGGAGTGGGATCTAGTGGAAGGCCTAGAGAACCTGCGATTTCTCCTTACTAGTATTGTCTGCCCGCTCATGGTTATCAGGTGCGCATAGATATACTCCCAAACTTCAGCGCAGTCACACTTGCTACTCGGGGTCTGCAGCGACGTTGAGGCGTGAGGATATTAAGGAGCGCCAGAACTAAGGGCTGGTCTTATTTCCTCGGGGGCTGTTCCTGGCCTTTTGGGGGACGTAAGGCCCAGCGCGGGCTACCGTCGTGAAAACTGCACTAATGGGCCGCCGAAGCTCACAGCCCTTACTGAAGGGGTACAGCGATACTGAGGAGGTACGGTACAAAGCTTATTAAAGAAACAGGCGTACAGTACTTGAAAAACTAATGATACCGGCGGTTATAGTCGCGGGCGGCGTGGCGAGCAGACTTAGACCCTACTCTGAGCAGAGGCCCAAGAGCTTGATGGAGCTGGAGCCGGGGGTTACCATCTTGAGCTTCGTGATGGGGCAGCTGAGGCGTGCCGGCTACTCGCCCATATACATCGTCACGCGGAAGGAGTTCGAGAAAGACTTCCGCAGCGCCGTGGGGGGCAGCGCTGTTGTCCTGACGGTGGATCTGGAGGAATTCGGCAACCTTTACAGTGTCTACACAGCCCTTAGGCATGTAAAGACTCCTTTCCTCGTCGCCATGTCCGACCACATATTCGAGTACGAGATTCTCGCGCGCCTGCCGGCTGGGCAGGTCGAGAAAGCCTTCACCCTCTACCTGGACCGCGAGCCTTCCCGTGCTGAGCTCCAGGAGGGCTTGAAGGTGAGGATCGAGGGAGGCCGCGTCGTCGACGTGGGCAAGACGATCGACTCGAACCACGGGATCGACACCGGCCTCATACTATTTGGGGAGGGCTCGGCGAAGTACGTTGAGAGAGCAATTGCCGAGAAGGGCCCGGGCGCGGCGATAGCTGATGCTTTGAGCCTAGCTGCGCGCGAGGGACAGGTGGACGTGGTGGACATTACAGGGTTGATCTGGAAGGATATAGATACTCCCAGCGACCTCGTCAAGGCGAGGCGCCTCTACAAGCGGATCCTGCTGCGAGACTATGGCAGGAGGGCGACAGGCGCTGCGACCCAGCTGCTCGTCAGGCCGCTCACCTTCAACCTCGCGGCGAGGCTAAGCCACCCTCGCCGCCTCACCGGAGCTGTACTGGCTTTCCTCTTCGCGCTCTCCTTATCTCTCTCAGCCGCGGTTTTAGCGTCACTCAACCCCTGGGCACTACCCCCCCTAGCCTACGCCCTGGCGCTCGCAGTAGACGCGCTCGGCGTCCTAAACGCCTTTTCGCGCGGCAGCCTCACTGGGCTGGGCTACGCCGCCGAGCTTGTTGCCGAGGCGGGGCTTGCCGCGGCGATCCTAATGCTCTCGGCCAAGGCTCTGGGCTCTTTCCCCGTCCCCCCAGCGGCCTCCGCGGTTCTGGTAAGCTCTGCTTTGTCCGCTTACAGCGACTTTAACGGGTCCCCGCCTAGGGTTGTCAGGCTGGTGGCCGACCCGACCCTCAAGTACGTGGTAGCCTCGATCGCCGCGCCAGCAGGTTTCGAAGCGTTGGGCATCGCGTATTGGGTTGCAGCCGGAATCCTTCTAGTACCGCTCGCCCTGAGCTCCCCCCGATACACCCTGCTGAGCGCTGAAGCGTTCCCAAGAGTCCGCCCCTACGGCGGATTCTTGCGTAGAAGGCTTGAGGTCGCGGCGTCGAGCGGGGTTAAACTGGCGGCGGCTCTGCTGATCCTCTCCCTTGTGAAAAACTACGTCGGCGACACGGTCTTGGTCTCCACGGACTGGTATAGGCTCAGGGTTGGGGACGCGCTAAGTGTCCTGATGCTTCTCTTCATCGTGTACTACGGCTACCGCGTCCTGATAGGCTTGAAGGCCCTGGTGGACGCCGCCTCTGCACGGATGGCGAAGGCCCTGGGGACCACGGAGAGTCTGGCGAAGCGGATAGGGCTGGACGCGCTCTACCTGGCTGCGACTGCGCTGGCCCTCGTCGTCGCGACCCCAACGCTCAGGGACATCTCGGGCATTGGAGACGCGCTCTACAAGGTCACCTCCCTCGCGCTCCTCGCGATACTCCTCTTCCTATCCTACGACCTGGCTAAGGCGCTGTACACGGCGTTTGAAGAGGCTCTACACTCGATGCTCGACTGGATCGTAAAGTCGGTGGAGGGGCGTGAAGGGTAGGGCACTCCTCATTTTCAGGGGTACAGCCACCAGCGGAGAGGCGGGCGTCCCCATCGCCCTTACGAGCTTCTACCGGGTACCCGTATTCGCCCGGTGGCTCTACGCGCTCAGGCACGCCGGGTACCGGGATGTAGCTGTGCTGGCGCCGCCCGAGGCTCTCAAGGCGCTAAGGGAGCGCTTGGGGGACGGGGGCGGGCTGGGGCTCAACATCACTTATCTCGAAGGAGAAGACCCCGGGGCTGACGGCTACGACCTTATCGTGGAGGGCGACTACCTCGTGGCGCCCGAGGCCTTCAGGAGCTTCTGCTCCGGTAGCTACGCCGCGGCGCTGTGCGGTGGGCAAGAGATCCTAATCCGCCCGCCCCTCAGAAACCGGGCGTCGACCGTCAGCCTAGACGAGCTGTCCGAGCCTCACCACAGGCCCGCGTGCGCCTACGCCGGGAACGTCGCTGAGGCGAAAAGCCTTATCGTCAAGTGGGCCGGCAAAAGGCTACATCTTTTCTCGAGGCTGAACGCCCCCTTTGAGGACCTCATCGTGAAGGCGGTGGGCGGCGCCGGCTGGGTAACCCCCAACAGGGTGACAGTGCTCGTCTCCGCGGTCGCGGCTGCGGCCGCAGCACTCCTCCTAAAGGGCCTTTTCCTCCAAGGCGCCCTCCTCGCGTACTTCGCAGGCATACTCGACGGCGTGGACGGAAAGCTGGCCCGCACAAGGGGTATCCTGACAAGGGTTGGACACTTGGAGCACTCCATCGACGCACTCTTCGAGCAGACCATCTACGCGGCTCTGGCGCTGGGGCTGTTCTTAGGCGGTTACGGCGCGCAAGCCGTGATCCTGGGCGCCGCGCTCCTTGTGGTCGACTCCTTCGCGCGGCACATCTACAACAATTTCTCGAGTATCGCGGGGAAGCCCTTAAAGGAGTACTCGCGCTTCGACGAGAAGTTCGCAGTTCTCGATGGGAGGAGAAACTTCTACCTCTTCTACGCGATCATCTTCTCGCTACTCGGCGCTCCAATCCTCGCACTAGTCGCCTCCCTCACACACGCCTCAGTCACAGCCGGCGTTTACCTGATACGCTCTATACAGCACCTCTCCAGGCTGGACGCCGAGGAAGGAACGAAAAACTTCCTCAAGCTTTGCACGCGCTGAAACGGAGGCGGGGAGTTCTTCGTGCCACATGGGAGGAAAAAAGGTATATTTTTAGGGTTTACGCGGTAGAGCCGCGGCCCGGCTCCAGGCGGGCGTCGGCCAGCTCGAGCGACAGCAGTGGCGAGCGGACGCCGAGCAGGTAGGCAAGGATCGAGGCTGGGAGCTCCTTGGCCTCTACGCCGCCCCGTGTGTACGCTCCGCCGGGCATGTACCTAGCGGCCCCCTCTAGCACCATGAAGACGGGGATACCCGTGGGGTAGTCGACGACCACGTCCAGCTGCCATGGCCCCGTGGAGGAGTAGGTGGCACTGGCCAGCACCCTTCCGCAACCCCTTAAGTTCACCAGCTTCTCCACCAGCCCCCCATACCCCTTGAGAGACTTCTCCACGCGGCTCCAGTCGACCCTGCTCGGCAGCCCTACGGGAGCCCCGCTCCCGTTGAAGGCCAGCGCCACCCCCTCGTCCAGGTTCAACACCTCGAGAAGCTGCAGCGTAGCCGTCACCCTCCTCCTGCTCTCCAGCCTATAGGGCTCGCCCGGCTTAGCCCACAAGTAGTCGAGGACTACCTGCTCACCCCTGGCGAACAGCGGAAAGACATGGCCCACGTACGTCCCATTCTCGAAGCTGTACCCCGTCCCGGGCTCGTACACGAGGCGGAGCTCCCGAGAAAAGTTGAGGTCAACTCTTTCCCATTCCTCCATCGGTTTCCCATCCACCGGGGCGAGGGCCGCCCCCCTGTACACCAGCCTGAACACCACGATGTAGCCACTCCCAACTCTTCTCGCCTCAACGACGAGGCGCGCAGCCTCGGGGTTCACGACCAGGTCGCGGCCTCCAACCTCCAGCACCCGGCCGGCGAGAACCCTGTACTCGAGGACCAGGACATCCCCCTCGTCGAGCCGCAAGCCGCAGCTCGCGAGGCTCAGCAGCACTCGCTCAGCCTGCGGCGTACTGGAGAGGCCTTGACCCGTCACGTCTACGCGCTCCCCAGAGCCCAGCTTCACGCTTCTCCCCATATCAACGGGGGAAGACCCGCCCTGAGAAGATGCAAAAATCAGGAAGGCGGCGTAGAGCGCGAGAAGACTGAGAGCCACTGTGGCAACTACGTGTAATGCCCGACCTCCACGCATGTTCATCATAAATACTATTATAAACTCATATATATGTCTTTAGCGTATATCTATAACCTATATAGATTCACGCCTGTGGAATGTGTCAAGGCTGTGCTTTGTGACTACGAGGGCCTGCCAGCCGTTCTCGCATACCCGTGTAGCGGCCACGAGGCGGCTTTAAGGCCCCAGGCTCCGCTATGGACTGCTGTGGCTGGGCATCACAGTACCGTGCATCGCTGGGCTAAACCCAGCCGGCGAGGGGATTGCGGCCCTAAACCCAGCCATACCCAGGGACCCCGTCAGATTGGTAAGAGGTCGTTTGAAGCCGCGCTGGTTCCTTGGGAGTAAGCCACTGAGAAGCCTCCCAAGCAGTAAATACTTATAAAAACATGCATACTTATAAATCATAATTACAAATTAAATAGTAGATATAGCGATGGCTAGCAGGCTCAGGAAAGAGATGCTCGACCTCCTCGAGAGGGATTTGGAGTTCAGGTATGCAGTCGCAGGCTACTTAGGCCTCTCAGAGATAATGAAGCGGCTCGACAGGCACGAGGAGACCATGATGAAAATCTGGGAGGAGGTTAAGGCTTTGAGGGAGGGTCAGAACAGGCTCTGGGAGGAGGTTCGAGGGCTCAAGGCGACTGTGGGCAGGGTCTCAACAACCCTGGATAGGCTAACAATAAGTGTTGAGGAGGAGGCGAGGAGCGTGATAAAGCACAGGATAAAGCAGGACCTAAACATCGAGGTTGAGCTTGACAGGATTTTTGTCGACTCTAAGGAGATAAACATCTACGGGGCTAGCGGGGATTTATGCGTGATAGGTGAGGCCACGGTTAGGCTTGGCGTAAACCTGGTTGAGGAGCTGCTCGATAAGATTGAGCTCATAAAGCAGAAAAGACCTGACCTCCTCAGAGACAAAATTATAAAGGTTATATATGCTGATTACGCGGTTCCCGAAGCCGTCGAGGCCGCTAAAAACAAAGGGGTATGGCTGCTGAGGTGGGACAAGGATCTGGCTCCAATGAAGATAGAGAGTACATAGGACTTAGAGCGTTCAGCTGAGCACCCCTATAGGACTCTAAAAAGCTTTATAATTCTTCGCCTTCTCACGCGATTTAATTATTTCTTACTGGTGTATTTTTTAAACTCCTCTAATAACTTCTCTCCAGCTTCAGTCTCAGTTACAAATTCAACAAACTCTAATATCCTCTTGACCGTCTCTTCGTGCAGTTGATGCTCAAGTATGTGAGAATCCCTCGATGCTATCTCTCTAGGAATCAACAGGGCTTCAAGGAATTTCTGGAATGTCTCCTGTCTCTTTTTGACAAGCCCGGCAATTTCTCTCCCGGAGGGGGTTAGCCGGACTGGCTCGCGCAGATTATATACGATATATCCCTCAGAACTCAGCTTTTTCATCATCTCAACCACAGATGACCTTTTAACGCCGAGCCTATTGGCAATATCCTTTACCCGGGCGTACCCCTTCTCCTGCTCAATCTCGTAAATTATCCTCAGGTAGTCCTCAACTCTAATGCTTAGGCTCATCGCCCTTCACCCATGAAATGCCGGTGAGTTTAATAAAAATATCACAAAGTCCCGCTTTCTTCCCATCGGCCTCTACTCAAGCTCTCGTAGGCGCAGACACAGAAGCCGCCGCGCATGGTAAAAGGTTCTTCATGGTTCTCCGGCCTAGGCGTAGCAAATGAAAAAGACGAGTATTTTTGGACATGGTGCGGATAGGGACAAGCCTAGCGGGGCTGGCCGTTTCCCGGGGAGGCCCCGCCGTGCTGCAAGATTCTTAGGGTCGCGTAGAAGAGTGGCAGGGCGAAGCATCCCAGCAGTGCATCGCTCCTCGTAATTATCGCATACAGGTTCTCAGGACTCAGGGGCTCTCCCACGATTAGGCCGTCTAGCCAGGAGGCCGCGGCGACGAGCAGTTGGATGACCATAGCGACTACCGACAGGCCTGAGCCGAGCAGTAGGGCTGATAAAGCCTTTGTGTGTTCGGGTTTCAATCTTGTGTAGTATAGCGGCGCCACGAGCAGGGCGCCGGTAGTGATGAATACCATAGACACCCCCAGGTCTGAGGGGATGAAGTTGGAGAGCAGCGGCTCCTCTCCCGTCACTGTGAGGTACCAATTGTAGAGGGCCATGCCACCAGCTGCCAGGTACGGTAGCCCCAGTATGAAGCCAAACCAAACCAAAAAGGTGAAGTACGACTTACCCATGGAGAACACCCCTCTATGTTAGCCCGACTAGGGAACCTATAACCACTATGCCCAGTGCTACTATGTAAGCTAGCAGGAGCATGTACGCCAAGGCGAAAATAGCATACTTCAGCCCCAGCTCGTTCCTTATCGTGGCTAGCGTGGCTGCGCACGGCACGTATAGCAACACAAAAGCCATGTACGCGTAGGCTGTCAGCGGAGTAAGTATATGGCTTTCAGCTAAAGCTCGCTGCAACCCCTCTACGCCCTCCACACCCATAAGTACTCCCAGCGTACCCACTACGACCTCTTTCGCTAGGAAGCCGAAGAACAGTGCAGCCGAGAGCCTCCAGTCCCACCCCATTGGGAAGAAGACTGCCTCTGATAGCCATCTGCCTAGGACTGCGACCCAGCTTCTCGAGAGGAGCTCCGGGTCCCCCAAGGCGTTGCTGCCTAGAAATCCCTTGGGGCCGGTGACGGATAGAAGCCATACTAGGATCATGACGAGGAGGATTATAGAACCAGCCTTGAACAGAAACCTCTTAGTTCTCTCCCACGTTTTCATCGCCACGTTGTCAAGCCTCGGCATGAGGTAAGGCGGGAGCTCCATTATGAAGCCAGCGCTAACCCCCTTGAAGAAGAACCTCCTGAAGAACCAGCCCATGAGAAGCGCGAAGAGTATCCCTAGGATGTACATGCTCAGCACGGCGAAGCCGGCTGAAGCGCCAAGTATGGCGCCGCCTATGACCAGGTAGACCGGCAGTCTGGCGCTACACGAAGATAGAGGTGCGATCAGCGCTGTAACCTTCCTGTCATTCTCGTCCTCTATGGTCCTAGCCGCCATCACCGCAGGGACATTGCACCCGAAGCCTATGATCAAAGGGACGATTGATTTTCCGGGCAGGTTGAACCTGTTGAATATCTTGTCGACCAGGAACGCCACCCTAGCCATGTAGCCGGAGTCCTCGAGTATCGCGAAGCCCAGGAAGAAAAGGGCTATCACGGGCAAGAACACCATCACAGCGCCCACACCAGCGATTATCCCGTCTGCCAGGAGCGACGCCGCCCACTCGGGGAGCCCTTGAAGGCCTAGAACCCAGTCATGAAGCAAGCGGTTGATAGCAATATCTAAAAGATCCGCGAAAGGTGTTGAAACCTCAAACGCGAATCTGAAGAGGAGGTATAGCGTGGAGAGGGCGAAGGGTATGCCCAGGGCCTTGTGGGTCAAGATAGAGTCTAAAATGTCCGTCGCGCTAACCCCGATGGAAGACTCTCTCACTACAACTGCCTGGGAAAGTTCTAGCACCTTTTTATACCTCCTGTCGACCATGTAGGTCTCCAGGTCCCCCAGTTTCGCTTCAAGCTCGCTCTTAAGCTTCGAAGCGGCGCTTATTACTTTCTCCCCGTTTTGAACCTTGGAGACCCTCTCGAGGATGACGGCATCTCCTTCTAACAGCTTAATTGAAAGCCACCTCGGGGGGTATTTTTCCACGAGCACTGGGGCTTCTGAGCGGATCACCCCCTCCAAGGTAGCTATTGCCTCCTCCACGTCCTTGCCGTAGTCGACCACACGCGCACGCTCAACACGCTCATGAAGGGCCCTCCTAATGGCGTCCCTCAGCTCCTCGATGCCCTGCCCCGTCGTAGCAACTGTCGGTATCACCGGTACCCCAAGGAGAGACTCAAGCCTCCTGTGGTCTACCCTGTAGCCCTCCTTCTGGGCCAGATCAACCATGTTCAGATCCACAACGAGGTTAGCGCCAAGCTCGAGCAGGGAGACGGCGAGGTAAAGGCTCCTCTCCAGGTTTATCGCGCTTAAGATGCAGACTATAGCGTCTGGCTTCTCCTCAATGATGAAGTCCCTAGCTATGACCTCGTCGGCGCTGTAGGCTGTGAGCCCATATATACCTGGAAGGTCCACCACTTCTACGTCAACGCCGTCTAGAACCAGCCTGCCAACCTTTTTCTCTACGGTCACTCCAGGCCAGTTTCCAACCCAAGCCTTGCCTCCAGTGAGCTTGTTGAATATGAGTGACTTTCCTACGTTGGGTATACCAGCTAGCGCCACCCTAAACTGTCTCTCCTTAACGCTCATACGGCACCTCCTCCACCATAATCTTCATAGCTACCCCGAAACCTAGGACTAACCTTCCGCTATTCTCGGCGCTCTCAACAATTACGGGGCCGTGCCCTAATGATCTGACGACGCGGAGGTTTTTTCCCTCGGAGATGCCTAGCTCAATAAGCCTTCTCCGCAAACCTCCTCCTCTAATCATGACGACTCTGACAAGGCTGCCATCCCTAGCGAAAGCCAGAGGAATCACCCTCGACCTCCTCTACAAGTATGAACCTTGCCTCATCTAAACGGAGGGAGATGGGATGCCCCTTTGCCGAAACCTCAAGAGGGTCGCCCAGGGGAGCCTTGCGCATAACTCTGACAACAACTCCCGGCAGGAGACCTAAGTCCATCACTCTCCTCTTAACCAGGCCTGATGCTTCAACACGAACTATCTTATACGAGCCCCCCACCTTAGCCTCTGAAAGGCTGAGCAGAGCCCTACCTGTCTTACTCATTCGTATCGCCTAACAAAATTAGATAAGCCTACTCCTATATATTTTTTACTCCTAAATCAGTAAAAACCTTTAAGAAACCATGAATGGGAAATCCCCGCTCCGACACACCCCTAAAGGACAGGATTCCCGCAGGGGTTTTCAATGGCTCGGGTTTTGCCATCTCTATCTTCACTACTCGCGACTTCACACCCGCCCAGTAGTAGATTACCCAGTGAGGTTCTTGTTAGGGAAAACGAGGCTTCTAGCGCATTGTCCAGCTATCGGGGCGATAGATGGTTAGAGATAAAACCTACAAGTGTCTAGATCTCTTTCCCAATCACCAACTCAACTCCCTCCTCCCTAGCCTTCTTCCTCAACTCTCTAGACAATTCCAAGTCAGCAGTCTCAGCAACCAGGATGACTCTAGCCCTCCTCTTGTATATCTCCTCGGCCCTCCGAACCTTCCTCAAGAGTTTATCAACTTTATCAGGCGCAGCATGGGCTGTAACCTCCCCGACGATTAAGGGATCCTCCAGGAAGATGTCTACCTCCTCCCCATCCACGTAAGCCTTCCTCAGCTCAGCCCCCTCTGGGATTTCCCCGAACTTTCTCAACAGGTCTGTCAGTAGCGTCCTGACGGACTGCTCAAAAGTTATTCCGGTGAATTTAGTGACCTGGGAGAAGCCGTACATAATTGACTCCCTTAGCCTAACCAGCTCGAACTCAAAGCTATCCTGCCTTCTCCTCATCTCCCTTATCTCCTCCCATATCTTCTTCTGTTCTTCAGCCAGCTTGCTCATCTGCTCGACAAGCCTGCTTATCTGGACTGAGATGGATAGTTCAGGCTCTATGCTCTCTATAAGTTTCCTCGCCAGTCTCCTGGCTACCTCAGGGTTGCCCTCGAGCTCCTTTGCTAGCTCCTCTGCAATAGGCATCATGGGTCTGGCGGAAAAAAGGGTCTAATTAACCTTGCCTATTATCAAAAGTCTATGGGTAAAGCAAAAAATGTCTCCATTTTGTCTTAAAAAGAGGTTCACGTTGAAGAAAAGAGGTAGGTCAGCGAGAAAGAGTTTCCAAGTATAGTTTGTGTAGCCGAGAGGGTGACGCGTCAAACAGCGATGGATTCTTCCACATGGATAGACTACAGGCTAATGGGCACTCCAGCTCGGCGGTGGCGGCGTTAAGCTATCCACTTAAAACCCTGGTACAAATATAAGTCCGGGTGACCAGCCTTTGAATGATAAAGTGTGCTTCACTCCAATAGGCTACGTGTACACTAGCTACAGCGACGAAGATGTTAAGAGGTCTTTTACAGGAGTTGACGGCTACGTAGAGGTTCTAGAAGAGTATTCTGAGTGTTTGAAAGGCCTCGAAGGCTTCTCGCACATAATTGTAGTCGCATACCTGCACAATATTCCAATAGGCGCGACGGAGGTCAAGGTTGTAAAGCCGAGACGCCTTCTTAGACTAGGCTTGAGTACAGAAGAGCTACCGGAAGTCGGAGTCTTCGCGACCGACTCTCCTCATAGGCCAAACCCTATAGCAATCTCTATACTAGAGGTTGTTAAGATCGAGGGACGCAGAATACACGTTAAGGGCTTAGACCTGTTCAACGGTACACCAATCTTAGATATAAAGCCCTACACGATTAGCAGGGCTATTGAAAAAGAAAGGTTAAGGTTTCCATTCTGGTACTCTGATCTGCTTAAGAAGATCGAGGAGAGGGCTTCAGACGTCAAAGAGATCTAGAAGTAGGTAAGCATGAAGCTTTTTTCGTGAACAACCATGTCGGCATTTTCCACGCATGGCATAGCAGTGAGCGATAATTCTCCCAGGCTTACAGGAAAAATGTTTTCAGAGTTTAATTGCTATGTAGAGAGTGAGTAATAGGGCGTAGGCGAAAAGGATTACTCCAAGTATTGTAAAAATTGTTTTTGATTTTTCTTCGCGGACTAGGCTAGCCTCTACGAGGACTGTGTGGAGGCCGTATAGGGCGTGATAGAGGGCGGCGGCGAGCAGTATTAGCTCTTCTGCTACGACCAGAGGATTTTTGAAGGATGAGGCAACATCATCATATGTTGGGAGCCCGTGATAGGAGCCTGAGAGGTGTACCCGAATAAGGTGGCTTAGAACTGCTAGGACGAGTATGGCCGCCGTCACTACTTGGAATAACCAGCCTAGGCTTCTTCTAGCCGAGTACACCGCTTATCACCCATACGCCAACCACTATCATTGTTATGGCTGCAACCCAGGCTAGCACGAGAAGAGCGCGCCGGTGCTCAAGCAGATAGCCTGCTTCAACTATTACCGAGTAGATGCCAAGCGTCCCGTGGATGACTAGGACAGCCCAGAGCAAGGAGTCAATGAGGAGCCCAAGGGGGCCGGCGAACATGCTTAGAAGACGTGAGTAGACTTCCCGCCCAAATAATAGGGTCGAGATGTCTACTAGATGGCCGAGAAGGTAAAGGGCCATTATTATCCCGGAGAGCCTCCTAGCCGCAAATGAGATGTGCTCCAAACTCCTACCCTTTACCCGAAACCATGTGGATAAAACCTCCCTCAAACCCATACCTATCAACCCTCCACCTTAACTTCCCCACTTAACATCCTCCTGCGAAGCCTCATTATCAACTCGCCCGGCTTGAAGTCGGCGGGGCACCTGACGCTACACTCGAAAGCCCCGTGACAGCCCCAAACACCGCTTCTCGAGTCTACTATGCGGGGGACACGGGCGTTTCCAGACTTGGATACCATGGCTAGGAGCGAGGGGCCTAGGTATGACGGGAAGGTATTCGCGATGGGGCACGCGGAGTAGCATATTCCACATTCAAGGCAGTCGAAAAGCTTTTCCCGCTCGATGGAGGCCGCACCGTGGTTCATAAATAACTTCTCCAGGGTACTTGGGGACACGTAGCTGTACTTGCCAAACATCCTCGACTTGTCCACTGCGAGGTCGCTTATCACCTTGAACCCCCTCAGAGGCTCTACGACCACAACCCCTCCTTTAGCCACGTCCCCGATCTTAGTCACACATGTAAGCCGTTCGACACCGTTTATGGTCATTCCACAGGCGCCGCAAACACCGTGGTGGCACGCGTGCTCGAAGACTATGCTCCGATCCTTCTTAAGGCTCACCCTCTCGACAACATCGAGAACGCTTTCCTCGGGATCAGCCTCCACCTCGAAGGTGTCGAACCAGGCTTTACCATTCTTAAACCGTTTTATGACAAGCCTATACTTCATTCTTCACACCCCCTCGAAGTAAACCCAGTAGGGAACCATTGGAAGCTGAGAGGTCCGGGACTCGGCTGACACGCCCAGTCTCTCTGCAACAAAGTCGCCCATCTTCTCAGCCATCAGCCTAGCAGTCGTAAACTTCCCGCCAATTATACTGGCGAAGTTCTCAACACCTTCCCGCGAATGATCTATAATTGCGAAGCTTCTACTCACCTCCCGCCCAGTGCTCGCCGCGCCTTCACCAACAAGAGGCCTTGAAGAAACATAGACCGCCTTCACGCGAAGCCTCGAGACGACAGGGGCTAGCTCTGCACCTCTCCTGAGCATAAGCTCGACGTGCTCCCTTGGTGCTCTCACCTCGTCTGGGTCCTCCACGACCCAAGAGGTGGTTCCGATAACGCTTGTCCCCCTGTGGTGCACAATGATGTCCCCGTCACCAGGCTTGTTGAGCCTGTTGAAAACCATGTTGCCTATGCGGCCGTCTAGGGCGACCATCACGCCCGGGCTGGGCTTCACTGGGACGGTAAGTCCCGCAAGCCTAGCCACCTTGTTAGCCCACGCGCCGGTCGCGTTGACAATGTAGTCGGGGCTGAGCTGGTATTCCCTCAAGGTGGTCTTGTCGAAAACGGTGACGCTGGCTATTCTCCCGTCTACAACCTTGAAGCCCACGACTTCGTTGAAAGGTCTTATGCGTGCCCCATGTTTTTTGGCTGATGCCGCAAACGTAAGTATTACTTTAAGGGGGTCAAATGTACCGTCTGGCACCTCCACAGCCGCTTTGATCTCGGGGTTTAAATTAGGCTCGAGCTTCAACGCCTCCTCCCTCGAGAGCTCCCTTACAGGTATCTCTGCTTTCTCACACTGCTTGAGGAAGAACTCCTTGTACTTAAGATCATCCTCTCCTACCGCTATGAAGAGCCCTCCGTTCTTCTCGAAAAGGAAAGGCGCGATCCTCCGCAATGTCACGTTTTCAGTGTAGCACTCGCGTGCCACGTCAACGTCCGCTATATAACGGCAGCCGCTGTGGAGCAGCCCGTGTGTACGCCCGCTTGTCCCCGCGCCTAGACTACCCCTCTCGACAAGGGTGACCTTGAAGCCTCTTAGGGCCAAGTCATAGGTTATCGCGGCGCCTGTAACTCCGCCGCCGATGACAAGAACATCCTTGCCTATTTCTGCCACGATATGTAAAAATTTTACATATTATTTGAGTTTTAGGTAACAAAAATATTTAATAATCCAAAAGATATGTTAGTTCACTCGTATCCATAGGCCCAGGGGATCTCCTTAGCCCAGCCGAGTGCACGGCTTACCGCCGACTTCCATCCCTTGTAGAGCCTTTCACGCCTCTCGAGTTCCATCTGCGGCTTAAACACTTTTTCAGCTTTCCACAGAGATTTTATCTCGTCCAGGCTACTCCATAAACCTACCGCTAGTCCAGCCAGGTAGGCTACACCCAGGGATGTAGTTTCCCGGATAAGAGGCCTCAAGACCTCCACCCCCAGTATGTCGGCTTGGAACTGTAAGAGTACATCGCTTTTAGCCGCGCCACCATCCGCTTTTAGACTCTTTATCCTTGCTCCAATGTCCCTCTCCATAGCCTCGATGACGTCGCGGGTTAGATAGGCGATGCTCTCAATAACAGCCCTGGCTATGTGCCTCCTTGTGGTTCCCCGTGTAATCCCTATGATGAGTCCCCTCGCGTAGGGATCCCAGTAAGGCGCGCCTAGACCCGTAAAGGCTGGGACGAAGTACAGCCCTCCGGTGTCGTCGGTTGCTTCTGCTAGAGGGTCTACCTCGGGAGAAACCTCGATAAGCTTCAGCCCGTCGCGAAGCCACTGGATTGCAGCCCCTGTTATGAATATGCTTCCCTCCAACGCGTAGGTTGCCCTCCCCTCCTCAAGGCTGTAGAAGACAGTTGTGAGGAGGTTGTTCCTCGACTTAACCCCCCTACCCCCCGTGTTCAGGAGAATAAAGTTTCCAGTTCCATAGGTACACTTAACCTCCCCTTCTTCAAAACCTGCCTGGCCAAAAAGTGCGGCTTGCTGGTCCCCGGCATCGCCTGTCACAGGAATGCTTTTCCCTTCGAACACACCGCTGGTTTCGGGTCCCGTATAGCCATATGCGTCCTTGTCGCTGGAAGGCCTGGGAATCGGGAGGCTGTCCGCGTCGATATTACCCATCAGGCTGAGAAGCTCCTCGTCCCATTGAAGCCTGTGTATGTTAAAAAGCATTGTTCTAGAGGCATTGGAATAATCCGTGATGTGTGCGCCGCCTTTCTCGGGTGTTGCGGTCTCGCGGGAGCCCCTAGTCAGATTCCAAATTATCCAGGTGTCGATGGTTCCGAAGATTGCTTCTCCCTTAATCATTTTCTCACGTAGTCCTTCCACGTTTTCCAAAAGCCACTGTATTTTCGTCGCCGAGAAGTAGGGGTCGGGGACAAGCCCTGTCTTCTCGTATATTAAGCTGAAGTGGGTCTTCCGAAGGTTGTCTGTGATCGGAGCGGTTCTTCTATCCTGCCAGACGAGAGCATTGTAAAGCGGCTGTCCGCTCCGTGGGTCCCAGACCACAACGGTTTCTCTCTGATTAGTTACCCCTATTGCTGAAACCTCTTCCGGACTCGTTTTAGAGCGTTGGAGCGCTTCTTTCATGCACAGCAATGTCTTCTCCCAGATTTCAAGAGGGTTATGTTCAACCCATCCCGGCCTCGGATATATCTGGGCGTGTTCCCTGTATGCCCATCCGCCTGGGACGGGGGTTCCATCCTCGTTGTAAAGTGCGACGCGGGTTCCCGTGGTCCCTTGGTCTATCACGAGAATTTTTCTATTCATACAAAAACGTTCCGATTAAGTTCTTTAAATAATCTTTTTAATAAAAATTTATATGCCTTTGCCAGCCCCTGCCTAGCCTGTGTATCAGCTTTCAAGAAACTTTTGCTTGAACCCATAGCGGGCGCTTAGATCCTATATAAGGGTTCATTGCAGCTGAAACCCTCATAGTAATTTACAAAAAATTTTTATCGAGATGAAGATAACGAAGCCCTATGAGTAGTGACATAGAGTTGATTAAGAGGAGGATGCTCCGCGAACTCCTTGTCCAAGCCCCCGTCAAAGGGAGGTGTCCAGCCGAGAAGCAGGCAGACCCGGAGAAGCTAAACGAGCTTCTGAGGAAGTGCAGCATGGTTCTCGCCGACTTCTGGGCTGAGTGGTGCGGCCCCTGCCGCCTGGTAGAGCCTGTGGTCGCCAAAGTTGGGGAAGAATATGGAGATACGCTTGCAGTCGCAAAGGTAAATGTCGACCTCAACCCTACGCTTGCAGCAGCTTTTGAAGTTTATAACATTCCGACTTTGGTATTATTCTATAAGGGTAAGGAGGCGCGCAGATTCGTAGGGTATAGCCCAAGGCTTTACCAAGAGATAGTGGAGTCTGTCAGGTCGATTCGAGGCGCGAGCGAGTGATATCAACATGCTATAATGGTGCTTGGAGGCTGATGAGGGGTTCTCACGTATGAAAACACCTTTAATCCTTGCAGCTGGACTGATAATCCTCCTTGTAGGAATATATTTTCTTCATACTTATGGCGGTAGCTCCCTGATAAGCCTAGCCGTCAAGTACTCGACGTTGACGATTGAGAAGCTGGGGTATCCAGGGATATTCTTGCTCATGGTGTTGGAGAGCGCTCTGGTCCCCATACCAAGCGAGGTAGTGATGACCTTCGCGGGCTTCCTAGCTTGGAGCGGAAAAATGGATTTGCTTCTAGTCGTGGCGTCGGGTACCCTGGGCAACCTCGTCGGGTCATACCTGTTATACAGGCTGGGCGAGGGCCCAGGTCTCTCAGCGGTTGAGAAGTACGGGAAGTATTTCTTGATCGAGGAGGAAGATATTCTCAATGCGCAGGCACTTTTTCAACGGTACGGGGGGTTGATTATTCTGACTGGACGTATGCTCCCAGCGGTTAGGACTGTGATCTCCCTCCCCGCGGGTATGGCGCGAATGGACGTCTGGAAGTTTCTCGTGCTAACCCTTGTAGGGTCAATACCCTGGAACGCCATGCTGGCTTACCTCGGCTGGGTTCTCGGCGAGAATTGGGTCATAATCGAGAACTATACGCGTGTACTGGACTACGCCGCAGCAGTCCTCCTGGTGTTAGCTATAGCCTGGTTCTACACTTATAAGTCGAGGAGGAAGGCCCAGCGTCTGAATGGAAGTGCTAAATCTTTTTAAGCGAAGAGCTGTTTGAGCCTTGGTAGCTATGCAGGACCTGAAGTCTTTGCTGGATGGTGTAAAGCTATTCTCCTTCGATATCGACGGAACGATAATAGACAGCTATAGCTACATGCGCGACGTGATCGAGATACTGCTCCTATATATAGGCGTCCCTCCCAACATGCTTCAACCAGTCTCAAACGACGCTTTGGAGGCATGGTATGCCCGTGAGAGGAACGGCACTATGGACTACTCTAAGATGCCCGAGCTGCTAGAGGAGGCAGCGGCGAAGCGAGGTCTCAAGCTAAACCCGAAGAGAGACGAGCTATACGATCTCCTAACAGAGGCGCGGGTAAAAGCTTCTCCTACACTACCGTGCGCCATACGGCTTCTACGCGAGCTTAAGAATATCGGGAAAATCGTCGTTACCGTGTCGGGGGGCGACGGGGTTCCAGGCTTGAAGAGGAGGCGTCTCGAGCTCGGAAACTTATCCAAGTTTTTCGACGAGATAATAGTCGTACCAGAGGATTCCCCTTCCAGGGTAGAGGCGCTAGTTAGCCTGGCCTTTAAATATGGGCTCTCCTACTCAGAAGTAGCGCATATAGACGACAGAGTAGAGTTTGCAAATATGGTCTCGGAGGCTGGCTTCCGCGCGTTGGTTGTTAAAACTGGGATGTACAACCCTGAAGTTCGCATCAGGGAAGACGTCTTCGTAATAGACAACCTGTGCGCCATATATGAGATCCTTAGCCCTTCTCAAGAAAAACCCTCAAATAGCTCGAGACGGCCCTAACACCCATTGATTTTATCTCCTGGTTTTTAATAAATCCCGCTCAAGACCAAAAGTAGCAGATACGACGTGAGTGACCCTTGCTACTCACCCAGTTAAACCAGTAGGTGTTCAACACGGGCTTTTCGTAATTTTTACATTACCGTGCTCTAAAGATTTTAAAAGATAGGCTGTTTTAAACCCAGGCTTAGTATGGAGTTGGGCTCCCTTGGTATAATGATAGCCTTCGCAGCCGCCATAATCCTCGGCAAGATACTTGGTGTCAAGGTTCCTGACATTGTCTTCCGGAGTGTCGTCATAGCCCTAGTGTTCACAATATCTTTGTGGGCTGCTGAGAGCGGCGTAAGCATCCTCTTTAAAAGCCTAGTCACCACGATAGCCATCCTCGGCTTACTTGTGTTCTCCCTCGTCACGCTTGGATACCTCTTTGACTCAAACAGTTCCCAAACCTTGAAGTCGAAGCCTAAGGCTCGCCCCAGCTACTCTCTCTTAGCAGCCATCATAGCCGGGTGGACCGTGGGTTTTCTCTACCCCCTGGTTCCCCAAACGTTCCTTCAGAACGTTGTTCTGCTAGAGGTGTACCTCGTGATCGCGGTTACCGGCTTAGCAGTCTCGGGCGACATACACTTCGAGAGCATTAAAACCGGCGGGCGGATAGCCCTAAAGGCCGTCCTGCTAAGCATCTTGTCAGCGCTCATTACGGGTCTGGGGTCATCTCTCCTACTGGGCCTTCCACCGGACGTCGCGCTCCAAATCATGTTTGGCCTTGGATGGTATAGTTTCGCGGGACCTTTTGTGGCTCAGGCATATGGACCGATGTGGGGGTTCACAGCTTTCCTTGTAAATGTACTCCGGGAGCAACTAACATTCGTGCTCGTGCCTTTGCTACGCAAGCCTTTCCTTTCCATGATAAGCCTCGGGGGCGCTACCACAATGGATAATACTCTTCCTGTATACTCGTATGTCTACGGTGAGGACGCTTCTATTGTAAGCCTTATCCACGGATTTATACTCACCCTTCTCGTACCCTTCCTCCAAGGGACAATAAGAGCTCTTATCCTCTAAATAGGGTGGTATCTCTGGACTACCCGGTGAAAGCCTGGATAACAAGTAGTTTACCAAGATTTTTAAACAGTGAATACTGGAATGGCAGGTGAGGTGTTGAGGCTTGGATGTTGCCTACGTGCTTTCCTTCATAGCATCATTCCTCCAGGCAGTGTTTACCCCGACGTTGGTGATCTATGCTTATAACTTGTCGCTAACGGAGCTCCAAATCGGCTTTATAACTGGTTTTGCCTCGCTAATTTACATTGTAGGGGCGTTGCTTTCAGCCATCCTTTACAGAAAACTGGGGGCAGCTAAAACGATCCTCTTATCCTTTTGCCTGATAGCTGCAGGACTTTGGGCTCACACTCTGGCGGCTGATTTCACAAGCCTCCTCCTCCCAGCAAGCACAGTCCTCCTCGGCTTCGGCGTTTTCTGGCCCGCCGTTGAGAGCTCATTGTCGACTAAGGGTTCGAGCGTGTCTCTCTTCTCTTTCTCATGGAGTTCAGGCTCACTGGCTGGCGCACTTATAACCTCGTCTCTCCTTCGAATCGACCTTAAGCTTCTCTTCGTTTTCTACTCCCTAGTAGCCTTCTCTGGAAGTGTTTTATCTCCAAGGATGAAACACCAGGTTAAGACGAGCAGGGGTATGGCGATGCAGCCTAATAACAGCTTGAAGCGCCTCCTTTTACTGCTGACTCCCTGGTTCTATTGCCTAGCCTACTCAGCCTCCTCGAGTGGGGTGTTCACCTTCTACCCTATTTTTATTGAGAGCCACTCGCTAAGCAAAGACTATATATCGCTCGTGAACTTCTCGATGCTATTTACAAGGACGCTTACATTCTTCTTTTTTGAAAAGCTACCAGCTTTTAGCAAAAACATCCTTCTCGCATCTCTCCTCTTTGGGGCAGGTATCACGCTCACGAGGACCAGCGACCCTTTCCTTACTTTTTTGATAGCAAGCGTCATAGGCTTTAGCCAGGGCATTGTCTATGCAACCGCCCTCGAACAGGTCTTCAATAGAGGCCAGGGTGTGGAAAGAGCCACTTCCCTTTTCGAATCGTTTATAGGTCTCGGGTATGCTGTAGCCCCGCCTCTCAGCAGCCTTGCAAACGCCCTCTTGGGAGTCGAGCCCATCAGTTTTTCAAGTATAATGTCTATATTCCTTGTCCTACCCGTTACCTTTTTCAACACTAAGAGGAGACGCAAAGACGCCTGGAGCAAAGAAGGCTTGGGTTTCCCTATAGGAAAGAATAATAACCCGTAGCTCACTTGTTTTGTCATGTCGAAAAATAGATATGTTGAGGTAAATCTAAACTGGCACACCAGGCTTCTCCACCCTAAGCTCGTCACCCTAATAGTCACCTCCCTTAAGTCGGGAAGAGTTAACGTGATGCCTGCTAGCTGGGTCACCCCTACCAGCGTTACCCCTCCTCTGGTAACATTAGCCTTATCCCCTCGACGATACACGTACGAGGTTCTTCAGCAATCGAGAGAGTTCACCGTAAACCCTGTCTCACGGGAAATGCTTGAGCTGGTTGAGTATACAGGCTCGGTATCGGGACGCGAGGAGGACAAGGTTCAGAGAGCAGGCATTAAGCTTATCCAAGCTGAAACTGTCTCGGCTCCTTGTATAGATGGCGCGTTGGCGTGTATAGAGTGTAGGGTTTGGTCTCAGTATCCAGCGGGGGATCACGTTCTGGTGGTAGGGCAGGTTCTCAAAGCCCTTGTACTACAAGAAGTGTGGGGTAACAATACATACATTCTCGAAAAGGCTAAACCACTCTTCCATGTCGGCGGTGACAGTTACGTAGCATTTTAACGTTATTTCAATGAGCTGTTTTACCTTTGAGTTTAAAAAACAAGGGGCGGTTAACAACTCAGCGGATCCACCCGTAGATGGGTGGACACAGGATAGAGTTTAGAGAATATAGTGACGTAAAGTTCTATAAGATTCCATCAAGCAGGGTTTTCAGGTCTTGGTTTAAACTCCTTGATACGAGCACAGCTGTCAAGCCCACGGATACGGCATTCTTTAAATCGTTTTCCTCATCGTCTCCCACGTGAACTACCTCGCTCGGTTCTTTCCCCAGTGCCTTAAGTATCCTCCGGTAAAAATCTGGGGGCTTACCAGGCAAGCCGAAGTCCGATGAGGACGAGAATACCAGCTTGAATGATTCCCGATAGATAGGTACGCTTTGAAAAACCAGGTTCACGAACTCTCTAGCAGCGGCCGTGCTCAAGACGAGTGTATATTTCTTCCTTAACTCGGCAACCACTTCGACAGCGTCACTGTAAGGGCTTATCATCTTCGCGGACTCCGTTAACGCGTAGTTGAGAGACTCTTCTATCCCAAACCGCTTGAACCAATAGTTAGGCATGTACCATCGCACATCCCCCGGGCCGACCTCATCGTAGTAGGCGTAGACTTTCCTCTTAGCCTCCTTTATTTCCAACCCGTGTTTCTCGGCGTATAATTTAGGGACTAGCTCAAGCCAGAAGAAATCAACGTATTCACGCGTAACAAGGGTTCCGTCGAGGTCAAAGCTGACAACAGAGATTTTTTTCACACTATTCTCCACAACAAGAAAGAAAACTGGGTAAAAATAGTTTTTCAGATGATAGTGTTTCCCGTCTTCTTGTCGAAGATATGTGCCTCGTTGATCTTGAAACGCACCCAGATCTTCTCGCCGTGCCTGGCATCGAAATACCCTGGATACTTTGCTTTTACAAGGCTATCTCCATGTCTAAAGTCGATTATCGTCTCAGACCCCAGTGGCTCTGTTACGAACACCTCGACTTCGAATCCATCCGGTAGCGGCTCACGGCTTACCTCGATGTGCTCCGGCCTAATCCCGAAGATTACCTCGGAGGGGCTTCCCTTTTCCTCTAGGATCCGCGTAAAGTCGCCGGGCAGGGGGATCTTGAAAACGCCCGTGTCTATGATAAATCCGCCGTCGCTCCTATTCAGTGACGCGTCGATGAAGTTCATGGCGGGGGCGCCTATGAAGCCGGCTACAAAGGTGTTAGCGGGCCTATAGTATAGTTCCGAAGGCTCGGCGAGCTGCATTATCCTACCCTCGTTCATAACCGCGACCTTGTCAGCCATTGTCAGCGCCTCAGCCTGGTCGTGAGTCACATAGATCGTGGTTATCCCGAGCTCCCGCTGGAGCCTCTTAAGCTCCGCCCTCATGTAAACCCTCAGCTTAGCGTCTAGGTTGCTTAGAGGCTCGTCCATCAGGAATACCTGCGGCTTTCTAACCAACGCGCGGCCTAGAGCCACCCTCTGCTGTTGCCCGCCGCTTAGCTGGCGTGGATACCTGTCGAGGAGCTGCTCTATTCGCAGCAGTTTTGCAACCTCCTTAACACGCTGATCTATTTCCTCACGGGGAACCTTTCTAACGCGTAGTGGAAAGGCAATGTTATCGTAGACCTTCATGTGGGGGTACAAGGCGTAGTTCTGGAAGACCATCGCAATATCCCTGTCCTTGGGGGGCAGATCGTTGACAAGCTTTTCGCCAATGTAGATTTCTCCCTCGTCAGGGGTCTCAAGGCCGGCGATTATTCTAAGAGTAGTAGTCTTGCCGCAGCCACTAGGCCCGAGGAGCACCAGAAACTCTCCGTCTCTAGCCTCGAAAGTAACATGGTCAACGGCGACAACCTTACCAAACCTCTTAACTAGATCCTTAGCAGCTACACGAGCCATCCTGAACCTCCACCTCAACTAAACACTGCTCATTTTCTATTTATATAAATTGCCCCAAACCTCTTTAATATATCTGGTTTCATAACCTCTCTTAATACCTCGCAGGCTATGACCTATGCCTCACCGCGGTCAGTCGCTGCACACACTCATCCCTAAACCTATTATACGCCTCAGTAAAACCCCTCATTGTCTTCACCCCGGGCCCGAAGACAGGCCACTCTTCCACTCTGAGACCACCTTCGCCGAAAGCTTCTACGTCCCTAAAACCAGCTTCCCTCAGCCTCTCGAGTAAATCACTCGTAAGCTCGTAGGCTCTCCTGAACTCAGCCATCTTTAGAAGAAGGTTGAGCTGCTCGGCGCCCCAGAGGACACTTATAGCCTCCCTATACTCTTCTAGCCGAACCTTACCGTTCTTATACTCGAGATGAACGTTGAGCTGGTGGTTCGGGAACTCCGTGTTTGTCATATTCCGGCTGCTTAGCGTGTAATAAGTATCATTGGGTCTCCGCTTAGAGGCCGGCAGGACATCAATACCGTCCAGCACCTCCTCCGCCTGTTTAGGGGTCAACCCGTATTTCCTCATTATATACCCTATCCACTTCCTCCTATTCTCCTCTTCGAAGAATATGTGCCACACTCTCTGGGCAATAAACGTCCCGCTGAGGGATATCGCCCGCTCCCAAGCCTCAAGACAAGCCCTTACCTCATCCTTGGTAGCACCACAGACACCAGCGCCTGCTAAGAAGTCGACCAGAGCCTCGTTAACAAGGGACCTGATATAAGCCTGGCTAGCTACAAGTTGAACCTTTTCTTCGAGGTTAGAGGCGGTTATATCATAACCCCACCCCGAGGGTCCCAGCCAGCTTCCCGTTGGCTCATTGACAGGAACGCCTAGTCTTTTAGCGAGGCCGAATAGCTCCCTCTCAGGATCGTTGTATAACGTGAGGGCTGTCTTTATAAGCTCGGCAGCCTTAACCTCTCTGAGATGCGCCTCTAATCTTCCACCCATGTTCGTCTCATAAACCTTTGTAGGCTTTACCCCCCTCTTTACCGCCGCTGCCCTTCCCGCAATCTTCTCAAGAATAAGGCTTACCTCCTGGGAAACGCTGAAGGTCACCGTGTTGTTAGTACCGATGCCCAGGCTCTCCAAAATCCTTGTGATAGCCAGTGAAGCCTCACTGCTTCCAGCAACCTTGAAGACAAGGTTGGGCCTACCGATCTCTGTGCTTCTCGGCCATCCCCATAAAAGGTAGGAGTCATATCTCGTGAAATACTCTTCCGCCATAGTATAGATCTTTAAAGCATCAGAAACACTTCCCTCCACGCTATCAGCCACGTTAGGGTTAAGCTGGTAGCTGACCATTCCGTCCTTGAAGTCTAAGAGGAATGCGACGGGCCTGAGCACCTCCATGTTCGGTATTAAGACTAGAAGGGTTGCAGTCATAGCCAGCAGGTCCGCGTTACCACCTGGATTCTCAGCAAGCTCTAGGTGCCTCTGCACGTACTCCAGGTAATTATCCCAGAGCGAAGGGTCATCCTTGTAAGCCTCGGCTGCTAAGACGGGGTTGGTAGAAACCTGTACAAAGCCGAGTCTCCGTAGCCACCTTAAGCCCAAAGCATAATCGTTTCCAAACCGGCACAGACCACTCAATGTCATCTTATAATAAGCGTTTTCCTCGAGTATTCTTCTCATAGCTGATAAAAAGCTTGAGAGCGGATGATTACTATCGATGTGTTTTGAGGCTTCATCTGAAATCCAGGAAACAAGGCTCTTGGTTTTCGGGTTGCTTGACATCACCTTCTTCATATCCTCTAAGTACCCCCTCACGACCTCGCTGGCTATGCCAACACCTCCAAGCTTTTCAGCCTCCATCTTCTCGAGCTCTCGAGCCTCACTCAGTATAAATTCGAAGGCCCTCTCCCTCTCCGCAAGTGGTACACCTGCCCAATGCATCTCTAATCCAATAGTGTTTAGCCCCATCTCTCCGATGAGAAGGTATATCCTGAGGGCCCTCAAGTTGTCCCCATCATTAAGAGCCCTTAGCATAGCCAGGTGGGCACGCCTGTCAACAGAGCCAATAACCTCCGCGTATTTTTCTCGTAGAGCCGGGTTCAACAAGTTATCCGCTCCGAGGTCAGGATACCCCTTAAGGGCAGCGTAGAGAGCCAGGGAAACACTATCGGAGACCGGAGGAGCCTCAGGTAAAGCCTCCCGCTTCAAGGCAGCCTTATAGTTTATCTCAGCTCCACTCATAAGAAAGAAACTCTTAAAACTATATTTAACGAATTAGAGCAAAGCTTTTAAGCTAAGCCTGCAAGGCCGCTTTCCTATGCTTCAACGCCGCCTCTATGAAAGCTCGATAAATAGGAGAGGGCCTCCCTGGTCTACTCTTAAACTCTGGGTGGAATTGAACACCAACTATCCACGAGTCGCCAAGCATCTCGATAGAGTTTACTATGCGTCCAGACGGATCGGTGGAGGAGGCTATCATGCCTTTTTCCTCAGCTAGCTTCATGTAGGCGGGGTTTATGTGGTACCTGTGCCTAAACCTCTCCATGACAAGCTCTTCACCGTAAGCCTCGTACAGCTTAGTACCCCTCTTTATCTTCACGGGATGAGCTCCAAGCCTCATCGTGCCACCCTTTAACATCGTGCCCTTCTGTTCCGGTAGAAGGTCTACCACGGGGTGAGGCGTCTGAGGATTGATCTCGGTGGAGTGAGCCCCGCTCAGACCAGCAACATACCTCATGAAAGCCACAAATAAAAGCTGTGCCCCGAAGCAAATCCCGAGGAAAGGCTTCCCCCGCTCTATGGCGAACCTCGCCGAGTGTATCATCCCCTCAACTCCTCTCGCCCCAAAACCTGGAGTTAAAAGTATCCCGTCTACTGAAGCAAGAGTCTCCTCAACCTTCTCAGGTTCTTTCTCGAATTCCTCTGCCTCGATATACAGCCTCTTCACCCTTACTCCTAGAGAAGCACCAGCGTGAAGCAGAGCCTCGTTGATGCTAATGTAGCTGTCCTGGATCATAGTGTACTTTCCAGGCATAGCTATATGAACCTCCTCTCTAAAATTCAAGAACTGGCTAGCTGTTTTCTCCCAACTGTCCCTCTTCTCTGGTATCGGCTCCTCGGGAAAACCCAGGAGCCTGCTGAGATACCTACCTAAGCCTTGCTTCTCAAAGAGGAGTGGGAGACTATAAACCGGGTCTACATCTGGGTCTGAGAAAACGGCTTCTGCCGGCACGTTGCAGTACAGGCTTATCTTCCTCTTGACGTCCTCAGGGAGTTCCCGGTCGGAGCGCCCAATTATCACGTCGGGCTGCAGACCCATACTCTGCAGCTCCTTAACGCTGTGCTGCGTAGGCTTTGTCTTCAGCTGGCCCACGCTCGAGAGATAGGGTATGAGTGTGACGTGTACAAGCGCAGTAGTCCCCGGAGGCTGCTCAAGCCGGAACTGCCTGATAGCCTCGAGGAACGGCATAGCCTCGATATCCCCAACGGTTCCCCCAACCTCCACGAGGAGAACATCAGGCTTGGATCTTTCCGCCACAGCCCTTATCCTGCTCTTAATCTCATCTGTTATATGTGGAATAACTTGTATAGTCTTCCCTAGATAGATACCTGCCCGCTCGCGCAAGATAACTGCAAGGTAAACTTGCCCGGACGTAATGTTGTTAGAGGGGTGCATGTTCACATCCAGAAAACGCTCGTATGAACCGAAATCCTGGTCGATCTCCGCGATATTGAACTTGTAGCCTGGTGCCGGCTCGAACTCCCATATGTTTTCACAGACAAATACCTCTCCGTGCTCCACGGGGTTTAGGGTTCCTGGGTCAACATTCAAGTAAGGGTCAGCCTTCATCACATCAACTTTAAGGCCACGGAGCTGGAACAGCTTACCGATCGAGGCTGTTACGATACCCTTTCCTAATCCACTAACAACCCCGCCCGTAACGAATACATACCTTGTGTGCATATCTATATCAGACGCTACCAATAAAATGTTTTTCCTCCTAGGACGCCCTACTTGCCTCTCGTACTACTAGTTAATCATTCATTCTATAATCATATTTGCATGCATAGCTTAGCTTTCGTGGTTTAGAAGTGAAAAGACCTTACCTGATAGTTAATAAATTCAAAATGATATTTATAAAGATATTTATTTCATTTAGGCAAGTAAATCACGAGGAAGATATGAGCAGATACCGTGTCGTCATAAATAGGGCAGCATGCCTCTCATGCGGCGCCGCCCCCGCCGCCTGTCCCGAAGTTTTTGAACTGGGGCGTGACAATGGAAAAAACAGGGTTGTTGAGAAGTATTCCGTTAAAACAGATGATGGCATATCTATCGGCGAAATTCCCGAAGAACTTTACGGGTGCGCCAGGTCGGGGGCTGACATATGCCCGGTTAGTGCGATAACAATCGAGAAAATTGATTAGCTGGGAATGCCAATTTTAGACTTTTAGAAAAGTGTAAATGTATTGCAGCGAAAAATTATCCCTTTGAAAACTTTTTTATTTTTTATAATATTTGAGGTTTAATTTAGATTATTGCCAAAGATAGGCTAGGAAAACTTACTATAACTTTAGACTGTTGTTCATCACATGGATGAGGAAATGAGGCTCAACTACGGTGAGCGATGCCTACAATTTCTCTTACAGAGCCAAACCCCTCTCTTTCAAGGTACTCGGAAATGCCCTCGTTTATTTCTCTGAAGAGCGCTAGATCCTTCAAAGCTAGTCCCGAGCCGACTCCGACGGCCGTGGCACCAGCTAGCAACATCTCCACTGCCGACTGCCAAGAGTCTACACCCCCCACCCCAATGATCGGCGTGTCACTAAACATCTCGTAGATGTCGTAGATGATCTTCACAGCTATGGGTCTAATCGCAGGGCCCGAGTATCCGCCAAACCTGTTGCTCAATATGGGACGTCTAGCGTAGATGTCTATCGCCATCCCCCTAACCGTATTTATAGCTGTAAACCCGCTGGCGCCTGCCTCGAGCGCGGCTGACACAACCTTCAGGTAGTCGTGGTGCGGGGAAAGCTTCACGAAAACAGGTAGGTTTGTGGCGTCGCGTACAGCCCTGACTATCTCAGCGACAAGCCTAGGGCTTTCACCCACCTCCGCTCCCATTCCTTTGACGTGAGGGCAGGAAACGTTAAGCTCGATTGCGTCTGCCCCACACCCAGCCCCCTTCAAAGCTACCCCTACAAACTCTTCGAGCTGCCCCCCGCCGACGCTCAGTACGACTGGTACTTTAAGAGTTTCAGCCATTAGGCGAAGCTCAGAGCAAAACGCATCGACGCCAGGGTTGGCCAGCCCTATAGCATTGAGAAATCCGTGCTCAAGCACCACGAAAGTTGGGTTTTCATACCCTTTTCTAGGCTCGAGCGTTATCGTCTTGGTGGTGATAGCCCCCGCGCCCGCCTCCTCGACCCTTCTCGCGAGGCTGGCGCTCGTGCCGAGGATGCCTGAGGCTAGAACCGTCGGGTTGGGTAGCCTCAGGGAGGCCAGGTTAACCTCTAGGGACGGCAAGTCTTCCACCTCTATCCACCATGAATTGTCCAGCCATATAAACGGGTTCGCCGCGGATATAAACAGCGTAGGTCTTCGTGGGGAGAACCCAGCCCTCAAAGGGGGTGTACTTAGCCTTCGACTCAAGCTCGCTACCCTTGACAACCCAGTCTTCCAGGGCAACAACAGTGATGTCTCCGTCGAATCCAGGCGCTATAACGCCCTTCTTAACCCCTAAGAGCCTCGCGGGCATACGAGAGTACAAACCCAAGACACCAAGACTCATACGCCCCGCTAGGACCTCGCGGAGCAGCAAGTGTAGTGCAAGCTCGAGGCCGGGGAAACCAGGGGGCGGTGTCTGGGAAAGTTTTTCCTCCAAAAGGTGAGGAGCGTGGTCTGTGACCAGAGCGTCGGGGAGCATGCCTCTAAGGGCAGAGTATAGCGAGGCTCTGTCAGACTCGCCGCGGAGGGGCGGGTTTACCACTGCGATCCTCCACGTTTCCTTCCTGTAAAGCTCATCTGTGAGGAATACATGGTGTGGAGTTACGTCAAAGGTAACCCTGAGCCCCTGGGAGAGCTTGGCATCTAAAACCCTCCTCAGAGCCGCCCGGGTGCTAAGGTGGGTAACGTGGATCCAGGCTCTAGTGTTTAACGCGAGCTTCAACGCGTACTCCACTGCCAAGACCTCAGCCTCCGCTGGCCTCGCCTCACTGTGGATAGCGGAATCTCTAAAGAGGGACGGGTCTTCGGCGTGGACCACTACAGGCAAGTTGCTTCTACTGGCGTACGAGAAAACACTAGAAGCCCCTGGCGAAAAAAGGGCCTCGGGATACAGCTTAAAGCCTATGAACAAGTCCCTACAGTGGTCCAGCTCCTCTGGGTCAGGGTTAAAGCCTGCGTAGAAGGCAAAGTCAACGATAGACTTAGAAGCAGCGCGTGAAAGCTTTTCACGTAACCGCTCGCAAGTATTAGCAGGAGGCCTGTTATTCGGCATGTCGGCTACAAGGGTCACGCCTCCCCTAGCAGCCGCCCTTGATCCTGTCCTCCAATCCTCCTTGTGTTCCAGCCCCGGCTCACGCATATGGACGTGTATATCAACCATACCGGGGAGTATCAGGAACTTCTCGCCAAACTCTACCCGTGCAACGGATTGCGGGGCTAAAGCAGGAGTTGTGACACTTACTATGAACCCCTCGTCGACAGCTATAGCGACGTTTTCGATGGTATCGCCTATAAGCGCTTTTCCTACTACGACAAGGTCCACCGGATTTGGACGTGATCTTTCCATTGTGGTACTAGAATTGATGCAGGCTATAAATGCTAAGATGCCCCGAACCTACGGGACGTAGCTCTGACAGGAACACGAGATATCCATTTTTCAGGAAAACTGGAA
>JBEULP010000058.1:0-71789 GCA_041287245.1 Infirmifilum sp. | reverse complement strand
TCTCACTCGATTTTTTACACTCGACGCGCGCGATATTTAAGGCATTTGGCTCAAGCTTCTCAAACAAAATTGTTATTTACCAGGTTAAATCTTCTAGATTCGTTCGCTATGAATAGCAGGTTCATGGTTGTAGCGATATTGTCTCTATCTGCGATTATACTCTACTGGTTTCCAGTGCCCCTAAAGGTAGGCGACTTCGTCCTTGGAGGCTACCCTTGGTTAGCCCCTGAGTCCTCGAGAACAGCGATGGTGGCTCTTGGTCTATTGCTTTCCGCGGTTTTCCTCGGATTAACAGGTTTCATGTGGTACGTTTCGAAGAGACTGGAGGAGATGGGAGAGGAAGAGTATACAGATGTAGGAGAGGAAGCTGTCGTCTCTGGACAGTGGTAATGAATGAAAGTGTGGGTTGACGCTTACACGCCGAAACAGATACTTCTTTTCTCATATCTCCAGTGGGCTTTAAACGAACACGAGATATTCCTTACAACGCGCGATTACGATCTTAACGCCAAGCTAGCACAGACCCTCTGGAAAAAATTTTTTGTTGTAGGGCGCTATGGGGGCCAAACACCAGTATCTAAATTGAGAGAAAGCATCGCCCGCCAAAAGGCTCTGCTAGATATAGTTTCCTCCGAGGGGCCCGATCTTCACGTCACGTTCGTCTCCCCAGATTCAACGCGCATAGCTTTCGGGCTCGGAATACCTGTAGTCACGTCCAGCGATTCTCCCCACTCCGACATTGTTTCTAGACTGTCGATCCCCCTATCCAGGGTGTTTGTAACACCCTCATTTTTGATGAAAAACTTCGAAAAATACCAAGGCATCACCCATGTGGTTGGTTTTAACGGTGTCTTCGAGCTAGCCTGGGTTTTAAGAGAGAAGCCTGATGAGAAAATACCTTTGAAGCTGGGCCTGGAGCCGTTCAATTATGTGCTTGTAAGGCCTGGGGAGCAAAAAGCCTATTATTATCCCGATCCCCGCTATGCACTCTCCCAGCCGCTATCGATTACAAGGCTTGTTTTAGAGAGAACTAACCTCGACGTTCTCATCTATCCCCGGTACCCAGAGCAATTGAGAGTGTATAGGAAAGCCTTGTCTCGTTGGCATGATAGGGTGAAGGTTCTCGAAGAAGCTACTAGTTTCGTAAGCCTAGAGTTTTTCGCGCGCCTCGTAGTTACTGGAGGTGGGACGATGGCTACGGAGTCGGCTCTCCTAGGAACTCCATCTGTCAGCACATATCCCGGCGAGATAGAAGTCCATAGTTTTATTCGGAGAATGGGCTTTCCTCTCTTTAGAACCCCGGTATCACAAAAACTTTTATTGAGACTTCTTTCTCATGAACCAACAAAGGAGGAACGCAGACGTCACATTGAAAAAGCTCGAAGAAGTTTAGAAGATCCTATCAGCATTTATAAGTCCATAGTTTTATTCGGAGAATGGACTCGCACGCGGTGAGAAAAATAAATTTAGTTTATTGTTATGGTTTGGCTGTTAGGGGATGTAGCTCTGTTATAAGCTTGTAGAGCCTGTCCCTATGCTCCTTTTCTTGTGGTGTGGGCGCGCGATTGAGGGGCTTTCACCAATCCCGGAGGCTCTTTGACAAGCTGATGAAGGCTTGAAGGGGCTCACCCTGAAAGAGGAGAAGGCTAACGAACCCCAAGGGCTATGTGTAGCGGGCACGCATAGCCCAGAACCCTTAAATATACAGAGCTGCAGATAATGGTGATGATGACGCCGTCCCAGTTGTCTGGAAAGGGGGATGACAGGTTCGCGACGAGCTGAAATCCTATCTGTATTTTTCTTCCCTTCTTCTAAGGGTTCCGGGGGCGCCCATAGAGATCGTGTGATAATCATAACTTTCCTATGCTATACGGTTCTTCACTTTCACTCTACTCATATACGCTGCAATTTTTATATTATTTAAACTCTCAGCGTAGACCTGAGGCTAAAAATGTCGGTTTTACGTGAGCCCAGCGTTCTTTCTCGTCAATATATACCCAGCAGGCTGCCTCACCGTGAGACGCAGCTAGGAATGCTTCAGACTCTTCTGAGTGACGTTCAAAAGGACTCGCCCTTCTTTAAAGTCATACAACTAATAGGCCCCAAAGGTACGGGAAAGACCACCTCGTCTCATTTGTTGTGGAAGTCTCTAAGTAAGAGTAATCCACGGCTTATACATGTTTACCTTAATCTGCGCGCGCTCGCCGATCCCTCTCCCTGGGTCATATACTCACAGCTACTGACGAGAATAGGTGGTAAGTCTTCGCGTAATTTGAGTGCGGGCGAGATATTCGAAAGAATAATTTTTCTTCTTCAAAAGGAGAAAGGAAAAATATATATTTTTACTATTGACGAGGCGGATCAGCTTACGGGTTATCGCTCTCTGCACGGAGGCCAGATAGTCTATAATTTGACGCGACTGTCAGAGCTTGGAGTTCAAAATGTAAGCAGTGTTATCTTCATTTCAAGGGAGGAGAGTTGGTACCAGCGTCTTGCCCCAGAGGAGCAATCTTCCTTGGGTAGCATAGTAATCAAATATCCAACCTATACACGTGACCAGCTGGTAGACATAATACTATATAGGGCTTCAGAAGCATTTTCACCCGGTGCTTTTCCTGGGGCTGTTGCAGAATATCTTGCAGAGCTAACGGAAAACATATTCGACTCTGATGTTAGGAAAGCCCTTGACATTCTACTGGTCGCCGGCCAGATCGCCGAATCAGAGCATGCCGAGAAACTCTCCTTTGATCATATAAATAGGGCTATCGAGCAAACTCTAAGGGAAAAATATCTCCTCTCCCATACTCTCGAACAGCTCAGCATGGCTGAGCGTATAGTCTTGTCAGCTGCACTCCTCGCGTCAAGACAAATCAGCCAAAACGTTGTAACGTTGAGAGACATTCAAAAGTACGTTGTACTAATATGTGAGAACTATAAATTGAGGCAGCCCTCGATGCGGGAACAGGACGAAGCACTCCAGAAACTCAGTGACGAAGGTTATCTTCAATTCAAAGGTCCTCTGAAAGTTTATCTCACCACTTTTCCTCCACCCGCTGCCCGGGAAGACTTTTCCTTTTTAATTGAAAAACTCCTAGGCACTACTCTGAAAGCCTAGCTATGTCTCCTTTAAAAGAACAAATACGGTAAAACAAATAAACCGAGAAACACTGGTGTTTCTGTTAAATCAGTAGTGTGCGTTAAACCGCTTTGTTCCACCATGCGGGGGGCTCACCGATGAAGACGCCACAAGTCACCACTAGAAAGATCGGAAGAATACTTAGATTCAGGTTGAAATATCTTGAGAAGATTCTACAGGGTGAAAAGACAACAACCATTAGAAAGGGTATACTACAACCGCTCCACGACGAGGTTTACCTAGAAAGCGATGGACGCATCTACGGCGAGGCCCGCGTTAAGTCGTTACGCTTTACGAAGCTAGGGGAGCTTACCGATGAAGACGCAGTGAAGGACGGTTTTGAAAAACGGGAGGATCTATTAAACGCTCTGAGAAATATATACCCTAATATCAAGGATGAAGACTGGGTTACCATCATAACGCTTGACAACGTCACGCGCTACTCAACACCTATCACGCCTGACGAGATCCATACAATAACTACCATAGAACCCGCGCAAATAGCTCAGCTCTCGCTCGCCCACGGCATAGCACAAGAACCTGAGCATCGTGCCATTCTTGGAAAGTTAGCCCTTGGATACAGTATTAAGAAAGTCGCCCAGGAGCTCGGATTACCTGAATCCCGCATAAAGGAAATTCTGCGAAGTTATACGCTTGAGCTACGTGCGCGCGGACTTCTCAAATAGTCATAATTTTTAAAGTGATTTAGTAAAATAAGTTAGGCTTTGTGATGCTTGGCTGGATTTTGGCACATGGAGACTTGGATGGGATGGCATCAGCAGCGTTGGTCATCTCTCACCATCTCAGGCTAAACAAGGAATTTAAGTACAGAATCTATTTCTCACAACCCTTCTCTCTTCACCATGCTTTAGCTCGTATGGGATCTGTACGAAGCGGCCTAGTCTACATTTTAGACATAGCATTAGACGAAGAACACTGGGATATTAACAGCCGAGTACTGAGAGCCCTGGCAGAGGAAAATGATGTTACCTGGGTAGACCATCACCCAGCTACGATAGCACGGAAAAGGGACATTGAGAATTTAGGGATTAAAACAATAGTCTCTCAAGCCCCCTCTGCTACCACACTACTTCAGCCTCTTATTCCGCACACCCTTGACCCCGACTTCTCTAAAACACTCATCAGCCTCGCTGAGCTCTCAGATGCCTCAACCCCACAGTCCAAGGAGAACAGCCTGGTCAACGCAGTGGAAGTTCTTACAGGCGCTATAGCCTACGACCCTCAAGACGATGACTTCAAAAAGAGGATAATTGAAACTTGGGTTAAGAGACGCGTGCTGGTTCCAGAGGAGGCTGTAATAAGGTTCCAAGAGTCCGAGGAGAAGTTCCAGAAACTTCTCAGAGAGGCAAACAACCGGGTCATCTATGAATCACCTCTACTACGCATTGTCGACCTCAGAGAGGTCAGGGTATATGGTTTCTCCGGTAAAATAGCATCGCTTCAGGCGAATACTGATGGAAAAATTGTTCTTTTAGTATTCAGAATAGGACAAGACGCTACAGTCATAACAGGTAGAGCCCCAAAAAACTCTAACATTAGTTTAGTTGAACTATTCTCAAAAATCTCCAGAGAGTGGGGGGCAAGCGGTGGCGGACACTATCATGCAGCCTCACTCAGAGTCCCTGCAGCAATAGCAGATAAGGTGATTCGCACAGTCATTGACGAGATAGAGAAAACAGTCCCCGAACTCAATCTACACTCAGCTAATTGAGACGCGCTTGATAGCTGGGTGCTCTAAAATCCTACTTATAACCTCGCCAGGGACGCTCCCAGAAACAATAACATACAGCTTAGGCTCGGGATAAAGGTTGGGGTCCTCAGCTACGACCTGAAGAATATTTATATTTTTCTCGGCAAGTGCATTCGCAACCCAGGCTAATATACCAGGTTTGTCCTCGAAGGTTTCGACGATGAGACACCTATACCCTAGAAGCTTGGAGACTTCCACTAGCGATGGCCCCGCAGGCTTGAGGCGCATGAAAAAGTCCCGAAGAAACTCATCGTTTTTTATGATTCTCACCGTGTCTATTACTGTTCTTCTATCTACGCCGGCCTCAACAGCTACGGACTTAAACGGGACTTTGATCTTCTCGCCGAGATAAATGTTGTCGCCTCGGATACTTAGCCCATACTTCAGCAGCACTTTTAATACTGCAAGCTTTTTAGAATGGCTTTTCACCGCGCTGGAAAACTTCTCCATGAGACTTTTATCCACATGACATTTCTGTAGGGACCCACTAATAAAAATCTCTTCGATTCCTCTAGTCCCGAAACATTTATATACAAAAATGTATAAAAGAATAGAATTGTGAACAAAAGATGACAAAAAAGTACATTATTACCGATGAAGAAATACCAAAACACTGGTATAACATACTGCCTGATCTCCCAGAGCCCCTTCCACCGCCTCTCTCGCCTGTTACGGGAGAGCCCGTGAAGCCCGAAGAACTAGAAGCTATCTTTCCCAAAGAAATTATTCGGCAAGAGGTCTCCACCGAGAAATATATCTCCATCCCGGAGGAAGTTAGGGAAATATACTCAATTTGGAGGCCAACCCCCCTCATACGGGCTACACGGCTTGAAAAGGTATTGAAGACGCCTGCTAGGATCTATTTCAAGTATGAAGGCGTGAGCCCACCAGGTTCCCATAAGCCCAACACAGCGGTAGCCCAAGCGTATTTCAACATGAAAGAGGGGGTTGAGCGTTTAACAACCGAGACGGGAGCTGGACAATGGGGAAGCGCCTTGTCGTTCGCGACGAAAGTCTTCGGACTCAAGCTTACAGTTTACATGGTGAAGGCTAGCTATATGCAGAAACCTTACCGCGCGATACTGATGCGAACCTGGGGGGCGGAAGTCGTTCCAAGTCCAAGCGATAGGACACGTATCGGGAAAGAGATACTTTCCAAGGATCCTGAAAATCCAGGCTCTCTCGGCATAGCTATCAGCGAAGCAATAGAGGACACGCTTACACATCACGGGACAAAGTATAGTTTAGGGAGCGTTTTAAACCACGTTCTCCTCCACCAGACGGTTATCGGACTAGAAGCTATTGAACAAATGAAGCTAGCAGAGGACTTTCCAGACTATGTCGTGGGATGCGTAGGGGGCGGTAGCAACTTTGCCGGACTATCATACCCCTTCTATATGCTCGTGCATGACAAGAAGGCGCCTAAAGAGGTGAAATTTGTTGCAGTAGAACCTACAGCCGCCCCCTCTCTCACAAAAGGAGAGTACATATATGACTTCGGCGATACAGCAGGTCTGACACCGCTCCTGAAGATGTACACTTTAGGGCACGACTATATACCACCGCCCATCCACGCAGGGGGGCTCCGGTATCACGGTGCTGCACCCACGCTTAGTCTCCTAAGGAAGCATGGGATTGTCACAAGCGTTGCTTATGACCAAGTTTCAGTTTTTAAGGCAGCCACTCTCTTCGCACAGTCAGAGGGGATAGTCCCAGCTCCTGAGAGCGCGCACGCTATAAAGGCAGTCATAGACATTGCTGAGGAGGCCCGTAGGAAGGGTGAGGAAAAAGTCATTCTCTTCAACCTGAGTGGGCACGGGTTGCTTGATCTTGCTGCATATGCCGACTATCATGAAGGCAAGCTACCGGCCTACGAGTACCCAGAACAAGAAATCCAGCAGGCAATCCAGAGGTTGAGGGGCTTCTTGGCTTCACTCGAGAAAAAGTAGGAGCTCCATGTGAAATAGTTTTTAATATTTTTATATACTAGCCTATTACGTGTCAGCTGTAGCATCAGCTCCAGGAAAAGTTATTCTTTTTGGAGAACACTTTGTTGTAAAAGACCAGCCTGCGATCGCTGTAGCCGTCTCGCTTAGAAGTAGGGTGAAAGCCACACTAACAGACTACCCGAAAATTAAGATTTATAGTAGGAACCTTAAGCTATCAGGGGAGTACGGCATCCCACCACAAGACGATAAATCCCCTCTATACCCTATAGCCTACGCAGCCTACCTGGTAATGAAGAGAGCAGGTAAAACCAGAGGGATAGAAATAGAAGTAGACTCCCAGATACCTCCGGCGGCGGGCATGGGTTCCTCGGCTGCCGTGTCGGTGGCAACGGTAGCCGCCACAGCCGCGGCTTTGGGGGAGAGCATGACCCCCGAGGAAATTTCAAGAACAGCATATGAGTGTGAGAGGTTGGTCCACGGCAAGCCAAGCGGGATCGACAACACTATCTCCACACTCGGCGGGTCGATAGCCTACAGGAAAAGTGAGGGTTTTTTAAGACTCAACGTCGACTTCTCAGAAGTCGCGCTTATTCTGGCGGATACGGGGAAGCCTCGGAACACAGGCCAACTGGTAAAGCAGGTACTAGATCTTTATGAGGCATTTCCGACAATCCTAGAACCGGTTTATTATGCGGCTGGTAGGCTCGTCGTCGAAGCTGCGAAAATTATGGAGAGAGGGGACTGGGAAGCGGTTGGCGTGCTCATGAACATAAACCATGGCCTTCTCTCAGCAATAGGAGTCTCTTCACCGGAAATCGAACAGCTCGTACACACAGCTCGCAGAGCAGGCGCTCTCGGCTCAAAACTCACAGGCGCGGGAGAAGGCGGTTTCATCATAGCCCTATCAAGGAAAGAGCGCTCTCAACAAGTTGTGGACAAGCTTAAAGAAATAAGCCCCCGCGTACTCACAACAGAAATAACGGAAAAAGGCGTAACAATCGAAGAGAAGAAATAAAGCCTCTAAATCAGCTTCACAATACTCCATGCTAAAAGACAAAAAGTTGATAAACCTCCCCCAACCTCACATACATTGAGCCCCGGTAGCTCAGACTGGCGGAGCGCCGCCTTGGTAACTAGCCCTGCTGGTCACCACGCACCAAAAAGGCGGAGGTCCCGGGTTCAAATCCCGGCCGGGGCTTTGTTTATCATTTATATTCACGCGCGAGGGCGAAAGGTATTTTTAAAGGTGGGTTTCAAGGAGTTTAGCTATGACGTCGTTGGGTGTTACAGTTAAAAAAAGCGAGAATTTCTCGGAGTGGTATACCCAAGTTCTGTTAAAAGCCGGGCTTGTTGATTTGAGGTATAACGTTCAAGGCTTTATCGTACATAGGCCTTGGCTCATGAGGATTATTAAGGGGATATATAGGTTCTTTGAGGAAGAGCTTGAGAAGACAGGACATGAGCCAGTGCTTTTCCCACTAGTTATACCTGAAGAAAACTTTGAGAGAGAAAAGGAGCACGTCAAGGGTTTCTCCCCAGAGGTATTCTGGGTGACTGAGGCGGGGGATGAGAAGCTAGAGCGGAGACTTGCGCTGAGACCCACGTCGGAGACTGCCTTTTACTACATGTATAGCTTCTGGATTCAGAGTTGGAGAGACCTTCCTTTAAAACTTTATCAAAGTGTGAGTGTATACAGGAATGAGAGTAATACTAGGCCTCTAATACGTGGAAGAGAGTTTCTTTGGATTGAAGCTCACTGTGCATTTTCCACCCACGAGGACGCGTTGAAACAGGTTAAGGAAGACATGGAGAACTCGAGAAAAGTTATATGGGAAAAGCTTGGTATACCCTTCCTCTTCCTTAGACGTCCCCCCTGGGATAAGTTCGCTGGAGCCGAAGATACCTATGCTGCCGACACTCTGATGCCGGATGGGAGGGTTCTGCAGATTTCATCTACGCATGACCTGGGCCAGCGGTTTGCAAAGGCGTTTAACGTCACTTTTCTTGACCAAAACGGCACGAGAAAACACGTTTGGCAAACCTGCTATGGCCCGGGGGTTTGGCGCATCGCGGCTGCTCTCATAGCTATTCACGGGGACGACAAAGGACTTGTCTTACCCCCCACCGTCGCCCCAATTCAAGTGGTGATTGTGCCAATTTACTACAAGGAGCAAGACAAAAAAGTTGTATTGGATAAGGCTCGCAACGTCTACGACGCATTGGCCTCCAAAGGCTATCGCGTGTTGATTGACGATCGGGAAGAGTATACCCCAGGCTGGAAGTTTAACGACTGGGAGCTGAAAGGAGTTCCCATTCGCATAGAAATTGGTCGACGTGAAGTCGAGACACACACCCTTACAGTTTACCGGAGGGATACAGGGGAGAAAAAACAGGTAGATGATGTAAATCTCTTACATGAATTGGAGGCTCTCGAAAAAGACATCCTTGAAAATCTAAAAACAAGGGCTAAGGCCTTCATGGACTCCCACATTATGGAAGCTTCGACAAGAGAGGATGTTGAGAAAGCGCTTAAAGATGGATACATGGTGAGAATGCCCTTCTGTGGTCGGGAAGAGTGCGCCATGGATTTAAAGGAAAAGACCGACGGGGGCAAGATCCGGGGTACCGAGATTGGCTTCCAAGAGAATAATTATGGTAAGTGCGCTTGGTGCGGCGCTCCAGCAAGACAAATAGTATATGTTGCTAAGAGCTATTGACTTTCAATTCATTCTTTTCTTATACTGTTTCTCTTGGTTTTTTATTACTTGTTTGGGTTATTTGGTTTTATTTTTTGGCTTTCTTTTTATTGGTGTCTTGTTTTCCTTGATTTTTAAATGTCGCCCGCGGCTTTGGCGATACAGTTTGGAAATAATAACCACGAGCACTGAGACTAGTTTAGAATGGGGCTTCAAGATTTAAAATGTAAACATATGCGTCGCTACCGTCTACATAGAAGTTTTTTAGAATAGTTTTTCTCTTAAATCCTAGCTTCTCGTAGAGATTTATAGCGGGTGTGTTATCAGTTTTAACCTCTAGCCTTACTCGTTTAATTTTCTTCCGACGGGCAAGGGTTAACGTTTCCTCCATAAGTTTTTTCCCCACGCCTCGTCCTCGAAACCAGTCTGCAACGGCGATGCTGTGTACGTGAAGTTCATCCTCGGACTCATGACAGGAGATGACATAACCTACTAGTAAGCCTTTATAATCGGCTATTAGAAAGAAGTCTTTACAGTTCTCGTATAAATAGAAAAGATAGTTAAAGCTAAAAGCGTCCACCCCAAAACTCTTCTCTTCAATCTCGACAATGTAAAAAAGGTCTTCGGGCCTCACCTCACGGATAGCTATCTCCATCTTTACTCCACCAAATCAATAGCGTCTCCCGGTTTGGGCACAATAGTATTTGGAAAAATCTTGCGAGCCGCCTTTAAAAACTCTCCATCTATAGTCCTACCGAGCCTGGCATAGGGCAAATGAACCAGAGCAAGCATCCTGGCTCCGGATTCCTTGGCGATTTCAGCAGCCTGTATCGGCGTGGAATGGCCGTCTAAAGCTGCCTTCTCCTCCTCCCCAGGAGGGTAGCTGGAATCATGTATTAGGAGTTTACAATCCTTGAAGGCTTCACTCATTTCACGCGACGGCGCCGTGTCACCCGTGTAGCAGATGGAGGTGCCGTTGAGGTCAAGCCGATACCCTAACGCCGGTACAGAATGCTTCGCCGCGACAACAGTTATTCCATTGCTTTGCAAGCCTGAATCCACGCCTATAATGTTTACAAAACTCAGAAGCTTGTCTGCAAAGTTTTTACCGAGAATTCTAAAGGTCTGCTCAACATGAGCCTGCTCACTCGCAGGAAGATACAATGTCACTTTCTTATTCGCCTGAGTTGTTCCCAGATGCCATGCTAGCTCATATATGCCTAGCGAATGGTCTATATGTGTGTGAGAAAGTAAAATTGTATGAAGAGAGTCCAGCAATCCATACATTTTCAGCTTTTGGGGACAGGCTGCTGGGCAGTCAAACAAGTATCCCTCCACGTATATGCAAGGAGGTATATTGTCTTCTGTGAATGTGCTCCCAGATGTTCCGAGAAAAAACACCCGGGCTTTTCCAGGCGACATAACCTTCTCACACTAGCTTTACTATGATGGAGACCGTGAGGCTATAATAAAAAATTGTCTCCTTAGGGGGGTTGTGATGCTATTCTTAACACATTAAGCGTCAGCCGGGCAGCGGTCTCGAGATCCGGTTTTACTATAATCTCAGCTGAGACGAAGCCCTCATAATCCGTATCTCTCAACGCGCTCAGTATTGAAGAAAAGTCGAGATGGCCCATCCCGGGAGCATAGCGGTTGCTGTCTGCGACATGAAAATGTCCTATCTTGCCGCCTGCAAGGCGTATGGAATCTTCAATAATCGGTTCCTCAATGTTCATATGGAAGGTGTCTAGCAACAAATATAGATTTGGACAGTCTATCCGACTGATAAACTCTAGTGCCTCCTCCACATTGTTTATCAACCTTGTCTCGTAGCGGTTCAGAGGCTCGAAAAGTATCCTTACTCCTAAGTCCTCAGCGTGTTTGCAGAGGACACTTATACTTTCAGAAAGCAACTTCAAAGGTTGCTCTCGAGATCTATAAGCGTCCCCGCGTCCCCTTATTAACCCAACTATCACACCGTCAACGTTAGCCTTGTGGGCCTTGTCAACAAAGCTCATAAGCTTCTCCAGTGCAGCCTTTCTTACTCCTTCATCCGGGTGTGTAAGATCAAGGCCCAAGTGGATGTAGTTAAGCCCCGTTCCTACAGCTGGCACTTTTAGTCCATGTTCAGCCGCTAATCTTGCGAGCTCTGGAAGAGCCGATGGCTCTATAAGGGAAAACTCAACTCCATCATACCCAAGCTGTGAGAGTAGATTTATCACGTTTTTTGCCTCCCCCCTGGCGACCGCCTCGAACTGGGCGTGCTCCGGTGCTACAACGAGTGAGTATTTGAACACATAACGCTTTGAGCAAGGAGCATATAAACACTTTCTATTATTATGGGATTACATAATTCTTCTGCAGGGCTTTATATGCTTTTCTAAATTTGAATATATGAGGTGATAAAATCTAACTAAAATGGTTGAGAAAAATGACATCAATGAGAGCAGCACTCGTTTATGCCGATTTCGCTCCAAGACAAGGCTATAAGATAACCCAGGACGAGTTGCGCACACATAAGGTTCGTGAGGGGAATAAGGTGTGGAAAAACCCCAAGCTTGTCCTGCGAACCGATTACCCTGTTCCCGAACCGAAACCCGATGAGATACTTATCAGGGTAAAAGCTGTGGGAATATGCGGTAGCGACATACACTTTCTAGAGACCGATGAAGAGGGCTACATAATCTACCCAGGACTTACAAGGTTTCCCGTTGTTATTGGACACGAGTTCAGCGGCGTTGTCGAGAAAGTGGGGGCTAACGTCAAGACAATAAAGCCGGGAGATATGGTAACATCTGAGGAAATGTTCTGGTGCGGGGAGTGCGACGCCTGCCGAGGTATAGATTTCAACCACTGTACCAGGCTTAATGATCCCGCCGACCTCGAATTTGGAGAGCTCGGCTTTACACACGACGGCGCAATGGCCGACTATGTTGTGGTGAAGGCTAAGTACGCTTGGAAGATAAACTCTCTATTGGAAAGATATGGGAGTGAGGAGAAAGCATTTGAGGCTGGAAGCCTCGTCGAGCCAACCTCAGTCGCATATCACGCAATGTTTACGAGAGCTGGGGGCTTCAAGCCGGGCGGCTATGTTGTAGTATGGGGAGCAGGGCCCATAGGCCTTGCAGCGACTGCTTTAGCTAAGGCGGCAGGAGCCGGCAAGATAATAGTTTTCGAGGTAAGCCCCGTTAGGAGAGAGCTGGCAAGGAAAGTCGGCGCAGACTTTACCTTAAATCCTGTAGAATTGCAGAAGAACGGCATTGAACCATGGGAGAAAATAATGGAAATTACCGACGGGCAGGGAGCCGACTTTCACGTAGAAGCTGCAGGCTCGCCTCAGCAAACTCTTCCACAGATCCAGAAAAGCTTCGCTATTGACGGAAAGGTTGCTTGGATTGGTAGGGCTCCTAAAGAGGTTCCAATCTATATAGAGGTATTTCAGGTGAGAAGAGGACAGCTCTTTGGAAGTCAGGGACACTCAGGTTTCAGGAACTTTGGTAACGTTATACGTCTAATGGCTGCTGGCAGGATCGATATGACCCAGATAATAACCTCGAAGTTCAGACTGGACGAGGTTGACAAGGCGTTTGAGCGTGCCCATCAGAGGATCGATGGCAAGATAACTCTTAAACCGTAAGTTATATATGATATGACATAGGCATATAGGTGAGAACATGGTTGAATATGAATCGAGGTTTGCGCGGCCTATTTACAATAAGTACGGCGAGAAAATCTACTATGACCAGATGACGATGTCAGAGATCCAGGAGCGGGTAAAGAAGAACGACATTATTTTCGTCCCCTGCGGCTCCGTAGAGTCACATGGAATAGCCCAGGCAACCGGTGAAGACACAATCATCGGCACATACATTGCCGAGAGAGTAGCCTTTGAAACCGGAGTTACGGTAGCGCCTCCGGTGTACTACGGTAGTCACCCGAGTCATCACTATGGAATGGTTGGGACAATCCCAATCAAGAAAGAAGCATACATCGACTATGTAACCAGCGTTGTTAAATGGTTGAGCCACGCTGGCTTCAAAAAGATTATACTCTTCAACAGTCATGGGCAAGAATATGTTCTACCTATTGTGAAAGACAAGGCTATAATAGAAGAAGGTGTCAAGGCACTTATATTGGTAACCAGCTGGTGGGCATGGGTTAGAGATATTCTAAAACAGGGCACCGAGTTGAAGCCGGGCGTGGTGCTGGAAACCCCGTTTATCCATGCGGACGAGCTTGAAGCCAGCGTTCTCTGGTACGTCGCACCGAAGCTTGTAGATCCAAGCAAGTTCAAAGACTCTGATGCCGAAAAGATGGTGGGCGTAATCCCCGATAAATGGGCTGACAAGGCTGGAAACGTTTATGGAAGACCTTTCGGATGGTATGATATCAGCGCCTTCATGGAGATACACCACTATCCTAAGGGTAGCGTCGGATATCCTAGCAAGGCAAGTCGGGAGAAGGGAGAAGTTGTTGTTGAAACAGCGATTCAGCGAATCACAGAGTTTACTGAGTGGCTTCACAAGACATATCCGCCGGGAGTTGTCCCGCAGGTTTGGCCAAATCCAGGAGATTTTAAATACTAAGCTTTTTTTGGGGAAAAATTTAAATATAAACGTTTTTTGTATATTTCGATGGTAAAACCCAAAGTATATGTGACTCGAATTATACCGGAACCAGGCTTATCAATGTTAAAGGAATGCTGCGAGGTAGAGCTTCACAATTCTAAAGAGTGGCCCCCCTCAAGACAGGAGCTTATCGAGAAGGTGCGTGATAAGGACGCTTTGCTTTGTTTGTTAACAGACAAGATTGATGCCGAGGTTATGGACGCCGCGCCCAACCTGAAGGTGATAAGTACCTATAGTGTAGGATTCGATCACATAGACATTCCAGAGGCCACTAAACGAGGGATATACGTTACCCACACCCCCGGGGTTCTGACGGACGCTGTGGCGGAGTTCACGGTTGGCCTTATAATAGCCGTGACCAGGCGGATTGTAGAGGCGGATAAGGTTATTCGCACGGGACAGTGGGACAAACCCTGGAACCCCTACTTCTTAACCGGACCAGAGCTTAAAGGCAAGACAATCGGGCTTGTAGGGCTGGGCCGTATAGGAGTTGCCACAGCCAAAAGGCTCTCAGGCTTTGACGTCAAGATAGTCTACTATGACGTAGAGCGTAGATGGGATGTAGAAAGCGTACTCAACATGGAGTTTGCAGACCTAGACACGCTGCTGAGTGTCTCGGATATAGTCTCGGTACACGTTCCGCTAACAAAAGAAACGTTCCACTTGATCAATGAGGAAAGACTTCGCAAGATGAAGAGGACAGCATACCTGATTAATACGGCTAGGGGCCCCGTAGTTGATACAAATGCCCTAGTTAAGGCTCTTCAAGAAGGGTGGATCGCTGGGGCAGCCCTCGACGTGTTCGAACAGGAGCCATTGCCTGCCAGCCATCCCTTAACAAAGTTCGACAATGTTGTACTGGCTCCCCACATAGCTAGTGCCACCATTGAAGCTAGACAGAGAATGGCGGAGCTTGCCGCGAGAAACCTGATTGCTGTTCTAAAAGGTGAGATTCCTCCGGCACTTGTAAACAAGGATGTTTTAAAGGTTAGGCCGCTCGAAAAGGTAAAGGTTCTCTAATTACTCTCATTTATTTTTTTGCGCGCGGTTGTAACCCTGTGAAACGTGTAGATTCGCATTGGCGGCTTGTGCGGAATGTTATTAGGAAGGCTGACGTTATAGTAGAAGTTGTAGATGCGAGAGATCCACTGGGCACCAGGAGTCAGGAGATAGAAAAAATGGCGGACTCCATGGGAAAACCACTGATCATAGTTGTAAATAAAGCGGATCTTGTTCCTAAGGAGGATGTTGAGAAGTGGGCCCGTATACTAAGGAAAGAGAGAACAACAGTGTTCATCAGTGCCACAAAGCGCTTGGGCACGAGGTTTTTGTGGAAAATACTTTCTAGGACAGCTGTGAAGAGGCCTATCGTCGTGGCTATAGTTGGGGTACCAAATGTTGGAAAGTCAACGATAATTAATTACCTTAAAGGTGCCCATAGCGTAGGCACCTCTCCCATCCCGGGTTATACACAGCACGTCACAAGGCTTAGAGTCGCCCGCTGGCTTAGAGTACTGGATACCCCAGGTGTTGTTCCTCGGCGTTTGGGAGAGCTAGCTTTAGTTAACGCATTACGCCCTGAATCTCTAGACGACCCCGTTCCAGTCGCTGTAAAGTTTTTGGAGCTTATAGCGAAGAAGAAGCCCCACTTGTTAAAGGAACTATACAATATCGAGTGGAAGAATGATGGGATTCTATTTCTAGAGGAGCTAGCACGTAAAAGAGGCCTGATAGGTAAGGGTGGCACACCTCTCGTCGAGGAGGCCGCAAGAATAGTTATAAGGGATTGGCAAACCGGGAAAAACACATTTTATCTTGAGCCGGAAGACTACGGGATTAGTGCGAACAGTTGATTAGCTCGCCCCAAAGTACACGGGCATGTCCAATGAGGCTGCTTTCTATGTTGTATCTGCGAAGGAGACATTCTTCTACTCTTCCAGGTTGCTCGAGGTTCTCATCAATGCATAACCCGCTAACCCAAGCGATACTGTCCAGTTTAAGGGAAGGTATCCCGGCGACATCTGAAACTATGCCCCAAAGTTTGATTATTACTGGTCGGTAAGTCGATCTAGCTATCCGTGCGAACTCCCTTAGGTTATCATTGCACCTCCACCCCTGGAGCATGCCTGATGTGAACGTCACTAATGAAACACGGTAGTCTACTGGTATTGGTATTTTTTCACCGCCTGTGAAGATTTTTTTACTAGCTAAGAGCGAGTAATATAACATTTTTACAGCGAAAACCACAGTTTTATCGTCAATTCTGCCTTCAATGTTTTCAGCTATTAGTCGGTGAACCTCGTCGAGGCTTATAGTATTCTTCTCTAGTAGTTCCCGCAGATGCGGAGAGACCTTGGACACGTACGTTTCAATCCGTCTGGCCTTCTGGTCTCGAAATCTAGCTAGGGAGGGGCTCTCCATTACGAACCTTCGCAAGGCTTCAAAGCTAGATCCTTGTGCATATTTGGCGGTTAAGGACCAATGGTCCTCCCCCCTGGTTGTGAGCATATAACTGACGAGCGCTATGCCGACGATGTAAAGCGTCCCTTCTATGAAGCCCATCTTGCCCAGTATTTTTTCCACGCTATGATACTGGGGGTCGGCCCTCACAAACTCGTCGGCTAATCGGGGCTCTCTAAGCGTTAATCCAACCTGCCTAGCCTTCTCCTCATTAGGAAAAAACATAGAAACCTACTTTAGGCTCTCAATTAATTCTCCAATCCTTTCATACTCCTTCTTAGCGATCTCAATAGCTACTTTATTCACGGCTTCAACGCTAACGTAGATTTTACTAGAGTTTAAATCCTGGGATACCTTGACCCACGTGTCTCCAAGCCTATACTTAATCGCGCCGGGAGCAACCGCAATCTCGTTATGCTCTAGGAACAGGGAGTCTAGGACTTTCTGAGCAATCAAGGGTTCAGCCTCCAACTCGAGGGTGTACAGGGAAGGCTCCGGAACAGCGTCTACAATGCTGGAGAGGCTTACTTCCTCTGACGCTAGCATTTCGAGAAGCTTTGCTATAAGAAGCATGCCGTCGGGAGAAGGTGAAAACTGGGGGAAGATAACCTCGCCTGAATCTGTCGCACCTAGGTTTACCCGTAGACGCCGTAACCCGCGGGATATATCTCCAGCTATACCCTTAACCCTTATAAGCGACAGCTTGTTCTTCTCCGCTATAGCGTCTACAATCCTAGAAGCAGAGTCTGTGATCGCCAGCCGAGACCCCTGCGGAACCATTAACGCAACTATGGCAAGGAAGCGGTCTGGGTCGATATATCTTCCTTTATCATCAACAAAATACGCATGGGATGCGTCACTCGACAATGCCACTCCAAACGTTGCCCCCGTAGTCTTACACAGATCTCCCAGCATGCTAAGAGCCTTCAGGGATGGAAGCTGCCTGGGGACAAGGTTAGGCGGAGGCCTGCTCGAATTGAGTGCTATAAACCGGGCACCAATAGAGCTTAACAGGTTGGGGAGGGGCTCACTTGCAGGGCCAAAGTTCAAGTCTACAAGAACCAAGGGCTCTTTAGCAGAGATCGGGGAAGTATCAACATAGCCGGTGGCGGAGGAGGTGTATATTTCATGGATGTATTCGGCATAGGTGACCCATCCGATTCGAGTTGGAATGGCACGTACAGCGTGGTGCGACTCAAACATAGATAAGATGTCCTCAAGCCTTTCGGACGTAATCTCTATGCCCGCTGAGTCCAGTATTCGGATTTGTATGCTGTTGTCGTTGAACGGGGTAACTGAAAAATGAACACCGGCTTTTGCCCCGAACCTCTTAACGGCAAAGGCCACCTCAGGTAACGTTGCCGAGTGGAAGTCAATAACTGAAACCCCGGTGGACATCAAACCAGAGGTAAATGCCCTCTTAAGCATTCTGCTCGGCGGATAATAGTCCCTGGCGGCAGTTACTAGGGCGCCCTCGCCGACTATCGTTCCTAGAACTGCTCCGAGTTCCGCAGAGTTCTCAGGAGTCATCTGTGTGTTAGCTACTCCGTAGACCTTGTTATTATAATAGGGAAGTGGTGCCCTCCTCATGCAACTCCTCCTCTTTTATCAGATATTTTAGACCCTGGATTCAACAAGACTGCAGGACCAATGCTCAACCCGCTTTCTATCACCGCGTTGTCACCTAAAACTGAGTACTCCTCTACGGTACTATCAGATCTAACTAAAATGTTTTTTGCCAAAATGCTATTCTTAACTTTTGTTCTATCCTCCAAGACACAGCCATCCATTATAACAGCATGAGCCACGTGGGCGGCTTTTCCAATTTTAACGCCACTTCCTATGACGGCATAAGGACCTATTATTGCATCACCGTCAACCACTGTATTATCGCCGACCGCCACAGGCGGGTTAATGATGGCCTCCTCGTTAATAACTGTGTTTCTCCCAAGCCATACACCACCAAAGTTCTCACCATATGGTGTCAAAGGCAGCGCAGCCCCGTCTAAAAGATCCATATTCGCAGCTAGATACGTTGCCGGGCGACCGACGTCTATCCAATAAGTGTCTTCAGCGTTCCACCCGAGAACCTTGTAATTATTTTCAAGAAGCCAGGGAAAAACATGCCTGCCGAAATCCATGAGATATGGGTTCTCGGACAACACCTCTAATATTTCGTATTTGAAGGCATAGAATCCGCTGTTCGCAAGGTTTGAATACGGTCTATAGTATTTGCGCAGAAGCGTGGAGTATGCTATGTTTGCAACATACCACTCGCTTGCTCCAGGTTTCTCCATAAAATGTAGTATTCTTCCCGACTCATCAAGTATCACAGCCCCGAACTCCCTTACCGAGCCCACCTCAATCAAAGCAACTGAAGCTATAGCGTCGCTTCTCGAGTGGAAATCGGCGAACTGACGTAGATTCATGTTCGTCAACACATCTCCCATCGTGACGATAAAGTCTTCATCTAGAAATGCTGAGATTTTCCTGACAGCATCAGCCGTGTCGTTCGGCTTTATCCTAGGGATCAATATCTCGAGGCCAGCATCTAGGTACCTTTCAAGGACATGGGCAAGGATTTTGTGGCCCAGATAGTTAACCGCCACCACGATCCTTTCGAAACCATGTGTTGCTAAAAGAGAGAGAATGTGGTCGATGATGGGCTTGTTCCCGACGGGTAGAAGGGGCTTAGGGGTGGTTAAGGTTAACGGTCGCAGGCGAACACCTTTACCTCCGGCTAAAACAACAGCAGTTTTAATCATTTTTCCGAATTAATCACTGTTATTGATACATATTTACTTTTGCGCGAAGGATAAGCCCTTCAATTCATTCTTTTCTGATATGGTGAGGCACACGCGCCAAGGGCTCGACCCCATCTTAACCATGTAATACGCGCGATTTTTCGTATACCGTACAAGCATTTTCTAGGGTTCTAGGAAGCTCAAATAGCACATGCGATGAATAAGAAAAAATAGTGGGCTTAGACGATGAAAATGTATAATGATGGAAGAACTGCAACCTATTAGTGCTCTTGGACTATTCACGGTGACAAGGAAACTAGAAGTATATCAGACTATAGTATTCGAGTACTTCGACCCGGAAGGCAGCTATTCAACTATAATTGACGATGAGGAGGAACTAGAGAAGGAGTTGAACCGTCTAGCGGTTGTGATGCAAGATTTTCTAGATAGGGAGGAAGTTATACTTAATGGCACAAGGGTAAGGCCTCTCGTGAAAGCCGTGGATATAGGTCTGAAAGAGCCTCCCGAGGAGGTCTTCATCACCTATTTTATATATTTTAAAGGAAAGCCCCGGAACGGTTTAAATTACTATGAAAACCTCTACGAGAACGAGGTGGCCGAGTATCCTATAACTGCATACTGGGTTTTCCCAGCAGGAGCTAGAATACACAACGTGCAGATGTCAGGAGATATAACACTTATCAGGCCGAATCTACTGTCTGTTCATCTGGACGAGGGTGAGAGGATTTACGGTTATGAGAAAATAGAATTCGAGATCTATGGGCGAGCGAAAACAAAACAGTAATATTAAACCCGACCCAGGTTAAACACAGGCTATGATTAAAAACTCGGGTTCGGAAGAGTGACGAACAGGGCTAGGTGATGAGCCCTTAATGCCGTAATCTTCTGTTCGCACGCGCTAGTTTTTCGCAGTAATTTTCAGGGATTCTTGAGCAGGGGCTGAATCAGATCGCGGATAGCTTTTTCCCAGTTAGTGGCCTTTACAACGCCTGAGGCAAGTAGAACGCCGACAGTTCCGAGTTTAATCGCCGCGGCAACATCTTCCCCTGTAGTTATCCCTGCTCCGCAGAGAACCTTAACCCTCGGGTTGATCTTGTTGACCAATTCGACGGAGGAGGTAACTACCTCAGGCTTAGCCTTTGAAACAGGGATTCCAGTACCGATGAGCTCGGGGGGCTCTATTGCAACCATGTCGGGGCCCAGAGCTGCCATCGCCGCGGTCACCTCGGGAGTATTCGTGCACACAACAGTGGTTAGCCCGAGCCCTCTAGCCCTCTTCACTATAACGTCTACTTGATCCGCCCTAATCCTTCTCTCAGAGTGATTTATCATGGTTCCAACAGCGCCCGAGTCTTTGATAGCCTCCAAGGTGACATGTCCTGTAAAGCTTCCGGGCTGAACCTCGTCTACATGTTGTGAGAAAACGGGGATTTCGACGTTGGCAGCGATGTAGTGAAGGTCGGTTAATTGGGGGGCGATTGCTATGGTTAAGCCTGTCTCTTTGCTAATCTTCTCAGCTGTGCGTGCAAGTTCAAGCCCTCTCTTCCCGCTGGACTCCCGGTATGCCTTAAAGTTTATGAGAATAAGGGGGTAACCCAGCTTCATAGTGACAATAACGTCTCACTTATCTATAGACGCAATGTAATACTATGTATTAATAAAAGAGCCTAAGGGGACTTTTTGCAGGAGGTAATCGCGCGGGCGAACTTTTATATTCTCTGATTGGTTTACAAATAGTGGGAATGTTCTTCACCGAATTCCTTAGACCTGATGCTATTAAAATTTGGGAGAACGACGAGGTTAAACGCAGACTACACCACTATTTCTCAATTTTGACGGGTGACAGACCGCCCAAGTACCGTGTTGTAAAAAGAGTTCCTGTTGACTTTAATCCTGGAATGTCTCTCGAGGAACTGCTCTCTCTCCATAACAACGTGTCCAGCGAGTTTAACAGGATATACTCTGAAATTATTCAGGAAAAACGAGACTTGGCGTCTATCCCAATCCCCGAGAGGTCCTTTCTCGACCTCAAGATAGCGATTCTCCAAAAGTTAATTAGGAAGTGCCACCTCTGTGAATGGAGATGCAGCGTAGACCGAGTCAGGGGTCAGAAGGGGGTATGCGGCCTCGACTATAAGGTTCGGGTAGCCTCTGCTTTTCTACATATGGGTGAGGAGGCTCCGTTGGTACCCTCCGGCACTATATTCTTCACGGGCTGCAGCTTTAAATGCGTATTCTGCCAGAACTGGGACATCTCGACACAGCCGCTAAACGGGGTAGAGGTCAAAGCAGATGAGTTGGCTGCAATCGCAACCCGCCTATGGCTTAAGGGGGCGCGGAATATAAACTATGTCGGCGGGAATCCCGACCAGCAGGCACACCTTATAGTGGAATCGTTGAGGTTCATGGATGTGGACGTACCCCTACTCTGGAACACTAACATGTACATGACTACAGAGCTCTTAGAAGTCCTCTTTGACGTGGTGGACATATGGCTCCCTGACTTCAAGTACGGCAACGATGAGTGTGCTCGGCGGCTATCAGGGGTTCCCAGATACTTTGCTACTGTAGCGAGGAACCATAAGTTCGTCTGCGAGAGAAGAGGCGATATTATTGTTAGGCACCTTGTGCTCCCAGGTCACGTGGAATGCTGTACTAAACCCGTTCTAAAGTGGATTTCTGAGAACTGCCCGAACGCACTTGTGAACATAATGGATCAGTATAGGCCTGAGCACCTTGTAGCACGATACCCTGAGAAATGGAAAGACATTGCTAGGAGACCTAGTGCAGAGGAGATGGAAGATGCTTATAACCTTGCAGACCAGCTTGGCTTATGCTGGCGTCCAGTTAGCTAATGAGAAAGGGTGTTTTCATTGCAGGAGCAGGTAAACGGGTATGAGATAGACAAGGAAGAAATAAAGGGGTGGGTTAGAAGACACAAAATAAGGGTTTTGTTGGTACAGGCTCCCGACGGGTTGAAGAGGGTGGCTCTAGATGTATTAAAATATGTAGAGGGGTTGGGGGTTCAAGGCGTCCTAAGTGCAAGCCCCACGTGGGGCGGGTGTGACGTTGCCCTAGACGAGGCTAAAGCCATCAGGGCTGACGGTATTATTCACATTGGTCACCACGGGCCTGTATGGTTTCAACTTCCATCACACCCCCCGGTGTTATTCATACCTGCCTACTCGAGTATTGATCCTTCTGAAGCATTCTCAAGGCTACTTGAGGAACTAGGAAAATCAGGGGTCAGATCAATATCACTGCTGACCACAATCCAGCACGTAAAATGGATTCCCAGACTTAAGGAAATCGCAGCTACGCAAAACGTCGAGACTCGCACGGGGGTTTTCGGCGGGTTTGAAGGATTAGTTGTAGGCTGTAACTATGCATCTCTACCTGAGAGCGAGGCAGTAGTGGTTGTTGCTGGCGGTCTTTTTCACGCAATAGGAGCCGCTGTGTGGTCTGGCCTTCCCACGTGGAGCCTCGACCCCTACACCAGAACTTATAGGAGGATTGACCTAGAAAAAATAGCGGCGGTAAGGATTTTCTCTCTCTCCAGAGCTTTAGACGCGTCTAGGTTTTTAATTGTTGTTTCAACGAAGCCCGGGCAAAACCGAATTGGAACAGCTTTCAAAGTTAAAAAGGCATTAGAGTATAAGGGAAAGAATGTGGTTATCGCATCTTTTAACGAGGTTTCCCATGAGCAGCTTGAAAACCTAGGGGGCTTCGAAGCCTATATAAACACAGCTTGTCCCAGGCTTGTCCTCGATGACCCAGAGATCTTCCCCGGCCCATCGATAAACCTTGGCGAGGTAAAGTATGTCTTAAGAGGGTCTCTCGAAGGCTATTCTCTTCGAGACTCTCTCTCTTTTGATCTAACCTTCCTGGAGGAGTAGAAAAGGTCTCTGAGAAGCATAGCGTCCCCCTCAAGGTTAGGGCTTTCTGATATTAAGGCCCCCTTTACATTGAACTCTCTAAGAGCCTTTACGAGGAGTTTATAATCAAGATCTGCCTCTGCGAGGTTTAGGTGCCTCACCTCTCCTTTTTCGCTGTACTCAATTCCCGACACGTGAATATGCATGTTTTCTAAGCCGAATCTCCCCAATTTTTCCTCAACAAGTCCCAGGATCGCTGTGAAGTCCTGGTATTGTTTGAGGGCGCCCTTGCCCCTAGCGTGCAAGTGGGCAAAGTCGATTACAGGCATGACCATCTCTAGCTCGGAGCTAAGGTCTAGGATTTCTTCTAGGGAACCGTACTGAGATGGCTTGCCGGTTGTCTCAGGCCTAATCCAGATCTCCACACCTTCCTCTCTTAAAGTTTTAATTATTGCCCTAAGACTCTCCTTTATTCTTCTATGCGTTGCCTCTCTTTCTCTATCCTCATAGTAGCCTGCATGGAAACACACGCTCCAAGCTCCAGCTTTAAAGCCAATCCTGGCAGAGTCTAATATTCTTTCAATACTGGCTTTTACCTTTTCCTCCTCCTTACTATTAAGGTTGATATAATATGGCGCGTGAACCGTTAAGAGAACTCCTAGCTGCGAGGCCGTCTTTTTAACCTCTACCGCCCGCTCTTCGTCGAGAAAAATCTTCCTGACAAACTCTATCTCCATTGCATCGAGACCCAGCCTCTTAACCTCCATTATTCCTTCAAGAACACCCCCCTTCTTCACCGTTGTTGGAACCCCCGCTGGACCGAAATGTAGCCTCTTGGGGCTCGGTATAGTCATTTACCTCACTCTTAAAAACACATTAGAGAGAATTAATTTATATTTTCATCTAATTATCCACGGGGAGTATGATATGTCTATAAAGGAATTTCAGCCTGCAACTCAGAAGCAGAAGCTACTTTACAATACTCTGGATAACAAGGAAATCGACCTTATAGGAGTCTTTGGGCCTAGCGGTACGGGTAAAAGTTTTGTCGTAATTCTTTATGGGGTGAAGGCGATACTAGAGCAGAAGTATCAGCGTATGGTCGTTGCACGTCCGCTGGTAAGCCTGTTGCAGTCCCGCGTGTTTAACTCTGTGGAGCTTGGAAAACTCTACTATGAACTGGCATCTGCTTATCTCTACGACATAGCCACAGGATATATTGAGGAGAAAACAATAAAAGACCTCATGTCGGAGGGGAAGCTAGTTTTCATAGATCCCGGTTTTCTCACCGGAAGAACATTCGACAACACGCTTGTGTTTTTAGACGATGTGCAGTTTTTAGACCCCTTAATTCTTCCAGAGGCGCTGATAAGGATAGGCTCAAACTCGAAACTTGTGATAGCCGGGGATCCCGTTTTACAGATCCTATCTGGGAATGAGCGTAATACAGCCATCATAGCTAGAGAGCTGTTACTCGGAGAAGAGAAATCACTAGTCATAGATTTTGGCGTTGAGGACATAGTTAGGACAGGGTCAAAGAGAGGCTTCAGGTTGGCGCTCGAGACGAGGCTCAGGAGGCGAACGCTCACCGAGGAGGAGAAGAAGGTCAGGGGGGTATTGCTCTCACATGCTCCCGATGCGGATATAATTAGTGTTATATGGCTTCGCGACCTTAAGGACAAGTATGGAGCTAAAACCTCCCCTGATGTATTAGTTATCGTGAAGGAGAACTCCCTAAGCAGGCTTATAGGTAAGAGAGGAGAGAGGATAAACAAAGCGCAGGAGGAGGCAGGTGCTCAAATCCGAGGTATAGAGCTGACAAATGACCTTTCAGAAATCATCAGGGCCATACATCCGGTTGGCTGGATTCACAAGCACATCGTTAAAGTGGAGCTGGCTGGCGGCGAGCTTGAAGTCTACGTGAATCCTGAGGAGTACGGGGCTTTTGTAGGGAAGGAGGGAGCCTACGTGCGATTCTTAGATGATGCGTTGAAGCGCATCCTGGGAATAGGGGTTCGGGGAAGACATGCTGAGCTACATAGGGCTGAGGAGAAGAAGAGGAAGTAGTGCTAATGTACAAGGCCGTTATCGTGGCTGAGAAGCCTGCAGTGGCGCTTGCCTTTGCACGTTATCTCGCTGAGGGTGGCTATAGAACCGTTTATGTGAACGGTGTTAAGAGCTTCGTATTCAAACACAGCGGCGATACGTACTTGTCGATAGGCCTCATCGGGCACATCTTAGACTACGATTTTCCCCGAGAATACAACAAGTGGGACTCTACCGATCCGAAGCAGTTATTCTACATAAACCCTATACAGGTTACTCGCGAAGGCGCCTATAAATACGTAAAGGCTTTGCAGTCCCTTGCAACACAAACGTCTACTGTTATTCTGGCTCTAGACGCGGACGTCGAGGGGGAAGGCATAGCCTTCGAAGTTATAAAGATTATGAGTCAGGTAAACGCTTCATTAGAGTTTAAGCGCGCATGGTTCTCCGCTGTTACGAGAAGCGATATTATTAGCGCCTTTAAACAACTTCGCGAGCCAAACGAGCTTTGGGCTAAGAAAGTATTTGCGCGGATGGTAGTTGATCTAACCATAGGCGCATCCTTCACACGCCTCCTGACCCTTGCAGTCCAAAAACGTAAGTCAGCCCTGCCCCTCGGAAGTTTCCTTAGTTACGGTCCGTGCCAGACTCCAGTTCTCTATTTAGTCGTTAAACGAGACCTTGAACGTGAACAGTTTAAGAAGAAGAAATACTACGTTTTAACAGCCGAGCTTGAAGCCGACGGGCACGTCTTTTCAGCCTCCATTAATCTCGGGGAGGATAAAGAGAAGGCTGTTTACCTCTACAACACCCTGAAAGGAATGCAGCGTGCCACAGTTACGTCGGCAGAGGCTGAGATCATAGACGTTCATCCACCTATTCCTCTAAACACGGTTGACTTTGAGAGCCGCGCCTCAGCTTTTCTAAACATAAGGCCGAAGGAGGCGTTAGCCATAGCTGAGAGGTTATACCAGTATGGCTATATATCCTACCCTAGGACGGAGACGACGATCTACCCTCCTACTCTCAATCTTAAATCCCTAGCATCCATGTTTACAAGCTGGGAGGACATCGGCTGGTATGTATCTAAAATCTTAGCCGCCGGCTTTACCCCCACGCGGGGTAGAGAAGACGACAAGGCACACCCGCCTATCCACCCGACTAGATCAGCCCCGCGCGCCCAGATTGAGAGGTCTATGGGCCCCAAAGCCTGGAAGGTCTACGAGTTAGTCGCCCGACACTTTCTCGCAACTATAAGCGAGAAGGCGCAGGTAGAACGGCAGAGGATCAAGGTAAAACTAGGGGGTGTTGAGCTATCCGCTGAGGGAAAGCGTATAGTCTACCCCGGGTTTTACCATGTTTATTATTACGCCAGGCCAGAGGAAAAACCCCTACCATACCTAGTAGAGGGAGATGAGCTAGCAGTGAAAAATGTTAAGCTGGAAGAAAGGACCACCCAGCCCCCGCCCTACCTAAGCGAGAGCGAGCTCCTCTCACTAATGAAAAGGTATGGCATTGGCACCGATGCTACTATGCAAGACCATATCCACACGAATATCGAGAGGAAATATTTCACTATTCGTGATAAGAGATGTATCCCGACGCCTCTAGGTAAAACGCTTATCCTGTCTCTTCTAGAGGTAGAGCCGCGGCTTGTCTTGCCGGAGATTCGGGGAAACATGGAGTCGCAACTTGCAAAAATAGCCAGTGGAGAGCGAGAGCCGGGAGAAGTAGTAGCTGAGATAAAGGAGTCCTTCCTCGAATTTTATGAAAATCTCTCGGCGAGAATCGACTATGTCTCTGAGAAACTCGTACCAGTCATAGCTGAGGTTTATTCGGCAGCTTCAGGCGAAGACGCAAGGAAGAAGAGTGCTAATAGATCTCGTAAAACACGCCGTCGCGCGCGTCGAGTGCAAAAAATCGAGTGAGAAAAAAATATTTTTATTGTTATGGTTTGGCTGCTAGGAGATGTAGCTCTGTTATAAGCTCGTAGAGCCTGTCCCTATGCTCCTTTCTTGTGGTGTGGGCGCGCGATTGAGGGGCTTTCAAGCAGATGAACCCCAAGGGCTATGTGTAGCGGGCACGCACGCATGGCCCAGAACCCTTTCTAGATCTGAACACATCTACACCAAAAATAAATCCTAGAAGATATTGAAGTAGTTGTGACTGTGATTATAGACGACAGAGAGAAGAAGTCCCCAGTTATACCCGAGCTTGCCAGGCTGGGGGTGAAATTCGAGTTTAAAAGACTTGAAGTTGCCGACTATGACGTTTCTGGCATTTATGGGATCGAGAGAAAGACGCCTGATGATTTCCTAAACTCGATACTTGATAAGAGGTTATTCGAACAGTCCCGCTATCTGAAACAAGTATACGCCGTGCCGGTCGTTATAATAGAAGGCGACCTCTCAAACGCAACTAGGTATCGTGAGGTATCTCTAAACCAAGCATATGGGGCGATCCTAGCACTGGCTGAGAACAACATCTCAGTTGTCAATACGGGAGGCCCCCGAGAAACGGCGCTTTTCATTTATATCACCTCTCGTCGTACTGAGAAAAAGCCGAGCCGTTACGCTCCTCCGGTGAAAATTAAGGTTATAAAGTCGAATACAAGTATACCTGTGGCTCAGCTAAACCTCGTTGCAACCTTACCTGGAATAAGCTATGAGTTGGCGGAAAGGATCTTAGCGGAGTTTAAAACACCACGGAAGTTTTTCACCGCTACGGCTAGCGAACTTCGCAGGATCCCAGGGCTTGGTTCTAAAAAGATACAAAAGATAATGGCTGTTTTAGACACCATATACGTATCTGCGAAAAATCTTTCTTCGAACGAAAAGCCTATTAATAAAGACTCGGATATGACAGGGGAATACTAATGAGTACGATAACTAAGGAAGCGGTGATTGAAGCATTGAAGGACGTATACGACCCTGAAATCCCGTTCAACGTTGTAGACCTAGGTCTAATTTATGGTGTTGAAATCGAGGGTAAAAAGGTGAAGATTCGAATGACCCTTACCGCAGTCGGCTGCCCACTGTCGTATTTTCTCGTTGACATGGTTAGGGATACTGTAAAGGAAAAAATACCTGAAGTAGAAGACGTCGAAGTAGAGTTGGTGTTTGACCCCCCATGGACCCCGGACAGAATGAACCCCGAGGCGAGGAAGCTTCTAGGCCTGTAGGAGATGCTTCTTTCGACGATGGTGAAATATACCCTCCATCCGAAGATACTTTCCTACTTGCGGACTACCTTGAAGCCCTCGACTCTGAAGACACAGCGCTCGAGATTGGTGTTGGCAATGGCTATCTTACGCGAATACTTTCGAAAAAAATCTCTTATGTTGTAGGAACTGATATTTCATTGGCTGCTATCCACCATATAAAGGAGAAACTTCGTCAGGAGAACATTTGGAACGTGGATCTCGTTGTGACTGATATTGCATCTCCGTTTAGGCCAGAGGGTTATAAGCTGGTGGTCTCTAATCCCCCCTATCTACCCTGTATGTATGAGGAAGAGCCATTATGGTGCGGCGGGCCCACTGGTATCGAGTTTACTTTGAGACTTATCAGTCAAACTGTGAGTGTTTTGAAGGGGGAGGGCCGGGTATTACTGGTAGCTTCGTCTCTATCAGATGTTGGCAGGCTAACAACGACCCTTATGGAGCTTTTCCAACAGGTTGGGGTTGTAGGGACACGGGGGGTCTCACTTTTTGAAAAACTTTTTATCCTAGAATGCAGCCACAAAAGAGTCCAAGGAATATGATAGTTCCAACAAAATATTTCGTTGTAAAAGGAAAGGGTCTCAGCAGAGTATCGCCGCTCATGGCATTCAACAACGCGCTCAGAAACGCGGGTATACACAACGTAAACCTCGTCGCAGTCTCCTCGATTCTCCCACCTGGGATCCAAGAAGAGAAGCCCCACCCTCTACCTCCAGGCTCTGTTGTATTCGTAGTTATGAGCGAGAGAAGAGTGCAGGGACCCGCAAAGATAAGCACAGGGATCTCTTGGGCCCACGGTAAGCCTCACGGCTATGTGGTGGAATTCCACACCGGCTCTAGCAACTCGCATACCCACTCAAGTCTAGAGGCAATGTGGGAAGAAATACGACAGGAGAAAAACCTGGAAATAGAGCAGCCCCGATATCTCACGGAAGAGCTTGAGGTGCCTGAGGGCTACTATGGTAGCGTGGTTGTTGCGCTGGTGTTTAGCGAGGTGGACTTCAGGAGACAGTTTTTAGCAAGCCAATAAACTTTTTATAAGATGATAGAGAAAAATATTGGTGAATCTAAAATGAGTGAGAAGATAACTGTTTATATACTTGTCAATACCCAAGTGGGCAAGGAAGACGAGGTTCTAAGCACAATACGTTCAATGGAGTTCGTGGAGGAAGCCTACATCGTATACGGCGAGTATGATATTATTGTAAAGCTCAACCTGCCCGCGCTTGAACTTCTCGAAAAAACAGTCTCAACCATAAGGAAAATGAACGGCGTAACGAAGACCTCAACTTTAATAACATCCTCAAGGTAAGACTTCTAGGGGATGAGGACCGCGTTGGTGTATGAGAAAAGATGAGCTTCAACGGGCGTCCTGACCCCGCCTTTTCTCTCCTTCTATTTTTACTCGACCCTTCGATAGGAGAGTAGATCCAGAGCAACTCGAACTTTCTCTTCCTCGCTAACTAGAGAAGCCTAAGGCTCAAAAGATACACAAGTAGAGACAGCGTGACAGGCAATGGAAGAGCAGGCATGAAGCGCCGCTTCTTAAGTAGCTGTAGAGTTAGTTGAAAGCCAATCAAGAGTGAAAAGGATACAATAGCCCACCGGAGAACAGAAGGTTTCGGGTATAGAAGATAGAGAGGGGAGAGCATCGAGTATATGAGCACGTCGCCCATACCGAGTGCAAGGCCCCCTATATAAACCACGGCCCCTCTAAGATTACTCGGCAGCCGCGAGGATCCCTCCCCCTCACCGACCGTACTCTCAAGAATACGTCGAAGGGGCCCTTTGAAGACCGAGTAAAGGTCGTACGTAGCTAGAAGCGCCGCGACTGTTGCTACACTCCAGGGCGGTAGAACAGCGTAGAAGAGGGCCCCTGCCATCGAGCCATAGAGTATTAGAAGGGCGTCAAGAAGCACGATGCTGAAGGGTTTAAGAATTAGAACGGATGTCGCCAAGGCTATACCTACTATTAGCACCTCGCAGAGGGGGTAGTACTCGGGAGGGATTTGAAGGACAAGGTCTAAGAATACTTCAAGTATGCCCCAGAACGAAAACAAGACAGCGCCAGCCATGACTAAAGGTAGCATGGGAGCCCGCCGCGCTTTTATAATAAGAAACATTAGCAAGGTTCCGAGTAGTACGAGTCCTAGGAATACTGCACCATTTATAATCGCTGACTCTAAATTGTTTTCAGTGGAGAAAGGAACCCCTATGTAGGACAAGTCCTTGGCGGAAAGCAAAGTCCCGAAGTATGCTGAAAGGACAAGGATAACCGTAATTGTTGCGAGGCTAGAAATAACCACCTTGGTGTCTATCACCTTACGTGTCATCTCAGCATCCATCTAACAAACCACTTGCTCAATTAAAAAGCTAAAGTTTTATTCTCTTATTGATCTCAGCATACAAGATCCAAGATATTCCTAAGCTGATCCCTGCATGTATCAGGTTGAATAACGAGGTGTAGAGGTAGAGCAGGAAAACACCCCCAGCCTGCTTGACAGCATAGCTCAACAGGTTAGGGTATAGAAAAGAGAAATAAGCCCAGTTTGCAGCTAACATTACGAATATTCTCAGCATCGCGCCCCCCGTCGCCTGCGCAATGATATTCTTTCGGAGCACTTTTCCAGTGAGCCACGTGCCTACTAGCATAGAGACCACAGCCAGATACTTCATCATGGCTCCAAGAGGGTCAGCCCCCCTTGCAAGTAAGCCGACAAAGTGTAAGGTCTCGGCTACGAGGCTCCAGCTAATTCCACAGAGAAAGTAGAGCGTCGTAACAGGTATCTCTGCAAGGTCGAACTTCAAATAAGGTAGCATTGGATAGGGGGCTTCCAGCTTTAAGACCGAGAAGGCTAGTGCTAGGGAAGCCATGAGTGCTGTAATTGCTAATTTCTGTGTTCTATGCATGCAAACCCCCGGGGAAACCCCCTCTAATTTTATTAATTTTATTTGAGGGATTCTTTTTTGTCAAACACTTATTTTAAGAAGTAAAAATTCAAATAATAACCATAAAATCAACAGGAGTATAAGGTCCGAGAGAAGAAGCCAAATCACGCTTTTCAGGTCAAAACCCAAGCTATAGCTTATTGCTACAATGTTATATGAAGCGTGAAAGATGGAGGAACCCTCAAACCCCCACTTCGCAGCGATTTTCCCAGTTATGATTCCGAGAAAAAAGTAATGAGGAGCTAGGAGCGCCGTGTTGATTAGAAACACTGGGTCGGTAAAGTTGAGGTGTGAGTACATAAAAACTAGTGCCTGAACAGGGAGTCCTAGTCTCGGGAGCAGAAACCCCCGGAAAAACAATTCCTCGATAACAGCCGACAATAACGAAAAGACGTAGGCTTGTATGGGAGGGGCATTCAAAATGAAAAAACGTATGAGAGGTAAGTGACCTGAGAGACCCAATAGGAAGAGTGCGAAGCCCTCCATACACCCTAGATTAGGAGGCTCCCGCAACCCTGGGATCACAGCTATGGCAGTAAATACAAGCAAAAGAGTATACGCGTTAACTATCTGGTTTATGTTAAGCATGGCAAGGTAAACTAGGAAGACAAGCAGCCAGAGTCTAGAGGCCTTCTCACCCAAGCTTCGCGTAAACACGTAAGGTATTAGACTCAATCTTTATTAGAAGTTAATGCATATAGGCTATGTGGCTTCAACAATAAAAAACCTTAGAGAGCGTAAAGATCCACGCTCAGCTCTAATGCTTGACATTCTTAGAGCGCTTGTAGCTTTCGGCGGGTCACTCTGGCTCTCAGAGCTATCCGACGCGATAAATAGGGTGTACCTTGGCTCTGCGGCTCCAATAGAACCAAAGGAACTGAGGGACGCGGTAAAGGAGCTGAGCAAGCTAAATCTTGTGAAGGCTGAGGAAAGGCTCAAAGCCTCTGAAAAGGCTGGAGGCGAAAAGGACGTTCTTTTAACTTTAGCAACGAGAGAAGTGAATTTAGGCCTCATGCAGGACGAAGTATTAAGCAAATACTATGCAGGCTTAACTAGGATTCTCACAGATTTTGAAGATAATTAAAAAGAGTTGGCTTATTTCCTGTCTGCCTCTTGCTCCTTGGAAAGCTTCGCAACAAGTTCACTTGCACGCGCGAAACTTATCTTACCCTCGGTGACCATGATCTCAACAACCTTGTCGATTAGGTCTCCTGTAGCACCAGCCATTATAGCCAGGTTCCTAGCGTGTAGACGCATATGACCCTTCTGAATCCCCTCCGTAGCAAGAGCCCGCAAAGCCGCAAAATTCTGTGCCAGACCCACTGCACCCATGACCTCGGCGAGTTCAGCGGCGCTTTTCACTCCAAGTATCTTCAGAGCCACCTTCGCAACAGGATGCACCTTCGTTGCCCCTCCAATCGTGCCTACAGCCATTGGCATCTCGAGGCTGCCTACGAGGTTTCCGTCAGGGTCTTTTTCCCATCTTGAGAGCGGCTCATACCTTCCGTTTCTAGCAGCATAGGCATGGGCACCAGCCTCGATTGCCCTGTGATCCTGTGCAGTTGCAAGGGCCACGGCGATAACGCCGTTCATAATACCCTTGTTGTGAGTTGCGGCCCTATATGGGTCGGCGGCGGCGAAAGCCCACGCGTTAACAATTCCATCAACTACTTCTTCTCCTCCGATGTCTTCCTTGTAGACTTTGACATAGCTCCTTACAAGCCTTTTATCTGCAAGGTTCGAGATTATCCTGAGTAAAACCCTCCCGCCAGTTATCCTCTCTATGAGTGGGGCAACTCTTTCAGCCATAGTGTTCACAGCGTTGGCTCCCATCGCATCTTTAACGTCTACAATAAGGTGAACTATCAGCATGGGGCCTGTAGAGTGCTCTACCACCCTCGCCTCCACATCCTTGGCACCTCCGCCGACGCTAACCAAAGCCGCGTCCGCCTCATTAGCCCGCTGGAGTATTTCATCCTTATGTTCAAGCACGAGCATCCGCTTATACCAGGGATCCTTCAAGCCGACAACCTGTATCTGCCCGATCATCAGGCTACCCGTCGTTATCGATTTTATACCACCATCCCGGCGCATGAAACGTGCAGCGTTGCTTGCCGCAGCGACGACGCTAGCCTCCTCAATAACCATAGGCACAAGATAGTCCTTTCCGTTTATGAGAAAGTTGACCGCCACGGCAAAAGGATAGGTCATACCACCAATAACGTTTTCAATCATAGAGTCAGCTATCTTTGGATCTAGATTACCGAAATTCTTGAGAAGCCTGACCTCATCCTCTGTAAGACCAGCATACTCGGCAACTATTCGAAGCCTCTCGTCTATGCTCTTCCTATAGAACTCTGGTATTCTACTTGTTTTACTTTCACTCATCAGAGAATTTAGCACATCACCTCATATAAATGTGACTTCCCCCTAGCTCTGCTGAACCTGCTCTCCGACTCCAGTCCAAGAGGAAGATAGAAACAGACCGGTATGTTAATTAGGCTCAGAGGCGATTTTCCTGTAAAGGGTACGTATTTTAATGCCTGAGTCCATAGGAGTCCCTCGTCTAGCCCTGTCAAAGGACTTGGAGATAGTGGGTCTTGGGCTTTACTTGAAAAGGCTTAATGCTCTTGTGGTTGCGGATCTACACATAGGTTATGAGGAGGCTCTCTCGGAGGATGGGATTTTCATCCCGCCCGTTCAAGCCTCGGAGATACGAGAGATGCTAGCTAGGATGGTCGACGAGACCGCCGCCTCGAGGATAATTTTGCTGGGCGACATAAAGCACGAGTTCGGCGATGTTACAAGGCAGGAGTGGCGTGAGACTAGCGAGCTCCTATCTTATCTCCTCGAGGATCTTAAGTTGAAAATAGATGTTGTGCGCGGTAATCATGACAACTATCTTATATCGCTGTTGAAGAAAATGAACATTCCATTGCATGACCCCTACCTCCTAGAGGGTGAAATCCTTTTATTCCATGGACACAAACCGTTGCCTATAGAAGGGTTTGAAGAGAAAGTTAAGACAATAGTGATGGGGCATGAACACCCAGCTTTAACCTTACGCGACGAGTTGGGTGCCCGAGTGAAGCTTAAAGCTCTACTCGATGGAGAATACATGGGGAAGAGGGTTTTAGTACTGCCAGCCCTCAGCCCCCTAATGCCTGGTACGGAGGTTAACATTGAAAGAAGTCTCCTATCCCCCCTTCTCCGCGAAGCAAATATTGAGAATTTTAGGGCATACGCTGTTGATTTAGATGCGGGTATCTTCGACTTCGGCTACATACGTTACTTGAGGCTAGTTGATGCGCGATAGAAAAAATTTTATTGTTACAGCTGTGTTGCTAATAGCTGTAGCTTCGTTATAAGCTCGTACAGCCTGCCCCTAAGCTCCTCTTCCTTCGTGGCCCGGGAGGCTGCCTTGAGGCGCGCGTAATCCGGCGGTGGGGTTAATTTTTCTTACTATCGAGGACCACGTGGTCATATGCCACCTTTGCAAAAATGGATTTACATAAGCTGAAAGCCTCGCCCTTTTAGGGCGGGGAGGAGGTCAGAGTTTAAACAATATACTATACAGCCACTGAGGGGGCGGGTTGTGCACTGAGCACAGCTGTGACCCCTTCACCCACCAGGCAAGCCGAGGCGCCCCGGCTATGAGCCCAATGCACCTCCGGCCAGGCGCCCACCAACCCCTCAGGGTGCCCGGGGGAAGAACAAGCCGGGGGGGGGGGGGGCGCAGAGCTCCCGACAAAGCCTACCAGCGCATAGGGGGAATCCCGGGAACCCCTAAAAATAAGGTTTTTCTCCCTGCCCCGCACACCTTCCCACCTTGAGTGGTGGCCCCTCCCTGGGAGATGGGGGCTGCTCAGCCTGGTACGGCGAGCGCGACTAGCCGGGGGTGAGCCCTTAGCGCGTGAGTCTCCCCGCTTAAAGACTTAAAGCCGCCGCGACATTTAAAAATCAAGAGAAGACAAAACAACAATAAAAAGAAAGCTAAAACAAAAACAAAAGAAACAGTATGAGAAAGGAATGAATTCAAAGATGAAAACTTTCACATCCTCTTCTTCAAAGCTATTACATGCCCCCTTATCCCGAGAATCTCTGCGTTGAGCCTCTCGGATAGAATAACTGCCACATCTTCACGCGTGTACCCATAAGCATCGAGAAAGTTCTTCAGCAACCTAACTTTGACGAGACCACGGGTCTTCAAGACGTTCCCTATCTCCTCAATCACCTTCTCGCTGAGACCATTTTTCCCGATGTTTACTGTAGCAACAGTAGGATCCTGGAACACGCTCGTCAGGAAACACCACAAACCATTCCGAAAAACACATCTTTAACCTTAACTCTTTCACAGAGGGTTAAATAGTATGCTTATGGCAGATTACTGCAAGGATGGCTTCAAGGTGCTCGTAGAAAAGTTCGGACGCGAAACCTTTGAGATTTGCATGAACAATGGAGCTACAGTCCGCGATCTTCTGAGAAAGCTCGGCTTAGCTGAGAGCGAGGTAGTTGTAGCTGTGAATGGAGAAGTCGTGGCGGAGGACGAGGGTCTCGTCCCACACGTCAAGGTTACCATACACTCCGTCGTCTCGGGTGGCTAGCGACGGCTAAGTGTTTTGTTTGTGGAGCGCGAGCCGTAGCATATGTGCCGTACCTTGGAGAATACTTGTGCAAGGACCACTTTGTACAGTACTTTGAGAGACGCGTGCTTGAAACCATTAGGCATTTCAATCTCGTCGAGAAGGGGGATAGAGTAGCTGTAGCTGTGAGCGGAGGTAAGGACAGTCTCACGACATTATACCTTCTGTCCAAGTTTTCTAAAGAGCTTGGAGCCGAAGTTTTTGGTGTTGCGGTTGACGAGGGGATCTCCAACTACCGGGAGCACAAGCTCCAGGCTTTATCTGATCTCGCCAGCAAGCTCGGAATTGAGATTTTCGTGGGAAAATTCGAGGACTACTTTGGGCTTACTTTAGACGAAGCTGTGAGAAGGCTACAAGACAAGGGCATGGAGTTTAAGCCCTGCAGCATATGCGGCGTCTTCAGGAGATATATTATGAACAAGCTTGCCAGGGAACTAGGAGCCACCAAGCTCGCAACAGGGCATAATTTGGACGACGAGGTACAGGTGTACGTGATGAATGCTCTCAAGGCTCACCTGGAAGGCATTGAGCGCGAAGGAATTATCTCAAAAACCACTGCAGAAGGACTAGTGCCACGCATAAAACCTCTTTACTTTCTAACCGAGAAAGAAGTCCTAACCTATACGTTGTTAAAGGGAATATACACGCCCTTCGTGGAATGCCCATATATAATATACGCCCTAAGGCATCCTATCAGACACTGGATCAACCGAAAAGAAGCAACGAAACCAGGCTTCAAGTATAGAATACTAGCTTTAAAAGAGCTTACACGAAACAAGCTTCCACAACCTCCAGGAGGAGCGCAAAAATGCATTATCTGCGGAGAGCCTTCCTCAAAACCCGTATGCAAAGCCTGCCTCTTCCGCGGCTACCTAGACCCATCATATGCTGAGAAAGTTCACTCGGTGAGGGTTAGACTGAATAAGGAGTCCCTACTGACATGAGTTCTTCTTCGCGCGCCTCGCAAACGTTCTAGAACATAGGGGGGTTGGGCTGCGGCACACATATCCCACTACCCCGGGTGAGGTTGCCGCGCCCCCAGGAACCCCCTGGTGCCTATAAATAATTAGGGTTATTTATATGCTACGGATTTTTTGATAAAACTTTTTTGCAGTTTTCGCTACAAAGATGAATAATTTTTTATTAGCCATTCACCCAGCTTCCTTGCAGCCTTGCCACGATGGGAATATTCATTCTTCTCTTCGATGCTCATCTCAGCAAACGTTTTTTGAGAACCCGCGGGGAGAAAGATGGGATCAAATCCAAACCCCCCTTCCCCTCTCGCCTGGAATGAAATTTTTCCCTCGGTCTCCCCCTTAAAAACCTCAACCCTACCCTCAGGCGTTTTCACAGCAATGGCTGATACAAATAGCGCCCTCCTATTCTCTACTCCCTCAAGTAGTTTTAAAACACCCATGATTCCTATAGTCTCGTAGGCGTAATGACTATATGGCCCTGGAAAGCCCTTTAGAGCCTCGATGTATAACCCTGAATCCTCGACTGCTACGGGATGGTCGAGTGGGCTTAGGCTTTCAGCAGCCTTGGCGGCGATTTCCTCGACATTGTTAGACTGGATCTCTATCTTTTTCACGCGAACAGGAACTAGCTGGACACGATAGGGTGCAAGGGCTAGTGATAATTCGGCGAGTTTGTGCTGGTTTGACGTCGCGATGTAGATTTTCATAGGTTTCACCGCGGAGTTGTCTAAAGAGGATTTTCGATAGGGAAAGAGAATAATGTTTATTAAATTTGTTATGTCTAGACTTACTAGAATTATGTTAAATAAGTATAAGTTACCCGCTGTTAAATTTCGCGATAAACCTCTGCTTCGAGAAGCTTTTTGGTGCTTAGCGAATGAGACGCCAATAGAATGTTCTAGATGCGACGTAATGGGAATAGCACGGATACTTTATCACATCCAGGGAATCAGGGTTGACGGCTTTCGAACCGTTCCCTCAGCCGGCGCTACATACCCACTCGTCGTATATGTCTCTGCAGGCGATAACTTTATTCCTTTAAAACGAGGACTATACAAATACATTCCAACCTCTAACACTCTCGAGCAGACGAGTAGAGAAGCCGATTTTGAAGGTTTTAAAATAAAAGTCACACCCATAAAAACCACGAGCTTTTACGGCTCAAGGGGCTTTAGGTATATAAGGCAGGAGGTGGGCCACGCTCTTCTAAACCTCTTTTTATCTCTAGTCAGCCACGGCTTCAACTGGAAGACGAGCCTTTTAGACCTCAGCATGGGTGACGATATTCCTGAGGTAGAAGTGGCCGAAGTCGAGGTAAAGGCTCCCGAGAGATTCTGTAAAGGTTTTCTTATAGAGCCCGGGCTCTCTCTAGACGAGGTTATAGCTAAGAGGTCGAGTCAAAGAAGCTTTAGAAGGGAAGGAATTACAGAGGAACAGCTCTTGACGATTCTAAAGTGGTCCCTGGGGAGAGTTATTGAAGGAGGAAGAGTGTATCCAAAAATTTTTAGGGAATACCTTGTTGAAGCTTATGTCACCGTCCGTCTTGTACGGGGATTAGAGCCGGGGGTGTATTACTTTAATTCTCAGACGATGAGACTTGAGCCTATAAAATCGGGGGATTTCTCAGAGCAACTCTGGATGTATTCGCTTCGTCAGCAGCCACTCCTAAAGTCGCCTGCTACGATAATACTCTCGGGTAGTGGATATGAAGCAGAGGTTGAGTCGGGAGTTGTAGGGCAAAGCATCTATCTCAATGTAACACACGAGGGGTTGGGTACGGTGGCTATAGGTGCTTTTGAGGATGAAAATATCGCGAGAGTAACGGGAATTGAAAACCCTCTATACCTTATGCCTATCGGGAAGCCGTTTGTCCCTTGATAATCATTGACGTTCTTTTATATTCTCTCATATCCAGGGACTTCCACCTCGCCCATAGGGATCTGCTTATCTCTATGGGTTCATGGGTGGCTGTCGAGCCCAACGGCATGGGACTCCCATCTACAGATAACCCGTCTAGGCTTGGAGCATTGCTCCCATCGCCTAGACGGGCTCTGAGTAGTATGTTCCAACACGCAACAACATCTCTATGCCACAACTCGCCACCTCCATTGCACCTCCCAATCCTAGAACTATAGATTATAGGTGTGTTGTGTATCGGGCAGGTCTTCGAAGTGTTCCTCGGGTCTACATATATTACTGGGACACCGTATTCTCTAGCCTTCTCCTCAATAGCTCTCTGGACACCTTTGAAAGACGCTTGATAGATTCTATGCCTAAGCTGGCTGTCTTCAATTTTCCCAATCATTTTCTTAGCAGGGGATCTACCAAGTTTCTCCAAAACAACAGCATACTGTTTTTTATGAGCTGTCCTAACGATGATGTTTGCAATCTTCCACTTAACATCATTCTTCTTCCTCTCTTTAAGCCTCCTCAAAACTTTTCTCCTAACCCTAGAATTCACGCCATAGAACTTATCATATTTCTCCTGAACTCTCATCCTCCTATAGTAGTAGCCGAGAACATTTTTCTTCAAACCTGTTTCAAAGAGAAATACATCGCCATCGAGGAGCATAGTAATGTTGTTCTCGTTAACATCAACAGCTGTGAAACCTCTAGGCTCGTACTCTTCAACATTTTTAACAAATGTTAGGTGGATTATGAGCTGTCTACTCCTCCTATCCAGTCTTAACCTCGCCTCGCTAGCAAGTCTCCACCCACCGTTAAGATATCTCCAGTACTGTTTATAGGGCTCCAAATCAACACTTATCCACTCTTTGTGTGTAGCGATTTTAACTCTAGTATACCCATCCAGCTTCCACAAGTGATCGTCAAGCCATATAGAGACTCTTCTAACCTCTGGATACTCTTTTTCAGCAAGACCAAGCTTCTTCAGCCTGAGAAAACTCTTAGCCCTAACACTAGCGTCTTGACACGCCGTGTACACATAGTGGCTTGGCAAGAGAGGGTACAGTTTTCTCAAATCCTTGTATCTCGACGCTTTAAGCTTTGTAAAAGACTTCACACCTTCTCTAACAGCGTAGAGGACTAGTTGCTCAACCATATTTCTATACATTCCTTCAAGCTCTACGAAGACCCTGAACACCTTCCTCGGCAATCTCACGCTCTCAACAACAACCGTTCTTGTTACTCTAACCATTTTTCTCAACCTCTTCTAAAAGCTTTTTGAATCCCTCTGCAAGCTTCTTTTTCTTGTGGCTCCTCTGCCACCGACAGTTTTAACAGCCTTGATATAACCAGCCTGAATCCACCTGCGAAGAGTAGTATAGCTTATCCCAAGCCTCTCACAAACATCCTTAGGTCTCAACAGCTTTTCAGACATCATCCTCTCCAAAAACTATAAACATTTCTTCTGAACATCAAAAAGAAAACAGCCCTCTAAACACATTTTATATAAGGGTTTATACATTTTAGTCATGTGGAATATTGGAAGATTCCCCCGCGCGTGAAGGTTTTAGAAGCTCTTGGCTGTATAGGGGACGGCCGAATCGAGTTTGTAAGCGAGTACGAAGCTAGAGTCATCGGTTCCGACGGTAAGAGAACATACAGGGTTGTTTGGGACGGAAAGCTCGGAATAGCCTCCACTGACAACGGGTCTGTCTACAAGGGTTACCTTGGTTACCCGTCGATAGCTTTTCTAATGTTGAAGGGGGTTCTTCCTCATGATCCGAGGCTAGCTGAGGCATTAAAGGGTATCCCTTGGCGTGAGGTAAATGAGAAGTTTAAGAGCTATCGGGATACAGAGAACTACGTTAGGGAAGTGCTTCGGGAGAAAAATGTAAACTGGTCATATGTAGAGGGTTTTATAGCGAAAGTCTTAAGGGAGATTGAGAGGCTAAAGCCGTACAAAATTCAGGTTTAGACCGGATATTTTAAACGATATCCTTTTAAAGCTAGACTGTTAGTCCTGGCAGAAAGATGGTTAGCGGAGTCGGCATCAAGATACAAAATGTGAGTAAAACATATCGAGATAGGGGCGTCACCACTGCATTGCGGAATATATCTATTGACATTTCTCCCGGGGAACTCTTCAGCATACTCGGACCCAGCGGCTGCGGCAAAACAACTCTTCTAAGGATTGTAGCCGGACTCTTGAGGCCTGACAGCGGCCGTGTTTACTTTGGAGACAACGATGTTACTGATAAGCCGGCATACGAGAGACCAGTGGGCATGGTTTTCCAGGATCTCGCCCTTTTTCCGCATTTAACAGTTTACAGAAACGTTTCGTTTAGTCTGGAAATAGCGGGCTGGCCGAGAGAAAAGGCAGAGAGGAGAGTACGAGAAGTGCTCGAGCTAGTCCGGCTGCCTTATGAGATTTATGCCCAGAGAAGAATAACTCAGTTAAGCGGAGGGCAGCAGCAACGAGTAGCCCTGGCTAGGGCTCTAGCTAGGGAACCCAGCGTCCTACTTCTAGACGAGCCTTTCAGCCACCTCGATTATAAAATCAGGATAGAGCTCATTCGAGAACTTAAGAGACTTCAACGCGAGACGGGTGTCACCATGATATACGTTACCCATGACCAGAACGAGGCTATGATGCTTTCAGACCGGCTGGCTTTGATGTACGATGGTATACTACAACAGGTCGGAACCCCCGAGGAAGTATATAAAAAGCCGGCTAACACCTTTGTAGCGTCCTTCCTTGGAGAGGCGAACATTATATCTGTCGAGGCTCGAAGTGGCATTATAGATCTAAAGGGGGCGAGAATAGATCTCTCCATAATCTCGCCAGAGCTAAAAGGATTTAACGGGCAGGTTCTCTTGTTCGTGCGTCCCGAGAATGTGAAGCTCTCCGGCGGCTCTAAAAACCACATCGAGCTGGAGGGGGTTGTCATCGAGAAAACTTTCCTAGGCCCCCTTACCAAAGTCGTTTTAGACGGTTGGGGTGATGTTAGATTAGAGGCGTTGGCCTCTACGCGTGAAAGTGCCGATTTAGCCGTGGGTAGCCGCGTTAGAATCTATCTGGAGCCCTCTTCGATTAAAGTCTTCACTAGGTAGACAGGATGAAGAAAAGCCCGGTCATTATACTTGCTCTTCTTCCATTGTTGTACGTTATCTCAACTTTCTACGTACCGCTTATTCTTATGTTTCTCGAAAGTGTCAGACGTGGTGGTGTGGGGCTATACGCTTCTGTTCTCACCAACGCTGACTATCTGTCGATAATGGGGTACTCTGCCGCGATCGCGTTGATTACAACGCTGATGACTTTAGCTTTAGCCCTCCCAGCCGCCTACTACCTATCCTTCGAGGTCGATGATGCTGACACCAAAAACAAGATTCTAGTCGCCTTCACAGTACCCATGCTTGTCAATTTCCTTTTAAGGGCTTACGCCTTAATGAACATCTTCTCTCTTATAGGCTTATCCAACACTTTTCAAGGTATGATCATAGGGATGATATACGAGTATCTGCCCTTCATGCTTCTACCAATCTACTCTACCTTTGAACGCATCGAGAGAAGGCTTCTTGAAGCGGCTGAGACTCTTGGGGCTAAACCCTGGCAGGCGACTTTGAGAGTAACATTGCCGTTAGCCGCTCCCGGTATAGCCTCGGGGGTTATACTGGTATTCTTGATGGCGTTCACCGAATTTGTCGTGCCAGGCCTTCTCGGAGGAGTTTACGGTTATACGATCGGATACCTTATCTGGGATCTCTTCTTGAAGTATAGGAACTGGGCGGTGGGGTCGGCGCTTGCCTTCATAGTGACTTTAACTTCAATTGTTGCCGTTTATTTCTACATGAAATACGGTGGTAGTAGTGTTTAAAAAGGCTTTAAAGGCTTACACGTATTTTCTCCTTATAGCGATATACCTACCCCTACTCTTCGTCATAATCCAATCTTTTAACACAGCGAAATATCCTGGGGAGATTAAGGGCTTTACTACTCAGTGGTATTTCCAACTAGCCGGAGACGCCGAGGTCCTGACCGCAACCTTCAACGGATTTAGCGTGGCTCTGCTCTCCTCACTCTTGTCTACAGCGCTAGGCGGTATCGCTGCATATTACTTCGCAAAGAAAGGGTCAACCTCATTTGTGGACAGCTTCTTCTACGCACCAATAGTTATTCCCGAGATTGTTGAATCCGTAAGCCTGCTAATGCTATACTACTATCTTAACTCAGAACTAGGTTTCTGGACGGTTCTCATTGGGCACACTGCCTACAACGTCTCCTATTCATACGTCGCGCTTAAGCCCCAGTTCAAAATGACGTCGAGTAGTGTAGAGGAGGCGGCATACACGCTCGGCGCAAAGCCATTCGACGTTTTTATAAGAGTGTATTTTCCTCTCGCCCTCCCCGGGGTCATTTCGTCTATTCTGATCACGTTCTCCATGTCTTTCGACGATTTCGTAAAAACTGCATTCACCACAGGTCCGGGCTTCAAGACACTTCCGCTTGTTATATGGGCCCGGGCTGCGCGCGGTAGGGCTACCTCGGAGCTTAACGCACTAGCAACTGTTCTAATCGTTATCTCCCTCTTGACAAGCTATGTTTATACAAGACAGGTCTTTACAACTAAAAAAAGCTAGATTCTTTTCACGCTTGTGCTTATTCTTTCGACTATGTTTAAGATGTTCTCGTCGACGGGAGTCGTAAACATCAACTTAGCCGTAGAAGGCGGGTAAACGGCAGGGTTTCCAAGTATATCGTCGGACACCAGGCCCTTAAGAAGATCCTTCTTTACGGGGCTGGGGTAGTAGGTATAGCTTACGTTTCTAGCGGCTATCTCTTTATCCAGGATGAAGTTGATCCACGCATACGCGAGGTCAACCTCCCGGGCTCCCGCAGGGATAGTCATAAAATCAATCCACACGAAAGCGCCCTCCTTCGGCAAAACGTATCCTACAGCGGGTTCTTCACTCTGCGCTTGTATAACGTCACCGCTCCAAGCCTGGGCGGCGTGCAAATCACCTTTAGCCAACTGCGGTATGTAGATGCTAGCACCATAGTAACCTGCTAGGAAATCGCGTTGACTTCTGAGGAGAGATATTATTTTGTTGACAGACTCGTCAGACCAGTCGTCGAGCGGGATGCCGAGGTAAAGTTTAGCTGCATTTACAACCTCCAGGAACTCCTCAAGCATCGAGACCTTCCCCTTGTGGCTGGGTAGAAAGTCCTGCGTGTCGAATAGTTGCTCATACCCTGTTATTTCACCACTCTGGACATATTTCCCATTATAGCCTATGCCCGTAGTGCCCCACGCATAAGGTATTGCGTAGTTGAGACCAGGGTCGAATTTGTTACTATAGAAGAACGGGTCGATATTGCCAAGATTCGGTAGTCTAGATTTGTCTATGGGTTTTACAAGACCCTTCTTCACAGCTTGAGGTACGAACTGATCAGTTAACACGACAACGTCGTATCCGCCGCCCCCATACTGGATCTTCGCGTACGCTTCTTCTGCAGACTCGTACTCATCATAAATAACGGTAGCGTTATACTTTTGTTCAAACTCTTTGATTATCTCAGGGTCTATGTAAGCACTGTAGTTGTAGACTTTCAAGGTTTTCCTTGCCTTTGATCCAAAGGTAAAGTAATAATACCCTAGGGCTGCGGCAGCTACCAGTGCACCGGCACCTAGAATGAACTGTCTTCTGTTTATTTTCACAAGCAAAGGGTACCACTACAGAATATAAAGATAACCCGGGTGAGGTTGCTTAGAAAAACTGGGAAAAGATAATTCTATAATCTGCTTACTCATAGAATTAATCACTATTAGGCAAGTTGTTGGGAGAACCTCCAATGGAAAAATTATTATTAAAACCTTTCATCTGGTCTAATATGGCTAGAGAAGTATTTTACCCGCGTGAGGTTCTAGAGCTCACCCTCGCAACCTTAGCAGTATTCGCCGTTTTGGCGAGCGGGTACACCTTTATACTTTACCAGCCTTATGGAAACTTCATACAGTTTTTAAGAGTATTAACCCTAGCCTTCGTAATCTACGTCCCGCATGAACTAGCACACAAGTTTACTGCGGAGTTCTACGGCTACCCCGCGCGTTTTTCCATAGTTTGGGAGTTTTTCTTCCTAACCCTCTTATCCGCGATACCATTCATCCCTATAAAATTTATCGCTCCGGGGACAGTATACATCTACACAAGCACGGGCATTAGCAAGAAAACTAACGGGATAATCTCAGCTGCGGGTCCAGTAACTAACATCATCTTAGGGTTGGTCGGGCTCCTCGCGGGAGGGCCATTCGCTAGGACGGTGATGAACTTCAGCGGCTGGATAGCATTCTTCAACCTTCTACCGTTCGGTCCCCTAGACGGCAGAAAGGTTTTCAATTGGAGCATCCCTGTTTGGCTAATTCTACTCCTAGCATCCTTGCTGATGGTCTTACTTTAAAGATGTTTATAATCTTAAAAAAGCTTCACTACTTATACGGGGGATTTAATTCTCGAAGATCTTTTTGAAGTAGCCTTCTGAGCGCGTGAATCTAAAGGTTTATTAGTTGGAAAACAAGGTATGCAATGTGTCATCAGCTAAAGAGCGTGAAGCAAAACTGCAGACTTTAAAGCAAATAAGAGAGCAAGAGGAAACTGCAAGGAAGAGACTAAGCCAGATTAAATACAAGATAATTATTCTAAGCGGTAAGGGAGGCGTTGGGAAGAGCTTTGTAACTGCAAACCTTGCAGCAGCTCTAGCCTCAAAGGGCTTCGAGGTCGGCGTACTCGATGCAGACATCCATGGACCCTCCATTCCCAAGATGTTCGGGCTTCACGGGCAAGGTATGGTAGCTGGTCCCGCCGGATTACTACCCATGGTAGGGGTAGGTGGGGTTCGAGTTGTATCAGCTGATTTAATGCTGCCGGATGAGGACACAGCGCTGATATGGCGTGGCCCTCTCAAAACGGGCTTTATACGCGAGCTACTCTCAATGGTAGCATGGGGCTCCCTAGACTTCCTATTGATAGATCTCCCACCGGGCACTGGGGACGAGCCTCTAACGATTGCTCAGCTAATAAAGGATCTTAACGGGGCAATAGTGATAACTACACCCAGTGACCTAACCCGAATTGTTGTTAAGAAAGCTATTACTTTTTGCAAGCAGCTGAACGTCCCCCTGCTGGGAGTCGTGAATAACATGAGCCACTTCACGTGCCCTATATGCGGTACGAAACACTACATATTCGGACAGGGCGGGGCTGCAAGGCTCTCCGAGGAGACAGGCATAAAGCTTCTCGCCGAGATCCCGATTGACCCGCGGATAGGCGAGTCAGTCGACAACGGCATACCTTTTGTAATAGCCTACCCTGATAGCGAGACCGCAAAAAGCATAATTGGGCTGGCAGAAAAAATCGCTGGGACTTTAGGGGCAAGCCCTGGGAAGCCTAAAGAAGAGACTTCAAACTCGAAACAAGGTCCCTGAGAATATTATATGCTTTAGGGGCCTCATCCGAGCTGAGAATAAATATTATGTCCCTGTAGCTCGAAACTACCTCCGTCAAGTTTATTCCCCTGACTGAAAGCGCCATTGATACCACGGATACCACACCCGGTGTGACTAGAATATCTGGAGGTCCTGTTACGATAATTGCAGATTGCCTTCTCAGGAATTGTTTAACATTACTTTTCTCAATGGAAGAGTAGATGCGCTCCAGGAATTCCTCACTCCCAATAAGCGTCAACGCGCTAGACCCTCTTACAAGCTGTACATATTCTTCACTAGAGGGCCTCGAAGAAAGGCTAGAGAATATCACGTTTGCCTTCGAAGGGTCTACAGATAAAACACCAAGTCCTCCTACAAGTTTAATCTCGCTACCAACAAGAGCTAGAGCGAGTTTTCTAGCTGTGGCTCCCTCCTCTAAAAGCTCCTTAGAAGCTCTAAGGACAGCCATCTTGACTGAGAGCTGAGTTAGTTTTCTACCAGAAAGCCTCTCAACCTCGCTGTGTAGGAGCCTTGCAAGGGCAGAATAGTTGACTATTCCGAGACGCATTGACTCAAGTATGTATGGTCTTGTCATTAAAGCGCTCTTAACGTGTTTCACCACGTTGTCCCTAGCAGGCATGTTGACGAAGAACGGTGGAAGCCTTTTTAAAACTTTCTTAGGAAAGGTTAAAATATAGAGTATTTTTAAACGTTTAAAGATTTTTTAACAAAAAGAAACGTTTATATAAGCCAGTATGTTCGAAAACCGATGCAGAACAAGGCAATAAAATTAAATAAAATTGAACTGATAGCAGCATTCATTATAGGACTTTTAATAGGCATCGGACTAGGCTATCCGCTATGGCATGTCTCGACAACTACACAGGCCAGCTATATTGACAAGATTAAAGCACGTGGCAAACTTATCATGGGAACCTCAGCCGACTGGCCACCGTTTGAATACGTAGACAAGAACGGAAATTTCGCGGGAATAGATATCGAGATCGCCAAACGAATAGCTCAGGCTCTTGGGGTACAACTAGAAGTTAAGGACATGCAGTTCTCCGCTCTTATCGAAGCTGTGAAAAACGGAATGGTTGATATAGTCTTAGCAGACATGACCCCTACCTCCGAGCGTGAACAGGTAGTGGACTTTTCCTTCCCCTACTACTTCGCCAGTAAAGGAGTGGTCGTAACGTTGAAGAGCTCGCAGATATCCAGTATTCAGGATCTCTACGGGAAGAGCGTTGGCGTGCAAACCGGGACGATACAGGAGGAGTATGCTAACCAGAACCTACAGGGCAAGGCACAGATAAAAACCTATGACAAAGTATATCCAGACATGGTTATGGTCTTGCAGCGTGGAGACGTTGATGCGATAATAATTGGGGAAAAAATCGCTGGTGCGTTGGTTGTTAAGAACCCGGATTTAAAGATTGCCTTCGCCATTGGAAAACCGACCGCCGGTGCCGCCGTGGCTATGCCTAAAGGCGCCGGCGACCTTAAAGTACTAGTGGACAAGGTTATTGAAGACCTTATAAACTCAGGAGAAATGGATCAGATCTTCCTGAACGAGACCATTAAATGGCTAGGCGGAAGTTAATAAACCTCCAAAAATTATTTTTTAGGTGGTTTATACGAGCTTTATAGATTTCCTAGTAGAATATCTTCCATTTATATCCCAGGGGCTCATAACCACTCTGCAACTGTCTGTGATCTCCTTCGCCATCGGGCTTTCCCTCGGGGCATCGCTCCTAGCACTCTCGCTCTCCCCGCTCAGACCTGTCGCTCGTGCATATATAGAGCCGATACGTGGAACCCCTCTCCTCGTACAACTCTTTGTGCTCTACTTCGGTCTGCCCTCGATAGGCATTAAGCTGGACGCCTTCACCGCGAGTATACTGGCGTTGGGCTTGAACAGCGGCGCCTACCAGGCAGAGATTTTTAGATCAGCGGTGAAAAGCATACCAGACAGCCAGGTGCTGTCTGCAGAGTCTCTAGGCTTCTCACTGGCACAGATACTCCGCTACGTCATTCTGCCTCAGGCGTTGAGGATTTCAATACCATCCCTTGTAAACGAGTTTGTAACTGTGGTAAAAGAGAGCTCCTTAGCCGCAGTTATCGGTATTGTAGAGCTCACAAGAAGGGGTCAATACGTCGCGGCTTACACTTACAGGGCCTTCGAAGCTTACCTTATAGTAGCCCTACTCTACTTCGTGCTCTGCTACACATTTTCTCACAGCTCACGTATACTTGAGAGAAAGCTCCAAATACCTGGATACGCGGGTGCCTGAGCAATGTCGGACGTTGTCCTTGAGTTTCAGGATGTCTGGGCTGGCTACGAGGGTCAGACTGTGCTTAAAGGAGTCTCGCTAAAAGTCAGGAGAGGGGCTAAAGTGGTGATAATGGGTCCAAGTGGTAGCGGAAAAAGTACTCTTCTGAAGACGGCGGTTTTACTGGTAAAGCCCCTCCATGGGAAGGTTTTTCTGGACGGCGAGGAACTTACATCTGGCAACGTCGACCTCCGGGCGGCTAGAGCGAAGACGGGTTTTGTTTTTCAAAGCTATAATCTCTTCCCGCACATGAAGGTAATCGACAACATCACTCTTCCGCTTAAGATTATAAAAGGGTATAGCGCCGAGGAGGCTAGAAAGAAGGCGCTGGAGGTGCTTGAACTGGTAAACCTACGTGGGTATGAAGAGAAATACCCACTTCAGCTAAGCGGGGGTCAACAGCAGAGGGTTGCTATAGCTAGGGCCCTGGCGATGGATCCCATAATTCTGTTGCTAGATGAGCCCACGTCTGCCCTAGACCCAGAGCTGAAGGCGGAGGTTCTAGACACGCTGCGAGAGGTCGCACACAGGGGGATAGCGATGTTAGCGGTCACGCATGAATTGGACTTTACACGGGACATAGCTGATACTATTGTAATACTTGAGGATGGAGTGGTTGTAGAAATGGGGGATGCGAGAAAGGTGCTTGAGAACCCTTCTACCGAGAGAACTCGCCGTTTCCTTAATATTATTCGTAGGACAGAATAGAAACGTATTTTTTGTATAATTGAGCCCTGTTCCTTACACCCCACTTAACGAGAAAATTCCTATAAAAGCTCCATGTGTGCTCCACGTAGTGGTCGACTTTTCTCTCAACTTGGCGAGCTATACGGCTGAAAGTATCTTGTAAAGCTATCTCGTCTAAAGGCTTTTCGGAGAGTTGCCTGATGCAGGAATAGGCAACTTCAAGGTTAACCCCTGTCAAGGCGGCTATGCTCAGGGAGAGTATGAATTCAAGGTCAAGTAGCCTTGTATAAGCTCTGCTGCAAAATGAGATGTAATCCTGTAGTTTCCCCTCCTCCCAGCTGGTAGGCGTGTACCCGCCTCTCTCTCGCTCGGGGTTTCGGGAATACAGATTTAAAGGTACTTTTACGGTCTCCGGGTCGATAAAGAGAACATTGTAGACTGGTACGCTCGAATCAAAGAAGATGGTTAGCGGGGTAACTTCTGTACAAAAGGCTCTAGCAGTTGGAACAAGGGTTACGGGTATAAGGGGAAAGGGGTTTTCAAAAACAGCTTGTTTTAACCCGCCCTTTTTAAGCCTTTTAACAGACAATACTTTTGCGGCGTTTACAGCTGTAAATCCTCCAATGCCGACTATCCTCTCGGGCTTTCTCGCATGAATTTCAGAGTGAAGACTGTCGAGCGAGAGAATGTCGAGAGTGTCCACTTTTATACAGTTTAGTGGTATCCTGTTCTCGGCTACACCGTCTGAGATACAGAGTTCACTCGGATTCAAGTTAAGCTCGAGGGCCTCGGCAAACGTGATTTTAGCCACTTTTCTCTCTGGGGGCGAGAAAAATATAAAACAATCTTATCGAACAGATGACTGCCGGTGAAAGCATATTGTGTTACAAGTATACAATACGCTATCGCGGAGCATCGAGGCATTTGAACCCGTAAACCCTGGCAGAGTATTGATGTATGTATGCGGACCCACGGTCTACGATTTCTCGCACGTGGGTCACGCGCGAACCTATGTGGCGTTTGACGTTGTCAAGAGGTACCTCAGGCTCCTCGGATATGATGTGATCCACATACAGAACATAACTGATATTGACGACAAGATAATAAACAGGGCACGGGACGAAGGCAGGGACTGGAGGGAGATCGTCGACGAGTACAGTCGAGACTACCTGGATGCTCTTAAAAAACTAAGAGTGTTTGTCGACGCTCACCCAAGGGTAACCGAACACATAGGCGAGATAATCGAGTTCATCCAGAAGCTTATAGACTCGGGGCACGCGTATGTGGCTCCGAGCGGAAGCGTCTACTTCGACGTGGACACCTACGATGACTACGGCAGGCTTAGCGGGCGTCTGGATAAAAAGATGTGGTCGCAGGAGGAGTTCGCAACTGAGAAAAAGAACCCTTACGACTTTGCCCTCTGGAAGGCACGCAAACCCGGCGAGCCCTACTGGGAGTCACCCTGGGGTCCAGGGAGGCCTGGATGGCACATCGAGTGCAGCGTTATGTCTTCACGATACCTAGGTAAGAGGTTCGATATACATGGGGGCGGCTCCGATTTAATCTTCCCGCACCATGAGAATGAAAGGGCCCAGAGCGAATCGCTTTTCGGCGAACGACCATGGGTCAAGTACTGGATGCATACAGGCATGTTGCAGGTAGGCGGGGAGAAGATGAGTAAAAGCCTGAAGAATATTGTGCCACTAAGAGACTTGTTCAACTCATACGACCCACTAGTCGTTAGGCTTTGGCTTGCCAGCGCGCATTATAGAACTATTCTGAGCTTCAGCGACGACGCTCTCACGCAGGCACAGTCCAACCTCCAGCGTCTCAGAGGCGCGGCGCAAACGCTGTCAAAGCTTTTCAAGGAGGTAGAGCCAACAGGTAGGCTAACCGATAAGGAACTCGAAGTTCTAATGGAGATGTCCCAGCTTAGGAAGGATTTCTACGAAGCCCTTAACTCAGACTTTAACGCTAGCGCGGCGTTTGCCGCCGTTATGAGGCTTACAAACATGGTCTATTCACGGATAGCTGTGGAGCCAACTTATTCCACGGTATTTAAGGCTTACAAGCTCCTAGAAGAGTTTAACCGTGTTCTAGGAGTACTTGACGACGTGCTGTATGAGACGGTAAAGGAAGCTATACCAGTCGACTCTCTAATAAACCTCCTAGTCGAGGTCAGAAACACTCTAAGGGCACAGAAGAACTGGGAGCTAAGCGACTATATCAGGTCGAGACTCTCTGAGCTCGGCGTGGTTTTAATGGATGAGAAGGACAAGACTCGCTGGCTCATACTTAAATAGGAATTCAAACGCATCTAGCCTCTCTATTTTTCTTTGGATGATCCTAACGCAACGGGACTTTTTTCTCCATTCCGAGTCCTAGTGCCAGCGCACCCATTATTCCAACGTTTTGGCCGAGGGGTGTGAGCACTATAGGTGGAACAGTGTTAATGGCGTACTCGGCAACCCGGCTTCTTAGGCCCTCAACAAGCACGTCTGCGTTGTTGAGAGCCACGGAGCCTCCAATCGTGATAAGTTCAGGGTCGTATACGTTTACAATGTTTGCAAAGCCAAAGGCGTTAAACTTGCTTACAAGCTCAATAACCTTCCTAGCCAGTGCGTCGCCTAACCTAAAAGCGTCAAAGACCTTCTTAGCGTTCAAGTCGGGCCCGAGATCTAGCCTAGTCTCCATTCTAACAACAGGGTCTCTATCTGCTAAAAACCTCGCAAGGTTAGGTATGCCCCTGCCCGAGGAATAAGCCTCCCAGTGCCCCCGCTTACCGCAGCCACAGGTTAGCCAGCCCTCGGCGTCTACGACGACATGCCCTATCTCATGCGCATTACCCTCCTTGCCTAGCAGGAGTTCACCATCCACGTACACACCTCCCCCTATGCCTGTGCTAAGAGTAACATAAACCAGGTTCTCCTTATCTCTACCTAACCCCCAGTACTTCTCGCCCACAGCGGCTGTTACGGCGTCATTTGCAAAGGCTACAGGCTTCCCTAAAGCTTCGCGGAGAAGCCTCACAATCTCGATTCTCCTGAAGGGCATGTTAGGAGCGTTAACTATCTCACCGGTCTTTATATTAATTGGACCCGGAGAACCAACCCCCACGCCCAAAGCTTCGACGTTAAACTTTCTCTCCAGTTCCCGCGCTATCCCAGCTATCCTTGCGACATACTCCTCTGGAGTTTGAGAGTCCCAGGTGTTAAAGATGACTATCTCGAGAAGCTCCCCATCGCTGTCTCCCAAGGCTACCCGAGTGTTTGTAGCCCCAATGTCGACTGCTATGGCGCTTTTCACGGTTTGAACTCCAGAGCCTAAACTTATAAGCTTAGTCTCCTATAAGCCATTCAGGATGATGATGGTTAAAAGATGGGAGGTGTGACCGAAAACCGTCGCATCTGATTTTACTCTACTCAAAGCTAAGTATGCGTGCAAGCATAACTATGGCATCGTAGTCTACAGGAGCTAGAACCCCCTCAACCGCCACCACAATCCCATCCTTCTTAAAGATAATCACGCTTCTACTCCCTTGCTTGAGCGCTAGCCAGGGGTCCACTTCGTTCATGATGGCTAGGGCAGATGAAGCAAAAGCCTTTAGATCCAAGACATCGCCAGCGGGGGGGTACTGGTACACTATTTTCTCGGGAGTAAACGCTACTATACGGCTAACACCCATGTTCTTAAGTGCCTTGATTATCTCCTCATCGTCATCAGCGACAACCTCTAGTAAGGGCCTGTCACTCAAAGAGAGCACCAGACATAAAACCGCGACAAAACCTAATGAATATTTCCCCAGCTAATACCTAGACGTTAAAAATATATGTGTGCATTTGACGTCAGGGATTGATAACCATGAAACCTTACGCCTTTAGCGAAGAAGATGAGGAATGGGAAGAAGAGTTCGGCGAAGAGGAAGAAGAGGAAGAAGAATGGGAGGACTTTGGCGAAGAAGAGGAATTCCTAGAAGAAGAGGAGGAAGAAGAGGAGGAAGGCTGGGAGGAAGAGGAAGAAGAGGAGGAATTCTAAAGGTATAAAAACTTACCTTCTTTTCTGTCGGCTCTTTGAAGGTTTTTTCGTAAACCTTTTTGCCACATAAAAGGCGAAGGCTACGAGAATTATTACGATCCCAGCTGCCACATAGTAGTTAATAGGGGTTTGCGCCGCCCCACCTCCTGCTTGTACAGCTCTTATATGGATGGCTGAAATGCTAGGATCCGCGTTGTCGGAGAGAAGCGTTACAGCAATGGTCGCATTTTGGGGTTTCAATAGCTTAACGAAGAGCGTTACAGGTAGCTGTTGCCCCTGCGGTATCGCCTTAAAGCTTAGTGTTAGGTTTCGCCCCCATTTTACACCGTCATACGTGAAGTTCACGGTTTCAGGTCCGATGAGTGTAAGGGTAGCGTTATAGGCTGGGCTACTCCCATAATTATAGATTATAAGCCTGGCAGTACCGGTTCCCCCGACGGTGAGGTTTAACATAGAAGGAAAAACATTGATAACTAGAAACGGCCCTTGCTGAAGGTTCTCGTCTAAACGCGTGGTGGGAGCGACTCCCGCCCCTACAAGGGGGAAGAATAGAAGTAGAGTTAGGATGACGAACCAGCTTCGAGACATAATTGTTTAACCATCGCATCTTAAAAATATGTTTTCTCCGCCATAGAGAGGGTACATCGGGTCCACATACTTTAATGCCGAGTTGACCCGGACAAGTAAGGACCACTGAGAGCACTCAGGAAACCGTTTCACCGAGAGGATTACCAGGGTCCCGTTACGTGAACCCAGAGTCACGTCGTCAAACATGGCTGCTACAGCCAGAACCGGTTCTCCACTATAGATTGGAGTATTATTGAAACATGTCGTAGCCGAATACACGAGTATGCAGTAGTTGACAAGAACAACCTTTTTTGTTTGCCCGTCGAGGGCGCCTTCCAATATTTTTAGCTGCTCAGAAGCCTCCCGGAGGTCTCTTTGAACCTCCGACAACTTCAGAGACAATACTGCAGTAACTAACAATCCGCTTAGCGCTAAGAACACCGCTATAACCGCCACTAGCTTGGCCCTATCCACACACTCCTCTATTACGCTAAAATATAAAAACATGGGCGTCTCACAACTCCTGGTTTAGTTTATGAGGCATGCGTTACTCCTCCAATACGCATTAGGTCTAGTGCTCATGATCGCCTTCGCGTACATGAACGCAAACTATCCAGACAAGACGTGGCTGTTCTTCACACTCTACCTCTTGGTGTTCATGGGCATAATATTCCTAGTAACAGGCAGACAGGCGAGAAACATTTTCCGCGACCTCGAAGAGGTGCAGAGGGGCGAGACAATATACCAGGCAGACCCCGACCTCAGCCTCAAGCTCCGAGAGAAGGACGTCGAGAAAACTCAGGGCGAGCTCGCAGCCCAGTTTAAGGCAAGCATGATACCCATGATAACGATGATACTCTTCCTAATGGTCTTCTACATCCCCCAGCTCCGAGAAGCATTCAGCAGCCTCGGCAGCATGTTAACACAGGACCCGAAGACTGCTACCTTTTACTCCTTTCTCTCCATGTACGGGCTGTTCTACTTTATCTCCCTGGTGACAGGCTTGTATACAAGGCGTATCCAGGCTAAGACGGGCACACTAACGATAGCCACAAAATACAAGGTTACAACTAGGGGCATAATTGTCGACGAGAGGCTACCAGTTAAATTCCCACTAACCGGGACGATAGCTACAGATAACAAGCGTAAATTTGTAGAAATAATCCTAAAACAGCAAGTGATGGGGACAGAGGTGAAGCAGAGAATCAGGCTATACACCCCAGAACCATCCAAGCTAGCAAGCCTACTCAAAGAAAAGGGAGGATTACAAGATAAAAATTAAGATTCGCAAAAGTGCGGCCGCCGGGATTTGAACCCGGGTTCTCCGCGCCGTCGACAGGGCTCTGCGGCGTGGCAGGCCGCCATCCTTCCAGACTAGACTACGGCCGCACCAACCCTAATAAGACTTCAATTGATTCAAATATTTTTCTATTCCAGCCCCTATGGGGGGACAAGGAGGGGCTCTGCCGATAAAAGTCCCTGTGTATTCTCCCTACACGGTCTTCGGCTGTTCTGAGAGGCGGAGGATTTATTTGGTGGTGTTGTCTCTTTTCGTGAAGCATATTCATAGTGTGTGATAAGCTATGCCTGATAAGGTGCTGACTTTAAGGGAAGCTCTAGAACACCCCTTGAGGCGCGAGATAGTATCCTTCCTAATAGAGAACCCGGGTTTAAGCGTTAGGCAACTGGCGCGCCAGTTGGGGATAAGCATAGGCACCCTAAGCGGGCACCTGGTGATTCTGGAGCGCGTAGGGCTGGTTCGGGAGGTCAGGCTGGCAAAAAAGCTTCAACTATACGTTAACGAGGAGCTTCTAATTGGAAAATCAACCAGTGGCACATATACGCTGACGACCTTATCGCTCTAGAAGCACAGTATTTTTTAGAAAAAGAATAACAATCTTTGTTAATAAAGTAACTTTATTCATCTTCCTATAATGCTTTAACAGTTTTGCGGTAACTGGCTCACAAACTGTAAATATTTTCTATAAGAGAATATTTAAACATCCACATTAAAACTTAGATGTGCGTATATTTCAACACCCTATCCTGGATTACAAGAGGGGCAAGCCTCTTCATTTCTACTTCAACGGCAGAGAGTTCCTAGGCTATGAGGGAGAGAGCGTGCTCGCCGCCCTGTGGGCGAGTGGAATACGAAATATTAAGGGCTCTCACCCCCCGCAGGGTCCCTTCTGCATGATAGGCTACTGCTCAGGCTGCATGGCTAAGGTGAACGGCCGGTCAAGAGTCCGCACGTGCCTGGAGCCAGTCGCAGAGGGGCTTCGTGTTGAAAGCGAGGAAAAAGCTGTTCCTACACCACAACCTCTAGACGGCGAAGAAGCGATAACCCTCGAGACAGACGTATTAGTTGTGGGCAGCGGCCCTGCAGGGCTCTCTGCTGCCGCTGTAGCCGCAGAGGAGGGGTTAAGGGTGGATGTGTTTGAGAGGCACTTTAGAGCCGGGGGCCAGCTTGTAAAGCAGACTCACAAGTTCTTCGGCTCTGGAGAGCTCTTCGGCGGGCAGAGGGGTTTTCAGATTGCGGAGAAGCTTATCGCCAGGGCTTCGTCGCTGGGCGTTCGTATTCACACAAGGGCCCCAGTTATAGGCTGGTTTAAAGACGAGGGGTTTGCAGCCGTCGAGAACGGCAGGCTTGTACTGGTGAAACCGAAAACCGCCGTAGTCTCCACCGGGGCTGTTGAGAGGTTCCTACCCTTCCCAGGAAATACTCTTCCAGGTGTTATGGGGGCAGGCGCTGCCCAGACACTTATGAACGAGTACGGCGTAAAGCCCGGGGAGAGGGCAGTCGTCGTGGGCGCTGGGAACGTAGGCCTCATAGTATCATACCAGCTTTTACAAGCTGGGGTAGAGGTTGCGGCTGTCGTAGAGGTTATGCGAGAGATTGGAGGTTGGCTTGTACACGCGGCAAAGCTCCGGAGAAGGGGGATTCAGATACTTACAGGGCATACTGTGGTTAGGGCGGAGGGTAGGGAGCGTGTGGAGCGGGTGGTCGTCGCAGAGGTTGACGAGAAAATGACCCCTGTTTCAGGTTCCGAGAAGGTTTTTGACGTTGATCTTCTACTCCTGGCTGTCGGGCTTACACCGGAAGCTAGGCTTCTAGCCGAGATGGGGGCTAAGATGGTGTGGTCAAGCGAGCTAGGCGGTTACGTTCCCTACAGGAGCAAGTTTATGGAGACAAGCCTTCCCGGTGTTTTTATAGCCGGTGATGCCTCAGGAATTGAGGAGGCTACCACTGCCATACTCACAGGTAGAATCGCAGGTTACTCGGCGGCGATAAAAATCTTAGGTTCTAGGAGCGACCTTCTAGATAAGCGGAACAAGGTGCTTGAGCTTCTGGACTCTGCCCGTAAAACGCCCTTCTCGGCGAAGGTTCTACGTGGTGTTGGGAAGGTGGTGCTGGGTGAGCTTCAGGCGTAGGGGTTACGTGGAGTATAGCGAGCTTAAAAGCGCGGGTTTCGTTCCTCCCGAGGAAACAATAGAGTTAAAGGCGGTTGCGGTTACAGAGTGCGTCGAAGAAATACCGTGCAACGTGTGCCAAACCCTCTGCCCGGTTAAGGCCATTAGGGTGGAGGGGCTAAGGGGGAGACCACGTATCGACTGGACCAGGTGTACGGCGTGCGGGGTCTGCGTGGGGGGCTGTCCAGGGCAGGCGATGTTTGTCGTGGGGAGGATGGGGCAACGCTACGTAGTAGGCATGCCGTACGAGTTCTTACCGAAGGCCCAGAAGGGGCAAAAAGTCGCCCTCTTGGGGCGCGATGGGAGGGAGCTCGGCGAGGGTATGGTTGTAAGAGCCTTTGAGGTCAACAAGACGCAGGTTGTGTTTGTGGAGGTTCCGAGGGAACTACTATGGGAGGTGAGGAGCATACGGGTGAGGTGAAAACCTACATTTGCATGTGCGAAAAGGTTACGACAGAGGATGTTGACAGGGCGATAGAGGCCGGTATCACAGACGTGGAGTCCCTGAAGAGACTACTACGCATAGGGATGGGTCCATGTCAAGGGAGGTTCTGCATCCCGGTTCTCATCTCTTATCTAAGTAGGAAGCTTGGCGTCCCTCCGGAGAAGCTAGCCTATCCTACTATACGCCCGCCGCTGGAGCCGGTCCCTGCTAAGGTGTTTCTACGGGTGAAGAGGCATGAGATATGAGGTTGCTATCATCGGGGGAGGTATAACGGGCCTGTCGACCGCTTTCAGCCTAGCGAAGCGGGGAGTTAATAAGATAGTCGTTTTTGAGCGAGGGTACCTCGGGTCAGGCTCTACATTCAGATGCGCCGGCGGCATAAGAGCCAGCTTTACTAGTCGAGAACACATAGTGCTGATGAGGAGAAGCATTGAGTTGTGGGGCGAGTGGGCCCGGGAGCTAGGTATAAAATATTCTAGGAGCGGGTATCTATGGTTGTCCTCCAGTGAACAGGGATATGATAAGTTAAAGAGGTATATGAGGATCCATAATGAGAATGGGGTTCCGACAAGGATGGTGGATGAAGGGTTTATCCGCGAGGTTGCCCCCCACTTGAGCACTGAGAGCCTGGTAGGCGCGCTTTACGACCCGCTCGCTGGTAAGGCGAGCCCGTTCGACACGGTATACAAGCTTTACATGGCTTCCAGGAGACTAGGTGTGGAGTTCCAAGTAGGAGAATCCGTGGCATCGATAAGGGTCGACGGTTCTGCTGCAGTGGGCCTTGAGACCTCAAGGGGGGTGGTCGAGGCGGAAAATATAGTCGTTGCAGCTGGGGCTTATGCAGGCGAGCTTTTGAAGCCTATAGGCGTAGATCCAAGTATCACCCCTGTCCCCCACCACGCCGCGATAACAGAAGAGTTTGACAGGCTTTTCGACCCTCTTATCATAGACTTTGAGAGCGGCGCCTACGCGGTGCAAACATTCCACGGCAATGTTCTCATGGGTGTGGAGGTTCCTGAAAAGCCCTTCGGGGAGCTTAGAGTCTCCCTAGAATTCCTTAATAAGGTTGTAAAGGAGTGGTCAAGATGGCTTCCCTGGCTACCTGGATCCAACATACTCCGAAGCTGGTCCGGCTACTATGAGATTACACCCGACCATCACCCTGTCCTGGGCCCCGTTGGGGGATATGACAACCTATTTATAGCCGGGGGCTTCAGCGGCCACGGCTTCATGATGGGGCCTGTTGTAGGCGAGATAATGGCCGACTGGCTGCTGAGAGGTGAGCCCAGCATATCAGAGGCTAAGAACTTGCTTCTCGAAAGGTTCCAGACAGGAAAACTAGTGCACGAGCTAGCCGTGATAGGCTAGTTGGCTTTTTATATATCCACAGACACCTTTCGCTTATGTGGCTCCATACCGAGCTCTACAAGGCTTATACAATATTCAGGGCAAAGCTGGAAGGTCGGGAGCTTGCGCTTGTAGATGAGGGCGACCCAGACGGGATTGTCAGCGGGGCACTATTCAAAATAAGATACCCCAAGGGTATAGTTGTCCTAGCCTATCCCTCCCAGGTTAGGAAGCACCCGCTGATAAGGAGGGTTACCTGGGACTTCGTAGCCGACCTACCGTGTCCCGGGAAGGCAAGGCTCAGGGCAGATCACCACTTAACAAACCCTCCCTGTGCTGAAAAGGAGTTCTACGACCCTGAAGCCCCTGCAGCCGCGGTAATGGCGTTAAAGGCGCTGGGGCTGGAAAACGATGGGAAGGCTGCCGAGCTCGTGCGCTATGCTATAGAGACGGACACGGCTAAAATAACCTCTACTGAGGCGATGGAGTTGGAAGCTGCGGTTAAAGGCGCAGACTACAAGGGTAGGTTATACATTATAGAGAGGCTCGCTGAGAGGGGGATTGAAGCTTTGAAGGACGAGAAAATAAAGGTTTTCATTGACCGCTTCTCGAAAAACAAAAGCAGGACAGAGGAGGTTGCGAAGCTGCTACAACCACCGCCCAGGGAGGCTGTTTTAGTCTTCAAGGAGGACATGGGGCTCTCCTACCGTTACCTCACAATTCTCCTCGAAAGAGCAGGGTCCGAGTTCACCTTCCTGCTTGTCCCTAAAGGCCTCTTCAAATACCGCGTCTATGCTGGGGCGAACCCCGACTCAAGGTATTCAGCGACAAATGTAACCACGCCACTTGGTGGAGGAGGGCACAGGTATGCGGCTGGCGCTTCTTTCCGAGCGGTGAGCCTAGGAAAAGCGCTGAGAAAAGTCCTACCCCTGCTCAAGGAAGAACTTGGAGATAAACCAATCGAAGTTATTTTCATTGAAGGTGGTAGAATCTCAAAAGCCCAAATGTAGCACGTGTTATTTTCTAAGGTATTCCAACTTATTCCACAGCTCTTCGACGTCCCGCTCAACAATTCTCTCTAGCACGAAGTACACCTCGCGGAGGAACCCTGGAGAGCTGAAAACACGCCCGTAGAACACCGGCTCAACGCTTGGGAGGATTCTCTCAAGACCAGCTATCCTCCTAATACCTCTTAGCCGAACTATTTCACTCGCGTCTCTACCACCCGACAGGATGTCGGAGACAAGTAAGAAGTCATCTATAGCATCGGTGTAGAGCGGGTAGAAAACCTCGCTATCCCGGAAAACCCTATCATACCTTCCCCAGAACATGGGACCGGTTAGGGATCTTCGAACCTGCCTCGCCTCATCCTCCCCGCTTATCCGTAATCTGTCAAGCTGTTCCAACACGCCTTGAACGGAGGGCAGGAACGCCACTCTCTCCAACCTTGAGGCGATGCTTCGCAATAGCTCGTTGTATTCGAACAAATCCTCCCTTTTAGAAGAGAACTCAATAGCTATTCTTTCAAGTATTTTCGAGGCTCTCTCAACGGAAAACCAGTCTATAGACCCCGGCGAGTCGAGGTCAGTGTGGTACACGGGTAAAACCTCAGGAAAGGTATGCGTCGTCGTGGAAGGTACGCCTTTGAGAGTAAAGCTAAAACTGTCGAATATTACCTGGTCAGGGCAAACCATAGCCTCCTCTCCCACCACACGCGAGAGCCCAGCTTGCACGTCAGGAGTAGAAGCTGAGATTCTGATCGATTTACCACCCAAGACATCCACGTTCAAGAGGAGGCCAAAATCTCCTAGAAGGCCATGAGCCTCTAGGAACTCGGCAAATCTCCTAGACCCCCATATCCAGTACCACGGGCTAAAGCCTGGAGCACCGGACTCCTCTGCTCCGAAAAAGATGTACCCCGCCTTGTCGCGTAGCTTCTCCGCCATGTAGAGCACAAGCCCCACGCCTAAAGCGTTATCCCTGAAGCCCCCTAGCCACTTGTCGATGTGCGCCGAGAAAACAGGGCCTGAAAGGTCGCCTGCGTATACAACCCGGCTTCTAGCGCCATGGTCAACCTCAGCCTCAACCCTAACGGAAACCTTTTCTCCACTCTCTGCAAGCCTTTTTATCCTTAGGCCATCCTCTAGGCTCACGGAAACAGCGGGGATGGGCGGGGGAGTGCCCTCGACGAACCTATAGTCAGTGTTAAGGGTTAAAACCATTCTCCTGACACGCCCTGGATAGGAATCCATGAATACCACCGCCTCAGCACCTGCCCTCACAGCCTGGAGATACTGCCACTCGGCCTCGTCAACCTTCTCATAAAACTTCACCAAAGCTATCTTTCCTTCAAGGTTCAAGGAAGACCAGTCCTCCTCAAGTATCCGGCTTCCAACATATACGGCTTTTCCCTCAGCCTCCCCGTTCAACACGTAGGGCATGGCGACAGACCTAACCTTCAACCCTCCGACACAGGTCTCCACGTATCTTTCACGCCAAGACATGGCTTCAAACTCGAAGACCCTAGCCTCCAATCTTAGCTCCTCCAAGTAACCTCTAATTTTCTCCGCGGCAACACGCTCCTCCGAAGAGCCTGCCACGATGTCGTTAACCCCTAGTGACTCGTAAAGAGTTACCAAGCGCTCCCTTATGCTCACAAGCTCCCAACCCATCCACACGGATAAGTCTATTGCTACTTAGGGCGAAAACATGTTATACCTGCCCAACCCCCTTAAGAATTATGAAAAACGTTAGAGAGAAGATTAGGGTAGCACTGGATAATATTGACGATGCTATAAGCCTCCTACGCGAGGCGGCGCGCGAAGACAAAAAAATAGCTGCACTCCTCGAAGACACCCTTTACTATCTCGAGGAAGCAGGAGAAGCCCTAAGCAACATCCTAGAGGAATCAGAACAAAAAGAGTAAAACCTCAGCATTGAAATTTATACGAGATCCTAACATCCCTCTTCGATTCCAGATTTATAGAAACAATCAACCCTAATTACTGTTATGGCAGAAGGGGCGTATGAACCTGTACACGTCGCCTATCCTCGGCCTCTCCCTGTACGTAACAACGTAATGTGGAAGGCTCTTCCAGCTTGAGACAGCCAGCTTCTCGTCGACGAGTACTAGAATCGGAACCCCGAGTTTCATCAGCTTATCATATTTTCTATGCAGGTATTCGGGCGTCCAGAAGCCTACGACCTCTATGTATAAGTCCCCCACCCTGAAGTCGGGGATAAAGACCTTACCGTCAACAACCAGTGCCTCGGGCTCTCTCTCAACCCTACAGAGCTGGGAGAGCTGCCTGTAAAACTCCTTTTCAACAAGGCTGTCGAATTCCTCGGATGAGACTTCACCCGCAGCTAATGACGGTGCTCCATTCTTCTCCTCGATGAAAGTGTAAGTCTTCCCGTGAAGCCTCACCCTAGCCTCAAGACGCCAGTCCTCGAATCCGAAGATAAGAGGAACGAACTTAGCAAGTCTAGTACCATACCTCTCCGTCTGCTTAAAGATCGACACAGGGCCGTCCACTATAAGCCTAACATAACCCCCGGCATCCTCAGCCGTATACATAAGTCCGTAACCCTTCAGAGTTCTTAACGCTCCCTTCACCCTAGCCCCCGAACCCCTCATCTCTACCTTAAGCTCCGAGCATCTGAACAGTAGAGTTTGCAGGAGCGCGGTGTTATACTTTGCAGCAAGCTCTCCAGGTGTAAGGGGCGGAAGGTCGGCTATCTCCAGCTCATCTTCAAACCCTTTCGAGAATAGCCTTTCAACCTCACCCGGCGTTAAGCCAAGCTTCCCGGCTACTGCTTCAAAGACAAGGGCTCTATCCGCAGGATCGACGACGGGAAACTGGGCTGAGGCATGCTTGAAAACCTCTACCCTTACTCTCGTTACAAGCCTCTTGTCAACCTCCTCCAGCGAGAGGCTCCTCTCGAGGACGTGTGCAAGTCCCCTAGCCAGCTTAGCGTCGAACGGGGCCTCCCTAACCCTCTCTCGTGCATCCCTAAGCCTCAACCCGGGTTTATAGGCATCGATGATATATTCAGCCGCACGCAAGTCATCCAGGTATGCTGGCCTTACAGAATCCCCTCTTCTCGAAACTCTTAGTAGCTCGAGAGGCAGCACTAGAGCCCCCCTCGCCTCCTCCTCGAATATGTAACCTCCCTTGTCCTCACAGTCACCACCTCGTATATCTTCGCCCTTCCCGGCTTGAGCCTAAGGGCACGCCCCACACGTTGCACATACTGCCTCTTCGAGGAGGTACCGCCGAGTATTACGACAACGTTTACATCAGGGACATCCAGCCCCTCGTCCAGCACCTTACCGGTCACCAGAGCCTTGAAAACACCTTCTCTGAACCCGTCCATTATTGTTCTCCTCTCCTGGGTATTAGTCTCGTGGGTTATTATGGGGATGAGATATCTCTCGGAGACAGCCCTGGCGAGGGACTTGTACTCCGTGAAAATCAGTATCTTATCATTCATATGTCTCGACAGGATGTCGGCTACAACCTCAACTTTGCTCTCAGAGTTGAAGAGAATCTCCCGCATCCTCAACCAAGCCTCAAGTGCCTTCCTGGCAGTGGGGTCACGTCCGCTGAGGAGGACAAGTTTACGGAAATCCGACGGGCGCCTAAACTTGAGCCTTCTCTTTCTAATAAAGCTAAGATACTCCTTCTCAAGCCTCCTGTACTCCAGCTCCTCCTCAGGGCTTAAAGAGACCCTCACTACCTCAACCTCGTACTCCGCCAGGTATCTCCCCGCAGCCTCAGAAACACTCATCCTGTAAACCACAGGCCCCACAAGCTCGTCAAGTAGGACGTGAAGCCCGTCCGAGCGCTCAGGCGTCGCCGTTAACCCCAGCCGGTAGGGAGCGGGGGATAGCTCAGCTATCTGTCTGTATGACTCCGACGGAAGGTGATGTACCTCGTCGAATACAAGAAGCGGGTAGCCAGGACCCAGGTACTCGATTGAGAGGTATGCCGAGTCATAGGTCGTCACGAGGATACAGTTCCCCCTCTTCTCCTCTCCATACCAAACCCCTACCAACTCTGGGAAGTAGTGGCTAAGTCGCCTGTGCCATTGCTCCACAAGCTCTACCGTGGGCACAACGATCATAGCTGGAACCCCCAGCCTGGCTATGGCTTCTACAGCGACAAATGTCTTCCCAGCACCAGTGGGCATGACCACGACACCTCTCCTCCTCTCAAGCCACAGGCTAAGCGCCTCACGCTGGTAAGGTCTAAGCTCAGGCTCATTCCTAGCCTCTACTCTTTTACAAGCCAGCTGCAAAACACGGTCTTCGAACTTCACGCCAATTCTTGAGAGAAACTCCAGGAGGTGGGGATAATATATTGCGAGACACCTGTACTTGCCAACCCTCGAATCATACTTGACGAAGTCGGGCGGGCTCTGCGGTAGCTCTCCATCTATCAGCACAGTACCCTTGTCCCAAAACAGCTCCACATGGAAGAATAGGACGAGGAAGATATAAACCTAGACGATATAGAGGTGCAGGACGGCTCAAAGCTCTACGGATGCCAAGCCTGGTCAACACTCATAGCCGTTCCCACGCGCCGGGCTACACCAATATGAACACGAGGTACACCAGCGTGTTGACGGTCGTGACGAGGACCCCTACGCGTAGGAATCTGGTGAAGGAAATCGTGTAACCATACCTAGACTCGAGCGACTCTAGGACAATGATGTTTGAGGCGGCGCCAAGCAGTGTCAGGTTACCCGCAACAGTCGTCGCAGCTGCCATGGCGAGCCAGAAGGCAGTGTCAGCCCCGGTATAGCCCAACATCTTAGCTTGCGTTATAAGGATGCCCGTCGCAGGTACATTGCTCAGGAACTGGCTCAGCACGATTGAGGCGGTCGTCACGCGGAGCAAGCCCAACCATCCACCGATATGTGCCGGCAACAACGTCTGCAAAAGAGGCTCTAGAACGCCGCTCCGCCACACACCTGACATCGCGATGAACATGGAGATAAAGAAGACCACCGTGCCCCAGTCAACCCGGCTCAGAACCTTCCTAGGCTCGCTTGCGAACAGGTATAGTCCTGCGGCAACGATAAACGGGATAAAACCCCTATTCCTCATGTGGGGCAAGCCGAGAAGCTCAAACAGGTCGTTCGCTACCAGTGCGAAGATCGTTGCTGTAATCCCGACGCCAGCTAGCAGTGCGTCTCTTCTATTCTGAATGGCTTCCTCCGGGATGAGAACCACCTCTACCCTTGCATTCCTAATCCTGAAAACTCTTGCCAGAATGAGAGGCGTAACGGCAAGGTTGACAAGGGTGGGTAACGCCAGTTTGTAAAGGAAGAGAATAAAGGGGGCTTGAACCCCAGATCCTGACGCGATAAGCATGTTCTGCGGATTGCCTATTGGGGTCATGACAGACCCTATTGTTAGCGAGAAGGCAAGTAAGAGGAAGAAAGCCTCGGGTTTTACCCCTGAAGCACGAGAAGCCACGTAAGCGATGGGAGGGCCCACAAGGGCCACAGTATCATTGACGGTAATTGCGGCTAGCAACCCAAAGAGAAAGCTTGATAGAACATAAAGCCATAGCGTGCTATGTACCCTAGACACAACTGCGTATGACAGGGCATCCAGCAACCCCGATTCCTCCGCAAGGGCAACAAGGCTAAACATCCCAACGAGAAAAAGGATAACATCTAGCTCAACGACGCTACCAACCTCATCCACTCCGACAAGGCCAGAAATCACAGCCAGGAAAGACGCAAAAGCCATAATACTCCAAACAGGCACCTGAGGTCTCTTACTCCGCAGAACGAGCCCTGCAACAACCACACCGATGATGGCTAGACCGGCAGCACGCCCCCAGATATCACCGGCAGGCACAGCGAAAAGAAGCAAAAGCGCATATTATCCTTTACTCACTCAAAATTTTTAACTGTGTATTCCGAAAGCTGCTTAAGTTAGCAGTCTGCTAACACTACTCTAAGGCAAATTAGCCTAGCCTTTATTCTCATTACAGTTTTCCCTGAAATTTCTTAGGATTTAGTGGAATAAATTTAAACTATTTCAAAAAGATATGGTGGAAATGTGAGCCAAGAGCCGATGTGAAGGGTATGTCACATGATCATATGAAACCGGAAGTCACGGTTGGAATTGTAGTGTTGAATAGGGAGTGGATTATTGGTGAAGCTATTCGTTCACTACTTACACAGGATTACCCTTCGGACAAGATTCACGTAATAATAGTAGACGGTGGAAGTACTGACAATACGGTTGAGATCTGCACTAAAATGCTTGAGGGATCGAGTGTTGCAAGCTTTGGGATCATAGTAAAGCCTAGCACTATTCCAGAGGCACGTAACATCTGTATATCAAAGATGAAGGGAAGTTATCTCTTCTTTTGGGATAGCGATGTAATAATGGGATCGCGCGCTCTTAGTGAACTAGTCGATGCTGCGGAAAGAGTGCACGCCGACGTTGTATCAGCGAATGTGCTCACAGTCTATGTAAAATACCCAGGAGAGGCGTGGAGGCTTTTGGAGGAAGCCCAGGCTCAAGCCATAGGAGGGGAACTCACTCAGGTAGCCGGGGTGTGTATGGGAGCCACCTTAGTCTCTCGTAGGGTAGCTGAGAAGGTCGGTTTTGACCCTGATCTCACGGTGTATGAGGACGCTGACTTCAGTGTAAGAGCATTAAAGCTAGGGTACAAGCTTTTTGTTCATAAAGGAGTTATAGCTTTGGATGTGAATCGAGCCGGAGACAGTAAAGGCGATGTTTTTACAGACAAGCCTATAAGTGAACTGTTAAGAGGACTTAGAAAGAAGGCTCGGGCAAAGGCTCTCACACTTAGCTTGAATCCTTCGATTTCAACTTTCATTAGGTATATCTTGAGATACAAAAGATTCGGCTTTTATCTCGGATATCTGCCTATGCTTGCATTTTTGCTGTATGGAGTGGTGGCAAAATTATCCTATGCTATTATCCTTCCAATCAGTTACATTCTGGGCTATTTGATCTATCAAGTTATAAAGAGGGGGTTTGGAAAGGGTCTTAAGGTTTTTATAGCTAGTTTTCTCCTAGGTTTACCTCTCACGTCTCTTATGCTCTTCTACATTATAGTCAACGATTTTAGATCTCATTTGAAAGGGCTTCCAATTTTTAAACCTCTCTCTACCTCTAACAGACTCTAAGTTGTTAGTGGGCTAAAAAATAAGAAGTAGGTAAACATAGCTTTTGAAGGGTTAGTCATCAATCAATTATTTGCATGAGCGAGGAATGAGAATGGTCTCAGCTGAGGAAATGAAAAAATCAGCTCGCGTTCTCTTCACTTCACACATAGAACACTACACAGTTGGTCTAACGCGAGAGCTTGCTAAACTCTTTGAGTTAACAGTACTGGCTTACAAACCGATGCATGTAGATGTTAAGGTTCTTCCGAACTATATATTTCCTCCAAAGGTAAGAGGCGTGTCTAGGATGATCTTGCTGAGAGCCGCCAATAATCTCTTTAACGTGTTACACCTGAATTATGCATTTGAAGCTGTCGCCCTAAGCTCTATGGATAACATTCTCGTGACATCTCATGGATTTCCATTTCCTGGATTGGATCCTGAGGAGCTTGAAGGCCACCTACGAGAAATTAAAGGCTTTGAAATTATAAGGGATTCAGGTGTACCGGTCGTAGCTATAAGCAACTATACAGCCGAGAAGCTGCGTACCCTTTACGGCATCCGAGTTGTCGATGTGATATATCATGGGCTGCTACCGGCCTTTCTGTCAACTCAAACGCGTGATTATCCCTTCATGCATAAGCTCCTTTTAGTATCACGCCTGAACCTCTTTAAGGAACCCCTCCTCTTTTTCAGAGCGCTTCAAAAACTCGATAAACCTCCGGGTTTGAAAGTTCTGGTACGAGGCGAAGGTCCTCTAGCACCTCAGGTCAAATCCTTTGCCCGAAAGTTTCAATACATCCAAGTACATTTTGTAAGACGACTTCCCTTCAAAGCCCTACCTCTCCTCTATAAAGCTGCAACGATCTACATCCATACTTGTTCACGTGAACCTTTCGGAATGTCTGTGCTAGAAGCCATGGGATCTGCGTTGCCGGTTATTGTTCCCAGATCCGGAGGGGCTTTTGAAGTGGCTGGTAATGCTGCACTTGCCTTTGAAGCCGGTAGCGAGGAAGATCTGGTCGACAAACTAGAAGCTGTGTTGCAAGACCCTACGCTCTACGAGAAGCTCTCAGCTGCCAGCTTGGCTAGGGCAACTAGGTTTAAATGGAGCGAAGCTGCGCTGAAATACGCGAAGCTCTACGCTAAGGTGTATAAGGGATGAAAGTCTCAATCGTGGTGCCGACTTTTAACAGAATTAAGGATCTTGCCGAGCTTTTTGATAGTATTCTCAATCAAACAATACTACCTGTAGAAGTAATTTTGGTTGACGATACGCCATCAGATGAGGTGAAACTGCTTTGTGAGGGTCGAAAGTCTGATTTCCTCGCGAAAGGAATAAAGTTGCTATACCTTAGAAATCCAAAAAACAGATCCGCCGCTACTGCGAGAAATGTCGGGGCGGAATTCGCTACGGGGGATATACTCCTTTTTCTTGATTCCGACGTGATTCTTTTACCTAACTATGTCGAAGAAATCCTACGTGTCTTTAAAGAGAAACCGGACGCGGTGGGTGTATCCGGTTACATGGTTAACGTGGCTGAGAGCGCCCAGCGGGATAGGCTCCTTCGAATGAAAAACATTTTTCGGCGTATTTTCCGTTACGGCTACCGACATATCCCCAATAAGTGTGGACTTGGTGAATACCCTGTGCCTCTCACAAGGGTGATACCTTGTCAGTGGTTAAGCGGGTCTAACGTGGCATACAAGCGCGAAGTATTTCTAAACTTTCGATTCGACGAGAATCTTGGCGATTACTCCTACATGGAAGATCTCCTTCTCTCATATACCATATATAAGGCTTACCAAGGCGGCCTTTACATAACTCCATCTGCCAAATGCGTTCATAAACAATCACCAAAGCCAAGCTACAACATAGCTCTGGACAAACATAAGAACACCTGTCGCAAGTACGTTTTAAGGAAGTTATTCGGGTGGCGGGGTCTACTCCTTTATTACTGGCAAAATATCGGTATGTATTTAGCCGTTTTCCTGGACCGACTAGGATAGTCCAAAGATTAATAGATGTATCTGTTAATTCGCAACTAGAGGGAGTGAATAATGAAGGTGCTCATGGTCTCTCCACGTCTATCTGGCATTGGAGGCGTGGCGCAGCACGTCTCAAAGCTAGTAGCGGAGCTTAGGGGTCGAGGGGTAGAAGTCGAAACAATGTCAGTTGAGGACACGGTGCACATTCCTGTCAAAGGCTTATATAACCCGAGCTTTGCCCTCTCAGCTCTATTCAGATCATTTTACAAAAGACTGAGAGGCCAGGGCTTCGACGTGGCTCACGGGCACAATGTGCCGTCCTGGCCTGCTGTTCAGGCTTCTTCTTCACAAGCTAAAATCATAACGCAGCACGGAATCTACTCTCAACAGATAGAGCTCTTACATGGGCGAATTTTTGGCAGGTTGGGTTCCTGGGTTGAGGAGAAAGCTATAAAAAGCGTTGACGCTCTTACCTGTGTATCAAGAAGCACATGTGAACATTATAAGAGCCTAGGAGTTGAGGCATACTATATACCTAATGCTGTTGATCTTAGAGAAATGCCCCAGGAAAGCCTTCGCCTCTACGATAAACAGGTTGTGTACGTCGGCAGGCTTAGCCGTGAGAAAGGCTTCGACATTCTCCTCGAAGCCGCCAAAAGAGTTGACCCTAGCATACACATCGTCGTTCTAGGCTCAGGTGTAAAGGAGCTCGAGGAGAAGGCTAGGATCCTCTCGAGAAGGCAGTCGAACTTTCACTATCTGGGCTACAAGCCAAGGGAGGAGGCATTAAAGGTCATTAGAGGTAGCGACCTTCTCGTTCTTCCATCAAGAGTCGAGGGCATGCCGACTGTCCTCCTAGAAGCCATGGCTCTTCGTACACCAATCCTCGCGTCAAGGATCCCAGGTGTACTCGATGTGTTAGATGACTCCTGCGCAGCTCTTATTCACCCTGGTGATGCTGGACTGCTGGCAAAGGCTATAACCGACTACACCTACAGCTACCCGAGAGGGCTCGTGGAGAGGGCTTACCTGAAGATTATCACAGAGTTCAACTGGGAACGTGTTATAAATGAATACTTAGAGCTGTATGAACAACTTTTAAGCCGTTAGCTTTCTCCAAACTACGCCTGGTGCGGCTTAAAAGCAAGCTCCAGGGTTTTTAACAAAGCACGAGTGTGTAATAACCTGCACTATCATATGACTAAATAAAACCGGCCACGGCCTCTCCATGAGAGCGGTGGGTACTTTCATATCCGGGACAGAAGGAGGCTAAACTACCTCTAACCTCTGTCGACGAGAACAACACGAGACTTGTCGGGTCGTCAAGAGTAGACTGGCATTTCATGACGGATGTAAAAGTTGGATGCGAGGCATTTTGATGCGAGGTAGGGGCGTCTATTTCTCTCAAAAAAGTTATATTGCCCCTATTTGCTTAAGTAGTATTGGTATTACAGTTGCCCCCCATACTGTGATTATTATCCCGATTGTCCATTGCAAGTAGCTCCCCATCTCGCCCCTGAGCAAAAATACATCTTTTCTGATCTCGCCTATCTCTGTTCTTAGCTGGGACATCTCGCTTCTGAGCCCGTTTATCTCGTTGCTTACTTCACCTCTCAGCTGGGACATCTCGCTCCTAAGTTCTCTTATGTCCTGCTTTGCGGCAACTTCTGTTAAAACAGCTTTGATTAGTGTAAGCCTCACATCAGGCTCAGATACTAAAAGCTCTGTAAGCCTCTTCCTAAGCCTGGAGTCAGCCTCGAGCTTCTCCAAAAACTTCTCAGCTAAAGAAACAGCCAGGATCAACCGCTATTAATCTCCCCAAACATAACCTATTATTGTTTTCTATAAGGAGTCCGTCCCGAATCACGGTTTAGCTCGGAGGGATATGCCCTTAGCCTCTCTTAACGTATCTGACAAGACCAAGACTAACAGCCTTTTTCACTCATTCATAGCTATAAATGGCGAGGCTTCCAGCAGGGTAAACCCTGCATATATTAGTCCAAATACAAGTTTTTCAATTCCTCCCACGCTGCTATTGCACATATTGCTATTGCGTGAGAGAATGGTTGGACGAACTAATCCTCTGTACGGGCGCGTGTTCACTCGGCATTAAGCAATCAGGCTCAGAGCTTACTTAGACGTGCATCACACTTCCGGATTTAGAGGAGTGGGTTAAATAGAGGTTATCTTTCGAAGTATTTTTCTATTTCCCACTGGGTGATCCCTGCTGAATCTTGCCCTTTTGTGGCTT
>JBEULP010000057.1:0-3838 GCA_041287245.1 Infirmifilum sp. | reverse complement strand
AGCCGTCACAATAGCCGTAGCAATAGCCGTAGCCTTCTGGATGACAGGAATCGTAGGACTCTTCACAGGCTTCGAACAACTCCAAATAGTAAGCGCAATACCACAATGGGATAGCGCTAATAATCAATGGAACATAAACGTCACGGTGAAGAACTCCGGCACATCGGCAGCATCACCCGACATACTCTACATAAACAACGTCCCCGTAGCGGGAACCGCGGGTACATGTAATGATGTAAACGTATACTTCAATTCTACTACAAATAGGTGGCAGCAGGGCGCCCAAACCATCCCAGCCGGCAGTACCATCACAATCAAAATTACCCTGCCAAACGCTCAAGTCCAGAATCTACCCGCACGCATTTGTGGTGGAGCGATTAGTGTTGACCATGGTGTTAGCTTGGAGATTAAGCTTCACACGGCCTCTGGGAAGGATTACCCGAAGCTCGTAGTCCTACCCTAAAACTATTTTTGGTTTTTTAATCAAGTTTTTATTTGGACTCTTTTCCGTGATCTATGCCTTTAGACAAGCGGTGGTTTTGTTGGGTGGGCCTCTTGATAGGTTGAGGAGGAAGGTTGGCGTTGAGAACCTTTGGCTTTACGTGTTGGCTGAGCTTAGCCGTGGGGACGTGTATGGGTATGAGCTTGCCGCCGCTGTTGAGAGGGACTTTGGGTTCCGTCCGGGGAGGGTTTTGCCGTACGTGGTTCTGGGGAGGCTTGAGGAGGAGGGGTTTGTGGAGAGCTATGTGAGGGAGAGGAGGAGGTATTACAGGGTGACGGTTGAGGGTAGGAGGCTGTTGGAGGAGGGTGTGAGGTACCTGGAGGGGGTGGCTTCGAGGCTTAGGGAGGTCTCGGGGCTTAGGGGGGCGTAAGTTTTATAACCATGAAATATTTCATGGTTATGAAATAGTATGGTTCGCGTGCTACTGCTCGGGCAGGGATACGTCGCCACTGTCTTCGCATGGGGCCTAGCACGGCTTAAGAAGGGCCTCTTGGAGCCCGGGGGCGCCCCCCTGGCTAGCGTGGACTTCGGCGTCCCCGTGGAGGAGCTCCAGGTCGTCGGCAGCGTGGACGTGGACGAGGGGAAGATAGGTAGGAGCCTCTACGAGGTGGCTCAGCGCTACGGCTTGGAGCCTGAGCCGGAGCTGAAGGAGGTGGCTGTGGCTCCCGGCTTGCGCCTCGGCAGCACCCCCGGGTTTCTCAGGACGCGGGCTCTCGACGACGGGCACAGCGTTGGAGACGCGCTGGCAAGGTTTAGGGAGTACTTGGACGACGTTAGGGCTGACGTTGCAGTCGACGTTACAAGCACCGTTAGGACAGCGCCCCTCAACTCCTGGGAGGAGGCGGGGGTGAGGGCCTCGAGGGGGGAGCTTCCTCACTCCCAGGTCTACGCCTACCTCGTCCTGGAGCGGGGCGGGGTGGCGCACGTGAACCTCCAGCCAGCCCACGTCGCTTGCAGCCCGGGCCTCGTGGAGGGGGCTGTGAAGCGTAGGAGCGTCGTGCTGGGGGACGACGGAGCCACGGGGGCTACGCCCCTGACCGTCGACCTTGCGGAGCACCTCGCGGAGCGTAACAGGAGGGTCCTCTCGGTGGCGCAGTTCAACATCGGCGGCAACACGGACTTCCTCTCGCTCGTGGAGCCGGAGAGGAACAGGGCGAAGGAGGACACTAAGAGCGGCTTCCTGGGGGACGTCCTGGGGTACGAGCCCCCGCACTTCATAAAGCCCACCGGCTACCTCGAGCCCCTCGGGGACAAGAAGTTCGTCGCGATGCACGTGCAGTGGGTCTCGTTCGGGGGCTTCACCGACGAGCTCACCGTGAACATGAGGATAAACGACAGCCCAGCCCTAGCGGGCTACATAGTGGACCTCGCGAGGCTGGGTTACGCGAGCCTGAAGGCGGGGCTCTACGGCACCCTCCCCCAGGTAAACATGTTCTACATGAAGAGGCCTGGGCCACTAGGCCTAAGGCAGAAGTCTAAGATCCTAGCCTACCAGGACCTCCTCGCCTTCCTGGACGTCCTCAAGAGGGGTGCCCCGGTAGCCCCAAGCTACACCGGGGGCAAGGCCTGACGCCTCCGCGCAGAGAGTGGGGTGGCAGGCCTTACATTAAGGGTGAAACATGGGGCTGAGGGTTTTTGGCCCCTCTGTTGTTGCCGTGGTTTTCCGGCGCGAAAGTTTTAAAGTGATCTTTCCATATTAGCCCATGGGTGTTTCGCCGAGATGGAGGGGCTGACGGTTGTCCAGATGCTGCTATCGGTGCTCTCGGGTTCTATGGTAGGGTTCTCGCTGGGCCTGATTGGGAGCGGGGGCTCCATACTCGCGGTCCCGCTGCTCATATACCTTGTGGGCTTCGACTACCCGCACATGGCTATTGGGACGACGGCGCTGTCCGTCGCCGTCAACGCCTTCATCAACATAATACCCCACGCCAGGAAGGGGAACTTCGACTTGAAGGCGGGGGCGGTCTTCAGCACCGTGGGGGTTGGCGGGGTTCTGCTTGGGAACCGGCTGGGCCTCCTCACACCGGGGAGTAGGCTGCTGTTCCTCTTCGGCGGGGTCATGATAGCCGTGGCGGTCTACATGCTTAAGAGCCCCCAGCTCTCTAGCGGAAAAGAGGGCTCGTTGAAGAGTCTCGCCCTATTCGCCTTCCTGGTCGGGCTCGCGTCTGGGTACTTCGGGATAGGGGGAGGGTTCCTGATCGCCCCCGCCCTCATGTACGCTGGGGGGCTGGACATTTCGAGGGCCATAGGCACCTCGCTCTTCTCGGTGGGGACGTTCGGCACGGTAACGGCTCTGAGTTACTACTTGAGCGGTCAACTCAACCTCGAGATATCCCTTCTCTTCATCGCCGGAGGCGTATTCGGGGGGTGGGGAGGGGCGAGGCTCTCAACGAGCATGCCGAAGGACATCCTAAGGAAGATATTCGCCGCTGTCCTAATACTAGCGGGACTCTACGTTATGTACAGGACCGGCTGACTCTCCACCCACGCTCTTAAGGAATTGGAAGCCAAATCCAATTTCAATTTTCCCGGAACCGCTAGACTGAAAGTAGGCTACAAGGTATCATGCACCTGGGTGGCTTAGCTGCAATAGAGGTGGGCGATGGACTTGTAGACGATGCACCCTGAAGAAATCGAATAAGTGGATAGCTCGGCGTGTTTTCACAGGTTTACCTATAATTATTCAAAGAGCTTCTAGAAGATTACAAAAAGGATTCGCGTGCTAGGCGAGCCGCAAACACGCTGTTCTACGCCCTCGCCCTTATTCCCCTCCCCCCAAATCGATTAAAGTATAGATAATGGCAATGCCTCCGCCCTCGTAATCAAAGTTTACATTTTCCTTCATGTCTCCCGGGTAATCAAAGTTTACTTCTTTCTTCCTACCTCCCGGGTAATCGCTATACGGATAGTCAAAAAACTCGCGTACGAAACTTTCAACCTCTTTATTATTCTCCTTTACGGCTTTTTTCATTATAGCAGAAAGCAACTCATGTAGGAAATCCAGAGCAGGCATGTTATACGCACCCACATCCGAATAAATAAGCTCTCCAATGTAGCCTCTCAAATACTTGTCTACAAAATCATGTACGTTGGGAGAGCAACGAGAAAAACCAAGAATGCCAAACATGTCGGGCCAGGCAAAGGGTATGGGATAAGTAAAATCACAGCATGACGCCATCCACAATTTGAATATGTAGCCCATGTCGATATACTTCCTACTTCCTATGAAACTCTCTAATAGCGAAGCACTAACATAGACGAAATCACCCGGACTGAAAAGAAGAGCATTAGAACCGCTATCCTTATAAAACCTAGAACCTGGTTTTTCACAGTAGG
>JBEULP010000056.1:0-2644 GCA_041287245.1 Infirmifilum sp. | reverse complement strand
GGCGAGGCTTGCCTCGTTTTTGTCAAGGAAGGTAGAATCATTATGTGGAAGGAGGGCTTCTGGGGTAGGCTGCTCGGCTTTCAATTAATTCTTTTCTGAAGCGCGTTAAGGGGGCGGGAAATAGCCATTTAAGGTATGAGTGGGTTTGATGGGCTTAGGGCTTTTTGTTGTTTATTTTTCTCTCGACCTCTGTTCTCAGTTTAGTCCTTAGTCTTTTCGCGTCGTCTCTGACTAGGATCTCCACCTTGTCGCTGTCCAGTATCTGTGCGTATTTAAGCCCTAGCCTCTCCTCAACGGCTTCCCGTAGCTCAAGGTCTACCTCGTAGCCGGTGCAGTCCCGGCCAAGCCTCTTGGCGACCGCGCACGTTGTCCCGGTGCCTAGGAATGGGTCTAGCACGGTCTCCCCGTAGTAGCTGTAGAGCCTCACCAGCCTCTCCACGAGTTCCTCTGGGAATGCCGCGGTGTACTTGCTCCACTTCTCGTGGGGTAGCACGTTTGTTATGTCCCAGACTGAGAGGTACCACTTCTCGGCCTGGAACTTTTTAATGTCTACCCTGCTTTTATCCCTGATTGCCTGGGGCATGGCCGTCCTGTCGAACTCTCCGGGCTTCTTGAACACGACGACCTCCTCGTATATGTTGTCTGGGTAATAGTACATCGGATATGGGTGTTGGATCATGACCCCGCTCCTGCGGCTAATCCTAATGTAGCCCTCGGGCTTCCTCCAAATGATCCTGTCCTGGTACTCAAACCCGACCTCGTAGACCATAACGTGGATTAGGTCTGACACGATCGGGTAAAGCCTGCCCTCAATCCTGACATCCTGGGTAACGTAGCAGGCTACCCGTCCAGGCTGCAGGACTCTAAGTAGCTCCCTACCCACGCGCCTGATTAGGTTCAGGTACTCGTCGTAGCTGCTGAAGAGCCCTGGAAAGTCGAACGGCGCGTTATAGTAGGGAGGTGAGGTGACCACCAGGTGCACACTGCTGCTCTCAACCTCCCTCATATCCTCAGACGAGCCGAAAACCACCTTAACGCTGACCATGTTTTACCCCTATCGGCTCCCCCTCAAGGCTCTTTAAGACCTCCTTAATCCTTCTACGCCTCTCATCGTCACTTATCGTGCTTAACGTCGGGTCTAGCAGTAACGATTCAAGTAGAGACTTAACGTCGTCCACGGTGACGCCGTACGACTCCATACTTTTCCTGATCCTACCTATAAGCATGTTGAGTGGTATTTTATCATATACATAACTAACAACAGATCCTCTAATCCAGTTTAACGCCCATTTTCTCCCGTCGAATCCCATATGGGATAACCCAAATATGATAAGGGAATAACCTTTATTAAAATCTAGTCCTCGCTTAATCCCGCAACCTTCCGTGGATTATAAGCAAAATACCAGTGGAGTTGCACGGCTTTAATAAGCCCTAAACCTAATGTTTCTACGACACAGGTTTCTTAACGGACAGTGTTCGCACTTAGGTTCGCCTTCATAGCAGTAACTAATACCCACATAAAAAGCGCCAAAGTCCATCATCACACGATCACCCTCGGGGTATATTGTGCCGACCATTCTTTCTATTCGTTTTCTCTCCGCATCGGCCTCGACGATAAGGCTCTTGGGACTTTCTACCTTAACCTTTTCTAAGAATCCCGCCCGAGTTAAAACCTTAGTAACATGGCCATTAATAGCCATGGGAATGCTAGCTGGATCCCATGATTTACTCGATACGTCTACCCACAGATCCGGATGAGAAATCCAGCCTACGTACATCCTGGCAGCCTTCTCGTAGAGTAATCCTCCCAGTAATTCATCGTTCATTATTAGGCTGAGTAAAGTTTTGGGTGAATCAGCTGTACGAAAATAGTTGATGAGGCTTCCATGGCTTCTCTCTATGTTTATCATAGCCAGTAGGTATCCTCCAATCCTTAACAATAAAAAGCCCTCATTTTTAAGCCTTAAAACCCTGGACTTAGGCCTGTACGGAGTACTTCTCGCTAAGCGTATCACCTCATAGAGCCTCTTAATGTAATTTCCCGGGTTAAGAAAGAAATCCTTGTTATATTCCGTGAATAGCCTAATAACGGTATTCCTAGCACTGTCGGACTCAGCTTGTTGGTCAAGGATCGCCACCAATAACAGATACCTAGCCATGAACTCCCTATCACCCATTGCACTCCTGAAGCTGTCAGATCGAGGAAACGTTTTCTCATCGAAATATCCCCGGATCTCCCTACGACCAATCTCTTCAAGTTTTTCCAATAGCTCTCTCTTTTGCTCATGACTTAATTTCTCATCAGCTCTAAGCTCCTCGTACGGCATGTAATACCGTCCAACATGATTCCAAAGGGAAGATTTAAAATTTACAACCAAAAGCCTCGCCCTACAAGCGCGTATCACCGTTAGAAAAATTCCCCAGTCCCGTATCTCTCGATAGTCTCGGGCATCCCCGCGGCGGCCGGAGCCTTCTGCCCCTCTTAGCCTGAGCCGGAACCGGTGTCTAAGCCCCAGGGGCTGGACACAGCACTGGCAGGGCATGCAGGCACAAACGTGCCACACCCGGGTGAAACAACACCCCTACACGGCAGCGGAGAGGTAAAGGGTGACGAGGAGGCCCCTCCAAGCGTAAACTTCATTTA
>JBEULP010000055.1:0-8174 GCA_041287245.1 Infirmifilum sp. | reverse complement strand
ATGTGTATCAGATGCTAACATAGAATTTATACAACGCTGGTTGACTGGATAAGCATACGAAGTTTCCCATGGTCGTTGTGTTAGAGTTAATCCTCCTGGCCTCTTCTCCTGTCCTATGCGCCCCATCCCTGGCTGAGGCGATGAAGCTACTTGAGGAGCTGAGCGCCGAGGGGGTGAACGTGTCGGGACAGGTAAAAGCGCTGAACCAGGCGTTAGATCTTTACCGCTCAAATAGAACTGCTGAGGCAGACGCGCTTGTCACCAACGTCCTTCAACAGCTTTATAACCTGGAAGCACAACTGCCAAGCTACAGGCTTCAAAAGTGGCTGTACATCGGTTTAACTCTCGCCGTCCTGCTCTCAATCCCCCCTCTATTCTACTACTATTTTCCAAGGCTCTACGCACTAGCATGGGCGTACTCGCGGAAAGACTGGCTCTTGAAAGAGGTGAAGAAACGTGATCATAGACGATGAAGTACTAGCTGTTCTTACAGCTATAATGACAGTAGCCTGCGTCCTAGCCGCAGCGCTCATCGTGCCGAGACAACCTGAGCCCTTCCTAGCGCTGGGCCTACTAAACGAGAACGGAAAGATAGGCGACTACCCAACCACTGTAGTGGTCGGCGAGCCCGTCAAACTAAATGTCTTCGTAATGAACAACCTCGGGAAAGCTGCTCTCTTGAAAGTCATTGCAAAGCTAGGCTCTCGAGGCAACATTCCCACCAATTCAACCCCCCTCAACGCGACTCCGATATGGGAGTACGAGCTTATTCTCTCGCACGGTGAGAACGCTACAATACCCGTACAAATACGCATAGGAGAGGGGGGTCTCAACGTGGCCCTTGTCTTCGAGCTCTGGCATTATAACACTACCTCCGGCTCCTGGGAGTACACAGGACGTTGGAATCACCTCTACATAAACGTCACAAAGGCGGCGGGGATATGAAGGAGCAGAGGCTGTGGGAAGTAATCCAGAAAAAATCTAGGGACAATGGAATCCTAAATGCGTGCCTTGACCTCTACAAGTCGTGGGTAGAGCGGGAAGTCGAGTTAGAGGATTCCGAGCCACCCTCTACGCTCACAGGATTCCTGATAGACCCTGGTTACAGTGCCTGGCTCTGGACGATCTTCTCCATACTCATAGCAACCGTCGCCGTGGTAGCAGTAACCGAGAATGGAGCCGGTGCACTCCTACCGGCCCGCTATGTCCTCGGATCCATAACCGTGCTCTTCCTACCCGGATACGCCTTAATCGAGGCCCTCTACCCCAGGCGCGAAGACCTGGAGCCGCTTGAAAGGCTAGCACTATCCATAGGGCTATCCCTAGCCCTCGTCCCCCTCGTCGGTCTAATCCTCAACTACACGCCCTGGGGCATCAGGCTATGGCCAGTGACTGCCTCCTTATCAATACTCACTGCAGCTTTAGCGCTTTTGGGATCCTACAGGAAATACAAGTACATGGAGCTCGAAAGAGAGGCGAAACGTCATGAATAATTGGAAAGTCCCTACATTAACCTTAGCACTCACCGGAGCGGCGCTCGCCGTCTACTCATACTTTGTACTCGCCAGTACACCACTAACCGCCGCCGGAATCTGCGCCCTTGTCACTGCGATATCCCTCGCACTCACCCCCCGCGAGACCCCCTACAGGGAGGCAGCTCTCTCAGCCCTCACGGCTTACGCCCTAAACATAGCCCGGGTACTAGAGGAGCTGGCTGCTCAGCCCGGAGCCGTCTACACGCCACAGGGTCTTGTCGCGGTTCCACTCGGAAAATCTGTGAAGATGGTTGGTCAGCCTGACCCGCAGAGGCTGATCTGGAAGGACACCGCGGGATACTTCCTCATCCTCTCGATGCCGTCTTTCGGCGTTGAGCCCGGCTCAAGCCTTGAGCCAACCTTGGAATACATTCTTGTAGATACTCTAGGTCTCTGCGACGGGGTAAAAGTTGCTGGGAGCGATGACCGTCTCGTAGTAGAGCTCTCCAAGCCCAGGAGCCTGGGAGAGCCCTCCAGGTTTACTCAAATACTAGGATCATTGCCCGCGCACCTGGCTGCAGCTGTCTCAGCGGTTACCTTGCAGGAGCCACTCAGGCTAGTGGAGTATAAAAGCAAGGGTGGCACAATGCTTGTATGGCTGGAAAGGGTGGGTACTCATCTTAAGGAAAGATAAGTACTTTAATATCCTGCTACCTGCTCTCTACGGATTCACGGTAACCGTGCTCTCATCTCTCGGCGAGAAGCGAATAGACGTATACATCTCGATGCTAACCTTAGAGTATACGGTTCTCTACGCTACTTTAAAACCTAAGAGGGGGCGAGGAGATATACTTTTAGCTATCCTTGTTTTCGTATTCTTGGTGTTCGCGTTGATGAGGATTCTAGAGGTGCTGGGGTTGTGAGGAGCCAGCTTTTAGCCCTTGCGTTTGCAATACTACTTGCGGCCGCGGCTTCGGCTCAGCCACCTAGACACGTAAACCCTGCAGAGCTCACATCACCCCCCGACCCTAAGATGCTCTCCACCGCCTACGGCAAGCTTGCATCCCTCCTCCTCAGTGAGAATTACACAGGCTTCTCAGATTTAGCGAGCCTACTGGCACAAGTGCAGGGCCCAGGCGACATAGCCTATGTTCTTTCACGTTTCCACGAGATAGTCAACCAGGAAGGGATACTGCTCAACTACACAAAGCATAGCCTAGAACTGGCAAAGAGCTATCTCCTCCAAGGCGACGTGGACTCAGCTATTAAAGCTCTGACCAATGCAACCTATTTACTCGCTCGGGTTAACATATCCCTGGTGGGGCTTGAAGACGCAGCAGAAGCCGTGCGTAAAAGGGTCGGAGCGTCTCCAACGCCAATTCTTGAAGCCGTGAAGGCCCTAGCAAGTACCTATTCTTCGAAAGCAGCAGAAGTAAACCAGTTAGTCAATGCAAACCTCACGGCAACGGTCTTGACACTGGAAGCCAGTTCTGATAGCGCTTGGGTCGGAGCGCCGCTGTATCTCCGAGGAAAGCTAACGACCCTGTCAGGATCCCCCCTTGCAAACAGGTTAATCACAGTGTTATGCGACGGCAACCCCTGCGGCGAAGCCCAAACACTAGAAGATGGAGAATACAACCTCGCAGTCCCCATCCCATATAAGTATGTTGAGAAGATAACCATAGCCACCGTCTATGAGCCAACAGGCGCAGACGCTCTCTACTACAGGCCCTCAGTCTCAGAGCCCCTGAACATCAAGGTTCTCTTCCTCACCCCACAAGTTAACGTCACCATAACGCCTACAACGGCTACGCCAACATCCACAGTATCTGTGACTGTCACGACAGAGCTCACCAACACAAACATAACTCTCTGGGCTCTAGGCCAAAGGTACGAATCGGTAGCTACCCAGGGCATGGTATCCTGGAGTGTCCAAGTTCCTGCAGACGCTAGCGAAGGCACCCACCTTGTCAAAGCGTGTACAGCCCCCAGACAAATCTATGGGCCTGGCTGCGGGTCAGCTGAGCTCGTCGTGAGGCGGATTCAGTTAAATGTCTCGTTAGATAGCCCCGGCTATGCAGTGGCCCTGTTACCTTTCAAGGTGAAGGTTAGTGTTTTTGGCGAGAACGGTTCTATACCTTTAACTTTCGACGTGGTACTCGCCATCAACGGTACTAATTTGTCTACCCACAAGCTCGCAAGCTCTGTTCCAGTTGAGGTTGAGCTCCCTATGCCATGGTATTTACCTACAGGCCCTGCAAAGCTCGTGGCAACGGTTTTCCCCAGCGACCCAATGTTCTCATCAACCTCTGCCGAGGCGGATGTTTTCGTCATAAATCCTATTCTCCTTGCCATGGCTGCCCTACTACTCACGGGGGCTGCCACGGTATACATCCGTCTTTCAAAGCGCCCCGAGAAAACAGAAACACCAGCACGATTGGAATCCGAAGAGGAAAGGGCCGAGGTAGCCGCCGAGTTAAAGGAATCAGAGAAAGTCGAGGCTACTGTAGGCCCAACAAAGCAAATATATGAAGAGTCTCCGACGCCTCTTTCCGTCGACAACCCCGTCATAGCCGAGTACCTGAAGGCTGTAAGAATTGTTGAGGAGGCCACAGGGATAAAAATGAAGCCAAGCCATACCCTCTCAGAGTACCTTAGCCTCGTCGAAGCCCGTTTAGGCGACAGATCCGTCTACTTCGAGCAGCTCACCAGGATGGTCGAGGCGCATCTCTATGCCGACATGGAAGTCGAGATAAGCCTCTTAGCAAGCCTTAGAAAGCACCTCGAAACGGGAGAGGGTGAGAAATGATAAAGGAGCTTACCGTAGCGACATCCACAGCACTCCTAACAATAGCGCTTTTGACCTGGTTCTACCCAGTAAGTGCCGATTTCCAGCCAAACAACGACGGGTGGAACGGGCTAGCACAATTAGTCTCAAAGCAAGGTTCTATTCAGGGCCCTCTAGAGCTACTAGCCACGTTGAACCCTAAGAAATACACGCTCTTCATCATTGGACCCTCTCTCCCATTCAAACCCCAGGAAGTAAACTCAGTCCGCGGCTTCCTCGCCAAAGGAGGAAGAGTAGTTCTCGCCGACGATTTTGGGTCTGCGAACCAGCTCCTCGAGGAGCTTAGAGTCCCCCTACGTATAGAAGGCGGCATCGTTCGAGACCCACTTCTTAACATCGGGGCACCTGAACTCCCTGTCGCGTATTGGTCCCGGAAGCGGATTGCGCTCAACTATGCATCTGCACTTAACACCTCACTGTGCAGCGACTGTCAAGTCCTCGCATATTCTAGTATTTTCAGCTATCTAGACAAAAACCTTAACGGGCAATATGACGCCGGCGAGCCTGTAGGCCCTCTACCCATAGTCGTGTCCATAAAATTGCTTGGAGGAGAGCTCGTCGTCATCTCAGACTCCAGCGTCTTCATAAACTCCATGCTGACTAAAGAGAGCAACGCTGAGCTCCTTGCTTTCCTCCTAGGACAAACCGTCCCAGCCATCGACAACACTCACTGGGAGCCGGATACGCTATCCTCCATAAAGGCAGCGCTATACTCTCTTTACACTGTAGTCTCCAGCTACGAGCTTAGATATGTCTTCGCTGCCTCAATACCACTTCTCCTAATCATCTATAAGAGACGAGAGACCTTTAAGAAAAGACTTAAAACCATGAGCAATGATACATTGCAGGCTTAAGGTGTCTTGCCTGTGCAAAGCAACGAGAGGAGGGCGGTTCTAGCAACCGACTACAAGAGGGTGAGACTCTCAGCCTTAATCTCCAGGATTAAAAACTACTTCATAGGCTACGAGGAGGTCGTCAACCTGCTCCTCATCTCACTCCTCTCAGAGGGTCATCTACTCATCGAGGGTCCCATTGGGACGGGAAAAACACTCCTCGCCAAGGTCTTCGCCACCGGGATAGGCGGAACCTTCAGGAGAATCCAGATGACCCCGGATCTACTACCCTCAGACATCATAGGCACAGTATACTACAACCTCCGAGAGGGAAAGTGGGAGGTCAAGCTCGGCCCCATATTCGGCAACGTGGTCCTGATAGACGAGCTAAACAGGGCGACCCCGAGGACCCAGAGCGCGCTAATCGAGGCCATGCAGGAAAGGCAGGTCACAATAGGAGGGAACGTTTACCCCCTTCCGAGGCCCTTCCTGGTTATAGCTACACGTGTAGCCGCTGAGAGTTCCGGAGTCTTCGATCTACCGACAGGGGAGATAGACAGGTTCTCATACAGCGCTGTCATCACCGGCTACAACCCGGAGGTAGAGCTAGAAGTCCTGCGTCGACTGGACTCCATAGAAGCCTTCGACACCAAAGCGGTTCTAAGGCCCGAGGATGTGCAATCCATGATCCAAGAGGTGAGCGGCGTCTATATCCACGAGCGCGTCCGCAAGTATATAATCTCTATTCTCGAGGCGATCCGCAAGCTAGACGAGGTCAGAACCGCTCCCAGCACCCGCGCTGCTGTGTGGCTCGCAAAGGGTGCGAGAGCCCTCGCATACCTGTCCCGCAGGCCCTACGTCCTCCCCGACGACGTCAAAGCACTCGCCATACCCACCCTGAGGCACAGGATAGCCCTCAAACCAGAATACGAGCTTGACGGCCTAGCGCCGGAACAGCTCATCAAGCGGGTACTGGACGAGGTGGAGGTTCCCAAAACATGAAGCTAACAGAGAGAGGGAAGGATGTACTATTATCACTCACCGCGGAAGCTATTTTCGCCGCGCTCTTCTGGGACTCTCTACTCTTTGTTACGTCTATACTTCTCTCCCTCCTCCTCGTACTAGACGCCCTCACAGCTTATAAGCAGGCCAGTCGCGACAAGGAGGTTCTCCAATTTGTAAAGCTGCCGACCCTGAAGCTCAAAGCAGGGACTACACGGGAAGTATCAGTGGAACTGCCCCGTGCAATAACTTCAGAAATTCACCCCTCACAGGACTGGGTCACCATCGCCACGGAAGGACGCAAGCTCCGGATAAGAGTTACCCCCAGGGTATTCGGCAAAGCAGACGTCACTTTCAGCGTTCACTCGAGGACACGTATTGGCCTGTGGGTCGCCGAAAAGAGCACCAGGCTCACTATGCATGTCCTGGCGCTCCCAAGAGCGGCGCCGCTAATCGCAACTGCGGCCCTGGCGCTAGCCGGGGACAAGTTGCTCGGCGACATTGAAGACCAAAAGAAGGAGTCTTCGACTTCCCTCTTCTCGGGACTTGAGTACAAGGGTTCACGCCCCTACCAGCCGGGGGATCGCCAGATAAGATATGACTGGCCTGCCACTGCCAGGCACCTGGAGCTTATGATTCGCGACTACGTTGCCACCGGAGGAGCTGCGGCGCTAGTAGCTAATCTCGACTCCCCGGGCCCCAGCGTTCTCGACTTCACCGTCTCGGCTCTGCTCTCAGCCGCTCTAGCCGCTTGGCGGGAAGGGCTTGAGGTTGTCCTGTATACAGTTGTAGATGGCGTTGTCACGTCAACCCCCCTACTAGATGCGAAGCAGGCCCTTGCTGTGACGCTCAAGCTTTCCCTTGAAAGGCTTAGCCTTGGCTATGAAGCCCTAGAGTACATCCTACCCGAGCCCTCAACTTCCCTTGCGTCCATTGCAGCCCAACTAGGAGCTCTTAGCTTGGAGAGCGCGTTATCTGCAAGAGCACTAACGGCTCGTCTACTAGCAGAAGAGCTAAGCCGCTCGGGGTTAGCGGTCTACTGTGGCTCCTTGAGCTCTAACACACAGTTGCTCGTGGACACGCTATCGCTCTTGAAGCCCGGGACACGAATCGTATTTATTGTCCATCCCAAGCCCTGGGTAGATGCGAAAACAGAGAAAGAGCGCAGGGCCTTAGAGAGCACCCACAAAAGAATGGAGGGCTTCCTCAAAAAGAGATATCGCATTTTATCGACACCACAGGCTGCGGAGAGGGAAGTGGCCCTCTACGCGCTAGCTCTGCGGGCTACGGGACCACAGCAACCCATAGCGTAGTAGGTATTCCTTCGCCCCAGAGAGCAGCCCCCCTTCTAGCTCTGTGGTCGAAATAACCACTGCGGCAGCGGTTGCTCTGGCTAGCCCGCTTATAGCCTCGTACACCTCGCTCGCTCGGGCCTCGTCAAGGTGCGCTGTAGGCTCATCTGCTAGGATTAGAGCCGGCGAGTTGACTATCGCTCTCGCAATAGCCACTCTCTGCCGCTCACCCCCGCTAAGCTCACTGGGAAAGCGATTCCTCAAGTGCCAGAGATCCAGGAGTCGGAGAGTACTCTCCACAGCCTCGGCACGAGTACGCCTGGGCTTCCTAGCGATCGCCAGGGGCAGCTCAACGTTCTCGTAAACTGTGAGCGTAGGGAGCAAGTCAAGGAACTGCGGGATAAAACCCACCCACCGAAGCCTGGCTGAAGCCGCCTCATCCTCGCTGAGCCGTGAAGAGTCGATCCCCATAAGGTAAACCTTCCCCGCCTCAGGCTTCTTGATGAGAGCCATTATTGAGAGGAGCGTTGTCTTCCCGCTTCCGGAGCGCCCTCGGATAACGACAATTTCTCCGCGATGAACCTTCAGGGATACTCCCCGTAGCACAGCGGCTCCGCTGTAGCTTTTCCACACGTTCTCCAGCTTAACCACTTCCGACATTTACCACTGCACCCCACAAGTCCGTGTATACGATATCCCCCTTGGGTAGAGGTACGGGCGGTAG
>JBEULP010000006.1:0-5223 GCA_041287245.1 Infirmifilum sp. | reverse complement strand
CATCACTGGCTGGGGTAAAATGCGCCAGCGAGCGGGGTTCGCAGCCGAGACTGGGCTAGGGGTTCTTTACGAGGGGGCGGCCTACGCCGACGTAGTACACCCCCTTGGGCAGCTTGCGCCACTCCCTGATCACTAGGCGCCCGTCTACGATGCCGAGCTTCTGGGACCCCGCCATCTCCAGGAGCCGCTCGGGCGTTAGCTCGAAGTACTGCGGGTGGTCCGTAGCTATCACTGCTATGTTCGCCCCCTCGAGCGCCCGCTCGAGGCTGCTGGTAAGTGGGACGCCGAGGGAGTCCAGCCTCTCATCCCGCTCCACGTAAGGGTCATGCACGTTCACTTGATCGTAACCCCTCTTCAGGAGGTGGTCGACCAGGTCGTAGGTTGGCGAGAGCCTAGTATCGTCGATCCCCCCTCTGAACGCTAGACCCAGCACGGCGATCTTTGGCCTGCTCAGACCCATCTCGCCTGCCACGAGGTCAACCAGGTCGGCCACGTGTCCCGGCATCGAGAGGTTCACCGAGCGAGCTAGCTCGATGAGGGGGAGCTTGAGGTTCAGCTGAGCGGCCGCGTGCAGCATGAAGCGGGGGTACACGGGGATGCAGTAGCCGCCCACGCCCAACCCCGGCATGTGAAGGTGGCAGTAGGGCTGGCTGTTAGCAGCCTCCCTCACTTCAACGTAGTCGATGCCCATCGCCGCTGCCAGCTTAGCCAGCTCGTTGGCGAGAGCTATGTTGACGTCCCTGTAGACGCCCTCCGCCAGCTTCTCGAACTCAGCTGCAGTAGGGCTGCTCATCACGATCACCCCTCTGCGCGCGAACCTAGCGTAAAACGCCCTCGCAGCCTCAGCGCTTCGGGGACCCACGCCCGCGACCACCTTCGGGTACCGCTCCTCGATGTCCTTGACGGCCCTCCCCACGTACACCCTCTCGGGGCTGTAGGCCAGCAGCACTTCTTCCTCTACCTCCAGCCCGCTGCTGCGCTCGAGGGTCGGCTTCACCAAGCCCAGCGTAGTGCCGGGGGGCACGGACGACTCCACGATCACTAGGTCGCCGGGCTCCGCACCTCTGCCCGCCGCCTCAACCGCCGAGAGGAAGCTCGAGAAGTCCGGGAGGCCCTGAGCCCCCAGGTGAACCGGTACCGCAATGATCTTCACAGCGCACTCGCGTGAAGCTTCAACTCCATCGCTCGTAGCCTCGAACGCCCCCTCCTCAAGCCCTTTGCGTATGGCCTCGCGCACTTCGCCCTCCACGTGCCGCACGACCCCTTCGTTGAGCTCCCTAACCCGATCCTTTAGGACGTCCACCCCAACAACACGAAACCCCGCTCTCAGGAGGACGGCGGCAAGGGCCTTGCCGACGTAGCCCATGCCGTACACGGCGACCGCATCCCTGCCCCCTCCCACCACGGTCAACCTCCCCCCGTCACGGCCTTTAACCTACCGCCTCCGAGGGGGTCTGCTCCCAGCTCCTCGTCCACTGTTTCAACAGCCTTCACCCAGCCTTGCCCTTGGGCCACGGCCCTCTCCACCAGCAGGAGGAGGCCCTTGTCCATCTGCTGGGGAGAGACCTTCCAGTCCCACGAGATGAATACATCAGCCCCCTTGCTCAGGAAAGCATCGGCCAGCAGCCTCCCGGAAAGCCCGTAGCAGGAGGCCACGATGACCACAGCCCCCCTCCTAAACCTGCCCTCGAGCCTCTCGAAGAAGAGGGGCGACAGCGCGAAAACGGAAACGTTAGCCCTTCCGAGGGTGAAGACCCCCCTCACGACCTCCTCGCTCAACCTCCCGAGGTAGTACTTGCAGGAGAGGGGTAGGCACTCGGTGAACTCCTCCCCCGTGAATATAATCGGCGCGTTGTCGCTGAGAACACGGCCGCCGAGCACTTCGCCGGCCTTGAAGTAGGCCCCGTGGCACCTGATGATGAGGAGGTCGTAGAGCGTCACGTTCCTGAAGGCCTCCACTGTCGCTGCCCTGCCCTTGATCACCTTGACGTTGTAACCAGCGCTCGATAGAATCTCAGTCAAGTTCCTGATGAGCGCATCGTTGGGTACCCACTCGTAGAGCGCATCTATTATGAGCGCTGCCCTGCCAGCCCCCGGCCTCGTGCCTGAGGGGGCGGGCAGGAGGAGCGCAGCGATCAAACCGATCACAACTGCCGCGAGGAGGGCGGCTACCGTGAGAAAACCTAGCGTTCGAAGGGACCTCTTGCGAGGCACGCGTTACCGGCGTTGGGCGCACTTAAAGAGGTGCCTCGGGCGCCTAGCTACAATAGCAGCTCGCTGCGCTTTCTAAGCTCGGGGATTATCACCGCTGCCCTGCCGGCCAGCATTTCCGAGAGGCGCTCGGCCTCCTCTTTGCTGCAGTGCACGGGGATTACGTAGCGCGCCCCCACGTCCGTAGCTAGGGAGAGCGCATCCTCGGGCTTGGAGAAGGGGGAGCCGCCAGCCGGTAAGAAGGCAGCATCCACTCTGAGCTTCGTCAGCTGGACGTAGCCCGTGTCCCCCGCGAAGAGCAGCGATGGACCCCACGTGACGTAATAGATGTTCGTTGGCACCTCATGCTTCCCCTCGAGCGCGTAGATGCGCAGGGGTCCTGCGCGAAAGCCGCGCCTCGGCAGCAGCTCCACCAGCTTCATCGAGGGGACGAAGCTCTCCACCGCCCTGCGAACCTCGCTCGTTCCTACGATCAGAGAGCCCTTCATATCCACCAGCTTCATGGCGGTCCTCCCGTGGAAGTGGTCGTCCAAAGCCTGCGTAAACAGCGTGATGACGGTCCCCCTCAGGGCAGAGATATCGTCGTCCGTTAGGTGATCGGCGGGGTCGAAGACCAGGCTGTAGTCTAAGACCTCGACCGCCACGCAGGCGCCACCGAAGTAGGTGAAGTAGATCCTCTGGCTCGCGCTCAGACCAACCACCCATTACGTGGGACGTGCGGTAAGTTAATTTGGATTTCGCGGCGTGAAGCGAAATCCGTTTAACTGCGCCTGACCCAGGACCCCGGTGGGGGTGTTGCGGATCCCCATCGCCAAGCCCCTTTTGGGCGAGGAGGAGCTGGAGGCTGTAAGGAGGGTTCTCGAGAGCGGGATCATCGCCCACGGCCCCGAAGTTGAGAGCTTTGAAAGGGAGTTCGCCGAGTACATAGGCGTCGAGTACGCCGTCGCCGTCGCCAACGGGACCGCCGCGCTAGACCTGCTGCTCAAAGCTTACCGCGTAGGGCCGGGTGACGAGGTGATCACGACCCCCTTCACGTTCATAGCCACAGTTAACGCCGTGCTGTACCAGGGGGCCAAGCCGGTGTTCGCCGACATAGACCCAAGGACGTACAACATCGACCCTAACAGCGTTGCCGAGGCGGTGTCGCCCCGCACGCGGGCGATCATCGCCGTCCACCTCTACGGTCAACCGGCCGACATGAAAGCGCTCCGGGAGATCGCTGACGATCACAAGCTGATACTGATCGAGGACGCGGCCCAAGCTCACGGTGCAACTTTCATGGGTAGGAAGGCCGGCGCGCTTGGTGACGCCGCGATCTTTAGCTTCTACGCGACGAAGAACATGACGACCGGAGAGGGCGGCATGATCACTACGAACGACAGGGGCGTGGCTGAGCGCGTTAAGCTGCTGAGGGATCACGGGCAGGCGGAGAAGTACCTCCACGTCGAGCTCGGCTACAACCTCCGCATGACTAGCATTCAAGCAGCCATCGGTCGCGCTCAGCTCCGCAAGCTGGACCGATTCAACGAGGTCAGAAGGAGGAACGCGCGCTTCCTTACAGAGCGGATCGCCAAGATCAGGGGTCTTACCCCGCCTTACGAGGACCCCCGCGCGACTCACGTTTACCACCAGTACGTGGTCAGGGTTGAGGATGACTTCCCGCTCCAGCGCGATGAACTGAGAGCCTTCCTGGAGAGCAGGGGGGTGGGAACCGCCGTCCACTACCCCCTTCCGGCTTTCATGCAGCCCCTCTACCGGAGGCTTGGGTACCCGCAGGACATCTGCCCCAACTCCATCGAGGCCAGCCGGAGGGTCCTCAGCCTACCTGTTCACCCGGCATTGACCGAAAGCGACCTCCGGTACATAGTGCAGTGCCTCGAGGAGGCTTCCTCGGGCTGAGGTAAGCGAAAAGCTTATAAGGACTGAAGGGAACTCCTTCTCCACGCTCTTGTCCCCCTAAGCACTCCTACCCCTCGGGGTGATCTCGCATGCTCGCAATCGAAGCTCGCAAGCTCAGGAAATCGTACGCTGTCCGCGTGAGGAGGAAAGTGCTGAAGTGGGAGACGAAAGTACTTGAGGCCTTAAAGGGCGTGACGCTGGAGGTTCGGAGGGGCGAAGTATTCGGGATCCTAGGCCACAACGGAGCTGGGAAGAGCACCCTTGTTAAGATCCTGGCCACACTGCTGCTGCCCGACAGCGGCACTGCGAGGGTGCTCGGGTACGACGTAGTTGAAGAGCGCGACGAGGTCAGGAAGGTGATAGGAGTATCGCTCAGCGTTGAGAGGGGCTTCTTCCCCAAGCTGACCGCAAGGGAGAACCTGAAGTACTTCGGGATGCTGCGGGGCCTTAGCGGCAGAGCCCTGGAGGAGAAGGTCGGCGAGGTTCTGGAGCTCCTGGGCCTGCAGAGGCACGCGGACAAGCTCTACGAGGAGCTGTCGCTCGGCATGAAGGCCAGGCTCAGTATCGCCAGAGCGCTGCTCCACGACCCCGAGGTCCTTATCCTGGACGAGCCAACGCTAGGCCTAGACCCCGTGACGGCTAGGAGGGTCAGATCCCTCCTCGTGAGCTTAGCGCGCAACGGGGGCAAAACCGTGCTGCTGACCACGCACAATCTGGCGGAGGCGGAGATCGTCTGCGATAGAGTTGCGATAATGAGCGAGGGCAGGATCCTGGCGGTCGATGAAATCGATGAGCTGAGGCGGAGGGTGGCGGGCACGGTATTCCTAGAGCTTAGGCTGCCGAGCTGGGAGAGCCAGCGGGCGCTGCCGCTGCTGAAAGCCCTCCTCGACATCGCGACGGTCACCGTTCACAGGGGCGCCCAGGCCGATCGAATACTCATCCCAGCGCCGCTGTCAAAGGCCGACGACGTGCTCGTCGACGTGCTGAAGATCCTCAAGAGCTCCGGCTTCAAGATCAGGGGGGTTAACGTGAGGGAACCCTCGCTCGAGGACGTGTTCGTCGAGCTCGTTGGGAGGAGGGGTGGTTAGCGTGGTCGGGCGCTACGCTTGCTTG
>JBEULP010000054.1:0-4678 GCA_041287245.1 Infirmifilum sp. | reverse complement strand
GTGCGCCTCAACCTTGTGAGTCTACGCTGGGCCCCCGCACCCGTTAAAGTTGCCTACCGCGTCGAGATCTATTGGGAGGAACTCGCCGCCACACCCGGAAGCTAACCCTGAAAGCCAGCTGACGTATACGGGGCGGCGGCTGCCACGGTCTACGTGGTGCCAGCTAATATTAATCCTTCACACAGAAGAAGCTATGGTGGAACCTGGGAGGTTCAGGGTTAGAGCAACTGTTGGGTATGGGATCCGCGCGAGGAGGATACGCCAAGTCCTGGGAGCTCCAAGTATGACGGCTGATGCTGCGACCAACACCTCTGCAAAAGTCTCATGGTTTTCGTCTCACTGTCCCATCTTTGCCTATGTATAGCCCTTAGTGTAAACCTGCCGAATTCACAAGGAACTTCTATCGAGTGGTGGAATCGGGAGACGGAGGTCTCGCTGAAAAGGTCCCTTGAAAAGACAACTGGCGTTGTAATGCACGCTTCACCGATCCAGGGGTTTATAAATTTTGGACAGTGCGCTGAGGAGTGCTAAGTGAGCCTTGGCCTCGATGTCCTGGTGGAGCTTGGTTATCTCGCGGGCCGCGTCTAGCGGTTCCCGGAAGGCAGTGTTCACCTCGCCTTGCGTTCTTCCCCGTTTGAAGACGATTAGGTGCATGCCCTTGATGAGAGAGGCAGTAATCCCACTGGGGGCCTCGCCGAGGACCCAGTAGACGGCTGTCGCGGATAGGCCGTGCCTCGCGAAAGGCTGGAGGACCTTAACCCACTCGTCTTCGTTGACCGAATTGTACATCAGCACAACTCGGCTCCGGGAACTCAGGGACTCCCTCAGCTTAGCGACGATGATTTCAAGCTTCTCCAAACTTCTCCTCGGTGTGATCTCCCTCCTCTCAGCCTCCTCGGGCGTGTAGCCGCCCGATAGCCTCTCATGGGTTACAGCATCGAAAAGCCTCAGCGCGTAGTAGTGCGGGAGGCTGAGGGATGCGTAACTTCTCACCCGGCCATAAGGTGGGTCGAGAACCGAGAGGTCTACCCTGGGCGAGAACTTAGACTCCACGGCGTCGCCCACCTTGATCCTTAGGGCTGCGCCGCTAGGCCCGCCTCGCTGGGCGACGTAGCGTATAGCCCTAAGCTGAGCACGGAGAGCTGAGGCGATAGTACCCCTACCCAAGGGTCTCAGCGTACCTGGCACATGGGCGAGGGGGTTAACAGTCGCCGTATAGAGAGGTACCCATTGCGCCTTAACACCGCCAGCTGGGACAACCTCGCCAAGCGGGGGGTACCACTTCGCTAAAAGCGTGCACGTCTTGGCAGACTCACTCACAGCAGTTGCGTGCAGTACAACCTCCCACCTGCTCTGGGAGTGCTCCCTTGCCAGCTCCGAGTAAACCTTTAGAGATGCGAGCTGTCTTGGCGAGAAAAGCTTGCGCCCCTCCGTTATCCCTGCCATCCTCAGCCGGAATGTTTCGTCGACGCTAAAGCTGCCATGCAGAGCCCCCTCATAGCCGCTCAGCATCTCTTCAGCCTTCGCAGCCGTTTCCTCCAGCCAGCGCGCCAGCTCTCTGTCGGAGCTAACACTAAGATACTTTCTAACCACGTGGCCTCTTTTTACCTCCCGCAGTTCCACGGCGTAGGCAGCCCAGCCGTCGGCCTCTCGGGGAAGGCCGGCAGGCGGGTTCACGTTAGGTTGAGCCGATACTTCGAACTCGAAACCACAGTGCGGACACTTGGCCCGGGGGTGAGCGGTTTCGAACGCTGAGTAGCAGGAGGGACAAATGGCCACGTAGCGACCCCTGGTTGTTGAGAGCCATGTCGCAATTCTGCCCCGCGTGACGAAAATGTGGGTAACCATCGCCCCCCTGTAGCTCCAGAGGTCCGTGACTCTGTCTAGGGCTGCATTTAGGAGGGACGTGCACTTATCCTCGTAGCCAGGAGGGAGCCCCCTCGAGGCTATTCCCGCGCTGGCCTGTGCTGCTAGAGCTGCCACAGGGTTGACATCATAACCGACGACGTCGAAGCCCGCTAGGGTCGCCTCGACAAGCCCGGTGCCTCCTCCGGCAAAAGGCTCTAGAAAGACCTTGCCCCTAGCGAGCGGCCTCAGTACCTCCGGCTTCTCTATCGCTTCTACGACTTTCTCCTCGCTTGAGAGCAGGTACGCTGCGAGTAAAAGCCTGTAGACAGCTGCAAACCTCCTTGACCACCACCGGTGCACCATGTGTATCGGTAGCCTCCTTCCCAGCTCAGCCTTGGATGCCCTCACAGCGTGCGCAACAAGACGGCTGGGGAGCCGATCGAGTAACACGAACACTCCACCTCTTCATGACGCTAGGCGTATATTTTGTTTATGCTGAAAATATGGCGCTTGATCATTTTTTTTGTAGGACGGGAGTGAAAGGCGAGAAGCCCGTGTTCTATTACGAAAAACATGGATAAGAGGTAAGAATGGGCCGTTACAAGTCCACAGAGTAGTTTTTATATTACCTCATGACACTATAACTCAAGAGGAGGATCTCAGTATCGGGGGCTTTCAAAATACCGACTATCCACTGCGTTTCGCCGATCAAGTAGCCGCTTCAATAGCGCATGCAGCCCAGCAAGTAGACACCGAAGTTGAGAGTCTCATGAAGAATAATAATGTCGTTATTCACGGTTTACACTTCCTTCCTGGTTTTGTCCAAATTATGGAACGTGAGTCTCTAGTTAGGGATCGACTCGGGTTGACTGTGAGGCGAGCACGATACGACTATTATATAGTCTTACTGACAGATTTAGGTGTCATAAGGTCGATAAGGTTCAGCGGAGACGTGAAAGCCTTATCAGCTGATAGTTCGTTTGTCGTAGAAAAGCTAGAGAGGTCGAGGGGGCGCGATTCACCGCTAGGGAAAGAGCTTCTCGGCTCTTTTATCACATACGGCAAGGTGAGAAACGAGGAGTTATTGAATATGCAAGCAATGATAGGTAGCGAGTTAGGACTTATCAGACCCGTTTCCGAACTGATGGCGGGAAAAGCGGCGATTTTCCCATCCCCTCTATCCCTGATGGCTTTCACTGAGGCGGAGGATGCAAGAATAAAGCTTCTTTCACCCGCTACGGTAACAGTGATGTTAAACATGTCAAAGCTGAAGCCTACACGGCTCAAAGCTTTCGGGAGAATAAGCGCCAAATATGCAGCTCCTGGAAACCTGATAAGCTGCAAGCCCTTTCACGATAGACTTAACTGTACAGCTGTTGGGCCTTTCCAGGTAGCGCTCTACTGTGAGGAGGACCTGTGCCCGTTGCAGGACATTCTGGGATCTATGCGAAGAGACTACGTAATGGCACACGTTGCAGGCTTCTTCATCTTCCCGAATGAGCGGCCATACCTTATGCAAGGGCGGGGTGATGGCTTTTTCCTGGCCTTTGAAGAGGCTACCTTTCTGCCCGAGGCTGAGGTCATGTCAATGGTCGGCGAGCCCCTGGAGATTAACCTGGGATCAGGGGGGAAGCAGAAGAGGAGTATTTACCCGTCGCTAGTGGCCGATCGTAAAACTTTCGAGATTGCGTTAAATGAGCTATGGTATGCTTTGTCGAAGATATCGCGAGAATACCAGCCGGTCAACCTACTGGAAACGAAAACCCTTTTTGACGAAAGCACGTTCAGGGAAACCTACCTTGAAATGTTCGACAGAGGAGATTCGAAGTTAATTTCGTGCCTATCCCCTCCCCTTATCACAGAATTGCTCGAACATAAAGATCTTAGAGCAGATGATTTGAAAAAAGCAATACGGGAATTGTCTGTAGAGTTTAGCCAAACCACAGGTGATGAAGCCTTTCTTCACCCCGACCTTAGACTCCATGAAGAGTTTAGCAAGAACCCCCTCATAAAGAAGATTTACGAATCGAAAAGGTTTCATACTCGAGCTTGGGTGAAGATATTCTCAAATGTAAAGCAAATACATAAAAATCTCGGGCTCGGTTATATTATTTAGACTCTCTAATGGGGAATGATGAAGTTGTTAAAGCCTACCATACCATTATTACAGATTTGGAAGCCCCTATAATCGCCCACAGGGAGAAAGTCCAAGAAGGAAAGTGGTATGACATCCTGGAGCCGCGCTACACACTCGAATATCAAGAGATTGTGAGTCACCTCGAGAAAAAGTTCCCCAACTCAGGTAAATTAGTGGAGGAGTTGTTGCGCCGAGGGTACCTGTTGCCGCTTCCTAAAGACTGGAATAGTGGCGAGGTTTTAGGTTACAGAAGCTTGCATATGGATGTACTGGTTAGGAGCTCTGAAATTCGCACTCATTACCAATCGTCAAGGTACCTATTGGGCACTCGCTTCGCCATAAAGCACGTTAGTGTGCCGGCCCATGATGACAGAATAATCAGCCTAAGCCCAGGCGACGTCTCACTACCCCAACACCTTATCCCCATCGCCATAGAGCTGCGCGACGCAGCTAGAAGATTCTTTGGCGATGAGCGGCTCACCGAGCAGTATAGCAAAATAGCACATGAATTCGTTGAGCACCTGGATGCGTATCAGGCATACTCACTTGGCAGGCTCCTCTCCTCGCCCAAGCGCGTGCAAGTTCTGGCAGCCCCCACCGGCAGCGGCAAGACTGAGATCTTCCTCCTCTACGCACTCGCGTGGTTGATGAAGCGACGCCACGAGGATAAAGACCAGCACAGCCGTGTCATCC
>JBEULP010000053.1:0-2576 GCA_041287245.1 Infirmifilum sp. | reverse complement strand
CCCCCACTGCGGCAGGTACACGCCCCTCATAGGAAACTGGTGGCTCGCCCGGGTGAGGAGGGGGGGGGGCGAGGATGGGGAAGAGGAGGAGGGCGCGAGAAGCGGCTCCTTCCAGAGGCTCGCCTGGATGGACTGGGACGGCGCAATCAAGGTCGTCGACCTCAACAATCAACCGGGGGCACAGGGAAGCGCGAAGGAGTTGAAAGCCAAGGTGAACGCGCAAAGTGGCTACGTGGAGGTAAACGGAAGGAGGTACGCGGTGAGGAAGCCCAACATCGACGCGAAGCGCGAGACCGCGACGTGCCTACACTGCGGAAACCAGATCCGCTACATCTCCCTAAAGACCGGGAGGCACAGCGTCGAGAAGCCAAGGGAGGAAAGCGAGTGGTACGTCAAACACGCGCTCAAGCACTGGAACCGCAACCTCGAAGCCTACCTGAAGGGCGAAATCGATCTCGACCAGCTCCTCCAGAGCCCCGCGAGGCCAACACTCCTCGTCAAGGTTAGGGCCGATGGGGCCGGGAAAAGCCTAGCCTTCGAGCCCTGCGACCCACACGACACCGAGAAGCTCTGGAAAGCGCTACAAAAGCTGAGACAGATATGGGGAGACCCAGATATACCGGAAGAGTCCCTTCCACCCTACGGCTCGCGGGGGATGGGAGGCGACCTGAAAACAGTAATTTGGGGTCTTGATAAATGGTATAAACACTTCAACCCACGGCAGCTCCTAACGCTGGTCAAACTGGTCAAGCTCGTGAGGGAAGCCGGCAAGAAGGTCGAGGAGGAGAAGCTCGCGGAGGGCTGGGACAAGGAGAAAGCCTTAAAATACGCGGAAGCAACAACAACATACCTAGCAATAACGTTATTAAAACACATTAATTACAATAGCGTGGTATCCTCGACAGAACCTACACAGAAAATTCTTCGTGAGACACTAGCCTTTAGAGGTGTCGCGATGACTTGGAATTGGGTTGACGAGTATCCGGTTGCAGACATTATTGGCTCGTTAGTTCGGTCTGTTAACAGTACTGTTAGGGGCCTAGAGTACTTAGTCTCCGCTGTTTCCGGTAGTCCTAGTAAGGTTAGGGTTGTTCTCGACGATGCTACCGGGCTATCTGAGCTTGAGGGGGAGAGGTTCGACTTGATTGTTACAGACCCGCCTTACAGGGATGATGTGCCCTACGTCGAGCTCAGCGACTTCTACTACGTGTGGTTGAAGCGGGCTTTGAGCGACGTGGAAGACGGGAGGCTGGCGCCCAGGTTCCTACAGGATGCCTTCTTCAGGAGGGTCGGCGACGCTTACAGGGAGGTTGCGACGCAGTGGGAGGAGCTGGCCATGCGGGAGGTGGGGCTCAACCCGGGCCGAATCTCCTTCTTCCGCGGCGGAAAGGTCGAAGAGGAGGGGGCGAGGCGGTACTTCGTCGAGCTGCTGCACCGGTCGTTCCTCGCGATGCGTGAGAGGCTGGCTGACGGCGGCCTGCTTGTGACTTACTACGCCCACACTGACCCGGAGGCTTGGGAGGAGCTGATAGCTGCTGGCTGGCGCGCTGGCTTCAGGGTTTCGGTGGCTTTCCCCGTAGCCACCGAGTCGGCTCAGCGCGTCACGGCTAGAGGTAAGGCTGCGTTGGACACGTCGATCGTGGTGGTCTGGAGGTTGGGCGTCTCGGGAGAGGCGCTGGCGGACGAGGTGCACCGCGAGGCGCTGGCATTGGCTGAGGAGAGGGCTGTGGAGCTGCTGGGGGCTGGGCGTCATGGTGTTGACTTGTTTGTGGGGACGTTGAGCGCGGCGCTGGCCCCGGTGACCTCTAGGGAGAGGGTTATTGGCGTGGAGGATGTAGGCGCCCTTGTGAGGGAGTGGGTTTATCCGGTTACGGCGAGGGCGCTGGCGCGTGCCGTGGCGCGCTGGTCTGGCGGCGCGGGGGCGGGGGTGGAGGTTAGGAGTCAGGAGGCGCTGTTCTACCTGCTGGCGAAGCTTCTGCTTCCGAGGGGTGAACGCGGGAGGGTGATGGATCGTAGCACAGTCCGCATCTTGGGGATTGGCACCGGCCTAGACGACAAGCGGCTCGCTGGCGCATCCATAGTTGAGAAAAAGGAGGAGGGCTTCAGGCTGCTGGAGCCGGCTGAGGCTGAGCGTAGCGCCCTGGTTGAGCTGTTGGGGGCTAGGGGGTTGGATCCGGCGAGGCCCAGGCTGCGGAGCCCTGTAGACGCTCTACACCTGCTGGAGTACTACGCTTTGACGCTGGACTCGAGGGAGTTTAAGGAGCGGTACGAGGGGCTGCGCGCGCTCAATGCGCTCGACGTCGAAGAGGCGGTGAGTCTGGCGAAGATCTTCGCTGGCGAGAAGCTGTTGCCGCGAGGCGACCCCGAGGGGGAGCTGTGCAGGCGCGTGGTGAGCTACCTGACAGGTATGGAAACGCTCGAGGGGTGGTTTTGATGGGGCTGAAGGGGTACGCGAAGCCTAGGAAGGATCTACTTGATGAATCCCTTGACGCTCAGCTGGCCCCCTCGCTGGCCGAGGCTTTCACTGGCAAGGGCCACGAGCTCTATAGGAACCCCGAGCTGTTCTTCTCCGCCAC
>JBEULP010000052.1:0-3264 GCA_041287245.1 Infirmifilum sp. | reverse complement strand
GCCCCAGTCGCGCGCTCCAGCTCCTCCTTCAGCCACGGTGGGAAGGTGTACCTCTTCGAGGGATCTGGGGTTGTGAAGTCGGAAACGAGGAAACCTCTCACGGGCCGTGGGGGGTAGGTGGGCGGGACTCCGTACATGCCGACGCTTAGCCCAGCTCTGCCCAGGGAGTCCCACAGCGTCTCTTCCCGAATATGCGTACTGTTGACAATATAACCGTCGTAACCGCTCCTGACTTTGTGCCGGAACCCATAAATCCCCAGCTCACCCGGCGTCTTACCGGTGAACATCACTTGCCAAGCGGGAACCGTTATCGGTGGACGGCAACTCCTCATCACGAAATGGCTACCATCCTCCGCTAACCCCTTTAAGTACTCGAAGTGCTCGCTTAAGTCGCCGTATAGGGATCTTGGGGGTAGCGAGTCTAAACCGAGAAGGAACAGCTTCCTAGCCAAGCTCCTCCACCTCGATAAAGGGACTTGGATGCCTCAGTATCGCGTCAGCGACCTCAGGCCTCATCATGGTATCCGGAGGCCTTTCACCCCTCTTTATAGCTTCACGTATCGCTGTCCCGCTGATCGAAATTCTGTTCTCTGGCGGGTGGGGGCAGATCTTCTCGTTGGCCATACCACCGCACTGCTTGCAGTAGAATGCCTCCCTTATGAAGAGCGGTGTGATCCCAAGGTCGGGGAACTCCTCAAAGATTCTCCAAGCGTCGTACGGGCCGTAATAGTTACCCACACCTGCGTGGTCTCGTCCCACGATTATATGCGTGGCGCCGAAGTTCTTCCTCATGATCGCGTGGTGGATCGCCTCCCTCGGGCCCGCATACCACATCCTCGTTCTCAACACGCTCAGCACCACGGAGTCCCTGGGGTAATACCTTTCGATGAGGACCTTGTAAGCCTCAACGATCACCTCATCCCGATAGTCCCCCTTCTTCTTCCAGCCCACCAGGGGGTTGATGAAGAGCCCGTCGGCGAACGTCAGCGCGGCCTTCTGCACGTACTCGTGGCCGAGGTGGGGGACGTTCCTAGTCTGGAAAGCCACTATGCGCCTCCAACCCCTCTCGCTAAAAAGCACGCGAGTCTCCTTGGGCCACAGCCTGACGCTCTCGAAGGGCTCCCGCAAGTCGTTGAGCAGCGTGACTTTCCCACCGATGAGCACTTCTCCCCGCGCGTATGTGAGTCGTACTCCTGGGTGCTCTGAGTCCCGGTACCCGAACACGTGCTCCGCGAACTCCTCCTTGTTCCACGTGTAGACGTCCTCCACTGAAAGAACGGCAAGCGGAATCCCCTGGTGCCACAGGCACACCTCGTCCCCCTCTTTCACGCCTTTAACCTCCTCGCGCCTAACATCTAGCACAATGGGGATCGTCCAGGGCGTGTCGTCTGGAAGCCTCTTGTCGAGGAGTACCGTGAAGTACTCGTCCCTCGTCATAAACCCCTCGAGGGGGCTATAAACCCCGTGCGCGATGTTCTCGACGTCTGAGGCAAGCATGCCGCCCACCACAATACGCGGCATCTCCTGAGCCTCCTTGAGAAGCCTCTCCCTCGCAGCGCCCCTGGCCACCCTGTCAACCAGCTTATTCCCATGCGGCCTCGCGACCATGCAAACCACCTAGAGGTACCCCAGCCTCTTCAGCCGCTCAAGGATAGCCTTTCTCTCCTCTTCCGTGAGCCCCTCACTCTTAAGCCTCTCCGCCTCTATATCCGCCACCACCTGTCTAAGCACAAACGTGACGAACTCCGAGACGCTCTTGAAGCCCGTCCCCCCGATCAACCTCTCGATCCTCCTGAACAGAGTCTCGGGGATCGAGACGGTCGTGTATTTCCTCGGAGCCACAAGCCCCTCTTTAATTACACCTTAATAAAGTTTATTAGGAAAGCTCGCTTCCCCAAGGGCGAGCCCGATGAAGTTCATAGAGAAAGGCTTCGTCATGTGGTTCACCGGTCTCCCAGCAAGCGGTAAGACCACCGTAGCCACCGAGCTCGCGCAACGCCTCAGAGCTAGGGGTTACAGAGTCGAGATCCTTGATGGAGACTGGGTTCGTCAGACCATCAACGTGGGCGCCGGCTTCACGCGCGAGGAGAGGGAGAAACACCTCCTACGCGTCGCTTGGGTCGCTAGGCTGCTGGCCCGCAACGGGGTCATCGTCCTCTGCAGCTTCGTCTCCCCGTACAGGGACGTGAGGAGGAAGGTTAAGGAGGTCATCGAGGAGGAGGTACCCTTCCTAGAAGTTTATGTGAAGTGTAGCCTCGAGGAGTGCATCAGGCGCGACCCAAAGGGCCTATATAAGAAGGCGCTCTCCGGTGAGATCCCCCACTTTACCGGGGTCAGTGACACATACGAGGAGCCTGAAAATCCCGACCTAGTCCTCGACAGCGAGCACCGTAGCGTCCAGGAGAACGTTGAGCAGGCGTTACGTCTCTTACTGGAGAGGGAGTTGGTGGAATGAGCGAGGCTTTTAACGCGCTGGCAGGCTTCGCCGCGGAGCTCGTCGACGGCACCCTCGGCATGGCTTTCGGGGTCACAGCGAGCACTCTCCTCCAGGCAGCGGGGCTCCCGCCGGCAACCAGCAGCGCCACAATCCACACAGCAGAGGTCTTCCTCACCGCTGTGAACGGGCTGAGCCACTTCAAGCTGGGAAACTTCGACAAGGAGCTCTTCCAAAAACTCGTGGTGCCAGGCGTCGTTGCGGCAACAATCGGCGCCTACGTCCTCTCCGTGCTCAACACGCCCTGGCTCACGAAACTCGTGCAGCTCTACCTGCTTGCGATCGGTGCGCTAATCCTACTCAGAGCGCTCGGGATTAGGGCAAAGCTTCCAGCAAACAGCATGCTTCTAGGGGCACTCGGCGGGTTCCTCGACGCAGTCGGCGGCGGAGGCTGGGGCCCCCTCGTAACAGGGACGCTACTGGCCACCGATCGAGAGCCAAGAACTGCCATTGGCAGTGTAAACGCCGCCGAGTTCTTCGTAACAGCCGCGCAAGCAGCAACATTTCTCGCCGTACTCAAGGGGGTCTACATCAACCACTTCCTGCCATTCACGGTCGGCGGTCTGCTCGCAGCCCCGCTAGGAGCACTCATCCTAAAGAAGGTGGGAACTCGGAAATGGATCTTCGCACTCGTAGCGCTCCTGCTGATAACGGTAAATGCAGCCAAGCTACTTAGCTAGCCATCGCTTCCCACCCAATTCCACAAGCCTAGGCCAACCCTACAGAGGCGTGTGCTCGTTTCCGAAGAGAAATCTTTATGAATAAAAGAC
>JBEULP010000051.1:0-2757 GCA_041287245.1 Infirmifilum sp. | reverse complement strand
CCGGCCGGGACTTGAACCCGGGACCTCCCGCGATCTCGGCTGCCTGCTCGGCTAGCTTGCGAAGCGGGCGCTCTCCCAGCCTGAGCTACCGGCCCGGGCCTCCCGCTGCTTCAGGGGGTTTAAAGCATTCCGGTTATTGGGGGCCGCTTCAGGGTACTTCCCGGGTAAAGCCGCTCAGTGCACCAAGCCGCTTCAGTGAAGCTTGAGAAAATAGCGAAAGTCGTGAAGCGAATGCCTCCGAAAAACTGCCCTAGCGCTCCTAAGGAGATGCTTTTTAGGCTGGCCTCGAGAGGCTCGTGCGTGAAGGTAGATCTCGTTGAGGAGCTGCGCAAGCTAGTCAGCATCAGATCCGAGGTCACAGTTACCGAAAGCGGGGAGATTAAGAGGAGTAACTACGAGGAGGCTGCAAGAGCTGTTAAACGGCTGGCCGAGGGGCTGGGCTTGAAGGCTGACGTGGTTGAACTCGAGGCCCAAGGGGGGAGGATTCCGACAGTCATCGTGGAAGCGGGCGGCAAGGGTAGCAGCCTAGCTTTTGTAAGCCACTATGACGTAGTTCCAGCCAAGGGGCCCTGGAGGCTCGGCGATAGAGCCTTTGACCCCTATGAGCCGCTGGTTATCAACGACAGGGTCTATGGGCGTGGAAGCGCCGACGATAAGTCGGCTATCGTTGCTAGCCTGGCCGGCCTAGCTGAACTAGCCGAGGTGGGCGGCCCGATGAGGTACAAGCCGTACGTCGTCGTGACCGGGGATGAGGAGGTGGGTGGGCTGGGCGTCAGGGCTATGTTGGACAGCGGCTATCGCTGGGACAGGGTTGTCATACTCGACGCCGGAGCAGAGTACCTTTCGGTGGGCGCGAGCGGCGTCGCCTTCGGCTGGATAAGGGTGCGCGGACGCTCCGGTCACGCTGGTTATCCCCACAAAGCCGTGAACCCAGTGGAGGGAGCAGTGAAGCTAGCTCACAGGCTGCTGGAGAACTACAAGCCCCGCCGGGCGGCTAAGCTCTCCCGCTTCAACTCACCGCCTGGCTCCCCTGTGCCGAAGGTGTGGGGCCGCTTCAGCCTCACGATCTTCAAACTGGCGCCGGGGGAGCCAGAGAAGCACAACAGGATACCTGGGGAGGCTATGTTGGGGTTTGATATTCGATTACTTCCGGAGGAGGACCTCAGCGAGGCGCTTAACGAGTTCTACTCCCATGTATCGGCTGCGGCCGCCGAGCTAGGGCTGGATGTACGTTAGTGCGTGGGGCCAAAGGGGTTGGTTCTCGAAGGACGAGAGCTTCGTTCGAGAGGCCCTAAGGGCTGCGGAGGAAGCTTACAGGGCGGTAGGCCTGAGGGGGCCAATAACTACCGCGGCCGAGCTGGGCGGCAACGACGGGACGTTCTTCGATGCGGTTGGCGTACCGGTTGTTGCCTTCGGCGCCATTCGTGCGGAGTGCAACGTGCACTCTGAGAACGAATTTGTCTTCGTGCGCGATATCTACATGCTGAGGGAGTTCGTCAAAAACCTCGTTCGGGGCGATTAAGCGTGGAGCTGCACACGAGGTACGTTTTCGTTACGGGAGGCGTTCTTAGTGGCATAGGTAAGGGGGTTGTCTCAGCCTCAATAGCGAAGCTATTCCAATTCAGAGGGTACAAGGTTGATATGATAAAGATCGACCCCTACCTCAACGTCGATCCCGGTACTCTCAACCCAATAGAGCACGGCGAAGTCTTCGTTTGTGAGGAAGCGTGGTGCTTCGAACCGGTGCCCGGCTACAGGTTCACGATAGCAGAGATCGACCAGGACTTTGGCACTTACGAGAGGTTCCTCGACATTAACATGCACCCCTCTAATAACATCACATCGGGGCAGATCTACCTCACCGTCATCCTTCGCGAGCGCACGGGAGAGTACCTGGGGAAGACTATCCAGGTCATACCCCACATCACGGACGAGATCAAGCGGAGGATCAAGATGGTGGCGGAGAGGAGCCACCCCGACGTCCTGATAGTGGAAGTGGGGGGCACAGTTGGCGACATCGAAGCTATGCCCTACCTTGAAGCGATCAGGCAGTTCAGGCTAGAGTTACCGCCGAATTACACCGCGCTCGTTCACGTCACGCTAGTGCCGTTCCTGAGGACGGTGGGTCAGCAGAAGACGAAGCCAACCCAGCACAGCGTTAGAGAACTGCAGAGCATGGGACTGCAACCGGACGTCATAATCGGCCGCTCGGACAGTTACTTGACGGAAGACGTGAGGAGGAAGATCAGCCTGTTCTGCAACGTGCCCGTGGAGGCGGTGATCTCCGACCCAGACCTCGATGTAGTGTACGAACTTCCTCTGATATTCGAGAGGCAGGGGTTGGGGAGCTACCTAGTTAAGCTGCTGAAACTGGAGAAGGCTGAGTGCGACCCCTCGGCTGTTGAAGAGTGGGAGAGAGCGGTGTCGCTCTACAAGCACCCTCACGACTACATCACGGTGGCGATGCCAGGCAAGTACACGATGATACACGATAGCTACATCAGCATAGACGAAGCGCTGCGACACGCGGCCGCTCACGCAGGGCTCGGCGTGAAGATAAGGTACATCGACGCAGAGATGTTCGAGAACGACCCTGCCCTCGCCGAAAGCGAGTTGGCGAGGGCCGATGGGGTGCTGCTGACACCCGGCTTCGGGTCCAGGGGGGTGGAGGGCATGATCCAGGCGGCAAGGTTCGCTATCGAGAACGAGAAGACCTTCCTAGGGATCTGCTTCGGGGCTCAGCTGCTTTTCATAGCG
>JBEULP010000050.1:0-5364 GCA_041287245.1 Infirmifilum sp. | reverse complement strand
TGAAGAAACGAGATTCCCCGATAGAACCTGCCTTTAACTTGACGAGGGGCAACCATGCTAGGGAAACATCCTTCATAGTGGCTACGGCTAGTAAGAGCGAGCTTGTTCCAACTATTAGACCACTTAAAAGAAAAGCTAGAGTTGCGTCAAGCAGGGCGACCGCCCACCACCTTGGATTACTATCTTGTATCTCCAGCGCATTTCCTCTATCAGCCACCAATGATTTCATACCGGATGATACTACGAGAATCGTTAAGACAATATCGCCCGAACATCCCATCGTGTTGATTATATATGCCAGCCACATAACAGCTCCAGCCCAACCGCCGCTCATAGCCGACCAAAGAAAGTACACCGACAGTAACAGGGGTGAAAGAGCGATCAACATCCACTTCCACGCCGGCAACGGTTTTTCGATTCGCACGTACAATCCAATAGGAAGCCACTTAACCCTAGCCACGCCCAGTCCAACACGCCCACCCCCAAGTGCCTTAGCCACAAGAGCGTGAACCCCCTCGTGTAACACAAGTACCATAAGAATTGCCGTTACAAGAGCATACAACTGCCGCCAACTACTCATGTCCAAAAAATGTTCATCGATTCTTGGAATTAGCAACGCTGCAAAAGCTAGGGCTACAAACACGAGCAATACCATAAAGCTAACGATGTACCAGAAAACACTCTCGAGTTGTATACGCGCCATCTAATATCCCCCGAACTCAATCTAATCCTATCTAGGTATTTTTAGATTCCGGGGGGACAAAGGGAAGAGTATTCTCGTCTAAATTCCTCTTTTTTATCTATTGGTCGGGGGTACAATATCATCAATATTTAGTGACTATGATTCTCTATATACAATTTAAAGTTTCTAATTTTAATCTATTGATAGAAAGGTTTATAAAACTTTGAGTGTAAATATAAACCGATGGCAACGGCTCAAAAAAACCTTAAGCTGATAATGGCCGTCCTGACCATCATAGGCATTCTCGTGGGCTATGTAATAGGATATTTCACAGCACCTTCAGCACCTAAAGCAGTATCCCCAGAAGTTACAAGTCTTCCTTTTAATGAAAAAACCGTTTACGCCTATAATTGGTCTCAGATCGAACAAATGGCGAAACAAGAAGGCAAGCTTGTGGTCTCCATTTTTGGTGGTTCACACGAGCAGGAAGTTTTCACTCATCTCTGCCAACAGTTCCAAGCTCAGTACGGCATTCAATGCCAAGTTGTTTTAAGCGATTGGTATGGTACGATACAAGCCCTCATAGCCGACAAACAGGCTGGAAAGACTGTCGGTCAGTATGACGTCGTATTGATATGGTCTCTCCCGTTTAAGATGGCAAAGGAAAACGGTGTTCTATGGGACGTTAACCTCCGAGAGGTAATCCCTAACGCCAAAAACATCCCTGCTCTAGCGCAGGCTTTTGGCGTGGACATGTACCCCACTGATGACCGTTATGTCCCTATTTTCTGGTGGCAGGTTGCGATGCTTTACCGTAAGGATATTCTTGGGGCATGGCCTAATGCTGACGTACCCAAGAGTCTTGACCAACTCCTCGATTGGGTTAAGAAGCACCCAGGTAAGTTCACTTATTGTGATCCCAATAAGGGCGGTAGTGGTCATACGTTCTTGATGGCTCTCGCATATAGTGAATATGGCTATGAAACATTTGCTTTTGCGGGGTACAGTGACCAGAGGGCCAAGCAGATCTTCTATAGTCCGGGTAAGAGTGGAATGAACTTCTGGGACTATCTAAACACGATCGAGAAGTACATGTACCAACCAGGAAATTACCCGCAAGGAAACGTAGCTGCGATCCAGCTTTTCGAGGCGGGAGAAGTATGGCTTGAGCCTCAGTGGATCGACACTGTTTTAGCGGAGATACAAGAAGGTAGATTAAAGCCCGAGTGGGTAGGCATGTATTACCCAGAACCTGGTATGCCCGAGCCGTGGGACGGTTTCATTATTGCCTTTAATGCGCCTCATAAGGCAGCTGCTCTCCTCTACCTGAACTGGATATTAGAGCCGCAACAACAGGCATATATCTCAGCCAGTGAGGGTACATTCCCGGTCGTAGCAAAGGCGTGGGATCTTGTTCCTGCCGACATCAAGGCACTACCAGCATGGCCGGTTAACATTCCTTATGGAAACTTCACAGCATGGTTCTACTACGGTCCATTCTACTTCAGACATGCACAATACATGAATTACATAATGCAGAAGTGGATTGATGAGGTAGCTAAGAAGTAAGAAAAAGTCTCATAGAAGTTTGGTGTCTAAAAGGGTGTTTTTTATGTTTTCTCGATCATCGATCTCGGTTTATTTGTTACCGCTTTACGTCTACCTCGCAATTATGCTTGTAGCCCCTCTAGCTCTCGTCATCCTAGGCTCTTTTGGAATTTCTCCTTTCATTTCGAGTAGTGGTCTTACACTTGAGGGCTATAAGACTTTCTTTGCACCTAATAGCAGATACATTGAGTCTTTATGGTTTACACTGTGGAATAGTGCTGCTGCAACTTTTCTAGCCGTTTTAGGTGGTTACTTCTTGGCGCTTTTTCTTACAATTAGGAAACCTTCTTGGTGGTCCTCGTTTTCGTTTGTTCCTCTCATCGCTATTTATACTCCATATCTAATCGCAGCTTTTATGTGGTGGACGTTGTTATGGCCTAAGGGTTACTTGGCCCTCTTCCTCAACTGGGTTTTACAGACTCTAGGTGTAATTAAAGAGCCCCTTTACCTTGTAAATGACCCTCTCGGAATAGGGATAATCATCGGGAAGGTATGGTATACTTTTACATTGTCTTTTCTACTAACATACGGGCCATTAACGTTGATAAACCCGGAGATAATTGAGGCAGCACGTATGCTCGGAGCGTCTACCTGGACGATTATAAGGCGCATCTATCTACCCTTGTCGAAATACGCAGTGTTTTCCTCTGCTGCGATCGTTTTTCTGGACAATTTTACAGGTGTCAGCGTACCCCTTGTCTTAGGAGCTTCTTGGCCTCAATATCTTAGTGTCTTAATATTAAACGATGTAACCCTTTTCCACAACTTCTTAGTTGCTTTTACATCCGGAGTCATATACTTGATTGTAGCTGTAATCACGGGATACATGTTCTTCAGGTTTACTACGAAAATCGCGGTTATGCAGATGAGGTGAGTGAAATGAAATTTGGGAAGACTGTTTGGGATTATGTCATTCTCTTGTTCCTCTTGTTCTTCTACTTATTGCCAATTGCAATGGCAGTCATTTATTCATTGGCTGAGAAATGGTATTTTGGCACGGAAATCTTTCCAGAGCAGATTGGATTCGGGTGGATTAACCAGATTGTTAGGGATCCCTATTTCCAGAGTGCATTTATCAACAGCTATATCCTTGCTCCCCTCACAGGTATTGCTACCATACTATTGTGTATACTTCCAGCTTACTACTTGTCTAGTGAACGTCATAGGCTTGCAATATTCACTGAAACAATCGTCAACCTCACCATGTCTCTACCAGCCGTTGTAGTCGGCTCGGGGTTGTTGATACTTTATACCTTCTTAGGCCTTAACGGCAACCTGCTGGCTCTAATTCCGGCCCATATGTATTTCGCTATTCCATTCTCACTTAGAAGTATCACAGCCTCGTTTATGCAAGTTCCCAGGGATCTAGAAGACGCGGCTCGGATTTTCGGTGCTAGCAGAATCGAAGCTATCCTACGTGTCTATCTGCCTATAACGTGGAGAGGAATACTTGCCGCTTTCATCTTCTCGATGGCGATATCTCTAAACGAGTTTGTAATGACGCTTTTACTCGGCGCTCCATACGTAAAAACCCTAACACTGGTTGTATACGAGTTGATAAGAGGCTACGCGATCTCTCCCCCTAGGGCGGCAACTGTTAGTTTATTCATCCTTGTTCCAAGCGTAACCGCTGGGTTTTTATCTGAAAAATATTTACGCGTATCAATTGCTCTCGCGGGAGGTGGAAAGTAGATGGTGAAGATAGAACTAGTAGATATATATAAAGGGTATCACAAGGGGAAAGTTGTAGCTGCTGATATACCTTACCTTGAAATCGAGGATGGCGAGTTTTTCGGGTTGCTAGGTCCCTCGGGCAGCGGAAAGACTACAACTTTGAGAATAATAGCGGGTCTAACGGAGCCCGACAAGGGAAAAGTACTGTTCGATGGAAATGACATGACTCTAGTTCCACCAGAGAAGAGGGGTCTGGGAATGGTTTTCCAGAGCTGGGCCCTATTTCCGCATCTCACGGTCTTTGAGAATATAGCATTTGGTCTGCGTTTGAAGAAGGTTCCAGAGGAGGAGATAAGGAAGAAAGTAAAGTGGGCAGCAGAGCTTCTACGGATAGAAGAATTACTTGAGAGATACCCCTATCAGCTGAGCGGGGGGCAGCAGCAACGTGTTTCTGTTGCGAGAGCAATCGTCATAGAACCTCGAGCTCTCCTGTTCGATGAACCTTTAAGCAACCTCGACGCCAAGCTCCGTGAACAGGTACGTTTCGAGCTACGTAAGCTCCAACGAGAACTCGGTGTAACAGCGGTATACGTTACACATGACCAAGCTGAAGCCTTCGCTATATGTGATCGTATAGCTGTTATGAACAAGGGCAGGATTGAACAGCTCGGAAGGCCCGAGGATATTTATAATAGCCCGGCAAGCCAGTTTGTAGCTGAGTTCCTAGGTGTGACTTCCCTTATCCCCGCGAAAGTCCTCGATATATACGATAGTCAAAAACAACTTGTAAGCGTTAGCGTCGAGGGCTGTGAGGAGCAACTAATTGTAAGAACGAATCTCGAGAAGGTTTCGAAAGGTAGCTCTGTTCTAGTGGTCGTGAGGCCTGAACACACGAGAATAGCTGGACCCGGTGACCGTACAAATGTCTTTGAGCTAAGCATTTCTGCAGGATCCTACTTGGGGGATCACTCAATGTACATTTTGGATTTCTGTGGACATAACTTAAGGCTCCGCACACCTCCAGATATACGCCTTGATACGGGTTCTAAGGTCAAAGTCAAGCTAATAGAGGAGTTAATGTTCGCAATACCTAGATGAATTACCTGGCTACTATTTTTCTTACAACCAGTATATATGAGAATTTTTTCGCCAGAAAAGGCTTTAAGGTTCTAGGTTTTTGAAGAAAACGATGAGTCTTTTCGGCTACTATCGTTAAGGAAAGTTTTAAATAAGAAGCAATCAGTCCAAGAGTTATGCGCGTGCTGGTTCCAGTAGTAAAAGTAGAAGAAAAGATGTTTCTATCGCCGCATTTCGGCCGCGCCCCAGGGTTCGCAGTCTACGAGGTGAGCAACGGCAACGTAACACTGGTAGAGTACGTTGAAAACCCGTATAAAGGGTCC
>JBEULP010000049.1:0-8578 GCA_041287245.1 Infirmifilum sp. | reverse complement strand
ATAGCCCCCACGACCTCCCTTACGACGAGGCTTCTAGTCCTGAGGAATAGGGAGTGCGCCTCGTAGACCGTCGCCAGTATAGCCATCACCATAAGGCCGATCATGAGGACAGCGGCGACGACCATCTGGCCCTTGCGTCTCATCATCAAGCCACCTTCACCCCGAGTACCCTATTGTAAGCTGCACCAGGAGCGGTGAGCCGCGTATATATTCAAAGCCCCAGCTCGCCTGGAAGTTTTTCCAGTCTACCCAGAAATCTCCAGATTGCCCAGCCCCCTCGGCGTAAGCCGCGTCGACGACTGCGAAGGCTACTTTTAGGATGCGTCCCCTCGTATAGGGCAAAGCCGAGCTCCAAATATTGGCTCCGCTGATCATGGGGCCAAGGTTGTAGACCTTGAAGCTCGGGTTCGAGGTTGAGCAGGAGCCGCTGCTGCCGACGCTACATATAACTGTTCCGGGGGTCACGAAGAGGGACAAGATAGAGCCTTTTTCATTCGTGGCGATGTCGTAGCGGTAGAATATGTACTCCGTGTCTACTATGCCGTCCCAGTTTGTGTCTACACCCACGTCGACATAGGCAACGTTGTTCTGCCTGTCTATACTGTCTTTTGTGTACGAGCCTGTAACGTTGAAGGTAAAACCCGCCGCCGGTACTAACCCGAAGGCTGAGAGGAAGTTGTAGACCGCTGCCGAGTAGCCTGGTTGGGTGTCGCTGAGAGCGTCTACCTCTGTCCGGAGACCACCCTGGCTCGGAAAAACCTGCGTGTTTGGGCTGCCTTTCGTGAGAGTAGATATGTATGCGGGTAGGCTTGTGTAGCTGAAGGTGTCCGCATAGGAGAGCCGTTTAGCCCCTGTGACCGTGTAGAGGTACGTCACCGGCTCGGCCTCCGCTAGGGAGACATGGGAGGCGTCGTAGTTAGAAGCGCTTCCAAGGTAAATTACCTGCGGTGAGCTGCTGGAGGTGTTGAGGAGGTAGATGTCCATGCGGTACAGGAGCCCCGGGGGGAGGCTCATCGAGAGGAAGAGCTCAAGGTCTGGGATCCTCTGGCTTGTAGGCGCCCAAACACCTTTCGAGTCGATCGTTGCCCACACCCTGTCTGAGAGGGTGTTCTCGAAGACCCCGGACTGGCCCATCGTGCTTAGTACGTTGTATGCGAGGCGCCGTAGGTCGCTGGTCTCTCGTATCTGGGTGCTCCCGAATGGGCGTGTAAACGCCATGACCATGAGCAATACCGCTACAGTCATGAAGACTGCTAGGACTACCTCCACCACGCGTACCTGCGCAGAACGCCTCACGGGTACCCCTCGACCTTGCGCCATATCGTCAGCTCGACAACGTAGGGGTAGGTGTAGAGGGTGGCTAGCCTCCGAAGGGTGACCGAGTTAGCTGGCCTCGCGTTCCCCCCGCCGAAGCTGATGTCTATGACGGGGATCCTGTTCACCACAATCGCCACGGGGTTTCCTCTCCACTTCGCGAACACAAACACATAGCTCGACAGCGGCTCGACGTAGCTTATATAGCCTATGAGGTACCACTGTCTCGCCGAGGGCAAGACACTGCCAGCCACGTTGCAGAGCGGGTTGTCGTTGCGGAAGTTCCCCGATGAGTCCCTACACCACTGGACGCTCGTGAAGTTGAGAAGGTCGCCGTAGATAGGGACGGCTTGGAGCAGGTCGTCCTTAACGTGGACAGCCCCAGAGTTTGCATTCCCTTGCCCCCTGATGATTTCCACGACCTCCACGGTCCTGTTGACGAACAGGTAGTTCCCGATTATGTATGCCTCCACGCTCGGGCTCTTATCGCCCGTCGGTGCGTACCCCGCGACGCTAGTATAGCCCTGCCAGTTCGCGTGGGCGATGATTATCGGGAAGTACCACTTATCCGATGTGCTTCCCGGTGAGCTGAAGTAGGACTGCAGGTCGCTTGTGAAGTCGATATAGCAGACGCCGACGGCGTTTGTCAAGCCCCCCCTTACGAAGATGGTTCTCTCTTCCACCTGCCCCTGCTTCTCGTTGCCTGGGCTTACGCGCACTATAGCGTACATTACTGTTATGTTAGCGTTGGGTACACCCATGCCATAGTAGTTGGTTAGGTTCACCTTGAGGGTCGCGGGGTAGTAAAGTTTGTTTTTAGCCTGGTACCACTGCGCAACCTCTATTCCGATGTTGAGGGCGGGCCTCATGACCAGGCGGAAGCCGTAGTCTCTTGATAGCGCTAGTATGTCTGCCAGCCTCGAGGAGTTGAGCAGAAGGGGGTTGGGCAGGGTTGTGAGGTTTGCAAGGCGCATCACCTTGTCCGGGTCGAGGATGTAGGGGGTGCGCGACCCTGAGAGTGCTAGGCCGAAGTCCTTCAAAGTGTCAGGGGTGACTAAGATGTTCGTGCCCCAGTCCTCGGGGTAGCCGGGTGTTAGGACAATCTTGTCCATGACTCTCTCAGCAACGGTGTAGAGCTGTTCCTCACGTACGGGTTCGAGCCGCTGTGTAAGGGTGCCTATTACCTGGTTGAACGAGATTATTATTGTCAGCACGAGAAGCCCAACGGCTATATACTCCAGCTGCGCGTGCATTATGGTCTTGTAAAGAAGTAGGGTCGCGAGCATTAAATATTTTTCGCGGGTATCGCTGCTAGGCCTACGCAGATAGCCTTCCATCTGACTGGGTCGAAGGAGGGCACCCTGCAGTCCGCGTCTGCGCTACGGTAGATAACAATCCCAGGGACGTAGCCTTCGGGCTGCGGTATGAGCAACGTGTCCGAGACGCTGAAGTTAAGCATGCCTGAGAAACTCTCCCTCGGAACTGTCCCGTTGACCGCCCTCACAGGGTAGCGGCCGAAGTTAGGCATAACTACTACCTTAACCTGCTGGTATACCTGTAGCTTTGCCGTGACCTGGAGGATGTTGTCGCCACCACCGGAAATGTGTACGAGGTAAGGCTGCCCGCCGAGTGTAGAGGGCAGGGTCATGAGCATGTAGCTAGCGCCGGACCCGCCGAGCGTGTAGACAGAGACGGCTTCTACGATCTCCCGGCCGGCCGACTCTGCCACCTCGGCGAGCATCAGGTTTAGGCTGGACATGTAGTTGCTGTATTCAACGTAGGTGAAAGCCGCGGTTATTATCAAAGCTACGCCGAGGAGTGTAACAGTTCCTATAAGGTGCGAGATGACGGGATCCGGCACTTCATCACCCCGTGCTTACCTGGATTTTTGAGATTTTTACTACAACGACGCAGAAGTTAGCCGGCGGGGCTGACGTTTTAAACGTCTGGGAGGAGAGCACGCGGTTGTTAACGTCTACGAGTGAAGCGGTGACCTGGACGTTAGCGGAGTTAAAAGTGTAGTTGTAAACCTCTCCTCCAACGTTCCTGAAGACGACTGGTATTGTGCCGGAACCGCCGACTTGTCCAGGTACGAGCTGTACGACCTGAATCATAAAATAGTTTACTTTACACTTCAGCAGGGTGGTGACCTGCCCGTCCCCGTCGCAGTCAACCCCCATTGAATTCTCAGTTACGTTGAAGGCGCCGTTGTAGACGATGCGTGCCCTCCTAGGCTCGAGGTATGAGAAAGAGGCGCCCGAGAAGTTTTCGTAGACTATAACTAGAGGTTCGCCTGCGCCTACCACGAGTTTTGAGAGCTCCGTATCTAGAGAGCCGGTCTCGGGGTAGAGTAGCCTTGCAACGGTGGTGACGAGGGGGCCGCCCCTTATGCTTATTCTTTCAAGCGGGATGGATATTGGAGGTGAGGAGCCGCCCATGCCCCCCAGGGGGGCTATCTGGATCCTCAAGAACATGCTCTGGTTCTCGAAGTTTACGCCTGTGCTGGTGAGGCTGAACCTGACGTAGCGGGATCCTCCTGTGCCGAAGGCGACTTGCTCTAAGACTGTGGCGGCGTAGGTGAGGAGGTCCTTGGCGTTCTGGTACTCCATGGTCTGTCGGTTCAAGTCTATGAGCGACGTGGAATAGTATATGGCTACGCTGATTATCGTTAACATTATACCTGTAAGTATAACTGTAGCTATAACGGGAGAGATGCCCATTCGCACAGTAGACAAACGCATATGTAACCTCTTGGAGAAACAACCCCAAAAAGCTTTCGCCTTCTAGCTTAGTGCTACCGAACCCGGGTCTTGCTTCTCGTAGAGGTGTGACTTAAATACTAATCTGCTCCCTTATTAGTATGCCTCATATCGATGAAGTTAGAATATTGAGAAGGAGGGCTTGGGCTTTCTATAACAGGGCTATGGATAGTCTTGGCTCGGGGGATTACGATTTGGCGGCTTTTCTCTCGGAACAGGCTGTTCAGTTGTACTTGAACTCTCTCCTACTAGGGGAGGTTGGAGACTATCCGCATACACACTCCCTATCAAGCCCGATCTCTATTTTACGTAGATTAGAGAAGTATAGGGAGCTGGTGAAACTTTTCGAGGACAACGTAGCGGTGGTGCGTCTGATGGAGGATGCGTATATTTCTTCAAGATATCTGCCTAGGGAGTTCACGAGGGATGAGGCTGAAAAGTTATTAAGCCTGGCAAGGAAGGTTCTTAATTATGGAGACGTACGTTGATATTCTAGTTGAAAGGTCTAGAATGGTGAGAGAGTGGAAGAGCTACATCCCCCTGATAGTGAAAGCAGTTAGGAGTCTGCTCCCCGACGCGAAGGTATACGTTTTTGGAAGCGTGGTTAGAGGTGAAGCCGTCGGCGGAAGCGACGTAGACATACTCATAGTCTCAAGTAAGGTTCCGGAAAGTAACCTAGAAAGGGCTAGGCTGAAAACCGAGCTGGAGGAAGTGCTAAACCTGCCTTTATATCACCCTTTTCAATTCCACCTAGCGGATGAGGAAGAGTCAAAGTGGTATTTCAGGAGGGTTAAAGACCTAGTTGACTGCGATAAAATTCTACCTTGAACACGAAACATATACTGCCCAGTGCATCAGCATGGGACTTTGAATGCGTGGAAGTCATCGCAGTGTCATCTGCTCGGAAGCGTTGGGGCTAGAAGGGAAGCGTACCATTGAATAAGTGTAAAGAGAATCCAGATTACTAGAGCTGTTTTCAGTAATGTTATCAAAGGCTTGCGTCGGAGCTCCTTTAGGTAAGCCTCAAGATAGGCGTCGAGGTCTCGCATATCTCTGGAACCAGGCTTATATCCGTCGTTTTCAACCATAGGGCTCCGTGTAAACACACCTGGCCTAACCGAACTCCTAGCGGGCTCTCTAGGAAGTTCGTTGCCGTTGAAGCTCTGAGAGAGAAGTTGCTCGGGAGTTGCCTGTTCCCAGGTGGGGACTATCCTCGGGGGAGTTGCCGCGTAAGTGGGAACAGACTTCCTCCTAGCTGGTTTTTTAGCGCGGGCTTTTTTCCTCTTGGGTTGAATACTTTCCAGAACTATTTCCTCTGGAGGCCGCATCTTTCGGACGTCAACCCGGGGGATGTATTCGTCCAGGCCTGGCAGCTTGTCCAGGTTTACCGGGTTCAGGTTAAGCCAGTCGTCGAAGCCCCCCGGCTTCTTCCTGGTTTTTCTACTGGACACACTTAAGTATCCTCAAAGCTATATAAATAGATATGCGGCTCAAGCCCCCTTAGAAGGCTGGATCCAAACGCAGAGAGGGCTGTCTTTATTGGTTTTGGTCTATTCTCGATGTAGGCCCAGTCCCGCGACTTGGGGATGCGGCGCGAAGTTGTTCTTAAAGAAAACTATTTTAATGCAAAGTTGTACTACTTGGAGACGATGCTGGCGGCGCGAGACGAGGACTTCAGAAAGGTGCTCGCTGAGTGGAAGGCTCTGAAGCTGCCCAGCCTGGTTGAGAGGGAGGTTAAGCTACCCACAGAGCCGAGCTCCGTTGTCGTGGTGATCGGCCCTAGGCAGGCGGGTAAGACGTACAGGCTCTTCTAGCTGGTTGCCGAGCTGCTAGGGGCTGGGGTGCCGAGGGAGAACATCCTCTACATCAACTTCGAGCACGAGAGGCTCAGGCACCTGGATGCGGTGAACCTCGAGGACATGCTCAAGGTCTACTACCAGCTCTTTAACCCAGACCCCCGCTGGCCGGTCTACCTACTCCTGGACGAGGTTCAGCTAGTGAGGGACTGGGATAAGTGGGTTAGGCGCGTCCACGACTCGGGTAGGTACAGGCTGTACATCACGGGATCGACCTCGAAGCTATCGAGCCGCGAGATATCCGACGCTCTCCGGGGGAGGAGCGCGGACTACCTGGTGCTGCCCTTCAGCTTCAGGGAATTCCTAAGGGCACGCGGACTCGAGGTGGAGGACGCCACGCTGCTCGGCCTCCTCGAGGAGAGGGGGAGAGTGCTGGGGTTGCTCGAGGAGTACCTCCGCCTCGGGGGCTTCCCCCGCGTTGTGCTCGTCAAGGATCCCGACGAGCGGATCCGCATCCTGCGCTCGCACTACGAGGCAATATTCTACAGGGACCTCGTCGAGAGGTGCAAGCTGGATCCAGAGCTCCTCGACGTAGTCCTGCGCTCCCTGATCTCGAGCTTCGCAGGCTACTTCAGCGCCTCTCGGCTCAGCAACTACCTCAGGACGATCGGGCTCCCGCACTCCAAGAGCACCATCCTCAAGTGCGTCGCCTGCGCCCAGCAAGCCTACTTGATCCTCCTATCCGAGATACACTCCTACTCGGTTAGAAACAGGCGCCAGTACCCCCGAAAGGTCTACATCGCGGACACGGGCGTAGCGACTCTCATCGCCCCCGAAGCTGCTGAGAGCATGGGCAGGCTGATGGAGAACGCCGTTGCCGTCGAGCTCTTCAGGAGGGGCGTGGAGCTGAGGCACTGGCGGGAGTACGGGAGAAGGGAGGGCGCCGAGGTCGACTTCGTAGTCGTGCAGGGCCTCCGCGCGGCTCAGCTCGTGCAGGTCACCTACGCGCGGAGCCGCGGCGAGCTGAGGAGCAGGGAGCTCGCCGCACTCGCCAAGGCCTCCCGAGAGCTCGGCTGCAGCGACGCCGTCGTCATCACCTGGGACTACGAGGGCTACGAGGAGCTCGACGGCTTGCGCGTGCGCTTCACCCCCTTGTGGAAGTGGCTGCTCGGCGCTGACTAGGCGCGCAACCCTGCGCGGGCTTTAAGGGCGCTCGCTGGTGCTGGTCGTGTGAAGGTACTGACTTCCTCCCCGCCCTAAAGGGGCGAGGCTTGCCTCGTTTTGTCACCGCTAAGCTAATAAACCGCGCAAGAGTCCTCGGAGCGTGGCTAGGGTTAAGATAGCCGTGGTTGGCGCTGGTAGCGTGGCTTGGAGCTCGAAGCTCGTCCACGACCTCCTACACACCCCGGAGCTATACGGGAGCGAGGTCCACCTGATGGACATTAATGAGGAGAGGCTGAGGCTAGCCAAGGCCTTCGCGGACAGGTACGCCGATGAGCTTGGCGCCGAGTACAAGTTCACAACAACCATGGATCGCAGGGAGGCGGTTCGGGACGCGGACTTCGTGGTCAACGCGGCGATGCACGGCGGACACCACTACTACGAGCAGATGCGCGCAGCCTCCGAGAAGCACGGCTACTACAGGGGTGTGAACAGCACCGAGTGGAACATGGTCTCAGACTACCACACCATATGGGGCTACTACCAGTGGAGGCTCGCGCTGGAGATAGCCCGGGACGTCGAGGAGCTCGCCCCCGACGCCTGGCTCATCCAGATCGCGAACCCCGTCTTCGAGCTCACCACCCTCCTCTCGCGGGAGACCAGGCTAAAAGTCATCGGTCTCTGCCACGGCCACCTCGGCTACAAGGAGATCGCCACAACCCTCGGCCTCGACCCCTCGCGGGTGGAGTTCGAGGCCATAGGCTTCAACCACGTCATCTGGCTCACCAGGCTCCGCTACGACGGCGAGGACGCGTACCCGCTGATCGACCGCTGGATCGAGCGAGACTCCGAGAAGTACTGGGAGAGGTGGCGCAAGGAGCAGGTCAACCCCTTCGACATCCAGATGTCGCCCGCCGCGGTAGACATGTACAGGAGCTACGGGCTCTTCCCCGTAGGGGACACCGTTAGAGGCGGAACTTGGAAGTACCACTGGAACCTCGAGACTAAGCAGCGCTGGTACGGGCCCACGGGGGGCCCCGACAGCGAGGTCGGGTGGCGCATCTACCTCACCCACGGCGAGGCCTGGCTCGAAGAGCTCGCCGAAGCTGTAAAGTCGGGCCAGCCGCTGGCCCCAATGTTCCCCAAGGGGAGAACCGACGAGAGCATCGTCCCACTCATCCGCTCCATCGCGGACGACGCGCCAGCCACCTACCAGGTAAACGTCCTAAACAAGGGCGCGATCGACGGGCTCCCCGACAACGTCGCCGTCGAGGTCCCCGCGGAGGTGGGCGCGGGCGGCGTCAGACGCCCCCAGGGGCTTAGGCTCCCCGGCAGGATCCTCAGGCTGGTGCTATGGCCGAGAATGCTGAGGGCCGAGATGGCTATAGAGGCGTTCCTCGAGGGCGGGAGGCAAGTACTAATCGACTGGCTCATGCTCGACCCCCGTACCAGGAGCGATAAGCAAGCCGAGGCAGCGTGGGACGAGATCCTCAGGCTCCCCGGCAACGAGGAGATGGCTAAGCACTACAGCGGCTAGCCGAACCCCCC
>JBEULP010000048.1:0-3036 GCA_041287245.1 Infirmifilum sp. | reverse complement strand
GATAGAGAGAAGAGTCTCAGAGATCTGCTGTCCAGATGCTCTAAGTGCAGAGAGAGGTATGAGAGACTGAACGCGCTCAGGTGAGGCGCTTCGGCTATCGTTGCGCGGGGCTTCCGAGGCCTTGCTCCAGATGGCACTCCTATCCCGGCAGATCCGAGGAGCTTGGCGGAGTTATCGATTTGCGGGGGGTGCTGGGGGCTCCCCTTCGGCAAGGACTTGTTAGCCCCGAGTGAAGGCGGGAACTCCTGGTGGCTACCTGCTCCGCGTCACACGCTGTGGCCACGCCCTCTGTTCGTGCAAACTTCAATGCCGCTGGCTAGGGGGCCTGCTGAGGCCCGCCGGTGGTGTTGGAGTCGCGCTTCTCGAGGTACTTCTCGGCGACCTGGAAGAGGCGGCGTGTGAGGGGGTGCAGCTCGCCTGGCTCTTTCACCTCTCTGACAAGTGTTTTCACGCAGCCGTGCCGGAGCCACAGCAACAGCTGGAGCACGCCTTCCACGTCGTAGAACCTCGCGGTAGCCTGCCTCGCACTCTCGTCGAGGACCAGCCGCGACTTGAGGGCGTCGCCTAGCTTCTTGAAGCCGAAGCTCTTTCTCACCTCGTATGCCATCGCGACGACGTAGGGGTTCGTGGAGCTACTGATGCTCCTCCGGAGCTCCTCCTCGCTGAGTTGCACCATGTACCGGAGCGGGTCGAAGCCGTGGTCGTGCTCGAGAAATATGCCGTAGCCCTCGGGTATGACTCTCCAGACCTTCTTGGTGCTCCACAGCGCTGCAGCTAGCGTTGCGGCCACCCGCTCGCCGAATGGGTAGAGAAGCACCGTAGCGCCGAACCTCGGCTCATTGCGTCTCTTGGGTATGAAGTTCTTCAGAGTCGCCTCGCTCCTTGCTAGCCTCTCAATGATCATGAGCCCAGGACCCGGCACGGGTAGCCCGCTGCCACTAAGCTCTCGTAGGAGGTCTCCCAGCCTCCCCCGTGCCTGCTCATGGAGCTGCACCTCCGCCTCGCCAAGGCGAAAGACGGAGCTCGGCTCTCCCATGCCGTAGCGCCTTGCGAGCTTCGAGATCAGCCTGTACATCTCCACGCTGACCGCTCGCGGCGTCATAACGTAGCCGCCTCTCCACACCGGTATGGAGAACCTGGCCTCCTCCTCGGGCTTGACGTACACGGTGCGCCCCGCGATTCGGACGACTCTCCAGCTCCTACCTGCGAGCCGTATCACGCTGCCCTTTCGTACATATCTCAGGTTAACTGGGTCGATTTCCCCGATTTTCCTCCTCCCGCTTACGACGTACAAGTACTCCCTCTCGGGGATGAAGGAGAAGAAGCTGGGGGAGTAGAGCTTTTGCACATCGGTTTTCCCTTCCTCGGGGCGTTTGCGGAGTCGGCGACCCCATACATGCTCGAAGCCAGGCCCCAACCTTATCCGGCCGTTCTCTAGCTCCACAACACGCTGGCTGAGCAGAACTTCGAGCACCACCTTGAGCTCTTCTTCGCCCAGCTCCCTGTAGGGGGCCGCCAGCTTGAGCGCCCGGAGCACTTCTTCAACGTGTGCATCGGAGTTCGTCTTCCCCGCCCGGAAGGCAGTGGCGACGATCGTGCGCGCAACTACGTCGAGGTACAGCGGTTGCTTGAGCTCAGAGGCCAGCGCCCCCCTTCCGAGCATGCTGGCGAGGGCGAGCACCTCCACGAGGTCTTTGTCGCTGAGGCAAAGCACCACCCCCTGAGCCCTCCTCCCAGGTTTGTGCTGGCTCCTCCCCAGCCGCTGGGCGAGCGCTTCTGGGAGCGAGGGCGAGCCGAGTTGCACGACCTTCTCGACCATGCCGATGTCGATTCCGAGCTCTAGCGTCCTTGTGCAGACGACTGCCCTGAGCCTCCCCCTCTTGAACTCCTCCTCTATTCTCCTCTTTTCTTCGCTGGCAACAGCGCTGTGGTGGACCCCAATATCCCTTGCTTTTAGGCTGTCCAGGGCTGCGTGGAGCCCCTCAGCCTCCGCCCTTGTGTTCACGAAAATTAGTGCCCCCCTGTCCACGTGCTTAATGAGCAGCTCTGCCACCTCCTTCTCGTCTACGCGCGGGTTGAACGCTAGCTCTACGGCAATCCCCCTAATCCTCGGGTAGGACACCACCTTCACGCGACCGTCCGACCCCCCGAAGAGCCTCGCTATGCGCTTGGGGTTGGCCGTGGTGGCCGAGATCAGGATGCGCTGTAACCTCTTTATGCCCAGCGATAGCTTCAGGCGCTCCAGCAAGATGAGCAGTTGGTGCCCCCGCTTGGTCTCCGCCAGTTCGTGAACCTCGTCCACGATCACGTACTTTAAGTGCGCTAAGTGCTTCAGGAACGGATCGTTCCTATCGAGCATCGACTCGAGGGACTCGGGCGTCGTCACCAGCACGAGAGGAGGCCTCTCTCTCATTACTTTTTTCTCCTCGGACTCGACGTCGGTGTGCCACGCACCGGCGTAATAATAAAAACCCTCGAAAACGTCCATGACATACCTCTCGAGCCTTTTAGCAATATCGGTGCAGAGGGCTCTCAGCGGCGTGATGTACAGGGCGTGCACGCCATAGGGCCACGATTTCCCGCTCCGTTTGGCGGCATCCTTCTCCACTACGAGCCTGTGTAATACGGGCAGAACGGCTGCCTCGGTCTTCCCCGAGCCCGTGGGAGCGACGATCAGCACGTTATCACCCTTCAGCACCTTCGGTATCGCCAGGACCTGTATCGGGGTTGGCTGGGGGAGACGACCCCCGGCTCTACGCTCGAAGGCCTTGATAACCCTCTGATCGAGTAGAGTGAATGGATAATGCCTTCCCCTTAGAGCTCTCGCCAAGCCGATCTTAAGGTCAAGTAGCGTGGAGACTATCCGCGCGCGGAGAGAACTGAGGTGCGGCTCCGTAGCCAGCCGCGCGCGCCAGAGCAGAAATGAGGACCAAGCGCGCAGGCACTCCAATCGAGCTCCCAAAAGATTTGGGAGCTCGATCCGGTTAAGTTTTTTGTAGTCCCGAACCCCCTCGACTTTCCAAGGCTTTACCCTCT
>JBEULP010000047.1:0-7411 GCA_041287245.1 Infirmifilum sp. | reverse complement strand
GTCTGGCGGCGGTACATAGATAAGCCTGTCAAACCTCCCCGGCCTCAGAAGAGCAGGATCAATAATATCAGGCCTATTAGTAGCAGCAATAACAACCACACCCTCAAGACGCTCAAGACCATCCATCTCAGTAAGAAGCTGGTTTACGATTCTATCAGTTACTCCAGCGTCGTATCTTTGACCCCTCCGAGGAACTATAGAATCAATCTCGTCGAAGAAAATTATGCATGGCGCTGCTTGCCTAGCTTTCCTGAATATCTCCCTTATCGCCCTCTCGCTCTCTCCAACCCATTTGCTAAGAACCTCTGGCCCTTTCACCCCGATGAAATTTGCCTCGCTCTCCGTGGCAACAGCTTTAGCCAATAAGGTCTTACCAGTCCCCGGAGGACCATAAAGCAAAATACCCTTAGGAGGATCAATACCCATCTCCCTGAAATACTCTGGGTGTTTAAGCGGCCATTCTACAGCTTCTCGAAGTTGTTGCTTGACTTCCTCCAGTCCTCCGACGTCGCTCCAGTGAACCTCCGGCACCTCTATGTATACCTCGCGCAGAGCACTCGGCTGAACCTCCTTTAAAGCATCCATGAAATCCTGCCTTGTAACCTTTAACTCGTTCAGTATCTCTGCGGGTATCTTCTCACTTTCAATTTCTATTTTTGGCAGGACCCTTCTCAGAGACCTCATAGCTGCTTCCCGACAAAGGGCAGCTAAATCCGCCCCCGTAAAACCATGCGTTATCTCAGCCAGGTCATCCAGATTAACATCCTCTGCGAGTGGCATGTTTCTCGTGTGAACTTGAAGAATCTCTCTTCGAGCTCTTTTGTCCGGCACCGAAAATGCTATCTCCCTGTCAAACCTTCCCGGTCTGCGCAGAGCAGGGTCTATATCGTCTGGCCTGTTAGTAGCCGCTATAACTACTACTTGTCCTCTTTCCTTTAAGCCGTCCATTAAGGCTAAGAGCTGTGCTACCACTCTCTTCTCAACTTCACCTGTAACCTCTTCCCGCTTAGGAGCTATGGCATCTATCTCGTCAATAAATATTATAGCGGGAGCGTTCTTAGTTGCCTCCTCGAAGATCTCACGCAACCTCTGCTCGCTCTCCCCGTAGAACTTACTCATAATTTCGGGGCCATTTATAGCCGTAAAATAAGCGCCTGTCTCGTTTGCAACCGCTTTCGCTAGTAAAGTCTTACCAGTTCCTGGAGGACCGTAGAAGAGAACTCCCTTCGGCGGGTCGATTCCCAGGTGTTTAAACAACTCGGGGTGGCGTAATGGAAGCTCGACCATCTCCCTTATCTTCTGCTTAGCCTCCTCTAGATCACCAATATCTTCATATGTGATACGCGGGATGGCTAACTCACCCGTAACAGGCTCACTCTTCACGCTAACCTCGGTTTCCTCTGTAACCTGTACAGCCTGGGCTGGGAAAGTAGAAACAACTGTGAATTGTAGAGAAGCACTGAATGTGGGTATCTCGACAATATCCCCTCTTATTATTGGACGCCCAATGATCTTACTCTTGATATACTCAACAAGGTCAGGCATGATCTCAAAGCCCAGCTTGAACGTAGGTGCTAAAACCACCCGCTTCGCCGGAGCAACCTTCGCCTTTCTCACTTTAACCTGGTCTCCAATAGCTACCCCCGCGTTACGGCGAATAAGCCCGTCCATACGTATTATGCCCGCCCCCTCGTCTTCTAGCGCCTGCGGCCATACAATAGCTACAGTTACCTTTTTCCCCTCTATCTCAACAACGTCCCCAGGATCTACCCCAAGCTTATTCATAGCACTCCTATCGATTCTTACTATTCCACGTCCCACGTCGCGCGGACGCGCCTCCGCAACTCTTAAAACAACCTCAGGATTATTGGAAGACATACAAGTAGGAAAGACGCATATCCTTATAAAAAGCATTTCCACGCGCTAATGTTTAATAGCACATTGTAACCTGAAATCCAGGAATGATCATGTTCGTAAAGCGTGAAGATGCCATTAAGAAAGCTTCAAGCTATCTAACCAGAGCCCTGTTGATAAACACTTTAATAGTGCTTATACCCCCGGTTTATATCTTCTTTTCGGGACCAATAGGAATCCACACTTACCTGGCACTTCTCTACCTCATTCTGGCAGTAACTTCGCTACTACTGGTTTTTTATACTCGCCGTGCGCTGGAGGACTACTCTCTAAGCTCGGTAAAAGCTATACTGCCGATCGTTGTTCCAATGAGTTTTATAGGCGGACTTATAGTAGTTGGGCTCTTCGTCAACAAAGCTAGAATTATGCTTCAAAGCGTCTAAGAAAATCTTTTTATTACCATGTACACTGAATTTTCCGATCAAAATGTCGGGAAACCCAGTTATACTCTCACCCCCTTATCCCCAGGTGAGGCCGGTACCTCTGAGAAGATACAAGGGACTGCGGTCCAGGGTTATCAGAAGGGGTAGGGGTTTCAGTCTAGGTGAAATAAAGGCAATAAACCTAAGCGTGCGAGAGGCACGACTCCTAGGCATCTACGTTGACACTAGAAGAAAAAGCGTCCATGAAGAAAACATTAAAGCATTGAAGGAGTACCTTAAGAACCTTAAAGCAGCTTTAGAGTCGGGCTTGCTCCCACGCCCCACACTCCCCACCTCTTTCACAACCAAAATAGATGTCTCTCGAGTGTTTAAAGGAAAGACCCCAGCTGGAAGAAGAGGCCGTGGACTCCACTCGATAAAGTATCGATACACCCACCACCAGAAGTGGAAGAAGAAGCACAAGGAGAGATTGCTGAAAAAGAGGCATGAAGCCGCAAGAATGAAAGGCGGAGATTAAGCCCCACACTTTTCCTCGTGTCTTTAGACTTCCGGTTCTCCTCTAATAAATCATAGCACAAAGGGAGAAGGTCAATTCGCGCACCGCGCGCGGTTCACTGGGTGTTTAGGTACCTTTTCTCATAGTTCTCGACAATAATTCTTGAGTGGTTTAGTATTAGCTCCATTCCGCACTTCGCACAGTAATATTCTCCGTTAATCTTTGCTATCACATTCTCGCTACCGCATTTCTTGCATAAAATCCGCGCGTGTGCAGCCACAAGTTTTGTGCGTGAAAACTCATATTAAACTTAGCGAGCGGGAAATCAAAAGCGGGGGGCAGCAAATAGTATTTATAGGTTTTGTGTATGGGAATCTCGTGACTCAGACGATGAAAACTCAACAAAAAACAATGTTGCCGATAGACTTCCTAAAAACCCACAACGGGAAAAACGTCTTTGTGAAGCTTAAGGACGGCTCGGAATATATGGGAAAGCTTAAGATTATAGATCCCTCCATGAATGTTGTATTATCAGAGGTGAAAGAGGTAACTGAGACAAACAAGGTTTTAACAATACTTGGCAATGTTTTCATCCGGGGCAGTAATCTTCTTTTTGTATCAATAGAGCCTGAGAAGGTTACATTTTTTGAGGCGGAGCAGCCTAAACAGGAGGCAAAGCCGGAGCAGGCTCAGCAGGAAGACGAAGAGTAGTCTATTACTACCAGTAATTATTGAAAAATCATATAAACAAAACCTGCATACCCTTCTCTCTTGATGACGCAAAAGAATACTGTAGTAGAAAAATCGACGTACATACCACCTGATCAACTACCCGTTGAGATAGTAGAGAGGAAGGGTACTGGACACCCAGATTATATCGCAGATTCCATATCGGAGGCGGCGAGTAGAGAACTCTCAAAGTATTATCTTGAAAAATTTGGACGTATACTCCACCATAACCTTGACAAGGTCTTGGTTGTCGGTGGCCAATCGGCTCCAAGGTTTGGCGGCGGAGAGCTTCTACAGCCTATCTATATCTTAATCTCTGGCAGGGCAACCACCGAGGTCATAGACGCCGATGGTTCTAGGATTTCAATTCCTATCGGTCCTATACTTCTCAGAGCCACGCGCCAATGGATCTTACAAAACTTTCGGTATCTGAACCCTGACGAGCAGATAATTATAGACTACAGAATTGGCAAGGGCTCCAGCGATCTTGTAGACATATATCAGCGGAAACAAGAGTACCCCGGAGCTAACGACACCTCAATGGGTATCGGCTACGCACCCTTGTCCGAGACGGAGAGATTAGTCTTCGAGACCGAGAGACTTCTAAATTCCCCTAAGGTAAAGAAGGATCTACCAGCTATAGGAGAAGATATTAAAGTAATGGGTGTGCGAAGGGGCGACGTTATCCACTTGACAATTGCTGCTGCGATGATCTCGAAACACATAACATCAACGGAAGACTATTTAGAGGTGAAAAACCAGATTAAAAAACTTGTCCTGGAAAGAGCCGGCGAGATAACTAAACGCAAGGTAGAGGTCTACGTTAACACTGGGGATAACCCTGCTAGAGGCGATAAAGGTGGACTATACCTTGTTGTGACAGGCACCTCGGCTGAACACGGCGACGACGGTGCTACTGGTAGAGGTAATCGTGCCAACGGCTTGATTACCCCCTTCAGGCCGATGTCCCTTGAAGCCACTGCCGGTAAGAATCCAGTCAGCCACATAGGCAAGCTCTACAATGTGGTAGCTTTCAACGCAGCACAGGAAATAGTCCAGCTAGACTCAATAAAAGAGGCGTATATCAAGCTCATAAGCCAGATAGGCAAACCCATAAACGAGCCCTTACTATCCTACATAGCCCTCAACGCTGATGAGAACACTCTAGCGAGAGTTAGACATAAAGCGGAAGAGATCCTTGCCGACCATCTTGACAGACTAAACGTATTATGGGAGAAGATTCTCAGAGGAGAAGTAATGCTGTTTTAAAGGCACTTTCCTTTTTTCCTTATATCTTTCAATTTATTCCTTTCTGATACTGTGCGCCTGTCCTTCTAGAGACCTCATGCGCTCCTTCCTATATTGATCAAGCAGGTTCCTAATCTTTGATGTCTCGTCGCTCTCTGCCGTTGAAAGAGCGTTTATAAGGCGTGAGCGCGCAACAACGAGAAAATCATCTAGTTGAAAATACTCTTCTATGTCGTCAAGAGGCACTATTCTGGCTCCAATTGGAATAATCTTCTTCACAGTTCCGATCTCGTTTCGACGACGCACGATGATGACAGGTGGGCTTCCCAACTCGTTTATCTTCGATAAGAGATTCTTGACGACATCTAACGGGAAACTCTTATCAATAAACACAAGCGGCTCAGACCCCTCTTCTACAAATATGCTCGGTTTCTCTTGGTATGCATCCAGGAGAAAAGAGAGGTTAAAAGCAATCCTATACTCGCCTAAAGCAACCTTCTTGAGTATTGCCATAAGATTGCTAACCACTTTCTTACTCTCTTCAACTTGCAGCCTTAGCTCGCCTAGCTCTCTGCTCAGCTGTTCAACTTTCAATTCAAGCTTAGAGTACTCAGGGCTCTGCCTGCGAAACTCTGACCGTATATCCAGTAAGTTTCTAAGCATTGTTTCAAGGTTATTTATCCTACTGTTGGCCTCACGCAACTCGACCTGTAGAGCGCGATTCTCATTGGCAAGCTTCTCCACAAGCCTCCTATAGAATCTTAGCATCTCTTCCACTCCTTGCTGCGAGACCTCATGAAGCATCTGTTCATCCTTAGGGGAAAGGTGAAGGTATTCCCGTATGCTCTGCTGTACAGCGTGAGCGATAGGAAGCCCTTTAACCACAAGATATTTGGAGTAGTCAAGCTGGAGGGGCACATTATATTTTACTGCCTCCTTCTCCACTTCAACAAACTTGTCTTTGAACTCGTTATAGGCCTTTAACGCCGCAGCCAAAGCGTCCCGCTCATGGGTATTATCAACCGAGTAGCCTTCGACAAGTCTTCGCTTTTCCTCGATACTTAGCGAGCGCGAAGGCACGTGTAGCAGTGCACCAGCCTGTGCCGCTATTTTTCTCACAAAAGATGGGGCCGGGTTCACATCGGTTGCTACCACTGCTGGACGCCCCAATTCAAAGAGTATTCTTAACAACTGGCTCCTACTCAGCCAACGTTTTGAAAAGATGCTCACAAGGTTTCCGTTAAAGTCTAGAACAGCCACACCTGTGCTAACACCAGGATCTATACCTACAATAAGGTATCGCTCCTTATACGAGGATCTTTGTTCCTTTCGTCCTTGATGCCGATACCCGATGCTCTCACGTCTCACCGGCTGTATGTAGACAAAAAGGTCGTGCCCGGATTCTTGCTTAACGATCCCATTTAATTTTTCACGCGGCGCATACACAATAAAAGTTGCCCCTACAAGGCCAACACCGCTCCTCCTGATAAAAAGATCAAAGTCAAAGCCAGCCTTCTGAAGCTGATCCCTTATCTCGGCCACTTTACGCTTAATCAACAGCTCAATATTTCTCTTGTACCGCTCCCGGCTCATCCCACCCTGACCTGGAACCCTCCCCCTGCCCACGTGGATGCGTGTCTCCTCTTCGAAGAGCAAAACCTCGGAGCCAACCCCCTTATAGGCGAGTAGCGCTACCACCTCAGCCGTCTCGACTGGGCTCAGCTTACCCTTGCAGAGCCCCACCAAGTTGCACAGAGCTTCAAGCTTGACGTTCTTGTCCCCTATCCGGGTCACTTCTACCAGACGGACACCTCTCTGAGCCACTCTACTGAAAATCCGAGCTAACCCTTCAAGATCACTTGCAAGCTCAAAAATGTTGTCCACAGCGATAGTGTCAATGTTCCTCTCCTCGACAAGACTAAAAACCTGTCTTAAGGGAAGCTCTTCTATTCTAAGCGAAACCCGCCCCTCCTCCACCAATACACCGGCAAATACCGGCTCCCCAGCTAGTGGAGAAGACCCTGGAAGTATGTCGAGTCCAAGGACGCGCTGAACTATTTCGCGACACCCCGATTTTCAAAGTATATAAAAGCATGCTTTAAACTTGTCTCTCGTCGAAAACTTGTGATACAATCAAAATTAGGTCGAGGTATATCTGATTTCCTCCCCTGCGCGCGCCCTAGGGGGTTTTCTTTGGGCGGGGGGTCTCTTGTTGATTCGGGCCTTCATCTCGCATTTGGGGGTAGTCGAGGGGGTTAGAGACCTCCTCTCATATAAATTCTTCACTGCTATTACGTCCCCCGGTAATCCTTGTAGCCGCGTTTTAAACAACATAACACCCTGTACCCAGCCTCCACCATCTTAGCAGTAGGGGCTGAGGCACACCTAAGGACAGCAGCCCACACCACAAAAGAGGAACATAGGGACAGGCTCTACAAGCTTATAACAGAGCTACATCTCCTAACAGCCAAACCATAACAATAAACTAAATTTATTTTTCTCTCACTCGATTTTTTACACTCGACGCGCGCGATATTTAAGGCATTTGGCTCAAGCTTCTCAAACAAAATTGTTATTTACCAGGTTAAATCTTCTAGATTCGTTCGCTATGAATAGCAGGTTCATGGTTGTAGCGATATTG
>JBEULP010000046.1:0-68490 GCA_041287245.1 Infirmifilum sp. | reverse complement strand
GAGACGAGGAATAGCGTCCTAGGCATGGCTATGTCCGCCAAGTATCCAGCGGCTATTCCTATTGCTGAGCTGTAGATCGTTGAGAGGACGCCCTCGAATGCGTAGAATGTTGCTCGCTCTGTCTCGTCGCTCACCTCCATCAGGGCTTTCGAGTAGGAGACCCAGAACATTGGCCATACAGGAATTATGAAGAAGATTGCGAAGACAAGTGGGTTGGGGGAGAGGAAGTACCCTGCGTAGAGGATTGTCCATCCGATGCCGGCTAGCGTGAACATTTGTCTCGTGGACATCTTGTCCGCAAGTCTTCCGTAGGGTATAGCCGAAAGCCCTGCTAGAACGGTAATCGCTACGGTGATTGACCACATGCTGGGGCTCCCGTTAAGGTACTTTAGAAAGTATATAGCAAGGACGCCGCCACTGATCGCCCCGGGTAGGCTCAGCAGAAGCCTAGCGCCATAAATTCTCCAAAACTTCCTCGGAACATGAGGTACCCGGAACAGCCTAGAAGGGGTGGGCTTCGCGTTTGAACTTTCCTCATCCACCGTCGTTATCACTGCGAGTGGTACAAGATTGAGGAGTGCGTAGAGGCGGAGGAGGTTTCTATAGCCTAGAGCAGTGTATAACGGGCCTGATGCTAGCCCCCCGAGGAAGCCACCTACAACACCCGCAGCATTGTAGTGTCCCAAGAACTCCCCTCGGCGCTCCCGGAATTTTTCTGAGAGAAAAGCTGAGAAGGCGGAGCCGCCGGCGCTACCGGTTATAGCCCCAATAGACTGGATGAGCACCACGTGCTCAATGTTTGAGGCGAAGCTTAGAGCTATGCTTGTGGCTGTTCCTGTCGCCGAGGCGATGATTATGAAAAGCTTTCTTTTACCTGTGGAGTCGGAAACACGTGCCCAGATCATTGACATTACAGCTGCTATTGCAGAGGGCAGTTGGCTTCCGAGGCTAGTAGCTAGGAAGCTTTCCCCGGCCAGCTCAAAGATGAACACTGAGAAGAATGGTGAAATCATGTTGCCAAGGAAGCCGGATACTGAGTTATATAGGAGAAGTTTTGCCTTAAGAGCATCACGAAGGTTTTTAGCCACGCTTTAGCGCAAAAAACATAGAGATATATATGCTTTAAGTAATGGAAAGGCTTATTGAATCATAACTCTTCCCTATTGTCCACCACTCAACAGTAATGTTTATATATTTCCGAAACAAATTCCAAAACGGTGAAAGGCATGGGCTGGGGTTGGTACGGCTGGAGACGTGGACCATGGCCTGGTAATGGACCGTTCTCGTGGCTTCCACCTTGGGAACGACCCGGGTGGATACTGGGTAGGGGTTGGTGCTGGAGTTACCCCATCTACGGCTTTCCTCCCGCTACGTATCCCTTGAGCCGCGAGGATGAGCTACGCCTTATAGAAGACTACAAGAGGGCTTTAGAGGAATACCGTAAGTATATAGAGGAGGAGATCTCCCGGATTTCTGCCCGCGAAAAAGAGCTTAAAGGCGCATCGTCACAGTAAGCTGAAATATTTTTCTGTGATCTTCTCAAGATTTTTACTGTAAGCATAAGCCTTATAAGGGTTCTTTTTGAAAAAGACGCGTGCATGAGTGGGCTTTAGCCGAGGCTGTTACAAAGACCGTTGAAGAGCTTGTGACCAGTGGGGGGCGCGTCAGAGAGGTTGAGGTTTCTCTAGGCGAATTACAGGCGGTAGATGAGGAAGTTTTCAAGGAGGCGTTGACAGAGCTATTGGCTGACCTTGAAGCTGAGAAGGGAATAAGAGTCGAGGGTTTCCGGATCACGCGCGAGAAAGCCCTTTTTAAGTGTAATGTTTGCGGTCACACCTGGACCCTTGATGAATGGGAGCTTTCAGAGGAGTTTCGCGAGGCTGTTCACTTTGTACCTGAGGTTGTTCATGCTCACTACTCTTGTCCGAGGTGTGGCAGCAGGGATTTCACCATTGTGAAGGGTAGGGGGGTTCGCGTCAGGGTGGTTTAGGTGGAGCAGGACTTCAGGTTGCCCATTATAAAGGAGAGGCTAAGCAGCGTCAAGCTGGTTCTCCCCGTTGCCAGCCCTAAAGGCGGGGTCGGCAAGACTACTGTCTCGTCAGCGCTTGCTGTGCTCCTAGCTCGAAAGGGTATACCCACTGGAATCTTCGACCTAGACTTCACCAATCCGACTACGCATATAATGCTTGGCGTCGACGCGGCGAGCCTGCTGCCCGAGGAGGAGAAGGGGATTCTCCCGGTGGGCGTTGAGCCTAATTTGGAGTTCCTAAGCCCTGCTTTCTACTCAAAGGATAAACCGTTGCCCCTACGCGGGCAGAGCGTCGTTGAGGCGTTACGCGAGATACTCGCTATTACGCGCTGGTCAAGCCGTGTCCTGGTGGTTGATACTCCCCCAGGCCTTTCGGACGCAATGCTCGAGTTTCTGCGCCTGCACCGCAACGCGAAGGTTCTCGTTGTTACGACTTGTGATAGGCTAAGCCTTGTCTCTACGAAGAGGATGTTTGACTACCTGAGGCAGGAGAGAGTGGGTTTTGTCGGCGTCGTCGCGAACATGTGTGGGAGTTGTCGGGAAATTACAGAGGCCTTAGGGGTGGAGCCGCTAGCTTGCCTACCCTTCCAGGAACGTTTACACGAATCTATGGGGGACAGGGATAGGCTAGTCGAAGTGGTGGGTAGAGACTTGGAAAAAGTCTTGGAAGCTGTTAGGCTTCTTATTTAAATTTTCTCCTTTCGAAAAGCCTTTTACGAGTATTGAATTAAGGCACTGCGTACCTGAGAGGGGACTTGAAGACCACTCAGCCCGTCGAAAACCCGGTTAAAACATATTCTGGGGGTATTAGGGCTCTAGAAGGCGCTTCGCTAGCCGTAGCTGAAGGCGAGATTCATACCATTGCAGGGCTAACGGGGCCGGCGAAACCACCCTTATAAGAATCTTGACTCTAGGATTCCCTCTCGAATCCATAACCCCTTGTGTTGAGGGCAGGAGAGAAAAATACTTTCTAATGGGGCTCCGGTCAACCCCCTCCCAGGTACTCCAGGTGGTCCGTGTAGGCTGCGAAGCGGAAGCTGTGCTCCCCCGAAGTGGCGAAAAACCTCCACAGGTAGGCGTTCGCCTTGAACCTAACCTCGAAGACCAGGGGCTCGGGCGCCCACGCCTCGGCGTAGCCGCCCATGCTATACGCCACCGCCCCGCTGCCGTCGTACCACTTTAGGCCCCAGCGCCACTGAACAGCTGAAGCCACGTCCATGCCGTAGTACGGGCTGTAGGTGTCCGTGACGGCCTCCTCCCACACGAGCCACGTTACCCAGGGGAACTGCTCTACTTTATGCGAGTCGACGCGCTGCCCCGGGTACGCTTGGGTGAGGACGTCTAGGGTCACCGTGCAAGGCTCTACCTGCCAGCCGGTTAGGGCTTTAACGGGCAGGCTGTACCCGCTCCACGTCTTGGCGGTGTGGCTCTCTATGTAGATTAGCCACTTCTTTAGGTGGGGGAAACGGGGATCCAGGCAGTTGGTGCAATACGCCACCTTGATGATGACATGGGTCTCTCCCACCTCCCCAGCCAAGCCGGTTATCGGGTAGAGCGCGCTGATCCAGTTCCCGATGTGTCTGTACTGGGGGGATATCAACGTATCGTGCTCCGTATACCTTTCCCAGAGGAGCATCCGGACGGCCCTGCCGACCTCCTGCTTATCGCTGAATGATGAGAGCCAGTATCCCGCGCCGAGCCTACCATCCCCGAGCGGCCACGTCTCGACCAGGACGAGGTTGGAGCCAGGCACTCCGGGCTTCATCTTACCGTTCTCCTCGTAGACGGGGACTAAAGCCGTGATAGGCGGCGCGGAGGGCTTCTCGCCGACCCTCACGGGCTTGACAAGGGCTGAGAGGAGCTCTTCGAGCACGTTTACGCCGGGCTCCGCGACCAAGAGGAGCCTGCCCGAGCGGACTAGCGCCTCCGCTAGGCTACGGTTCGACCCTAGAGTGGGCAGCACGTCCCACCCGAGTACAACAAGGTCGTAGCCTATGGCGTCCAACGCCCTCCCGGGAGGGATCACCTTGACTTCCACCACATCCAGGGAGCTTGACAGCTGGTCTGCGAGTAGGGGGTCGCTGCTCACCACCGCAACCCTCCACTCAGCCCTAAACGGCCTATCAGCCGATCGAAGAGGCGGATGGGGGCTCGGGCGGAGGAGCAGGGGTACCAGAGCTAACAGGAAGACAAGGCCGATAAGAAGGGCCAGCTCCACCTTCCCGTGCTGAGCCGGCAATTATACCACTAATTTATTCTCTGACAAGCCCGCATATATCGGTATCGGGCCTCGTATAGGCATGTCTTTCCGGAATAGCCCGGCGACAAAAATTAGGACAAGCCTCGCCCCTTTAGGGTGGGGAGGAGGTCGTCCGCAGAGGATTGTAGAGTAGACTCCGGGCGGCTTGTCTGGGATATCTTTGGCGGTTTGCCTTTATTACCGGCAAATATAGGAGGATAGAGTTTTTATTTCGATGGGTATGCTAAGCGTCTGAGGTGGAAATGTGAAGACGTTTTACGTCACTACTCCTATATACTATCCGAATGATGTTCCCCACATAGGCCATGCGTACACCACCATCCTAGCGGATGTACTCGCGAGATGGTATAGGCTCAACGGCTACGACGTCTTTTTCCTCACAGGTACGGACGAGCATGGGTTGAAGCTTCAACGAAGCGCGGAGAAGGCTGGCAAGACGCCTAAAGAGTTCGTCGACGACATGGTCCCCGTTTTCAAAAAATACTGGGAAGCTCTAGGTATAAAATATGACAGGTTCATCAGGACTACTGACCCTGACCACGAGGAGCTTGTGAAGAAGGTCTTCAAGGATCTATACTCGAAGGGGTTTGTTTACAAGGGAAAGTATAGTGGCTGGTACTGTGTGAGCTGCGAGAAGTTTTACAGCGAGGGGGAATACATTGAGCAAAACGGCCAGAAGATTTGCCCCATCCATCACAAACCGTTGGAGTGGGTTGAGGAGGAAACCTACTTTTTAAGACTCTCAGCACTGCAGGACGAGACGTTAAAAATTATCGAAGAAGGAGGAGTTATCCAACCTCCAAGCTACGCACGGGAAGTTGCGAGTAGGATTCGAAAGGAGGGGTTGAAGGACCTGTCAGTGGCAAGGCCCAAGTCCCGCGTCTACTGGGGTGTAGAGCTTCCCTTTGACCCTGATTATGTAGCCTATGTGTGGATTGATGCTCTCCTAAATTACCTGACCGGCGTAGGCTACCTGCGGGACGACGAGTCCTTTGAAAAATACTGGACCAACGCACACCACGTAATAGGCAAGGATATACTCTGGTTTCACAGCGCTATCTGGTTCAGTGTCCTCCGCATGCTCGGCCTCTCCCCGCCGAAGAGGCTTGTTGTCCACGCCTATATCGTGAACAGGGGTTTAAAGATGGGGAAGAGTACCGGGAATGTCGTGCTGATAGATGACCTTATAGAGCGCTACCAGACTTCCGACGCTATCAGATACCTGCTTATGAGGCTCCTGAACCTCGAGAAGGACGTCGAGTTTGACCAAAGCCTGCTCGACAATATTTACAACAGTGAGCTAGCCGATACATACGGGAACCTGGTGCGCCGCGCCGGGGTACTGGCGTTAAGAAGGCTCGGCGGTGACGTGGAGAAGACTTCACTAGACGTCGAGCTGCGGAAGACCGCGGAGGAGGTTATCTCTAAATCCAGCCAGCTAATGTTTGATCTGAAGATCGCGGAGAGCCTGGCTGTGGTGTTTGATCTCCTGCGCGAGGCTAACGCGTATATGAACAGGACGGAGCCGTGGGCGAGCCAGAACCCCCGTGAGGCAATATACAACACTCTTGAATCCATAAGAATCGCGACAAATTTGCTCTACCCGGTCATGCCTGAGACGGCTGAAAGGGTTGCGAAGGCGCTCGGTTTCCAGCTCTTACCCCCCAGCCAGTTGGAATACGGGCAGACGCAGAGCTACAGGGTTTCCGATGCACCTATTCTCTTCAAGAAAATTGGTAAGTGAGTCTAAGGGACAGGTAGGAAAGGTAAGACACCTGTTATGTTCCTCCCCGAGGGCGATGTGTTCGTCTTCGACGTTGATGGGGTACTCGTCGATTCGAAGGAGCGCCTTAGGAGAGCGCTTTCCGAGGTAGGCGTCGGTGATGATATTAACCCGCACAAACTTGAGCCTAGGCTACGCCAGAAGTTCTGGCAACGCTTCCTCTCCGAGGAGCTATTAGTACTCGACAGGCCCCGTGAGTTAGGGATTAAACTCCTCCTTGAAAGGTTAGGTGTGGGCGTGATCTTGGTTCTAACCGGGAGACCATACAGGCTCTACCACGCTACGATCAGACAGCTTTCCGGGTTCGGCGTCCCGGTCGACAAGGTGATTCTAAGCATGAGGCCAAACGTGGATAAGAGGAGAGACGCGGAGTTCAAGGCTAGTGTCCTTGCGAGGATACCTCATGTAGTTGAGGTCCACGATGACGAGGAGGAGGTGCTCCTGAAGGCTAGGAGTATACATCCTGAAGCCCGACTCTTCCTCCACTACGACAACAAGTACAGAGAGTTGTAGCTTCAAAATTTTATTAAGCTTAAATTCAACACTCTATTGACGTCATTATGGAAAATCTCTCGACGAAGGATTTTGAGGCTTTAACGATAGAGGATGCTTGTAGAAGACTTGAATGCTCCCCGGAGGGCCTAAGTAGCATTGAGGCAAGGAGAAGAGCTCAAGTCTACGGATACAATGAAATCCCAGAGAAAAAGGAGAACCCGCTGTTAGCGTACTTGAAAAGGTACTGGGGGCCTCTCCCGTGGCTCATGGAGCTAACCATCATCGTGTCCTACCTGGCGGAGCGGTACGCCGAAGCCGTGATAATGTCTAGCCTACTCGTGCTAAACGCCACCCTAGGTTACTTTCACGCCAGATCCTCTAGGAAGGTTGTAGAGCTTTTGAAGCAGAGGCTAACAATCACTGCTAGAGTCCTCAGAGACGGGAAGTGGATCAGCGTTCCAGCCCGTGAGCTGGTCCCCGGCGATATAATCTTCCTAAAGCTGGGCTCCGTCGCCCCTGCGGACGTCAAGTTGATTGAGGGTAAACTGCTGGTGGATCAGTCTGCTCTGACAGGAGAGTCCCTGCCTAGGGAGGTTAAAACTGGAGACGTGGTCTTTGCAAGCTCCATTATAAAGAAGGGGGAGGCGAAGTGCCTAGTCGTAAACACGGGTCCCAGGACGTATTTCGGGAAGACTCTCGAGCTGGTAAAACAAGCTAAGAGCCGCTCGGAGCAAGAGGAGGTTGTGTTGCAGGTGACTAGGTATGCCCTGCTTCTAGGGTTGGCCGGTCTTCTCCTATCTTCTATTATCTCTGTAGTTGAAAAACAGCCGGTTATCGACCTCGTAAACATGGCTGTTGTGTTTTTGATGTCATCCGTGCCTGTTGCCCTACCCGCTGTGTTAACAATTATGCAGGCGTATGCGGCGCGTGAGCTCGCACAACGGGGTGTGCTTGTTTCTAGGCTGAGCGCTGCAGAGGATTTCTCTGCGGTGGACGTGAGTTGCCTCGACAAGACGGGGACGATAACGATGAATAAGCTCAGAGTTGTAGGAGTCAGGGTTTTCGGGGAAGACGAGGAGAAGGTAGCTGCTTACGCCCTGGTTGCCTCGCGTCAGGAATCGGAGGACCCTCTTAACGTGGCTGTTATAGAGTTTGCGAAGAGTAAGGGTATTGACCCCAATAGCTACCAGGTCTTGGAGTATATTCCATTCGACCCCTCAATAAAGAGGTCTGAGGCTACTGTACAACGCGACGGTGAGCGCTTCAGGGTGCTTCTCGGCGAGCCGAGGACTATTCTCTCCCTATCCTCGAACCGTAGCGAGATTGAGAAAGAGTTTCTCGAGGAGCTTGAGAAAGCCGCTTCTCAAGGTATGAGAACGCTGGCTGTAGCAAGGAGTTACGGGGAACCTTCAAATGTTAAGCTTGTGGGTCTTCTGCACTTATTGGATCCTCCGCGTCCTGACTCTCCAAGCCTGATTAAACAGCTTAAGGATAACGGGATTCGCCCCATAATGTTGACAGGCGACAACTCAGCCGTTGCGAGAGAGATAGCGAAAGAGGTGGGTATAGGGGAACGTGTAGTTTCAGTCCGCGAGATAGAGTCTAAGCAAGAAGACCTCGCCGAGATAATTGAAGATGTCGACGGCTTAGCAGAAGTTTACCCCGAGGACAAATTTAAGGTTGTTAAGGCGTTTCAACAAAGAGGGCATTTCGTAGCGATGACGGGAGACGGTGTTAACGACGCCCCTGCCCTCAGCCAGGCAGAGGTAGGCATAGCGGTTGACAATGCTACAGATGCAGCTAAGGCCGCTGCAAGCATCGTGCTGTTAAGGCCTGGTCTCGAGCCCATCGTTGAAGCCGTGAAGGTCTCCCGAGTTTTACATGAGAGAGCTCTCTCATGGGTTATCAACAAGGTGACTAAGACAACCCAGACGATAACCGTGCTGGTGGCTGGGATGCTTCTCTACCGTAGGATGGTCCTAGAACCTGTGGATATGGCTTTGATTCTCCTAGCAAACGATTTCCTCACAATGTCCCTAGCAACGGACCACGCTACACCTTCAAACAAGCCAACCAAGTGGCGCCTTGTACCTATAACCATCCAGTCTTTCCTATTGGGGGTCCTCATGGCCCTCCCCGTCCTCTTCGTCTCGAATCTTACAGTATCAAGTAACATGGGGTGGCCCGAGGTTCGGACTGCCTCCATGCTAGCAATGGTATACACGAGCCAATTCAGAATCTTGATGGTTCGGGAGAGAAAGTGGCTATGGGCCACTAGACCTGGTAGGGAGCTCGCCTTAAGCGTGGTAGCGACTTTCATCCTCTTCACACTTATGGGTTTACTGGGCATTATTATTCCAAGACTCCCAGCGGAAACAATTGGTGTTGTCTTAGCCAGTTCTCTCGGCGTTCTGGCACTTGAGCCGCTAAAGGTAATCCTCTCAAAGAGATTTTATGGCTAGCTTAGAGTCTCGATCTCCCTGAGAAGATGTTTTTACCTCAAGCTTTTTTATCTTAAAGATATTCGATTTAAGCTTCCTTTTATTTATCAAAACCACAATAACTCTTTTATTATCCCATTTCCTTATCAGGGTGTGAGTAGCGAAGAATTCTATGCCCAGTACTACGACATATTATACTCTCACCGTGACGTAAAAGGTGAGGTCGACTTCCTGGAAAAGATCTTCAATAAATACTCGAAAATCCCGGTCAGGAGAGTCCTAGACGTGGGGTGCGGGACTGGGATTCACAGCGTAGAGCTTGGGAGGCGAGGCTATACAGTACTCGGAGTAGACGCCTCTCCAACAATGATCGAGCGAGCCAAGGAGAAGTCAAAGGAGTTTCAAAACGTCTCTTATGTTATAGCCGACGCGCGGAAGCTAAAGGTTCAAGAGGCGTTTGACGCCGCGATAGCTATGTACGGGGTCGTAAGCTACTTTACAGCGGATGAAGACGTTGTAGCCTTTCTGAGGAGTATACGATCTTCGCTGAAGGAAGGTGCTGTATTCGTGTTCGACACGTGGAATATCCTTGGAGTCCTTGAAAAAAGAGTGTACTATGAGACGCCGAGTACTCATATACGCAAGTATGGGAACTTTTTAGCTTTGAAGGAGGAATCATGGAGGATTAACGTCCTCAGCCAGACAACCGCGGCGGATATATCTTGGTCCATCATAGACCTGAGAGCTGGAACCATAGATAGTGCAAGCCACACGCTTAATCTTCGGCTCTTCACCCCGCGTGAGATTAAGCACTTGCTACAGGAGAGCGGCTTCGAAGTCGTTGCAATGTTTGAAGATTATTCCTGCAAGCCTCTCACCGAGGCAAGCTCTGAGCTGGTGGTCGTTGCTAGAACACGCTAGACAAGCTTATTCTTGTAGTTTATCGGGGTAATAATAATGAAGAGTTATTTGAGCAAGACCCGTAGAAATTAAAAATATATAAGTGAATTAGGGAAAAAATTATTGATAAAAATGTCCATCCACGATATGACTAGACAATTCTTGCTTAATGCCTTCGCAGGCGAATCAATGGCGCACATGCGATATTTAATATTCTCAGAGATAGCCGAGAAAGACGGCTTCCCAAACGTGGCTAGACTTTTCAAAGCAATAGCCTTTGCCGAGCAAGTCCACGCGCGCAACCACTACAACAACCTTAGAGAATACGACGCTGACTTCGACGTTTCAGCGGGAACCCCCGCGGGCCCGGGACACACGTTAAAGAATTTGGAAGAGGCGGCTCGGGGCGAGGAGTTCGAGGTTAGCGAGATGTACCCCGTCTACCTGGAGGCTGCGCGTTTTCAAGGCGAGAAAAACGCTGAGAGAAGCTTCCACTTCGCCTTAGAGGCCGAGAAGATTCATGCTAAACTCTTCCGCGAAGCACAATCAGTTGTGGAGCAAGGGAAGGATATGCAAATTCAGGGGAAAGTATGGATATGCCCAGTCTGCGGCCACACCTATATTGGGGAGGAGCCCCCGGAGAAATGCCCTATCTGCGGTGCTAGCCAGAAATCCTATGTGGGCTTCTAGGAAGAAGCTATAAAAAGTGGTATTTTTAACGTCTTAGTCTATATATCTCTGACAATTGTAACAATACCAGCGCTTGTACTGTGGTATATAAGTTGCCGGCTTGCCACAGTAGGGGCAGATCTTCTTCTCTTCGTGCCTGAAAAAGGGAAGCTTAATCCCAGCTAAAGGCGCCTGAGGCTGTGATACGGGCACGGGGGGTGGAGGCTGGCTTACAGGTACCGTAGGCGGTTGAATAGCCGCCTCGGAAGGGAGCTGAACAGCCTCTTTCAATAGAATAATATCCTTAACACTCAAAACCTTGTCTGCTGGTATTTCCATGGAAACCCCGGAGGGAGTTCTAACAAGCAAGGATACTTCCTTTTCACCTAACTTTATTGCTATGTCTTGAACTGTCCCGATCAGCTTAGCTTCCTGGTCGTAAACACTTTTACCAATAAGCTCGGATCTAGACGTGCTCATCAAGCTATCCGTGCAAGCCTCCTTATTAAAAGCTTGTTACAACTGAAAGCCTTGTCGTTTATTGCGGGGTGTGAGCGGAAACGCTTAGCTGTGTACTCCCTAGTACGTTATTGGGAGGGCCTTGGTGGACCTCAGGCGGGTATTCGAAGCGCCGTAGAGGCTGTGTACCGGACACCCGTGCCCACGCCCCACGCCGAGCAGGGTAGGGGGCAACGTGCCCGAGACCCGGCACAAGCCTCAAACCCAGCTTCAGCCGTGGATGCAGCCCCCGCAAAAACCCTCGCCTCTTTAGGGCGGGGAGGAGGTCTGATGGCTACCAGACACTACACTAAAAAAATTTGAAAAGTGTTGACACTGTTTTTCATGCAACATTATGATATCGACATTTTCACGTCACGTCTCAATGGTGGAAGAAACTCCTTTCTAGCCTAGAATCGGCTGTGTATAAGGAAAGCCGGTCTAGTCGGTGACTGAACCAGATGGGGGATGGAGCTCGAGAAATAATTAACCTATTTGGACGCCCAAGAGGAGAAAATAACGTCTTCTAGGTTGAGCTGAAGTGAAATCACTTTTCCTCGTGGTGTGAGTAGAGGTGGCAAGCCACTAGATGCCCTTTGCCCACATCCGTCAGTTCCGGTTCCAGGGTCGCACAGAGATTGGATGCATAGGGACATCGGGGATGTAACCTACACCCCCCTGGGGGGTCTATGGCATTGGGGACCTCGCCTGGGAGCAGTATCCTTCTCGTAGTCGTTTGCTTTGGGGTCAGGCTGGGGACTGAGCTGAGGAGAGCTTTAGTATAGGGATGTAGGGGGTTGCTGAACACCTGGTCTACGTCTCCATATTCTACGATTTTTCCCAGGTACATGACCGCAACCTTGTCAGCGATGGCCCACGCGGATGAGAGATCATGTGTTATGTACAACATTGAGAGCCCCATATCACTCCGTATCTCTCGAAGCAAGTTTAGGATTTGCGCCCTAGCTGAGACGTCTATATTTGATATGGGCTCGTCTGCTATGAGGAATTCAGGTTTAAGGACAAGAGCCCTGGCTATTGCTACCCGCTGCCTCTGCCCCCCGCTCAGCTGGTGCGGGTACCTGGTGTAAAAGTCCTCTGGAGGTGTGAGGCCAACCGTTTTCAGGGCCTCCAATGCCGCGTCCCGTCTCTCCTTTTTAGAGTCAACCCCGTTCACCATAAGGGGGAACTCGAGCTGCGCGCCGACCCGCATCCGAGGGTTAAGGCTAACGGTGGGATCCTGGAAGACCATCTGTATCCTCCTCCTGAGACGCTTCATATCTCCAGGCTTCATGTCTGTTAGGCTTAGCCCGTCGAAGAATATTTTCCCGGAGGTAGGCTTCACAAGCCCAACAATGGCTCTAGCTACTGTTGTTTTACCTGACCCGCTCTCACCGACCAGCGCCACTATCTCGCCCCTTGAGACAGTAAAGCTGACGCCGTCCACAGCCCTCAAGAATCGCTGTTTCCTCCCGAGCACCTCCTCTATCGTCCTCTTGACCGGGTAGTAGACCCTTAAATTCTCAATCCTCAACAGCTCCCTACCATATGTGACAGCTGACAAGACGACCACCCACATTTCTCAGAGGAGGTTCCTCTATTCTGCACTTATCGAACGCTAGTGGGCATCTCGGATGGAAACGGCACCCACTAGGGGGGCTCCTCATGTCAGGCGTCTCACCGGGAATTGGCTTTAACTCCTTCGACCCTCCTATCCGGGGGACAGAGGCTAAGAGGGCTTTTGTATAGGGGTGATACGGCTCGCCGACGACCTCCTCGGTCTTTCCGGACTCAACCACCTTCCCGGCGTACATCACGGTTACTTTATCGGAGAACTCTGCTACGAGCCCCATGTTATGGGTTATGAATATCATTGAGGTCTTGTAGGCTTTCTTAACGTCTTTGAGTAGCTCCATTATCTGCGCCTCCACTAGTGCGTCGAGAGCCGTTGTTATCTCGTCAGCTACTACAAGCCTCGGCTTCAGAGCGAGTGCGAGACCTATCGCAACCCGCTGCCTCTGACCGCCGCTGAGCTGGTGCGGGTAGTCGTTTAGCCTTGCCCTAGGAACCCCAAGGCTTTCAAGGATATCGCCGGCCTCCGCCAAGGCCTCCTCACGGTCCTGGAAAAACCCGTGTTCGAGAAACAGCTCTACAAAGTGATCCCCGATTCTCATTACGGGGTTCAGGGCAGAGTAGGGGTCTTGAAACACCATGCCGATGCCCTTCCCTCTTATCTCCCTCATTTTCTCCTCGTCTAGCTCGAGGAGGTTCACGCCGTTGAAGTGGATTGACCCTCCCTCTACCACAGCGTTGTCAGGTAGGAGGCGGAGGATTGATAATCCGAGCGTGCTCTTGCCGGACCCGCTCTCCCCGACGACTCCCATAACCTCGCCCTCGCCCAGGTCCAGCGTAACGTTGTTCAATGCTTCAACCCGGCCCCTTCTCGAGTTATAGGAAACTGTAAGACCTTCCACTCTAAGTAGGCTCATAGTTCCACCTTTTTCGGGTTGAGGATATCGTTTAGCCCCTCGCCGAGCATCAGGAAGCCTAAAACGCTGAGAATTATCATCAACCCTGGGAAGACCCCGACCCACCAGTAGCCTGAAAGGAAAAACTGGCGTCCCTTGTTTAAGTCGAAGCCCCAGTCCGGGGTCGGCGGCTCAATCCCGAGTCCCAAGAAGGTAAGGCCTGCCTCAGTGATTATAGCGTCGGCGAAGCTAATGGGTAATAGGGAGGCCACAGCTGGTATCGTATTCGGGAGTATATGGTAGCTAACTATGGCCCATGCCCCTGCGCCTGCGACTCTAGCAGCCTCGACGAAGGGGGTAGACTTTAAGGATAGGACAACGCCCCTCACCATCCTGAAGTAGCTTGGTATGTATACAACAGCTATCGCCACAGAGATGTTTAGTACTCCGACTCCGAGGAGGGCTGCGATAGCCATGGCAAGGATTAACCCTGGTAGGGCGTACATGCTGTCCATTACAAGGCTCAAAGCCCTATCAAGGAGGCCGCCGACGTATCCTGAGAGCAGCCCTAAAACAACCCCTAGGACGGCTGAGATAGTAGTCGATAGAAACGCGATCGTCAGGACGAAACGTGCCCCGGACGCCACCCGGGCTAAAACGTCCCTTCCAAGCTGGTCTGTGCCAAGGGGGAAGACAATGACGTGAGACCCGACTTTTATTTGGGAGCCCGGGGGTAGGAGGGGTGGCACCTCTACACGCCTGCCGTCCACTACGACGTAGCTCTCGGTTGCGTTTCCCAGTGGGTAAAACGAGGTGATAACAGCTACGGAGATTATAGCTAGTATGAGGCCCGCGCCGACTAGGAGGTTTAACTCGCCGTAGCTTTTAGGCGTCCACATCAGTATCTCACCCGAGGGTCAACGTAAGCGTAGGCGATGTCTACTAGGAGGCTAACTAGTGCCACAATCACAGCGTAGATGGTAACTGTGCCTTGGACTATTGCATAATCCCTCTTTAGGATCCCCTCGTATACGAGAAGCCCCAGCCCATCCCAGTTAAAGGTGGTTTCTGTAAGTACTGCCCCTCCAAGAAGGGCCGCGATCTGGAGCCCTCCCATGGTAAGTAATGGTATCATCGCGTTTCTTAGCCCGTAGCGGAGGATAATGTTCCACTCTCTGATACCTCTAGCCCTAGCGGATCGCACGTATTCCTGCAGCATCGCCTCTTCAACGGCGAGGTATGTGACGCGTGTAAAAACGCCTGACAGGTAGAGCCCCAGGGCTGTAGCTGGAAGCGCTATGTGCACCAGGAAATCCATGATGATATCAGGCCTCCCGGCGATAATCGCATCGACAACGACAAAGCCTGTCCGGTGGGGGAGTTCGTCCAGCGTGATCATGTTCAACGGTGAAAGCCTCCCGGTTGTCGGGAGCCCCAGGGGTTTGGCCAAGGAGAGCTGTAAAAGCATTCCTATGTAGAAAACAGGGATCGAGTACACGACGGATGAGTAAACTCTTACAAGGGTCTTGACCTTGGTTCCACGGTGTCTGGCTGTAAGCAGTCCCATCGCCACTCCAAGAGAGATGGCTATCGCGGAGGAAGCCAGCGCTAGCTCTACCGTCGCAGGGAACCTCGTTAGTATGAGGTAGGAGACTGGGATCCGCTCGAGCGCGGTATAACCCAAGTCGTGGTTAACGAGGATTGAGTATAGATAGTCAATGTACTGCTGGTACAAGGGTTTGTTTAGGCCCAGCTCAGCCCGTCTCCTAGCTAAAACATCCTCCGGGATGTTTTTCCCCTCAAGCATTGTCACAGGATCCCCTGGCAGGACACGCATCAATACGAATACCGCTGTCAGCAATATGAGAACCATTATAGGGGTGAGTAGGATGCGAGAAATAACATACTCTTTTAAACCCATTATGTCGCACCGAATACTCTAGCCTTGAACTTCCGCGTAGATAAGCCAGTACCTGAATATCTGCGAGTAGTCAAGGACTATGCCTTTAACGTTCTTCTGGGCTACGGCATACTGCCCCTCCTGCCATAGGGGTATGATAGGCGCGTCGCGGGCAACGATATCCTGTATCCTTTCCAATGTTTTGATGCGCTGATCGGTAGGCTGCAAGACTTGCTGGTCTATCAGCTGGTCCACCTGGGCGTTGGCGTAGTGGACGTGTAGCCACCCGTTAGCGCCCGAGTGGTAGAAGGGCCTAACATAATTGTCTGAGTCGAGGAAGTCTGGGAACCAGCCTAGGAGCCAGCAGGCTATCTTTTCTCCCCTGAAAAGGCTCCTGTACGTAGCCCAGTCAGCACTCTTCAGATCCACCTTGATCATTCCGCTGGCCTCCAGGTTCTGCTTTAGTATCGCAGCTATATCGGGCTCGGCAGGGGTGTATCTAACAGGGGTGTACCAAAGCTCTATGCGTAGAGGGTTGGACTCGCTGTAACCCGCCTGGGTGAGGAGATTCCGTGCCGCCTGAATGTTAGGCGTGTCGCCGTATATCTCCTTGAAGGAGTCTTTATGCCCTATGAACCCTATGGGGATCATGCTGTAGAGGGGTTGAGCGAACTTCCCCATGTAAACGGTGTTGACGATTTGGTTTCGATCCACGAGGTAAGCTATGGCCTGGCGGATCCTGACATCGTTGAAGGGCTCTTTAGCAGTGTTGAAGACCAGGTATCGTATGGGCGCGATGCCCGGGCCGCTTACAACTTGGAGTTGACCCTTCGACATAATATCCTTAACGTCGGCTGGTGACAATGTCCTGAACGCCACGTCTACTTCACCGTTCTCGACGGCGAGTCTAAGGCTCTGGGCGTCTTTGTAGAACCTTATTACTATCCTCTGCGTCTTGGGCTTGTCGCCGTAGTAGTTTGGATTGGCTACAAGCTCTATATACTCGCCTGGTTTCCAGCTCGCAAGCTTATAAGGCCCTATCATATCCACCGTGTTTGGAGGTTTAACAACCTCCATGGGCGTTGTCTTGGGGTTAACCGGGAAAGCCACCCAGGTGGCAAGTAACGACTTTACGTATGTCTCCTCGAAGGGTTGTTTCAGATAGACCCTAATGGTGTCATCTGAGATGGCCTCAGCTCTCTCAATTAGATCCCCTATGAGGAATGCGGGGTCTTGATTTAGACTTATCGTCCTGTTCCACGACCACACAACTGCCTTTGCGTCGAGTGGCGTCCCATCCTGGAACTTGGCGTCCCGTCTTATTTTGATCTCCCAGACCTTCCTGTCAGGGCTAATCGTATAGCTTATTGCTAGCTTGTTAACAATCTTCGCCGTACCCGGCTCGTATGCGAACAACCCCTCGCCCATGTTCTCGATGATGTTCACGCCGAGGTAGTCGTAAGCCTCGCAGGGGTCGAGGGTAGTCTGAACAGAGTCGGTGGTTCCAATAACTATTACATCTTTAGTGGTTACCCGCGGGGCTCTACTCATAAAGAGCGCAGCTACTGCGGCTGCCGCAACTAGTATTAGCACTACTATTAACAGTTGCTTCGACTTGGGCTTCATAACACCACGCAAGGATACACACCCTTTAAAAGCCTTTACTTTAAATCAAAGAATATTTTACATAAATCAAATAAATCAAGAGGTGGTTTTGGAAATTATTACCACACCTCGCGGGAAGTAGAGGATAATACTAAGTGGCTCTACGGTAAAGGCTTGACATAGAACCGCGTTACTCTTAAATCCGCATTCTGAGGACGGTTAACGTATGAAGATTCTGGTAACAGGGTTTGAACCCTTTGGGGGTGACGAGGTTAACTCTTCATGGGAGAGCGTTAAACTACTCGAAACTGTAATTATGGGGGCTGAGATTGTTAAAGCTCGACTACCCGTGAGTTTCAAGGCTGTCCGCGAGCTGATACCGAGACTAATAGAAGAGCATAGGCCCTCCATTATCATTTTAACCGGGCAGGCTAAGGGTATCCCCTCCCTCCACGTCGAGCGCGTTGCAATAAACGTTATGGATGCGCGCATTGGAGACAATGAGGGTTATAAGCCAGAAGACGAGCCTATTTTCCCAGGGGCTCCAGCCGCCTACTTCGCGACCATACCTATTAAAAAGGTTCTAGAGTCGATAAGGAGAGCGAACGTCCCAGCAGCAGTTTCAAACAGCGCTGGAACATTTGTCTGCAACACAGCAATGTTCACGGCACTCCATTACGTCTCACAGAAAGGTATCCCTTCGAAGATAGGTTTCATCCACATTCCAAGCCTACCGCAGCAGTCCCTAGAGGGCAACACCCCGTCGATGGCTCCTGAGGTTGTAGCCACCGGGCTACGGGCATGCATTGCCACATGTGTGGGGGAGCTGCTCTCCTCGGGGTCATGATCAAGTACTCACACCTTGCTGATCCACAACCGACGGTTCGACGTGGATTGTTAGGTCAACCTTTCCGCCAAGTCGGGCGTTAACGTTTTTCTCAACCTCGTCACATATTCTATGCGCCTCCTCCACGGTTATCCCGGGGCTAACCTCCAAGTGCAGGTCGGCGTAGATCTTCTCCCCTACGACCCTAGCCCTTATAGCATGTACGCCTTCCACTCCTCTTATTTTTTCAGCCTCCTCTCGGATCGTCTCAACAACATTCTGTGGTGGGCTCGTGTCCAGAATCTGCCCCCGTAACTCCTGGAGAGTCTCGTATATGAAAAACACTACAATGCAGAGTATAAGTACAGTGGCGGCTAAATCATAGTATGCTGAGACTAGAGACCCTAGGGTTACTCCAGTTAGGGTTGTCACCCCCTCGAACACGTCGAGGCTTGTGTGTCGGGACTCAGTCATGGCTATCTGGCTTCCTTTTCCGTAAAGTCTAAGTAACCTGGAGACCGCAAGGTTGAGGACAAGGGAAACCGCGGCGAATGCTATTCCAATTGTCCCGACTTTTTCGGGCTCTCCATGGCTAAACCGGTCGAGGGCTGTGAAAGCTACGAAGCTGAAAGTAGCAGCCATAAGCAGGAGGATCAATATGGAGCCATAAACTTCGAAGCGAGTGTGCCCATAGGGGTGTTTCTCGTCTGGGGGCTTGAGGCTTCTCGTGTAGAAGTGATAGCCTATTGCAGAGCTGGCCACGTTAAGGATTGAATCGCTACCGTCTGCTAGGAGAGCTGTGCTTCCAGCAATAAGCCCGCCTATTATTTTTACAACGCTAACAAGGGCGTTACCAATAGAAGCTGCGAGAAAAACTTTCTTCAGCTCCTCCCTATGATTCATTAGTAATCACGCAGTTACTTTTCACAGAGGGTTCCACCTATATATTTTATGCGAGAAGGACCCCCTAGAAAATAATCTATGAACTATACTTCTGAGAGAACTTGGTGTTCACGTGTGTTCAGATTTTCTCTTTTTCTCCTGGATGTATTGATTCTGGTGAAGGAGAATATTGCCGCCGAGAGGTTTACCAGAGCCAGTATGCGGAACGCCTCGCCGATAGCTATTGCAAGGGCGTGCCTACCGCTAGCTAGCTCTGCCGTGTCGATTTCAGCTGCTAGCATGAGCTTAGTTATTAACCCGTAGGATAGGCGGCTGGAGAGGAGGAGTACAGAAATATTCAAGCTTATCGTCATTCCTATATTGAAGAGCACGTTCCTAATAGCGGATGCAACGCCCCTCCTCTGCTCTGGAACAGATGACATTATCGCACTGCTATTAGGTGAGATGAACATCCCGTTACCGGCTCCTAGGAGTGCCGAGCCTAGGGCAATGTAAAGATATTGTGTATCGAGATTCACCCCTGACAATATGAAGAGAGCTATGCTCCCTATGATCAACCCTGCAATGGCAAAGCCAACGTAGCCGTAGGCGTCGGCTAGTCTTCCACTAAGCAGACTAAAAACTAAGAAGGTTAGCTCGAAGGGTAAGAGTAGGATTCCTGTTTCAGCGGCAGAGGCACCCTTAGCCACCTCAAAATAGAGCGTTAGCAGAAGCATCACAGACCCGAATGCTATGGCATTCAAGAACTGGGCTATAACCCCCCCTGTGAAGCTCCATACACGGAAAAGCTTCAGATCCAGGATTGGATGCTTGGTTTTCAACTCCCATACCACGAACGTAAGGAGAGATATCATGGAGAGAGCCGTTAAAAAGGTGGTTATCCTCCTATACGACAAGCCGTAACCCTCAAAGGTTAACGCAAGTAGAATTGCAAAGTTGAAGATTGTGAATGCAACGAAGCCAATCCAGTCCATCTCTGGCGTTTCGCGGGGTTTATATGTCTCCTTTAAGGCTCTCCGACCCCAGAGGATAGCCCACACGCCAACAGGGACGTTTATCCAGAAAATGAAACGCCAATCCCAGAGGCCGATTATCAAGCCTCCTAGGGTTAGTCCTAAAAGCGAGCCAAGGCGGAAAGCTAGAGAGTTTATGCTTAAGGCGAACGCTAAGGGGCCTCCAACAGCGGCGTCTGTGACTATCGCAGCACTAACAGTGTTTAATATTCCACCTCCCAGTCCCTGGAGGAAGCGAAAAGCTATCAACATGAGAGGAGAGGTCGAAAGCCCCGCTAGGAACGACCCAAGCGCAAATATGGCGAAGCCTACAAGGTAAAGCTTTACTCTCCCGTATAGATCCGCCAGTCTGCCCACAAGGAGGAGCATTAACGTGCTCCCAAGCATGTATGCCTGCGTAAACCAGAGAGCCTGCTCAATGTCGGCGTGTAGAGCATTGGCAACTGTGTCTAGGCCAACTAGAACTATTCTAGTATCGAGGCCAGCCATGAACGCACCTAGAGTAGTGACCGAGAGTACCGTCCACAGATATCTTGAAACCCTTAGGCTCCCTTCACGACCCTCCTCTTTTCCCATAAAAACCTCTCAACTTTACAATTATACAGCTTAAATAGTTTTTTATTTATAGAAAAATAAAAATACTATGTAAATTTTATAGGGGAGTTTTCCTATAATACAAATGAGGAAATAATGTTTTTAAAATAAAAAGCGCTTGTTACAAAACGTGAGAGCAGAAATAAAAAACGTAAAACTTGAGAACGGCTTTGAGACCATTGCTAGGTTGTGGCAACCCAATACTACGCCGAAAGCTGTTGTGCTCGGCATCCACGGCTTCGCCGAGCACTCGGGAAGATATGCCCATTTTGGGGAGTATCTGGTTAAGGAGGGCTTCGTTTACTATATGTATGATTTGAGGGGGCATGGTCTGTCAAAGAGCGAGAAGGGGTACATACCAAGTTTCGAAGCCTTCATAGAAGACACAATCCACTTCTATAACTTGGTCAGGAAGGAGTTTGGAAATAAAGAGGTTTTCCTCTTTGGTCACAGCATGGGTGGGCTAATAGCCACCCACGTCGCAGCTCGGATCTCCGGTGAGCTGAAGGGGCTTATAACGAGCGGGGCTGCCGTAAAGCTGCAGACGAGATTTTCACAAGCCTTCCTCCTAAACCTTCTCGCCCTTGTTACGCCGAGGAGGAGAGTCCCACTTCCCGTGAGAACAGAGTGCCTTACTCACGATGAGTCGGTCATTAAAAAATACCTTGAAGATCCTCTTGTTTTCAAGGATCCCACCGTTAAACTCCTAGTCGAGTTCGGAAAGGGCATATCCAGGGTGTGGAGGCTTGTGCCGTCAATCACTACCCCATCACTTGTTATGCACGGAGGTGAGGACTGTCTTGTTCCGCCAGATGCTTCAAAGAGGCTATACGACAAGCTGGGTTCCTCGGACAAGAAGCTTCGCATCTATCAGGGCTTTAGGCATGAGATTCTAAATGAGCCTCAATGGAATATAGTGGCTTCAGATATAGTCGGGTGGCTTGAAGGACAACTTTAACCATCCTCCTCACCCGGGTTAAAGATAACCTTTTTATATTTGGGAAGTTTTATCCAGGGTGTTGGCGAGTGGTTTCGGATAGCTTTCAAGAAGACTCCGGCAAGGTTCTCGAAGCTGTTCTTAAGCACGGTTCCTTGGATGTTGAGTCTCTAAGCAGGATTACGGGGCTTAGCAGGGAGAGGGTAGAGCTTATTCTGGTGATGCTTCGCGAACTCAAGGTTCTTGACCTGGAGAAGAAGGCACTGGCTTGTAACATGGTATGCGAGAAGTGCCCTCTTGCTAATGCCTGTCCATCTAAAAAACTGAGAATATATTCCCTAAAATGATTAGCTTTAACCTCTCTTCATAGAAGCATAAGCTTTGTATCCGTAGAACCACGCAATAGAAAGGGCGAGGTTGATTAGCCCAGCAGCGACGGTTTGTAACCCTAGGCTGAGGCTTAGGATTAGGCTTAGTATAGCCCCTATATACGCATGAACCGGGATTCCCATAATCGCAGAGCCTTTCCTTGGGGGCTGAACCTTGTAGAGCCTTATCGCGGCTATGTTCGTAAGTATGTGTGTAAAGAGAACGGAGAAGCTGGTAAAGGATGCTAGACCCGTTATATCTATGCTTAGAACGAGAACTAACATTATAATCCCCGAGAGCAGGATGGAGTTTACAGGCGTACCGAGCCTGCGTGAGACTCTTGAAAGCGAGTACGGTATCTCCTTGTTCCTAGCCATTGCGAAGAAAACCCTTGACTGCCCCATAGCGGATGTGAGGGTAACACTGAAGGTCGCGAGTAACGCGCCTGCATCCACCAACGTTGCTAGTCCTAGACTCTCAGCAGCGGTTGCGATGGGTGCGCTTGAACCTGCAAGAGCTTCATAGCCGACGAGCCCGACTGCTGCGACTGCTGTAGCTATGTAGATGCTCATGGATATTATGAGGGATCCGATTATAGCGCGGGGTATATTCTTCTCGGGCTCGACGACCTCCTCCGCCATGGTGCTTACACGGGGGAAACCTATGTATGCAAAATAGAAGAGGGCTGCAGCGGAAAACACTGGCCCAAGCCCTCTCGGCATGAAGTTTTGGAAGTTAGCGGGGTTTACGTGGAGAAGCCCTATCGCGGCGAAGATTATCAAGACGAGTATCTTCCCTAGTACGAAGACGTTATTAACACTTGCCGACAACTTCACCCCTACGATGTTGATAATGGTCACAGCTAGAATCAGAAGTATGGCCCCTACCTTGGGTTCAAGCGCCGGGAAGACGTTTACAAGGTAATATCCGAAACTGAGGCTTGCAGTAGCTCCTAGAACAATGTTTCCGCTAACCCACATCCATCCCATCAGGAAGCCAACGGCTGGATGTATAAGGGTGTGACCGTACTCGTATATCCCCCCGGCCCTCGGTAGGGCTGCGCCGAGCTCTGAGAAGCTCAGCGCTGTGAAGGAGGCGCTTACACCAGCGATTATCACGGATAATACTACCGCCGGTCCTGCTAATCCCGCTGCCAGTCCTATTATGACGAAGATCCCAGCTCCTATTATAGCGCCCAGGCCGATCGATAGGGCGTCGAGCAGTCCAAGCTGGCGTTTAAGCCCGACAGACTCCTCCGAGGTCGACACGCAAGGCTAATGTCAAGCTTCTATGAATACTTTATGAAAGAATTAGTATTAAGCCATGGAAGTGAGCTTGAGTAGCTCCTCTATCCTTATTATGTCCCTTATGGAGATCACGCCGACAAGCAACCCATCCTTGTCCACGACTACTAGGTGGCGTATATTGTTCTCGCACATCAGCGCCGCAGCTTTCGAAACCTGCTCCTCATCACGAATAGTTACTATGTTGTTCATCGTGCCGACATCCTCCACATTGAGCTCATCAAGTCCTCTATGAGTTGCAAAAGCCTTCACAAAGTCCCGTTCGGAAATAACTCCGATGACCCTGCGGTTGTTACCGGGGGAGACTATCGGCAGGAGACCTATGTTCTCCTTAACCATGATCTGGGCTGCAGTCCTGAGAGGCGTGCCGAGCTCTACAACAATAGGCTCCCTTTTTACGAGGCTCTTAACCTCCATTCAAACTCACATATTTTACGCTAAGATCAAATATTTAATTATTGTTTAAGAGGTTTTCATACCGCGAGTTCACGGGGTCATCCTAGTCATTCGTTATAGACAATAGAGTGGTAGCCCGGCCGGGATTCGAACCCGGGATTTCCGCGCCTCAAAGGCTCTGCGGGTCCAAAGCCCGCCATGCTTGACCGCTACACCACCGGGCTCCAACTCTTGTTATAAAAAGTGGTGGATTTAAACCTAGCTTTCTAGCGCAAATCCGTATACCAGAGCTGGCGGTACAACATGTCCTCAGCAACCCTCGTTAGGATTAGAGATGCTGCAAGCGAGGCTAGAGATAGGTAGATCGGCCACCAGAGGTTCGGGGAGTACTCTACCATCAGCTCGTAGAGCGTTAGGTCCACAATAGCCATTAGCGTAGCCAGGCCCATTATCCCCGTCGCTACGATATCCTCCACCATGTAGAAGCCCCGTGAGGAGTAACGTACCAAGCGACGGGATGAGGCGATCCGTACGAGGAATGCGAGGATAGCTAGCGCGGTGAAAAGGATCACGGGAAGGGATGATATGGGAACAAGGAGCCACACGGGATCCAAGGAGTAGAACGCGCGGAAGATGGAGACTACCATAAAAGCCTCCGTTAAATAGATTGTCGTCTTTAGTAGAAGTGCCCTAGTCAGAGGCTTTAGGCTAGCCGGCGTAGTCTTGTAAAGCCACAGGTGGGAGAGGTCTCTCTGCACTGTGAATGCGCTAGCGATTGTTGCCTCACTCGCGAGGAAGACAACACCGAAGGATGATAGGGTTAGTGCGTCGATTTGAAGCCCCAAATGTCTGAGTACAGCTGCAACAGAGGCTGCGAGGGTGAAGCCTAGTATCACAAGTATTAGGTGGTTTCTGCTTCCCACGCTTAAAGAAACGACCACTTTTCTAACGGCGTCTCCTGGGGATAGATCCTTTAGAGACAAGGGCTTCCTCCTCTTAGCTCCGATGTCACGCAGGATTTCATGCAGCGGCCTCACATATTCTGCGTGTATCCGTCCAGAGAAGACGTAGAAAATGACTACGAGAAGTATTACAGAGCCGGCTAGGAGAAGAGCTTCCAAGCCAAGCTCCTGGGGTGAAACATGCCTCGAGAAAACGTCTATAATAGGCTTTACAGCTGGCACGGCAGGCCAGACAAGGAGGGGGGACACTTGGCGAATTATAGCAGAGTGTAAGAGGGAGGTTGCAAGGTAGGAGTACCCAGCAAGCTCAGGTAAGCCTTGTCTTGTAGAGGTTATTCGCAGGAGAGTAGCAAGCATTATGACTGTCTCAGAGTAGACTGCCGCAAGCACAAGGGATATTATTAGGAAGATTGGCCTGATAACGTCAAAACCAACCATGCTGTAGAGGAGGGGAACAGCCATGAACACGAGTGGAATTGTGTAGAAAAGGGTCTGCAACGCGAAATAAAGGGTTTTCCCGAGAAGGTAGTCGGACATCGTGACAGGCAAGGCTAGAAGCAGCTCGTGCTCCGCCTCCTCCGACGCAGCAATCTCACGTCTGCCACGGACCAAGGTTAAGAGAAAAGTTAGTGTTAGCGTAGCGCTTGTAACATCCGTCAAGTAGCTCCGGCTCAGCTTTAGCGTAAGAACCCACTCTGGGTAGCTTGCGCTGTTCTTCGGGGTGAGGAGCGGAATAGCCAGTAAAAAGACTAAAAGGGAGAGCAGCGAAAAAATAGCGATACGCCCAGCAAGGCGTCTCAGCAGTGGATTGAGACTATTCATAACGAGATACTTGGCGATTATAATGGATGTGTACGGCCTCAGCACTACTCACCCCGCGTGAGAGTTAGAAACACATCCTCAAGGTTGGCGTTCTCCCCCGCCGTCGCCATCCCCCTTATCTCTTCAATACTGCCTTCGGCTATAAGCAAGCCCTTGTGGAGAATCCCCACACGGGTGCAGAGCCTTTCGACGTTGTACAGCATGTGGCTAGAAAGGAGTACGGCCGCCCCTTTAGATGCAAGCCTTACAATCTCATCTCTGAACGTCTTCTGGCTCTCAGGATCCATCCCAGATGTAGGCTCATCCATAACTAAGACGGGCGGTTTATGCATCAAAGCACTGATAACTAACGCCTTTTGGACGGTCCCCCTTGAAAGCCTACCCATGAACTCATCCATATAGTCCTCAATGCCGAAAACCCGGGCCAGCCTCTCAGCCTCCCCCTCTACACCCTGCCACTCAACTCCGCGGAGAGAGGACACGAACTCGAGGAACTCCCTGACCGTGAGATAGTCAAAGCCCACTGTAAGCTCAGGCACATAGCCGATTTTCGACAGTGCCTGAACCCTCTGGGTGGAGACGTTATAACCGCAGACCTCGACAACCCCTTCATCGGGCCTCACAAGCCCAACTATGGATTTAAGGGTGGTAGTCTTGCCAGCCCCGTTCGGGCCTAGGAGACCATAGATCTCCCCGGCACCCACTCTGAAACTTAGTCCCTTTAGAACCTGTGTTTTACCGTAAGTTTTAACTAGGCCTTGAACCACGATGCAGGCGTTCATAGCCAAGGTACACAAGAGACGGTAAATAGTTAAGTTTTCCGCCCATCACCTTAGGCAGACCCTTAATAAATCTTCAAGTGGGACCCAGTTCTGAGAAATAATGTAAAATGATCTCCAGGGTACATTGTGAATAAATATATTAATAATCCGAATTTTTATGTATTTTTTACATATCTTGTCTCAGAAAGCTAAAATAGTAGGTTTTAACAACGACAAGTTAATGGTCGACAAAAAACAACACATGCTGGGAATACCGGAGGAGCAGTACATTGAGTTGGCAACCATAGCACGGGAGATTGGGAAGACGCCTGAGGAGATTGTAACAGAGCTCATAGGATACTTTGTAAAGACAAGAAACCCGCATACATTTACAATAGACTATCCATACTCGGACTTTGGCGAGTAAAAGTTAGAGTGAAGCCTTGTACGAAAAGTATTTATTTTTCTAAACTACCCACCCCGACAACGAAGCTGCAGTTCTTATTTGCCTGTACCCCGTTTAGGCACATGTGAACATGTTTACACGTGCCTCCGGTCTCGCGCGCAACGGGGAAGAGTTCCTCCTAGGAGAGGTTCGACCAGGCTCAGCCATGCTCATCTACGGCCCCCGGGCACTACTTGAAAAATCACTGTATAGGCTTGCTTCAACCTGGGCTTCAAAGGGGGAACGTTCGCTCGTCGTATCGTTCGTCGACTACCACGAGTCACAGCTTCTGGACACTTATTCCCTGGCCGAGGCCATGCTTGGCGAGGGGGTTGACCCCACCCTTGGGCTTAAGCTCGTATACCTCGCGACCCTTTATAATAAGAGACAAGCCGCAAGCATAGACTATGGCAAGCTATTAGAGGCTACCGGCGCAGGCCTCGTCGCGCTTTACAGGGTTACACGGCTGTTTAGCAGTGCGGAGTATCCCTTACTCCTCTCCGCCCTCTCCAGGGCGAGGGAGGTTCTTAGGAGAGGACTCCCCTTAGTAATTTTTGTCGACGAATCCCAGACCAGGAGAGGATTGCCCGATGCACCACCATACTTACTACACTTCGCCTCAAGCATCGTCCAACTTAGAAGAACAAGAGGTCCCTTCCTTGAGGCTAGGCTCCTCAAGAGCCCCTTGAGGCCGGAGGCGCGTGGAACCTTTACATCCGAGGCTACTGGTGTAGAGGGGTGGTTCTAGTGGGACGGGTGAATCACAGCTTCACCTCTAGGCTGAGGGAGGAGGTTTCAAGGATTAAGCGCGAGCTTTGGCAACTCCTGGACACGCGGGAGAGAGGTGCCTTCGAGCAGTTAGAGTCGAAGTGGATTGGCAAGACGCACGTTATAGAGTCTATGTCTAACCCGTACCTTCTCGGGTCTATGATGTTCGTCGCGTTGCTGGACATCGAGGCCAGGCTGGAGAGGGTTGAGGCTGAGCTGACACGCGTCGAGTTGTTGCTGCAGGGTAAAGAATAATTCTACCCCGTTTTCATTTCCCATGTATGTACGCTCAGGCTAAACTCCGGATAACAGACTACGCTATGCTCCTCCTTCCATGGCTACTCTTCCCAATACCTTTTCGCCTAGCCTCAGAGCACCTAGTCGAGGCAATGACTCTCGTAGCTGCAACCCTAGCTGTACCAGTACTTCTGTTGGGGAGAGTAAAGCTGAAAAGCAGGAGTAGGAACTGGCCCGTCGTCTCTATCGCGGCGGCGCTCGTGCTTTACCTGGTATTCCTACTTGGAGGCGTTTTCGCAAGATTTGCTGGGATGTGGCAACAGGTGATAGCCGTATATAAGTCAGTGAAGCCCGACTTCATCCAGCTGGCGGGGATTCTATTGCTGGGGATCGGCGAGGAGGTCTACTGGCGAGGATTCCTTCAGGATTACATAATAAAAGATTTCCTCAGGCTTCCATGGTGGGCCTCCGCAATCCCATATTCACTTATACACGTTGTTTCAGGCATGCCTCTCCTCATATTGGCTGCGCTGCCCGTTGGGCTTGTAATGGGGGCTGTTGCTGAAAAATGCGGAGTCCCCGCCTCTGGAATCGCACACTCCCTGTGGCTTTACCTGACCCTCTACGTCTTACCCGTCCCCCTACTCCTCAGAATACCTTTTTAGGGAGAAGAAGCCGCAGAGGTAAACCTTCCCTATAGGCCCCCCTTAATTCTCAGAAAGGCCTACTACGGTAAAATATGAGGATTCTAGTAAGAAGACAACTGAAAGCCACGCCGTTTAGGCGAGAGTGAGGTCATAAGTTGGAGGACTCTCCCGACTGGTGGCTTTGCCCCTGTGTCTCCCGAGTCTTCTTCTTAGCTTCTTCCTCCTCCATTCTGGCGGCCCACCCTATCCATGCAACCGCGTACCAGTAAAACTTCCAGACCTCGGGTATCTCGTGGGAGTACTCCTGGACGAGCTTCCAGGCCAGCTCTTTGAACCGCTGGGCCTCCTCAAGGGTTAGCCTATCCTTCTTTATGTAGATTCCTATCTCCTCAAACTCCTCCTTGGTTAGAGGATTGCCTCTAATCCTGCCCACCAGTGACGAGTATAGCCTGCCTAGCTCAGCTTTCACGAGGATAGCTCCTTTCTGGCTTAGGGCACCCTCATATGACATGATTTCCGTCATGAATTCCTGAGCATTCCTAACCGTTGATACTAAATCCAGAAGCACATTCCTCAAAGCCTTAAAGTCTATCTCAACCTTCTCAACCTTGGTGTTGATACCTGCAAGCTTTGAATCGATCCCATCGAGCCTCTCTTCGACTTTTTGGAGAGCGCTTTTCAAGCGCTCGAAGCCTTCTTCAGCATTGGTAAGCCGAGAATTGACTTTCGCGAGATCCTCCTGCAAGTTTTTAACGCTTTCTTCAATTCTGCTAAGCCTATCATCAACGCCGGCAAGCCTACTCTTGAGTATTTCCATGTCGGTTTTCAGTGCTTCGACACCCTTCTCAGCGTTGTCAAGCCTCTCGTCGACATCATCCAGCCTAGACTCTACCCTTCCAAGCCTCTCGTCGACACCATCCAGCCTAGACTCTATTCCTCTGAACCTTGAATCTATTTCTGTGAATTTCCTGCCGAGCCAGTATGCTAGGGAGGCGATAGAGGCTAAAATTGTCGCAAGCTCGCCTATCAGCTGGTAAGGAAGCTCTGACATTAAGGCCCTAAGATATTAATTGATTCAGCTTATAAAAAATTTGTATGTTTGTAGAAACCCGTCTATTAACATTAATAGTCTCTATTTTGCCCTTGCGGCATCATTGGCGTAGTATGTGAGCCAGCCTGCTATTCTTGTTTGCATACGTGATAAACAAATGAGGCATCTCACTTTTTAACCCAGGGGTGAAGAACAATCTTGGAGTCTAAGCACGTAGTTTGTTCCACCAAATAATGCTTAGCACGCTCGCCATATTGTTGATACGTTCTAGTATATAACTCAAGAGCATCACATGCGAAAGTACCTAAAGGACTTAAGAAAGAAAAGAAGAAATATGGTAAAAAAATCATTCTATATATTCTGCAAGATATTCTGATAGCATTTTCAGCTTTACGTTAACTCCATAGGCACTTGTAGTCATCCCTAGGGTGTGAAAACACCCTACACAGGACGTCACGACAATAGATGCTCCGGACTCTTTTATCTCGTCGACTTTTGCCTTCCCCGCTACTAGCATGTCCTTGTAGAGCTTGTCTAGGAATTGTTTTTCGCCGTCAGAGACTGGCACAGCTCCACCCATTATCTTCTCCATGGCTTCTTGTGTCGGAGGAACTATGCAGGCGATACTGCTTCCGCCTCCGCAGCACTTGCTGTAAATACCGTGGCTTTTCAGTTTGACAAACCCTGTAGAGACGTTTCTAAGTACGTGGACTGGTTCCTCTATTAGCCCGCCAAAGCGGCCCATCTTGCAGGGGCTGTGCCACGTAACCTTCTCGCTTGTCTGCCTGAACTTTATCTTACCCTGTTTCAAGGACTCCTCTACGAGCTCAACAATGTGTATAACCTTGAAGGTAGGCTTTTCTCCCACTATCCTCGGAAGATCGAACCTTAGGAAGCTATACGGGTAGCCCCCGTCGCTGAGCACCACGTACTCGGGGTTTATCTGCCTTATGTACTCGTATACCCTCCGAGTAACGACAGCGGTCGCGCCGTCGTCGCCTGCGAGGGATCCTATTGGGACTCTCATCGAGAGAGGCTGGTCGGGCATCGTCCAGTCAAGCCCGAGCTTGTTAAGGAGCTTCACAGCGCCGAACACAGAGTTGGGGGTCATCATGGCTTCTGCCAGAGAGGTGAGGTAGAGGTATTTAGCTCCCTTCTTGTTGAACTGGACGCCCTCAGCGCTGATCTTACTGATGGTGTCTTCCCAGATCTTTTTGAAGCCGGGGTTTTCCAGGAGAGTATTGGAGGCCTCAGCATCGATCATCATTTTGAGCAGGGTGGGTATCTTCCCGTTTAAAGCTAGGTAGCCCCTTAGAACCTTTATCATTTCCCCGCTGTGTATGCCGAATGGGCATGTTACGTAGCAAAGGCCGCAGTTAGTGCACCTATATGCCCTCTCCATCCACTTTTCCAGCTCAGCAGCGTCCCTCGGCCTCTTGCCTCCGAAGAGCCATGGAAAGATCCTGGGCAGCAGTTGAGTGTTAAAGCGGTATATGTCTCTAAGACCCTCTGCCTTCTCAACAGGACCATACTCCTCGCCCGCCGGCGTATAGGGACAATTAACCTCGCAGAGGCCGCAGTTTACGCAGTCTTCGAAGAAGTGCATCATTACGGGGTCGAGGTGGGAGAGGGCGTAGGCCTCGGCAGCCTTAATCTTCTCGGTATCCAGGTTCATTACACCGCTCATAATGCCCCCCTGTTGAACTTTAAGTCGTACCACTCGTGAAGCTTGCCGTACCAGTAACCGAAGACGAAGTGCCAGAACTTCGTGAAGGGCAGGGATATCACCAGGAGCTCTGCCAGCGTTATATGGAGGCCAAGTACAAACCTGTAAGTCCCTATGTCGCCTGAGGGTAGGTGATGTGTAGCTAGGAAGCCTGTGACTAGGATTGATAGGAGGAGCAGCAGAGCGTACCAGTCGCCTATCCTGTTGTTGGGAAGCCTGTGGAAGAGGCGTACAAGCTTATCACCTATCTTGTATGAGACGCCGAGTATTGCTAGAATTGCTAGAAGATCCCCATTGAGAATTATGACTAGTGGACCCCAGAGGGTGTTAACAAAGGTCCAAGACATGTCTGACGCCGGAAGCACGTTGTGCAGGAGTGTGAGGCCCGACGAGGTTATCGAGGCCGGTATCGCCAGAGGCTTTAGAATGGAGTAGATGGGGAGCCAGTATGTGAACACGATCACGTGCGGGGCTAACAGGAAAATCAGAGGTATTACGCCCAGAATGTGCAAGGCTACGAGACCGCCTATAAAGTCCCCCTTCCTCTGCTTAAGTCCGACGATCAGAGGGTCGGCAAAGGTTCTAATTATTCCTACAAGCAGGCTTGGTAGAGGCCTAGTCCTTCGGGTCGCCGGGACACGTCTTTTCCACCTGAAAACATACCTTCCCAGCCTGTAGCCCACGCCAAGGAGGAATAGCGCTACCACATAGGGCGGTGCGACATAGATTGCAAAGTCTAATAGATCCATACTGTCATTCACCGTACTATCATCTTCTTGATGGCTTTAACCCTTCCCACCTGTATGTGCACGGCACAGGCTATGCAAGGGTCAAAGCTCCTAATAGCCCTTACAAAGTCAAGACCCTCCCACTGATCAGGAGGCACCTCCTCAGTGACAACACTGTTAGCGACGCTTTGTTCGAAAGGCGACATCCCGTACTGATCCTTCGGGGATACATTCCCAGTAGTCGGAGCATGAATCTGGTAATTCACAATCTTCCCGCCTTCCTGCACAACCCAGTGCCTCACAGTGCCCCTAGGCGCCTCGGTGAAGCCCACTCCAAAGGTCCTCCTACTGGGGGCGACCCAGGGTCTAGAAGTCTTTGTCCTACCGTTTCTAGCCAGCTCGATAGCCTTGAGAACGTCCTGCCACGCTATACCTGCGTCGAGAGCAACGTTAAAGGCCCTCGCGAGGACGCGTTGTAGCGTGGTAGAGTATGGAGGTGCTTTCCACTCGAGTGTCATCTCGTCTACTACGCCTGCCGGTAGGTCGTCTGCACCCCCGCTGCGAGGCAAGTCAACCCTTAGCACACCGTTACCGCTCCCGAAGTCGCTAGGCTGGTAAGCAGTGACCGTCAGCCTAGCGATAGGGCCTACCTCGAATGGGGTGACGGTCCCGTCCTTCCAGACGAAGCGGACCGTGGCAGCCCAGTTGTACTTGCCGTTCCAGTCCCTGGCGCCTGGCTTTGGAATTGTCGTCTTGTTCCACGGGTGGTAGGCTGGATTTTGCTGGCCCCAGAGGAGCTTGTTCCCCTCGGGGTCTGTCTCAGTATATATTGGGTAGCTTCCCACCCAGTCCTCGTAGAAGGACCTGTCCACCGTCTCCTTGATGCTGAGGTTAATCTCCTTGTAGCTTGTAGTCACCAGCTGTCCCTTCACGAAGGCACCGGGCTTTATCGAGCGCTTCGAAGCAGCCTTGTCGATGTTCTTATAGACGTCCTCCGGCGTTTCGCCCAGCGAGGAGTAAACCTCGGGATCATCGAATACACCTCCGCTAACCATGTTATGCTGGCGATACGTGACGCCCTGGTCCCTGTAGCCCTCGTATTCCTCGTAGAACCAGACGATGTCCTGCCACACCGTGTAGAGGAACTTCGCCCAAGCGGTGAGCTTCGTCAGCCTATAAGTATATCCTACGAGCAAGTACTCGAGGTTTGAGAGGTCTGTCGAGATCCCACCCGGTATTATCGTGCTCGGGTGGCTGTGCCTGCCGTATATTAAGACGCCTCCCTCTCGAGCTATTCTCTGGTACTTCACTGTGAGCTGCCAGATCTTCCCCTCTATCGGGTTTAGCGCACGCATTATGTCTGATATCTTCGCGAAGCCGTGTATGTCTCGGTGCGGGGCGTCTGTTCTCTGCGCGTCCGCCCAAACTTTGGGTGTTAGCTTACTTACAATTAGCTCGCTGTAGTCAGGTCCCCCAAGCATGTTGAGGATCAGCGGGTGATCGTATAATGGGTCCGTCATGGCAAAAGCCATGTTTCTAAGGACGACGCCCATAGGCTCCGGTACGACACCGTATGCCATGTCGACAGCATGCATCGAGGCGTTCGCGTGGCTAGCGCCGCACACACCACAGATCCTTGAGGTGATGTGGATGGCATCCTCAGGCGGTCTCCCCCTGAGGAAGACCTCAAATCCCCTGAACATAGTTGCGTATACCCACACGTCGGTTGGCTTCCTGGCGTTTATGTCAACAAGCGCTCTAAGGGCAAGGTGTCCCTCAATCCTGGTAATAGGATCAATAAAAACCTCCTTCACACTCATGACGACTCACCCTTAGAAGCCTTGAGAGCCTCCTCCTTCTTCTTTTCAATATTCTTGGAAACGCCGTAAGCCAGTCCAACGCCCGCGAGCAGTGCTGCTACAGCAGCCGCCCCCTCTAAACCTGAAGGTACGCGTGGGGCCTGGAGAGGCTTGTAGAACGGCTCATAATAGTCTGTGAAGCCGGGCATCGTACACCCTATGCATACGCCTCCAGTACGCGTCGGGCCACCCACGCCGTTAACCCAGCCAAGCTTGTTCCACGGGCAGTTGGAGATAGGACCCTTGCAGCCGACAGCATAGAGACATTGAGCAGTATTATCCCCTGGGTATGCCCTGAAGTCTCCTGCTGCGTAAAAACCAGCCCTTGGACACTGCTCGTGAACCGTGTGACCGTAGATAAACTTTGGCCTCCAGTATAGGTCTAGCTCTGGAAGCGGTAATAGACCCTTAGCCCAGAGCACAAGAGCAGCCAGCGTTCTCAACTGGCCGTTTCCGTTAGCCGGGCACCCAGGCACAGCCACCGCGGGTCTACAATCGGCTCGTATCTCCCCCGGTTTAAGGCTGCACTGTCCAGAGATGAACCTTCTGAACGGCTCGGCCTCAGGTAAGAGATTTACAAGCCCTTTCAGCCCTCGGATTGGGTCTGGGAAGAAGCCCACGGCTCCCGTGGGGCTGTCGCCCCAGGTAGAGGATGGCAAGCCGGGAACCCTTTCTAAGACTTTGTTCGCAACTAGACCGCCATAAGAAGCACAGTTACCTACTGCAACGACGGCTACAGCTTTGGGGATTAGTCTCCTCATCCACTCGACGCATGAGATCGGCTTTCCATTCTCCTCTCCTATGAAACAGTAATAGTCGCTTCCGGGGGGTCCACCGGCCTTCTCGTCCTGCGGGAAGCTGCCCTCAAGTACAAGAACGAATGGGTCTAGCTGCCCGTTTGCAGCCGCCCTAGCGATGTCGAGTGCGCCTTCTCCCCATTGGGGCATAACGGTCTCGTGGAAGACAAGTTTTACGTTGCCGGGACCGACGGCATAGAAAGACCCACCGAGAACGTCGATGAGGTCTGGCTCAGTTGCCTGGATCAGGGCTGTCGTGTTGCCAGCACAGTCCTGGGCCTCGAACCACACGATGTTTATTGCTCCGCTCTGGGCTTGGGCTGCTGCTAGTTTGACAAGCTGGTTCCAATCAAGTGAAGATAGAACAGCTGTAGTCCCTGCGAGTTTTAAGAATCCTCGGCGGCTCAACATAAACTCTGACTGTGGCATTTTTATCGCCTTAACGTTATTATTATAATTGTGATTTATTTATATTTTTCTTCAATATAATAAAATAAAATAATACTAAGTCAAATGTTAGTATTATTTTATTGAATAATTTCATATATAAAGATTTAAATATATATAAGAATAGCACAACTAATCATGACTTATTTGATTTTCTATTTTCAGATCGCTTCACGAGCCACATTGAAAAGAAGTAGAGAAATATGAAGGGTACCCCGAGTGCAAGGTCGCTAAATGGCGTTGGATCGGGCGTTATGAGTGCAAGGAAAACATATCCTGCGAATACTATAACCCTCCAGTTACTGTTTAAGGTCTCGTAGCTCACAATCCCCAGCTTATGCAATATTAGGATTGCTAGGGGAAACATGAAGAAAACGCCGGTTGCCAAACTCCCTATAAAGATGTTGTCGTAGAACTCCTCTATCGAGAAGAAGAGACTGGCACCCCCGAGGGTAGCAATCCAGACACCGGTTGCGAAGATTATAGGCATGACGACGAAAAAGCCGTAGACCAGGCCTGAAATGAAAAGCCCAAGAGCGATGAAAATGTATTTTTTCAGTATTCTTCTTTCGTGTGAATATAGCCCCGGCTCTATAAACCTGTAGATATATAGAGTGGTTACCGGGCTTAAAACGGCAATGGTGATTAACGCGGCCAGGTAAAGCGAGGCTGTGAGGCTGTCAAACCAACCGTGGGCTATTAAGACTACCTTTGTCCCGTTTACGCCGAAGAGCCTGGCAAAGGGGTAGGCGAAAATGTTGTGGTCGAAGTCCAACATATAGCCCTTGGTCAGGTTCATAGCGTAAAAGAGTAGAGGGTCGTAGGACTTAGGCAGCTCGTTCGGAGCGGGAATGAATAAAAGCCCTAGGATAAAGACCACATGAAGTATCAGGATCCTCCTAATTGTCTCGAGTAGGTCATAGACGTGCTCCATTAACGGCTTCTCAGGCAGCTCCTCCTCGACCATAGAAGGTACCTCTTATTCCACGCAGAGATCCTCTCTGCACCTTACGGCTTCAACGGTCTCCCCAGAGATCTCATTACCTCGGACAAGCCTAGTCAACATGTCAAAAGCCTCGCGCCTCACCCTATAAATTTCGTGTAGGTAGCTTAGAAGAGGTCTAGCCTCGGCCGCTGCACCGTTCTTGAGGGTTTCGTTTAACCTGCGAATGACCTTCTCAGCGCACTCGTCACAGTGCACGACGGCCATTGAAAGGTGTTTTATCGTGCACCACAGGCTCTCGGCAGGCGTTCTAGCCTCGCCACCGTTCCCGCTCTCCTTAAAGCCAGCTATTTCCAATAGTATCTGCCCAAGGTCTTTCCTGCTAATCCTCAGCCTGTCAATATAGGATGAGAGCTTGGATTCGCTGAGCTGCGAGTCAATCTCGACAAGGTGTTGCTCGGCATGTGCTATATGGGCGATAGCATACAGAAGCTCCTGTAGTAAAGCCTCCTCTCTGGAGGGGGGTTTCGCCTCGCCAGCCATAGATGTTCTTGTATTCGAGGCTGTTGGAACCTATTAATTTTTTGCCGTATAGTAGTTTAGAAACTGTTTCTCCCTCTTTGCGATTTGCTCCAAATCGCGAAATTGATAAATACAGAAGAGGGGTTTTAGAGTTGGTCTTACCTTATGGCGACGAAAGCTGTTGAGATTAAAAATTTCACGAAGAAGTTTGGGTCTACGGTCGCAGTCGACAACCTCAACCTTGACATTTACGAGGGTGAAATCTTCGGGCTTTTAGGCCCAAACGGATCCGGAAAATCCACGACACTCCTCACCTTGTCCACCGTATACAAACCCACGAGTGGAGACATCTACGTCTTTGGACACTCGGTCTCTCGAGAGGGGGATATCGTAAGGAAATACGTGGGTATAGCGTTTCAGGAGCCTAAGGCCCTGTGGATCGACACGCCTTACGAGCTCTTGTTGTGGCACGCGAGGGTTGTTGGTTACTCTTCAGGCGAGGCTAAGGAGGTTGTCAAGGAGGTGATGGAGAAGCTGAACCTCTGGGAACACCGGAAAAAACAGTTCTACCAGCTGAGCGGGGGGACGAGGAAAAAGCTTGAGATAGCCAAGGTGTTGATACAGCGTCCCAGGGTAGCAATATTTGACGAGCCCACAGCCCAGGTTGATGTGATAACGAAGCACGCACTGTGGGATATAATACGAGGGCTCCGCGATGAGGGTACAACAGTAATAGTCGCTACTAACGACATGTTCGAGGCTGAGCGTATCTGCGAGAGGCTGGGGATAATCTTCAAGGGGAAGCTGAAGGCGCTCGGAGCGGTTGACGAGCTGAAGGATCAGATTCCCGGCGGGGATATCGTTGAGATCCACTTCGATGGGGATGAAGGCACAATTAAAAGAATAGTTGAGTCGATAAGGGATATAGGGAAATACCAGCTGAGCGACCATAAGATTCGAATCTACCTGAACAAGGGCGAGGAAAGAGCTGTCGAGATAATAAACATGTTCACAAGCTCTAACATCCGGGTCAAGAAGGTGATGATACATGAGCCTACGCTTGACGATGTTTTCTTCTACTTCACGGGTGCTATCCTGAGAGAGTGACCTTTCATGGCGTGGGGTAGGCTTAGAGAGGACATTAGGGGTTTGTGGCTCCTCGTCCTCTGGGATCTTGGTAGGATGAAGAGCAGAACACTCTTCGTCGTCATGCGCATAACTTGGTTTGCTATACAGGTGTCACTCTTCGGGCTGGCTTTGTCGGCCATGGTGAGGTTCCGTAACATTACGGGGACAAACCTTGACTACTACCACTTTTACCTCTTCGGAGTCTACACCTCCATGCTATTCTCTATAAGTGTTTCACGCGCCTATGACATCGCTGAAGAGTTTGAGGAGGGTATGATGGAGTACCTTCTCGCACTCCCTTTTACGAGAAAGGTTTTGGCGCTGGGAAGAGCTCTAGGCGGGGGGTTTGCGTCATTTCTCTTCACCCTTCCAATGTTTATTTTCATTATTTATCTCCTCGGAGCGTATGACCCTGTAGCAATAGCCATATCGCTGATCAGCGCGCTTGGTTTCTCAATAGGCGTTGTAGGATTTGTGCTAACAGTCGTCTTAAGCCTAAAGTCCAGCGACACGACAGACATAGTTTTCGGGCTCCTCGACGCCCTCCTGATCAGGCTTAGCACCGTGTTCTACCCAGCGGTTGTCCTGGCTAAGATAGCGCCTTACTACTACGCTGCAGCCATTAATCCGATTTCTCACTTCGTCGATTTTCTACGCACGGTCTTTTTCTTCAACGAGTTCAAGACAATAGCCATCGGAAGCCCTGAGCTGATGGGTGCTTACCTGTTCGGATTCGCAGCTGGTCTCTCAACCCTGGCCATACTCGTTGTCGAGAAAGCGGTGGAGGGTGGTGGTTGGAAATGAATGCTCTGGAGGAGTTTAGGAAGATGATGATTATCGTTGAGAGGGATCTTGCAAGGTTCTGGAAGTATAGGTTCTGGCTAGCAGGTCAGATAGGTATGAACCTTGCAGACATCCTGATATACGCGCTGGTCTTTAACAACATGGTGAACACCCAGCTAATCCCCGACTACTTCAAGTTTTTCACGACGGGCGTAATAGCAATAGCTGCTTTTGCCTCGGCCTTCTCAATCGGACGCGAGGTTGGAATAGAGATAAGAAGGGAGTACACGTATTACCTCCTAGGGCTACCTTTTACACGACAGACACTTGTAGCAGGGAGAATACTGGGAGGCACCCTTAGAGGAGTCATTTATCAGTCAAGCTTCATTATCCTCGCGGCTATACTCGTCGGCGCTCCAGACCTCTACGGCTTCCTCCTTATCGTCGTCACCTCATTTTCCCTGTCAGCTTCGATGTCGGGGCTAGCTATCGCGATTTCCTCGTCAACCAAGGACTTTAACCTTCAGGCAACCTTTAGGGCATTAACCTACTACATATTCTTCTTCTTTTCCAATGTATTCTACCCTAGACAGATCCTCGAGATGAGGTTCCCAAAGCCGATTGCTGAGGCTATAGGGTATTCTCCGGTGTCTCTTGCCGCCGACATTTACAGGTGGGCTTTCAGGTATAATACTGCGATAAACGTGGAGCAACGCCTTGTCATGCTCCTGATCTGGGCGTCACTTATGTTAGTTGCAGCAGCATTGATCTACCTAAGGAACTTAACTAAAGGTTAGGTGTTCTGAGGCATAACTATGCCTTCTCGAGAAACGGATTTCGCAGTACTAGGGTGCGGATGGGCAGGCCTACTACTCTCGCTTCGGCTGAAGGAGAAGTATCCCAGTGCAAAGGTAATATGTATAGACAAGGATGAGGCTCTCGGTGGCCTACTGAGGAGCGAGCTTATTGATGGCTTCACCTTTGACGTGGGTGGAAGCCACATCCTCTTCTCGCGTGACCAAGAAGTCCTCAGGGAGCTACTCGGGTTCCTTGGAGACAATTTTGTGAAGCATGAAAGGAAAAGCTTCATCCTTTATAACGGCTACAAGGTCCCCTACCCGTTTGAAAACGGGCTCTTTGTCCTTCCACCTGAGACGAGGGCAGAAATGCTCATCGGGTTTGTCGAGGCTTTAATTAAAAACGCTCGCGGAGACGCAAAGGTATCAAACCTGAGAGAGTGGGCGGAGCTATTCTTCGGCAAGACAATAGCACAAGAATACCTCATACCTTATAACGAGAAGATATGGAAGCGAAGCGCTGGAGACATCGACTCCGATTGGCTGTATGTGCCGGGCCGCCTCCCATGGCCCGATTGGAGAGACATTGTTAAGAGCGCCACTGGGGTCCCAACCGTGGGATATGCTGAGCAGGCAACGTTCTACTACCCCCTAAGAGGGGGTATTCAAAGCCTCTTCAACTCAGTTTTGCACAGAGCCCTTTCACAGGGTGTTGAGGTACTGGCGGGGGTAGAGGTAAAAGAAGTGGTTAAGGGTGAGAAGTGGCTGGTAAATAGGATGGTTGAGGCAAGACATGTTTTCTCCACAATTCCTCTTGTGGATCTTTTAAAAGCCCTGGACCCTCCAAGCGATATTAAGCGAGCAGCTTCACAGCTAGAACACAACAAGGTTATTGTTGTGGGTGTCGCCCTCCGTAAAGCAGCTCCTCAGGAACACTGGATCTATGTCCCTCAGCGGGACATAATTTTTCACAGGTATGCCTGGATATCAAATTATAGCCCGTTGAATGCTCCGAGGGGAAGCTCGTCTTTGATAGCGGAAATAACCCTCGAGCCGGCTGCTAAGGTTGACAAGGAGAAGATAGAGGAGGCCGTAGTCGACGGGCTTAAAAACATAGGTGTTTTGTCAGAGACGGGCAACGAGCTGAGGCTTGTTAGGAGCTGGGCACATAAGTACGGCTACCCTGTATATACGCGTGGGCACGCGGAGTCCAGGAAGAGCATCCTTGAATATCTCTCCCAACTGGGAATCCTAAGCGTGGGTAGGTGGGGCTCCTGGCACTACTGGAACATGGATAAGGTTCTGGTAGAGGTAAACAAGCTCGTGAACGACTTCTACTCCAAGTCCCAAGCCTATTGACCTTTCCTCAGAGAGAAGTCTTCTCCAGCTTCCGAAGAACCTCGCCCAGGGGGAAGCTTTCCCGCAACCGGATCCAGGCCTCCTCAACGTAGAACCTAGCCGCGAGAACCAGTGCTTCATGGTCTATCGTCATATATGGGCTGTCAAACTGGAAGTATGACACCAGGGTTAGAGCAGAGGCTAGTTGTATTGCCCTTCTCTCAAGCCTCATTGAGAAAGGTAGAATGCTTGATGCTGGGATGTGCTCGAGGATCAACTCGCGCGCGTTTTCTATGAGCTTTAACTCTTTCTCTGTTAGAAGGATGTCTTTAGGCTTAAAGTCTTTCACCTTTGCGTTCCCAGTCTGAATAGCATGTACAAGGGTGAGATGGTCCCTTATGCGTGGAGCCATCTTCTTCATCTTCTGCGTAGTGATTCCAAGCATTAGCCTCTTCTGGCTCTCTGCCAGCTCTCTATACTTTTCCTTAGTAAGCCTGTGGAGCCTGCAGAGCATACGGTCTTCGATAGCGTTGAAGTTGGGGTCGCTAACCGTTACCTCGTAGCCCCTCTCGTACACCTTAGTATTGTAGTTCACGCTGAAGTAAGATGTGAATTTATAGGGGCCTACGCGGTAAGCTTTTGTCTCGTATGCTATCACACCCCCCTCCATCGCTAGCTTTAGGGGTTCAACCATCCCCTTATACCTGAACCAGTCGTTAAACTCCGGCACAATGAAGTTGAACTTCCTACCCGAATAAGCCTCCCCAATAGCGATAAACATCGCAGGAGTGATGCCCCCGCAATACCTGTTGACCCCGGGTAGACCGTGAGGCAACACGCCCATGGATTCATTGCCGAGGATAAAGTCCTTCGTTGCGAAGGTCTTCCCAGTCCCAGGTTCGCCGAACAATGCGAGGTTGAAGCCGGTTGACATAGACTTGTGTCCCGACTCCGTCACAACCGCCGTATCAGACAGGGAGTACTGCTGCGCTAGTGTTAGAAGCTCGTCGAAGAATATTTCAGGCCCGAAGAGGTCGACGAGATAGTCCACTAGGGATTTGACGCCGAAGCTCTTCCCGAATCTCATCGTCTCTTCAAGCCTCTCGCTGACAAGCACGTGGAGGTATGAGTCGTACTCTGCCTCCATCTCTAGAATCCTTACAAACTCTTCCTCCGAGTGTCTCGTGCTAAGCCTGGGCAAGGGCTTAGACTCAACAGTCTTTATAAACTCTTCAACCACGGGACGGATCTCCTCCGGTATAACCCACATTTTCTCCCGCGCCCCACCTGACTCCCATACGAGCTCCCAGCGGTCTCTAAGCTCGGCTAGTACCTGGGCGGCATTGAACCTTGTACCGATAATTTCCCCAGCCCTGGCGGCTGCAGCGGCAAAGGGAGTTTCACCTAGCTCGAGAAGAGCCTTTAGCAATGCATATGCTTTTAAGCCGTTGAGCTTGAAAGCTTCCCAGATGGCGTTTTTAACCTCCCCCCAGGAGTCCTGCAGCCTTAGCTCACCGTTCTTCACAGTGTAGAAGCGGCCTCGGAAAGAGTAGTATTCGCGGTAGGGTGAAAGCTTAAAAATCTCTACTAGCTGCTCATCTGAGATGCGGGCGGCGAGCTCCTCTATGCTCTTAGGCCAGTCGTAGTCTAGCCCCAGTACCTCCTTGTAGAGCTTGGCGCGGAGGCTCCATCCTGTCGGCTGTTCTATCTGGGGTAAGTATCTTCGGAGGAGTATGATGCGTTCGTGAACCTTGTCGTTTGCCACTGTAACCACTATCCCTGTGTAACCACAGACTTCAAGGACTATAATATGTTTTGTACCCAGAGTACGACGTAGGGCGTTATCAGTCCCTCAACAATGGCTGCGAAGAGAAAAAGTAGAAACGCGATCATTAGCTCTCTAGGCGCATTCTTCAAAGCAAGGCTGAGCTCGTCGCCCAATCCCTTCAGAATCTTATCCCATAATGCGAGCCCGAGCTCCAGCGAAATACTCACGACATAAACGAGGGCTGGTATCTCCAGAGCGCCGTGAGGGAGGATGGAGGCTGCTACGATTATGGGCGACCTGCCGTTTAATATTGTGACGGATGCTACAAGCCCCAGTATCGCCCCATTCCCCATAGCGACTAAGAGAGGTCCTAGGATGGTTATACTGAGGGCCAGTGAAACCAAGGCCACGCGGATGTTGTTTAGGAAGATTAGGAGGCTTAAGCTGAAACCAGGGGTAACCTGGTTCCCGATTTTCTCAAGCACGGAGCCCCTAATGAAGTTGTACAGGAATGATGCGGTATCCGGCGCTGAGAACGGGAGAAGATAGCCTCCTACAAATCCTAGGAGGAAGAGGGATGCCGAGAGGATTAGATATCTCTTACGCATATTCATAATGCTTTTAGAGTCGTTTATAACTCTACCCCCCGGGGGTTGAGTAAAACATAATATTTTATTACCTAGGATGTCTTATCCGAGTGATGTCGAAACCACGAGTACTAGTTGTAGGACTAGGCGAGGTTGGAGGCGCCGTCTATGAGGTCGCTAAAGACTCAGGCAAGTTTGAGCTCTACGGGTATGACATAGACCCCTCTAAGAGGATAAACTCTTTGGAGGATGTTCCCAAGCAGATTGACTACATGCACATAGCTATTCCCTACAACGATAGGTTTGTCGAGAACGTCAAGCAGTACGTCTCAACCATACATCCAAGGGGTATAATAGTACACTCCACAGTAGCCCCAGGCACAACGAGGAGGCTATATGAGGAACTAGCTATGCCAGTAGCCTTCTCTCCTGTAAGGGGTAAACACCCTAAAATAAAGGAGCACCTATACTTCTGGCCTAAATGGGTCACCGCGCTCCCAGGGGATTTTATATCTGAGGCTAAAGCCCACCTTGAATCTATGAATCTTAAAGTGAGGGTGTCGAACGAGGAGCCTGAGGCTCTCGAGCTGGCAAAGCTCTGGGAAACAGTATACAGGGCTATAATGATAGCGGCTTGGCAGGAGATGCACCGCATAGCTCGCAGCTACGGAGTTGGCCTTAAGATTATAGCGGAGTTCACGGCTGAGGTTCACAGCGTGCTACACGACAGGCCCGTCTACTACCCGGATTTCATCGGCGGGCACTGCTTGATACCGAACACCCAGATACTTGTTAAGACAAACCCATCCGAGCTCTTGAAGTTTGTATTGGAGTCTAATGAGAAGAGGCTTGATGAGCTGAAAGACCCGCAGGTTAAAAAGGAGATTGAGGAACTACGAGAGCTTTTCCTTAACCTTACAAGGAAAGACTATTACGTGTAGCGGCGAATTAAAAATAAAGTTATATCGGGTTATAAGGTATGAGCCTTGAGAGAGCCCTCCGAGAGGCGTTGGATGAGTTTAACCGTTACCACGGGGTAGAGGCTAAAGCCAGGGTTATTCGAGTAGAAGGTGAGACCTTTACGGTTGAGTTCACGGGAAGCTTCTGCGTGACATGCGGCTTTTACGACTACTTTGAGGACTTCGCGATTCTGCTCTCCCATAGGGGCTTTAATGTAGGAATTGTGAGGGTCGAAGAGAGCGAGGAGGGTGCCGTGGTCCAGTACAAGCTCCTAGCCCCAGGTGTGAAGTGGAGGTTTGTACCGGAGAAGCAAGTTTTAATTCTTAAATAGCGAAGACTTTATTGGCTAAAGTTGCTCTTAAGGCTGTGGTTTGCGGTTCAACTTTAGAGTCGCTGGCGTCTATGTTTTTGCCCCGTGAATCTATAGAAATACATTTTTATCAGAAGTGGTAACATTTTATACAGATGTAGGGTTGTCTCCCCCCGCCGTTACACGAGCCACTATGGCTAAACAGATCTCAATGTGTGGCTACAGTGTTTTCGGGGAGAGATATATCGCCACAGAGAACCTAAAGACACCGGGAGGTGTAGAGCTGGAACTTGTAGCAACATCGATTGCGGACGACCCAGTGGTTCACGCCGTGGCGGTAGCCTCTACTTACAGCGAAGGCGTCCAGGCGCTCCAAAGACTCCTTAAAACCGTGGAAGAGGCCGTAGCCAATGTCCACTGGCTAGCCCTAACACCAGAAGCTGACGTCGCCTTAGGCAGGCCAAAGGAGCTGGGCAAGTACGGGATTGGGCTTATCGTCGTGAAGTTAGGGTCAACTTTTGGGTTGGGGAGCGCCTCAATCCTAACGGAGCTGGACGCCAAGGTTCAGCCTAGGAGGAGACGTTGGGAAAATCTTGAGGAGGCTCTTAGAGCGAAAGGAAAATCTGAGCTAGCTGAGGCTCTTGTGAAATCAATCGGGAGAAAACCAAGGTTTTAGTTCTAGGAAGCTGGAAAAACTTGGATTGTTATAAACGATACTCTTGGGATAAGAGTGGCTATATCTTCTGCATAAAACTCCTTTTAAAAACTTGCGGCTAAAGGGGTTTCTCTTAACCACAGGAAGAGCCTGGTTTGTTGATATGAATATTTATATCATTGTTTTAATAAAAACCTTTATTTTCAAGTAGAGAAAATTTTGAATAGTGGTTTGATTGAGCGATACGGAGGAGCTTAGGAGGTTCTTCCTATTCTTACTGCGTGCCTCGAAAGCAGTGGAAGAGTTCATGAGCCAGCTTGTACCAAAACCCTCCATAGATGCGTTAACCCGCGACCTGTACAAACGGATCTACACGTTCAGCGTAAAAGATGAGGACGTGGAGGAGATGAAGAAAGCCCTTAAAGAGAATGGTTTTGAAAATCTGATAAACGAGCTCTCTAATACGGGGAGAAAACTCCTTTTAGGCTTTCTCTTCTACTATGGGGAAGACGGCGAAGCTGTCTACAAAGCCTACGAGAGGGCACTAAGACTAAATGACTGCCGTAACCTCGTAGTAGAAGACTTTTCAACAGATAGCCTCACAGTCAGCTACCTAATCGAGAAGCATAAACCCCAAGAAATAAAGGTTCTAACTCTACGTAGGAAAAACAGGGACCCCGGGATCTACACATACGAGGTTAGTCTTCAGCCGACAAACGCTGAGGAAGCCCCTGAGGCAGTGAGAGCGAGCCTCGACGGGTCGCTGAACATAGACCATCTCCTAGAGGGCCTACGCGTCTTCGCACCTGGTGTTACCCTTGAAGTCGTCGAGTGCGACCCGGGCGGCAGTGCCCCCTCCTTCTGCACGGATAAGCTCTTCGAAATGGTTGAGAGGGAGTTTAGAGAGCGGTGCGCCTCAAATTGAGTGAAAACTTTCTAGTTGTGGGTATAGGAAACCCACTCTACGGGGATGACGCGATAGGCCCGCTGCTCGCCGAGGCTTTTGCTGAGTGCGGAGTAAGAGCTGTCAACGCAGAGCTCGACGCGTTCACCGTAGCATCCTACCTTGAAGGAGTCGAGCTGGTCATCTTCATCGACGTCTTCGACCAGTCCTATGGTAAGGTCGGAGACCTCGTGAAAGTGAGGCTCGACCCTAAGCTTTTATCCCCCGAGGAGGTCGCTGAATTCCTTTCACGGGATACAGGAGCCCACAATGTTAGCCCGGCCCATGTGGCTGTGCTGGCCTATGCCTCGGGAAGATTCAAGGGTGATGTCTGGGTTATAGGCCCCGTGGCAGCTAACACCTCCTTCGGGACTCCCCCGAGTTTCGAGACCGTAAATAAGGTGAGAGAGATCATCAGGGAAGTCTCCGAAATACTCAACCTGTATCTCGACGAGAAATGCATTCTAGAGTCTTTCAATAATAAATTCGAAGAGCTTAGGAATTACATATGGCGAAATCAGAAAGCCTCGCCCATTTAGGGCTGCGATGAGGTCAGTTTTAAGCTTGCTGAGAAGTTGGTGGCGCTAGAGCCTTGCCTGCCCCCTCCATTACAAAATACCATTGTAGGGCTTCCAGTGCGACGTCAACTAGAATGACTACTAACGCGATATACGGGAAGAACACTGCAACGCCCAGAACGATGTTGACTATGCTGATGATAGCGGCAGTTTGAAAATCCCTTATACCGGTAGAAGACGAAAGCTCGAAGAAGAGCATAATGCTACCCACCCATGCCAGGATGGACAGTATCCCAGCTATAATGCCTAGTGCCAGCCCGCCCATGAGAGCACCTAAAAATTCATACATGTGTGAGCTCTCGCTGAGGCCCGGCGGGAATAAGGAGGCGGCCTTGACAAGCCCCAAGCCTATTACAGCCAACGAGAGGACGCCGGCGATAAGCGAGCCCCAGTAGCCATACATTATAAGCTTGCTAGGTGTAGATAGGCTTTCCCTCCACCGGGCTAGAGTTGTCGCCGAGGGGATGAACCTCGCATATACTGCGAATAGCCGTGTAACAGCCGCCGCAAGTACGAGTATAAGTCCTATGGCGAGAGGGATAAAAACCTTCGCCAAGAGCGAAGCTAAGTCTTCGAGGGGTCTAGAGGGAATAGTGGGAGCTGTTATCCCGCGCGGCGCGATAGTCAAGGATAGGATGAGCGTGTAGAGAAACGGGGCTAATGCAATAACGCCCAGGATGATGGAGATTAATGCCCATTTGGCGGAGGACCTGAGAAGTTCCATTCCGCGTCTATACTGATCATCTGCCATGGCAGCTTGGCCCATCAGAAACAATTCTTATCCCACTTTTATATACATTTCCCTAATATTTAAGGCCAGCTTAACCTCGCATCGCACATTTTGCACAGGATATACAAACCTTTTGATGCACACCTCGCCGGGCATAGATCGAGGTATTAACTAGAGAGGCTGAGACGTTTCAGGAGGTGTTTCTGTAGCTAGGTTTTTGAAATAAATCTCAAGTTTTTCTCGAAGATCCTCAACCCCACGATATATGACAATGCTTTGCTCTTCGAGGGCAGTTTTGTTTTTATGTTCCTCTAGCTCTGGTAAGATTTTTGTTAGAGTACCCTCATGAACCACCGTTAGGAATTTGTATTCAAGCACGTCAACCCTCTTGGCGAGGCTGGCCAGGAACTCGAAGACTCCTTGGGGCAGGTCGACAAGAATTTTTAACGATGACTTTTGTAGTAAGGCATCAAACCTGTGGTTGTAGAGGCTTAGGCCTTCTACATACACTTCACGCGAGACCTCGAATCCGTGGGCAACAGCAATATCCTCTATCAGCCTTAGAAAATCACTTATAGATATATTTAGATTTCCCGACTCAGACATGAAGAGCCCTCAACTTGTATACTTAATATTTTAATGAAAAAAGTTGATTATATCTTTTTTGGAGTTGGTTAAAACTTTTTATCGTTTTCAAACTTGAACTGTACTAGCATAAAATTTTTGTTTTTAATTTTTAAAAAGGAAATTTAAAAAACAAAGTCAAAATCTACATGTACCCGTTCGCGCTAAGGATATTAGCTTGCATTAAAAATCAGTATTGTGCAGGCGAGTCTATCCCTACATGAGATTGAGAGAAGAATGTTCGATTTGCTTGCCTCCTGCTTCACAGGTTTATCAGAGCTCAACACTTGGGTTTTAAATGGTCAGGCTATACCCTTACCCTACACTCAATCGTTAAGCCCCGAGCAGAGCCTAGCCTTTCATACAAAGATTGAGCTAGCCGGGAGTGATAGATGGCTTCTCAGGGTGGATGTTACTGGAAACGGGGAGCTATACCTTGACGGGGAGCTATACCAGGCTGTGGATGAGTACCACAGGCTTGCGCCGGTTCCGCCTGGCAAGCACTCCCTTACCGTTTCGATAACTCCTCGTAGGCTTTTCGGGGAGAGCCCCTGGTCTGTAACCTTCTGGGGCGGGGCTGTTGCCTCCGTACTCTGGGATGAGTTTGCAAAGACGTTAGCTCTTCTAGATCTTATCCCCATCGCGCGTAAAAACGATGAGGCGAAAAGGGCTCTCGGTAGAGCATTATCCCATGTGACGTTGACCCCGTCGGTGCTCCAGGTTTACTCTCTTTCTAGGATGCTCTATGGGGCGTTGTTTCAGGAGCAGAACCCCGAGCTCCGCGGCCTCAGGTGGGACTATGCTTACATGGCGTCTGTATACGGTCCTGTCATCGCTAGGGGGCTGGCGGTTGACCTTAGGGGGCCTGACCCGGGGGAGGTCAAGAGAACAGTAGGGGAGGTTTATGAGGAGCTTAAGCCTCTTCTGGAGTCACGTGTTAGAGGTGGACTCATTTATCTTTTCGGGCATGCGCACATAGATACTGCCTGGCTGTGGCCGTATAGCGAGACGAGACGTAAGATTAAGAGAACATTCAGTACGGTGGTGAGGCTCGCCGAGATGGGTTACCGTTTCACGTACTTGCAGAGTGGAGCGCAGAACTACGAGTGGCTTGAGGAGACAGATAAAGAACTCTTCGAGAAGGTTAGGAAGCTGGTAGAGAAAGGCGTTTGGCTTCCAGTCGGCGGCATGTGGGTTGAATCTGACACGCAGCTCCTAACTGGGGAGTCGCTCGCAAGGCAGTTCCTTTATGGGCAGAGATATTTCCTCGAGAGGTTCGGGAAGACTTGTAGGATAGGCTGGCTACCCGACAGCTTCGGCTTCTCAGCACAGCTACCACAGCTTCTAAAGAAGGCTGGCCTAGAGGTTTTCGTTACACATAAGGTTATGTGGAACGATACCAACCCATTTCCGCACCACGCGTTCGTCTGGAAGGCTCTCGACGGCTCTGAGGTTGTTTCACATATATTGGTGCAGAGCTATAATGGTGCATTAACGGCGGAGGAGCTTCTCTCTCTTTGGGACAGGTACAAGGAGAAGGATTCCTTCCCGGTCGCCGTCCACGCCTACGGCTTCGGCGACGGGGGCGGAGGCCCTACATTTACCATGCTTGAGAGGCTTAAGCTTCTTGAAAAGCTGAACCTACTGCCAGGCTTGGTCTCCTCGCCACGCGAGGAGGACTACGTTTCAACGCTCCTCTCAGCTAAGGGATCCCTGCCGGTGTGGATGGGTGAGATCTACAACGAGTTTCACAGGGGCGTCTACACCACCAACCTGCGGATAAAGCAGCTTGTCGCGGAGGCTGAAAACGAGGCGATCTGGGCGGATCATCTAGGGGCGTTACTGCTTCTCGAAGGAGAGCCTCTAGTCTTTGAGACGGTTAAGTATTGGAAAACCATCCTTAGGAACCAGTTTCACGACGTTCTACCAGGCTCTTCGTGCCGTGAAGCCTACGAGGAGGCTTACCAGGAGCTTGAGAAGACTATACGTGACTTAAAGAATGTCTCGCGCAGGATCGCAGAAAGTCTGGCTGAGAGGGTCAAGGCGCCTAGAGGAAGTGCGGTTATTCTGAACCGCTTGCCCTGGCAGGTAGTATACGTGGTTGAGCTACCCAGCTGTAGGTATACGTCGGACGCGATCCTCGCATGCCAGGAGAAGGATAAAGGGGCGGTGGCGGTGGTAAAGGTCCCGGCCTTGGGCTATACTACTCTCTTCCCGGCGTCTCAAGGTTCTCAACGTGGGAGAGCCTTAGCCTACCCTGTTGAGGATGGTGTGGTTCTCGAGAATGAAACAGTCACAATCAAGATAGATAGAAGGGGTTATCTACGCGGCCTCGCACTTAAGCAGGATTCCTTCAACTACCTAGAGAAAGGCGAGCTTAGGGTCCACGTGGATAAGCCTGGGGCGTTCGACGCGTGGGATATCGACAGATCTGCTTTTCAACTACCATCGGATCAGCTGGAGCTTGTCGAGGGCCCCGAGATAATATCGAGAGGCCCTGCGTTTGCATCGGCTAGGCTATCCTTCAGGTACGGCTTATCCACTGTAGAGCTTGAAGTGCGCGTTTACTCAGGATTAAGCCTCGTAGAGCTTGATTTCGACTTTGACTGGTGGGAGAAGTCCCGGCTCCTCAAGCTATGGCTTGACTCCACTATACACTCTGACGTGGCACACTGTCACGTGCCTTTCGGAGTCGTAGAGAGGCGTACAAGCCCCGTTGACAGGAGAGCCGAGGCTATGTTCGAGGTTCCCGCGCTACACTGGGTGGATCTCAGCGATGGACAGCACGGGCTTGCGCTGATAGCGATCGACAGGCACGGCTACAGCTTCGAGGGAAAAAGGATAGGCTTGAGTCTCCTAAAATCTCCTACCATGCCTAACCCATGGTCAGATACTGGTAAGATGAGTACAAAGGTGTATCTATACCCGCACACGGGTGACTACGTGTCAGGCAATGTCTATAGGATGGCCTACGCGGTTTTCTCAGGTGTAAAGATCGTCGAAAAATCAGGCGAGATGGGGTCCGAGCCTCCTGAGCACAGCTTTTTCGAGGTGAACGGAGGTGTCTTGGAGTCCTTGAAGAGGGCTGAGAATTCCGAGAGTGGTGTTGTGGCTAGATTATACGATATAACCGGCGGCGGTGCCGATGTGAATATTAGGCTACCAATAAAAGTCGACGTGCACGAGGTAGACTTAGTTGAGCTACACCCCAAGCTTATCCATAAAGAGGCGGATTCTTTCAGGATAAAACTGGCACCTTTCGAGATAAAGACTCTTCTCATCACAAGGAAAAAATAGCCTATGCCTTGTTTCTCAAGGGTTCTCCTTTTCTTATAACCTCTATAACCTCCTCAGGCGTAACCTCTTCTCTCCTCACGTCAGCTATCTTCCGACCGTGGTCCAGGACAACAATCCTATCGGAAACCTCGTACACGTGGTATATGTTGTGGGAGATGATGATGACGCTAACGCCCTGGTTCTTCACGTTTAAGACGTGGTCGAGCACTTGTCTCGTCTCCCGGACTGATAAGGCAGCTGTTGGCTCGTCCATTATGAGGAGCTTTGCCTTGAAGTGCATCGCCCTCCCTATAGCGACTGATTGTCTTTCGCCGCCGCTAAGCTTAGCCACTCTCTCGGAGGGGCTCCTCAGCCTCTTCAACCCTATACCTTGAATGATCTTCCACGACTGCTCGTCCATCGTCCTCCTATCAAGGAAGGCGAAGGGACCTATCTTTTTAACAGGCTCCCGGCCTAGAAATATATTGCGGCTTATGCTCAGGAGGTCTATAAGTGCTAGGTGCTGGTAAACTATTTCTATCCCCTCGGCGCGAGCCTCACCTGGGTCTGAGAAGACCCTGGGCGAACCCTCCCAGTACATCTCGCCGGCGTCGGGCTGGTAGACTCCAGCTATGATCTTAACGAGGGTGCTTTTCCCAGCCCCATTATCGCCTACGAGACCGACAACCTCCCCTTTAGCCACGTGGAAGTCCACACCTCTCAAGGCCTCTACCCTGCCGAATCGCTTAACAATTCCCTTCATCTCAAGCAGCTTGTCCACCTTAACCACCTATCCGGAGGTGACAAACTTCTTCACTATGTACGTGTTTATCACAGCGGCAATTATCAGTATGACGCCTATGAACGCGCTGTACCAATAAGCCGGGGCCTGTGCCAACACAAGTCCGACCCTAGTCATAGCTACAAGTAGCGCTCCGAGGAAAGTACCGGCTATGCTTCCATAGCCTCCTGTCAGTAGGCACCCGCCTAGTACAGCGCTTGTGATAGTATCTAGTTCGAGTCCCTGCCCGAGAGTAGGGTCGACGACGCGAAACCTCGAGAACGCCATAAGTCCAGCAAGCCCTGCGAGGAGTGAGGATATACCAAAGTTGATCAGCTTAACCCTGAAAACCTTAACGCCAAGCTCCCGAGCCGTTGCAGAGCTAGCCCCCACGGCATAGGTCCAGTTGCCGTATGGGGTGAAGTCGAGTATCACCGCGAAAAACAGCGTTAAGAGGATAAGCCAGACCGCACTCGTCCGCAGTCCCTCGGTGCCGATAGGCCCGTTCAAAACGTCAGTCAGCCAGTGGGAAACCGTAAGCCTGACCGGGAAGCCGCCCGTCACAGCTAGCAAGATGCCCCTTAGGAACATCATCATTCCGAGCGACGTAATGAAGCTGGGAACGTTTGTTCTAAGCGTTATATAACCGGTCGCGACGCCTATCAGGAAGGCCACCGACAGCATGAGGATGCTCGCGAGGAGCAAGTCTACACCGCTGTCAGCCATTATGGCGACACCCATGGGGACAAGAGCATAGACAGACCCTACTGAGAGGTTGAACTCCCCCGTAATCATCAAAAACGCTACTCCAACTGATGCAACGCCGAGCTCGCCTGCAAGCGTCAGCATGCTGTAAAGGGTGGGTGTTGTGAGGAACTTGTCAGGGACAATAAGTGCGAAGGCTAGCGCTATCGAGGAGAAACTGGCGATGACGCCGAGCTCTGGGTGTTGTGTTAGAAAAGCTATTGAAACCTTTCGAATGCCGCTTCTACTCATAGAGAAAACACCCAAAAAATATATTTTTTTAAGCGCCACCCGTGGTGGCGATCTGCTTCCTAACAGTATCCAGCTTCGCCCTGTCAATAACAGTAGGCCCAGTGGGGACGTGGTCTGGGGGTATAATGCCATACTTAAGGTAGAGGTACATGAAGACTACGGGTAGGAAGCCCTGAGCGAAGGGCTGCTGGCTGACAGCTGCGTCTATCTTGCCCGCTGCTATCGCGTTCAGAATTGTATCGTCTATGTCGATCGTGAGGAGGTGTACCTTGCCTGAAAGACCCATCTCATCGAGAACTTGTAGTGCCGGGTGGGCTCCAAGCGGACCTAGAGTGAAGATGACATCAGTGTCTGGGTGTGCGGTCAAGTAGCTCTTAAAGGCCTCGGCAGCCTTTGTTGGGTCTGTGGTTATGTCGAGCTTCTCGACCGGTGTGCCTGGGTATGCCTGTGTAATCGCATCGATTATACCCTTCGCCCTAGTCTCTAGTCCTATGTGTCCAACCTCGTGAATGCCTATGACGACACGTTTGGGCTTGTAGCCCTTGTCTACCAGATATTTTGCGAGATAGTATCCGGCGTCGTACTCGTTCTGCCCCACATAGCTCAAATAGGGTATCCTCTGGTTAGCGGGTCTAGGATCGGGGACGTTCACAGCTATTATCGGGATGCCTTGGTTGATTGCGCGGCGGGCAGGCTCGTCCAGAGCCTTGTAGTCCGTGATTGTGAGTATTATTCCGTTGGGCTTAGCCGCGATAGCGCTGTTTAGGAGGTCCACGAGGGCCTGTATGCTGAACTTCTCGGGTCCACTGTAGACAACCTTAACGTTTAGAAGTTGTCCGGCTAGCTGGGCACCCTTTATAACAGGAGCCCACCACGGGTCTGCAGGCCCGCCGTGGGATACGTAATAAATCGTGTATTCAGGAGCGCCTACGGGGGCTCCAGCCTTATACTGCTCTAGCTGTTTTTCGAGCTCAGCGTATTTAGAGTAGGGGACCATTGTTGCATAGGCGGCCCCGTATCCTATGAGTGCTCCGACGAGAAGGCCTATAACAAGGTAGACCAGCAGTTGTGAAGTCTTACTTTTTTGTTGTTGGCTCATACGTTAGTTTATTGTCTTATCACTCTATATATGTGATAGGAAAAAGATTTATATTCAAAAACCTTTCTACTACCCGGAGTTAATTAGCAGAAGCCTAGAAATCTCCTAAGAAATGATGTAATTTTTTAACTTAAGCCTTGATACTAGATTGCTAGCTCCTTGAGCAATAATTCAACGGCTTTTTGTAGGGCTGCGCGCCTCATAGCCACAGAGCCCATGAGCCCCCACGCTAGACCGCGGACAATCATAGCTATAGCTTCCTCCCGGTTGAAGCCTCTCGACTGAAGATAGAAGACCTGCTCCTCATCGATCGGAGACTGGGACGCAGAGTGGCTTGCCTCGAGTGGATCATCAGACTCTATCTCAAGTATTGGCGCGGCATAAGCTCTAGCCTGCTCTGATAATAATATTGCCTTCGAGCCGACTTTCAGCCTCGAGTCGCGGCAGCCCCTCCTAGCCCTGCCGAACCCCTTGTGGACTATTAAGCCTTCCAGTGCGAATCCCAAAGCCTCCACCGAGATTTCGTTGTTAGGCGCACTAGCCTCGGCGTCGGTCACAAGTGTTATTCGGGATCCTTTGTTTGCAGCCAGCAGGGCCTTTGTACTAGCTCTAGCCTTTGGACCCTTTAGAAAGTTACGGGTCTCGATGTGTAGCATTTTCCCCCTGGGAGCAACAATGTTTGTTTGAAGCGTTGCGGAGGCCGGGAGGGTTGCCTCCTGGAATATCGCCGAGGGAGAGCTTCGCGAGTCGAACAACAGATAGTTTAGCTCTAGGGTAGACGTCTCATCTATTGTGACGTCCAGTGTTATAGTGTCTAGTCCCGGTGAGTCCTCCTCAGATAAGAGCAGGAGATTAACTGTAGAGTCTCCCTCCGCGTGCAGTGAGAGGTGGGCGGATAGTGTTCCCTCTTTCGGCTTCGGTATAAGTATCGTGAACTCTGCGTCCCTAACCAGGAACTTGCTATACGCGTTTAGATTGTTAGCGTGAAAAGCTAGTATTCGCATCTGATCCGTCCTGCTTAGTGGAGGTTTCACTTGTATATCTCCAGGCTTTAATATTGTGTCCGGCTTGAGGCCCAGAGTGTTTAGCAGAGCATCGCTCCAGCCGAGCTGGCTAGGAGGAGAGGGTTTCTCGATGTAGGGGTCGAAGAGCTTCCAATCAGTATAGTAGCGAATAGTGGGAGAATCCGCAAGCTGTTGATAGGGCACGCTTAAAACGTTGGTTTCCTTCAACCGTAGCCACCCAGTTCTTCAAACTCCAACTCTAGGACCTTGCGGAACACGACCTGGTACTCGAATGGAAGGCGTTTTAAAAGATCCCCCACGTAGCCCAGTATTAAGAGCCTCCTGGCCTCAGGCTCGGGCAGTCCTCTCGACTGCAAGTAGAAGAGTGCCTCCTCGCTTAGACGGCCAGTTGTAGCCTCGTGGACGGCTGTAGCATCCTCTTCCTCCACCTCGTTACGGGGATACGTGTATGCTTTAGACTCCGAGTCCAGTATGAGGCTATCGCAGTGAACAGAAGCCTTGGAGCCCCTAGCCCCCCGGGCTACCTTAACCAGGCCCCTGTAAACGGCAACCCCCCCTGCTGCGCTTATACTCTTGCTTATAATCTCACTACTCGTTTCCTCGGCGAGGTGGAAGACCTTGGCTCCACCGTCCTTCCAGACAGGGCCTTTAGCAAGCGTAATGTTGGATATGCTAGCCCGAGACCCTCTCCCCTTAAGTATAGCTGAGGGGTAAACATAACTGACTTTACTCCCGAGGCTCCCCTCGGCCCACTCAATGGTAGCGCCTTCCTCAAGTATGGCGCGCTTGTTATTGAAGTTGATGAGGTTCTTGCTCCAATTCTGGACTGTTGTGAAGCTAACGTGACTACCCTTGTGGGCATATATCTCAACCATCCCATCGTGAAAACTGTATCTCTTGGAAAGAGGCGCAGAGCAGCCCTCGATGAAGTGGATATAGCTCCCCTCGTCTGCCACAATAAGTGTGTGTTCAAACTGGCTTTCGAGCTCGCTTGCTACAAAGAAGAAGGCCTCGATGGGAGCCTCAATCTTCACCCCAGGCGGGACATATAAGAAGACTCCACCACTCCACAAAGCGCCGTGGAGAGCCGCGAACTTGTGGTCGCTGGGCGGGAAAATCCTCATAAAGTACTTTTTAACAAGGTCCGGGTATCTCACCACAGCGTCGCTCATATCCATCAGTATGATTCCAAGCTTACTCAGGTAGTTTTTGAATGCAAGGTAAATGTTCTCGCTTTCGAACTGCACGGACAACCCCGCTAGATACTTCGCCTCTATCTCAGGCAACCCTAACCGCTCGTAAACCCTCCTGATATCCTCAGGCACTTCACTCCAGCTACTGGCCTTCTCCACGTCAGGCTTCACGTAGTGGGCAAGCTCCTCTAAATCCAGCTCTTCAACACGTACAAGCCAGTTCGGAGTGGGAAGCTTCTCGAAAAGCTCGAGGCTTCGGAGTCTAAGCCTCAGCATCCACTCAGGCTCGCCCTTCGACCGTGAGATCTCCTCTACGAGACTCCGCGAAACCCTGCCCCGGAGCTCTAAACGCGGCTTGTGGGTGATGGAGCTCACGGTATAATCCAGCTCCGGGAGCTCGCCTAGAGAGACCGCCTTGCCCATTAGTCCACCACCGGGAACCCCTCAGCCTCTATCTTCCTAACCAGGTCTAGTCCACCTTGAGCCACGATTTTTCCCGCCACAAGTACGAGCACGCTGTGAGGGTTAATGAAGTCAATGGTTCTCGTATTGTGGCTTACGAGGAGTACTGACTTTCCGCTTTTTGCAAAGCCTTCCACTATAGTCGCAAGTAGTTTTAAACCTTCAATGTCCAGCCCGGAGTCAGGCTCGTCCAGCATTATAAAGGTTGGGTTGAGCGCTAAGGCTTGGGCCACCTCAAACCTTTTCTTCTCCCCGCCGGAGAACCCTACGTGGACAAACCTCTCTAGATAGCTGTCCGACAAGCCGACGAGTTTGAGGGAGGATGATAAGTGTTCAGTCCCAACCGACAAGCCGAGCTTGCCGGCTGCCTCGTACAGGAAGTTTGCAACCGGGACGCCTGGAAGCTCGGGGGGCGACTGGAAAGCGAGGAACAAGCCTTTACGGGCCCGCTCGTGGGGTTTAAGGGTTGTGACATCTTCACCGTCAAGGAAGATTCTTCCTTTGGTTATCTCATAGCGGGGGTAGCCCATGATGGAGAGTAGGAGTGTGCTTTTCCCACCGCCGTTGGGTCCAATCACTACGGTTACTTTACCCCTAGGCGCTCTGAGGTTTACGCCTTTTAATACTTCTTTTCCCTCGACCCTTACATGTAAGTTTTCAACGATAATGCCCTCCATGGATATGCCACCGTCATAAAGTGTAACACCTATATAATTTTAGCGTTGTTTCACGTGGAAATCCAGGTTCACGAGTATTTTATTCTTCTCGAGATCCTCTAGAATACCTCTCCTGACAGCCCTAGGAAGCGCCTCAGGAGGGTAGACTCCTGATATTCGGTATCCGAGGATTCTCCGGGCGAAGACAAGTGCAACTAGAGCTGTGGGGTAGCTAATGTATGTCGCGCCGGGGGAAATCTCGTTAACCTTCCTCTGGCTTGGGAATATTACGCTCCTCGACGAATATGCTTGTTCTCCGTTGACCTCTCCTTCTACCTCCACCTTTATTGCGAAAAAGGCATCCTCGAGCTCACCCTCCTCTATTGCCCTTACGAAGTCCTCTGGGGAAGCGGGTTCACGGAGAACCTGATACAACAAGCTCCTTAGAGGTATCGGCCTACCTCTAACGTAGATATTCTTCTCTTCTAGAACGCCCAGCCTGTAAAGCGCTCTCAGTATCTCGATGTCGCTTCCGCCGGCGTAGTAGGCAAACCTGTTTATACGTAGGAATAAAGGTATTGTATAGCTTTCGTCGTTAGAGATAGGATAACACCTAACAGGCCCGGTGGGGATGGGGAACTCGCAGAGCGTTGCCTCGCTGAATGGCTCAACCACACGGTATCGCTTCTCCTTATAAACGAGAACAGGGATAGCGACATTCAGCATCTCTTCACGTGACCATGAGATTAGGAACGAAGTTCCTTTTTGATCCTCGAGAGACATAATCTTGACACTATCTGCGCGGTCAAAGTCTTCATATGCTTCTCTAGCGAGAAGATTAGTCAAGCCGGGTGAGGCACCGGCGTTTATAAGCGCCAAGCCACCTTCAGACCTAAACTGCTTCGCCAAGGAAAGTTGCTCCGCGCTCCGGCGCTTCCCACCGTAGCAGGCCAGGTCGACGTATGTAACGCCTGCCTTAAGGGCTGCCTGCATAACCAGAGGGTTGAGGGGCCTTTCCTTCTCGTTCACACGGATGAAAGTTGGAAGCGAGTTGATCACAACGTCGAAGCCGGATATCTTGGCGGCTAGGTCATCGACTTGAGACGCGTCAACCGCTTCAACGTTGATGTCTCCGCCATCCGGATACGAAAGGTAACTTTTAGCCCTCTCGACGTTCTTGTCTAGGCATGCGACCTCGCTGGCTACGCCCAGCTTTTGCGCCAGCCTGGCAATAACGGACCCAACAGCCCCACAGCCTAGAACTACGAGCTTCAAAACCCTTCACCCTTGATACCCAAAAAGAATGAACCCTCGGGTATAAATATTCAGTCGGATTTTACAAGAGCTCTGAGAGCGGGGTGGCGTGGAGTAGACCGCGGGGGTGTACGCGGAAAGCCTCAGCGTACCTCGTGCCTATTACCTGGCCATAAGCCGCGGCTAGAGTCCTTATCTCGTTTGAGAACACCGGCCATATTGAGTCGAACTGGCTCTTGTGTTTAGATAGGGCTTGGAGCTTCTTCTCCAGTGTTTCAGTAACGTCGTAGAAGAAGTTGGGCCTAGCAGTGTAGTAGTAGGCAATCATTGGAACTATATGTGGCTTTGACTCAGCGTTCACGTGGGGGAGGGGTGAGAACATGACAGCGTCAACCGCTAGTAAGCCCGCGTTCCTATGATCCGGGTGGGCCTCGTACATAAGCCACGGGTCTGGTGCCAGCACAATGTCAGGCCTCTCCGCCCTTACTACGCTTAAGACACGGTTTCGAGCCTCAACGCTGTAGGGGAGCATTGTGTCCTTATAGTCAAGCCACAGGATTTTTGACACTCCAATAATCCTTGCAGCCTCTTCTTGTTCGGCACGCCTCACCCTGGCTAGCTCTTCAGGCTTGACGGAAGGATCAGTAGTACCCATGGAGCCGTCGGTTAGGGTAAGGTAGACTATATCCACACCCTTGCCCGAGAGACTCGCCAGGGTTCCTCCTGCACCGTACTCGCAATCGTCCGGGTGAGGCTGAACGCAGAGGATCTTTTCCACGGCTTCGAATGGAGCACTTGTTTCAGGGTATAACTGGTATGCGATCTCTCGCAGAGCATTAGTGAGCCCGACCTCGGAGACTCTACGCCTTACAAGCTCTTCGAGAGAATCCTCTGGATATGACATGGCTTTTCCGAGAAGAGGAACATTACCTTAGCTAATATCTTTATTCTTATAGATTCTTTAACCAGTTTTTATGACGTAGTAGAGGAGTGCTAGGCAGACGAGCTGCGTCGTAAAGACGTAAGCAGCACCCATCCACAAGGGAGCCTTCAAATCTATCATTAAGCCATAGATTACTCCTGCAGCCAGAGAGCCCAATCCCACAGCTGTACTGAAGACCCCGTAGGCCGTTGCCCTCACGCTCGGATCAGTTAGGTCCCCAACAGCAGCACGATAAACAGACTCCTGCGACCCCAGTACCACCCCAAAAACCGCAGCGGCTGCAAGGATGAAGATGAAGCCCCGCTGTAGCGCAAGGAGGGGTATTAAAAGCGACAGGGAGAAGGGAAACAGCAGCACCCAGAGCTTATACTTGTCGTAGAGAAGCCCGAACATTAGAGCGAATATAGCGTCGATGAACTGAATAGCCGCGTAGAGTAGAGGGGGAAGCCAGGAGCCTAATGCTTGCACCTCGCTTGTCTCGGCTGCTAGATAGAGAATTAGAGATGCTGGGAACAGCCCTAACGCGTTAATCCCGACCGCAGTTATATATGCAGCCGCTCTCTTGCTTAACATGCTCTTGCCTCTCCGACTATTCGCACTCCCCTGCGAGGTCATCTCTATGGGAAGCCCTGTTCTAGCCCTTACAAGGGCTAAAGTAGCCATTAGGAAAGCGTAAGGTATAATAGAGAAGAGGAACGCATCCCTATAACTACCCCTAAAGGCCAGTAGAGCGGCAAACATTAACGGGCCACTGGTCGCCCCAATCTGATCCATAAGCTCATGTAGCCCGAAGGCCTTGCCCCCTCCTATGCTTTTCGACGCAAAGGAGATTATTGTGTCACGGGATGGGGTTCTTATACCCTTTCCCAGCCTCTCAAGTACGACGAGAGCAGCTGCTAACGCCCACCCTAGCCCAAGTATCTCGCTTAGAGGAATTAGGGGGATTGCTATTATCAAGCCGTAGCCTAGGAATACCAGGAGCCAGTAACTCCGGGTCTTGTCGGCGAGGTAGCCCCCGAGAAGCCTCGAGAAATATGACATCAGCTCCCCAAGACCCATAGCAAAGCCTACTACTGAAGCTGAGGCCCCGAGGTATTTCAGGTATTCAGGAACCGTGCCACGCGAACCCTCGTAGACGATGTCGCCGAGAAGGCTGACAAGCCCGAAGGAGAGAACTACCCTGTATGCTCTTTTCTTCTCCTCCTCCATTTGTGTCAGAAGTAATAGTACCTCTCCTTACGTAAAAATCTTTATGTGGGCTTTTTCTCCTCAGGGCTGGGAGACCAGCTCCTCGTTAGCGTTGCTAGCTGCCGTAGAACCCACTTGGAGTAGATCTTCCTTTCCAAGAGAGCGTTTAAAATGGATAAAAGCTCATCATAAGTTCTTTTGTCAACAGGGAAGGGTACACCATCCTTACCGCCAACAGCGTAGGCGAACTTGAAGGGGTCTATTGGATGCGTAACGGGGTCGCGCCAGGAGGGTGGGGTTTCGTAGACCAACTCGGCTACAAGGGCCAAAGCCCTAATCGTGGAGGGGCCGACTCCTCTCACTTTCAGGAGCTCAGTGTAGCTGCTGATTCCCTTCTCACGGGCGGCCTCCAGGCTCTTCCTCTCAACCCGGGGGAGCCCAAGCCTCGAGTATTTTTTAACAACCTCCCTCAGGCTTAGAGGCTCGTAGGGCCGGTATACGAAAAGGGGTTGGTAGCCTGAAGTCAAGGCTTCAGCCTGTCTGAGATGTTCCTCTAGCTTCGAGGGCCCTTCTTCAACCAGGTCCACAGCTAATCTCCTGAAACCAGAGGCTTCCCTTGCAATCGTGTTCAAGGCGAAGGGTTCCCTAAAACCCGCGACTCCTGCGTGTGGTTCGTTCACTGGATCGATCACCTTCTCAGAGTACCAGTGAATGCGTCTAGCAACCTTAGCATCAGGCTTCATAGCTTGCTGAACCACGGCCCACGTGCCGTCCTCAGCTAGGAAGAATGTGTGGTGGTAAAGCTGGTAGCCCGCCTGGACAGCCGCCGTGTCAACCTTAGCCACGAGGTAGGATGTCTCAATGTACCTTGAGGCATCCAGCTGGTATTTTCCAGCGATATCCTCGAGCTCCTGGGGTGTGTCCCGGCTTTTCCTACCTTTCCCCCCGGCTACTCTCACTCCAAGGTCAGCCTCGTTTAACACGCTCTTCAGCACAGCGGTGGTGACCGTAGTCGACCCTGACGAGTCCCAGTCCATCCCTATTATGTTGTTTATCGCCTGGAAATAGACAGGGTCTGATACCCTCTCAATGAAGCCTCGGGGGCCGTGCTCATCTATTATAAGCTCGGCAAGAACCCTTGCTAGTTTGATCATTCTAACTATCAGCCACCTTGGGACCTCACCGCCGTGCAGGGGGAGCTCAGCTACGCCGACCCTCATCTCTCCTATATGTGACAGATTTAGAAAATATAAGGTGTTTGCTTTGAAAGGTGAAAGTATCATAAGCTTAAAGAGTATACTTAGGTAAGGAATAAACCCACGCCCCTCACTAACGTGGAGACCTCTACCTAGTAAGGCTCACCCCGGATGAACGCAGCTTTAATATGCCCCAAGCGGAAGAGTTTTTTATGCGTGAATACTGGGACGCGTTCATAATGCTTTTCATTATTCTCGACTCGATAGGTAACATTCCCATATTCTACTCTCTCACAGCCAAGCTTAGCGAGTTTGAGAGGAGAAAGGTATTCGCAAAGTCGGTGCTTGTAGCTTCAAGCCTACTAATCTTCTTCACGCTCTTTGGATATTCGTTCTTTACATATTACAACGTCACTTTCACAGACTTTAAGATAGCCGGGGGGATACTTCTCCTGCTCCTCGCCCTGGAGGGGCTCATTGGACGCGTCGAGGCTGAGACGTTGAGGAGCGAGGACGTCGCGATAGTCCCAATGGCTACGCCGCTACTAGCTGGTCCAGGCAGTATATACGTCGTAATGTACCTCGACACTGTTTACGGCACACTCCCCACCCTGGTCTCTATAGCGCTTAACACTCTAATCGCATACTTCATCCTCGTGGGGAGCCACTTCTTCATAAACAAGGTCGGCAAGAACACGATTCTAGTACTCTCCAGGATATTCTCCCTACTTTTAGCCGTTCTTGCCGTATCAATGATAAGGTCGGGGCTTGAAGAGGCACTACGGGACGCCCTTCGGAGGGGCTAGCCTTATGATCAGCTGGTTCAGGAACCAGTACCTGGATTTTATCAAGGCCTCAAAGGGGGTTCTCAGTCTGAGAGAAGTCTCTCGTAGCCTAGGAATACCCTACCACTCCATCCGGACAATTTACTCCGATCTTTCCTCAATTCTTGAGATGAGATTCCTGGTAGATTATCCCTCACTTCGGCTGCTACCTATTGCCGTGTTATCCGAGGATCCTTGTCCCGAGTGGGTGGCGCGAACCCTGCTCGCCAGGGTCGAAGGAAATATTGAACTTAAACTCTGCCTAGGATTAGCCCCGTTGAAGAAGGCCATTGAAGCAGGGGCAAATCTAGAGATAGTTAAAGGAGTAGAGGTTCGCTACTGGGACTATAACTTTTATCCAGCGTCGACTCCCCGAGAACCAGTCGAGAAGGACTACGAGACCCCCCGTATTTCACAGGTATATACGCGTAGACCCGACGCCGTCGATATAGCTCTATATTCCTTCAAAATCGATCACCCCTTCCTCAAGGCTACAAGGGCATACGAGAGGGCACGTTCAGTAGACGGCTCCCTCAGGGAAATATCCGGCTATGCCGTAGAGTACCACTTTAGGAGGCACCTGAAACCGCTATGGGTCGGCAATGGCTTCTACCTTGTCCTGCCGAGCAGCGAGGTTCCAGTTCAAGTCTACATTGTAGAGGGTTGGCGTAGCCCCGCCTTAGCTAGGATCGCCTCCAGCCTCACGGGGCACTGGTTTTCACTCATCGATGAAAAAAGATCACTCATAGTCGGTCAGTTCAGAGCACAGGAGAAAGTCGGCTTCTACAGGGCGGTTAGAGCCTTAGGCTGTAAAAACGTTTACGGGGAGCTTGTTGTTCCACCTGGCGAGTCCTCGCATTGGAGGCCTCTTCTGTGGAAGAGCCTGCGGGACAAGGACTGGGCTCCGCCTTTCATGTCGGTGGAGTCTAGCCGCCCGGTTTTTCCCTAGCCTAACTGTGTTTCACCCTTCCCAAAGGGGGTGATGGGCTACCTATTTTTCCGGCGGGTGGCCGAGCAGGTGCGCGTACCGGAAAACGCTGTCTGGGGCTAGAGTTACAATCGCGTCCTCGCATTCCTCTAAGACCTTGTATACTCCGGCGATGTTGGCACCTGTTGACAAGCCACCGAGTATCCCTTCTTCGCGGATAAGTCGAAGCATATAATCAAAGGACTCTTTGAACCCTACTTCGATAACCCCGTCGACCATGTCCTTGTTTCTGGAAAAAATCTCGGGTGTTGAAGAGACAGCGAGTCCCTCTATCTCCTCCCCCCTCCCGATACCCCCAACCATAGGAGAACCCCTGGGGACAACCGCGTATGCTTTTACGCGTCTGCTACACCTGGTCTTTAGGAACTTTGAAGCACCGATCAAGGTGCCTCCTGTCCCTACTCCCATCACAAAGCAACCCACCCTGTTCCCCAAAACCTTGTATATCTCGGGAGCCGTGGTGTTCAAGTGTGCCTCAACGTTAGCCTCGTTAGCATACTGGGCGATGAAGACACCACCCCTCTCCCTGGCAATACGCTGCGCTAGATTTATCATGTGTTCGGGACTTTCCCTGGGGACCCTTGGGGCGAAAACCACCTCGGCGCCAAGAGCCTTGATAACTGAAACCTTTGCAGGAGATGTTCCCTCCTCCACCACGATGACGGCTTTATATCCGAGGAGGCGGGATACCCATGCCACACTGATAGCTGTGTTGCCACTTGACGCCTCAACGACAACCCCGCCGGGCTTGAGAAGTCCACGTTTAGCCGCATCTTGAATCATGTAGAGAGCTATTCTATCCTTATGGCTCCCTGTGGGATTCAGGTATTCAAGCTTTACAAACACTTCACGCTCTCGCAGCTTCTCAAGTCTCATTATCCTGACCATCGGGGTATTGCCTATAAGGTCCAGTAGTGTTTGCACGTTGAATGTAGACCCTAGTTCATATAAAACCTCTATGATGATGCAAGCGTAGACCTCCGGGTTACCCCATTTATTGTCCCCCAGGTTTGAAATAGAAGGTTTCTCAGGGGCGATAGCACCTTAATTCCCGCAGTAAACCTTATTAAGGATGATCAGAGAAATGAAACGTGTAGGAGAAGGGATGACTGCTCCTTCAGCGGGCTGAGCCAGGTGATGAAGTCTCGGGGTTCTATCGTGGCTTGAGAGTCACCTCGAATCTACACTCCTTGTCGCCCCTAGCGATACAGTTTACCTCTCGAGCCTCAACTCTGCCCTTATCAACCCCCCAGAACCCAGCTAGAATCCCTGCCACGACGCCCCTCATAAGCGAGGACTCATAGCCTGGAATCCCAGCCGCCCCTCGACACTCAATACTATCATGAACCGCCGCAACGGCTTTTGACCCGCCTACCTCCTCCCACACGACATGCCCCATTCCTAGGTGCCTCAGGATCTCAGAGGAAACTATTAGAACATCCTCTCCTTCTAGTCCCAGCCCCCTGAGTTTTTTCACAAGATCCTGTCCGTAGAGGAAGGAGGCGTGATAGATAGCCACGCCTAGAGAGCGCCCGAGGAGCCTCCAACCCTCGCGCAAGACATTTGAGAGCATGTCTAGCTCTACAAGGAGGACTCTACGCGTGTAGGGCAAAACCGGGAAGCCCCAGCTTTCAACTATTATTCCTTTCCTACGGCTGGCGAGATAGTTCACGGCCAAGGCTCCGGTAGAGGAGGATAAGCACTGGGTTAGAGCTTTGACCTCGTCCAGCGAGGGAGAGGAGATGGCTAGAAGCGTGGTAGTCATGAACTCCCCATGGGTTGTCCATACGTCTAGGAGCTCTATCCCTGTTTTCCCTGTGCACTCAATTATCCCAGCTAGTGGTTGCGTGAGGCTTCTGCCCTTCTCGAGAGCCAGTAGAACAAGATAAAGGTCTCTTCCGGGCTCTACTACTAGTCCGGATACGCCCGTGGCGGGTTCAGCCATAAAACCTCAGTTTCTATCGACGCCGCGAGTTATATTTTTTCACCTGAAAGCTCCTCTCTTAGCCACTCGACAGCCACTCTGGTCCTATACTCCAGCTTATCAGCTATCCTCTTAGAGACCTCAAAGTGTAGAAGATTTTTCAGCTCGAAGATCTTTTCGTCGAAGTGCTTTAGGCTCTCATAAACACTTCTCCCATTCTCAAAACCGAATTGAAAGACCCTTAGGAAGCCCACTATACCCAGAGCGTCAAGCTTGTCTGCGTCGCTTAGAACCATAGCCTCTGTGCCTGCGGGCTTAATCCCCCTTGACCTAGCATAGCTGAAGCTGTGGTACTCGATGGCATTTACGACAATACTAATGCTGTTCTCATCCAAACCCCACTCCCTCAAGATAGCTTCTGCAAACCTTGCAGAGTAATACGCGTGGGGCTCCCCGATCCTACGGCCGACGTCGTGAAGATACACCGATACCTGTAAAAGAGGAAGGTTTACGCCGGGAAGGCTTCCAGCAATCTCCTTAGCATATGCTAAGACACGTTCCACGTGAGGGTACCCATGGGCGAAATCAGAGCCCATGATTTTCTTTGAAAGCTCGCGAGATTTTTCAACGATCTCCTCCACAGCAAATATCCAGTACTATCTCCAGAAAAGCTTTTCTCCAGAAGTGTTATCGACGTTTCCTCTTGCGCCTAGCCATGATCAGCGCTAGAACAATGCCTCCAAGCATGAGAGCAGGTGTGAGGTAATCAAAGATTTGAACGGGCTGTGCCGTCGGAGCCTCTGGCTTCTTAGCGGTTGAGTTTGAAGAGGCTGTCCCGGGTAACGCGGTCTGCGTAGTAATCTGCGCTCGTGTAGCGTTCACAGCGTAGATAGCCCAGACGGTAACGTTAGACTGTCTAACAGCTCCCGCGAAGATATATAACCCGTTCAAGCTAGACGACGTCCCGAACGAGTGGACGCCTTCGTAATCAGACAACGAGATGTTTCCAATCGGGAATAGCGTAGTGGCGTTGAAGAAGTGAACCTGGGGCTTTCCACTCCCAGAGAAAACAGCCACTACATCTTTCTCCACTACCAGCTTGTCGCCCCCAAACCCTTGCTTTGAAATGACCTCGCCATTATCGTTCAATGCTATCGTCCCGTTTGGACCGGTGACGAATACGAGCCCTCCAGCCGATACGGAGTAAGCGTGGCCCGTCACCGGTGGGCGAAGTATAAACACAGGGGAGAGATTCGGGTCTAGACGCTCAACACGCCAAACGAAACCCCCCGATGTAAACGCTGAGCCGACAACCCACAAGCTGCCGCCGCTGGCGGTGGATGCGAACGCGTAGGTGTTAGGCGCTAGCGCCTCATAGCTCGCCTCTAGGGATAAGGTTGTAGGATCCCTTTTCTCTACGCGGACCTTGACAGTAATCGCCGAGAAACCCGAAGCGTAGAGCTTACCGTCCATAATAACTAAGGAAGACACATAGCCCTTCACGCCTTTCACCGAATTCTCTAAATCGAGGTTCTTGCCTAACACTGCAATAAGCCATTTCCCGTCCGCGTCCATGCCGCCCACGAAGATTTTCCCGCTGTAAACCGCGCAGGAATACAAGACCCCGGGGCCGAGGCTTGCCGACTTTACGAGCGAGCCGTCAGTTATTCTCCTAGCCTCGACCCGCGTGGCATGGGCGGAGCCGTTCGCCGCATATCCAACCACGTAAACGTACGGGGGGCTAATGCATGAAGAGTATGCAAGACCCTCTACAGAGTAAGCTTTCCACGCAAGCTTTAAAGTGATGGGGGCTGAAAGCGCACTGGCTGACGAGATAAGCGTTACTAACACTAGCAACCTCCAACCTCTTTCATGCACGGGATGCTGGTGTTAAGAGACATATTTAAGGGCTCCTCCACGAGGCTTATAGTTTCCCCCTCAAATTCCTCTCTTAGGAGGTATACCCGGCGCGGACAGAAAACATAAAATATCATTACCCTTTGATGTTTGGTGACATGGCTAGCGAGAGTGGACTTCTCGGAAGGAGGGATCCTGATGGCTTCTACGTGATACTAGCTAAAAAAGAGGCTGTGAAAATCCTGCCACGCGGCATAAGCTTCATTCCGGATGGCGACAGGCTGGTGCTCCGCGTGAAGAGCCGTTCTGAGGCTTCAAGGATACTTAGGCTTTTAATACGGGAAGGACTACTTTACCCTGAGAAATAAGCGGGGGCAAGAGTTACAGGCTGTTGTTTCGGAATGCGCAGGGAAAAAGCGCCTATGCACAAGAAATTTATATTCCCTCTCCTTAGATCTTTGTGCATGGAGGCCCAAGCCACGGCGTAGCTTTAAAAATTCTTTATGACAACGACCGCGTCGACGAACGCCTCTTTTCTTCGCATGGCTTCGCCGCTCTACTACGTGTCGGAGAGACTGGCATCTTGTTCGACACAGGGGGGAACCCGGGGGTTTTGCTCTACAATATGGGGGTTCTTGGAGTGTCGCCAAACTCTATTTCAACCGTGGTGATATCGCACAACCACTGGGACCACACTGGTGGACTCTCAGCCCTCCTGTCTATAAACCCGGCTTTAAAGGTCGTGATGCCCGGTACCACAAGCCCAAACTTCCCCCCTGGGGTTCGATTAGTAGGCCCCTTTGAGGCGAGGTACAAGGACACTCTAATCTTGGAGCAGGCTCTCGCAGTCGAGACCGGAAGGGGCGTCGTGCTTCTAGTCGGATGCTCACACCCAGGCGTGGACAAGCTGGTTGAGGCCGCTAAAAACCTCGGCGAGGGCAAGGTTTCAGCCGTAGTCGGAGGGTTTCACCTTGTTGAGAGCAGGGATGAAGAGGTTGTTGCCACCGCTAGGAGGCTTTTAGAGCTCGGAGTAGAGGAGCTCGTGCCCTGCCACTGCACGGGTAGGAGAGCTACGGAGATACTGCGAGCCGTTCATGGGAGGATAAGGAGCTGCGGAGTGGGGGCTAGCTACACTTTTGGTTGACTGGCAAGCCTATTAATGCGTGTGGTCTTCGTTGGGCTCCGAGAGTTCCTCAAGCTCCCCTCTCACGAGCTTAGCCAAGGCCTCTTCAGCCATCCTGTCGTTGGAAAGGTAGATGGGGACGCCGGCCTCCTTGAGCCTGTAGAAGGCGCCTGCGCCGATCGACTTCACCACGACCACTCCTGGCCTAAGGCTCATTATGAAGTCAAGCACTTGCCTGCCGTGGCCGGAGTGCTCGTGGGACCCTTTATACGGGTTTTCAACGTACTCTACCAGTGTTACGTTGCCGTTGCTCACCTCGTAGACTGCGAACCCTGGGGCGCGGCCGAAATGCGGCGATAGAAACATCTTTTCTTCTACTTTTACTACTGGAACCAGCAC
>JBEULP010000005.1:0-2829 GCA_041287245.1 Infirmifilum sp. | reverse complement strand
GTTCAACCCTTACGCCGTATAGACTTCTAACGTTGATGTCGCTTACAATGAGGACAGAGCTACAGCCCAGATCCTGGAGAACAACCGGCACATCCTCAATCGCCCCTCTCCTGATTATCACGCGACCCGGAAGGTTAAAGTCCACAACAACCACTCTAACAACAATCACGTACACATACTTATCGCTTACCCTCCACGCCAGCGCGAGTACAAGGTGCTGAATCGTTCTACGCCGTAGTGGTTAAAGAGTTTCAGCGGGGCTCGGCCGAGCTGGGAGAGCTCCCGCGGCGCGGCCGACCCCTCTAGCTCGCCCTAAGCCGGCGTCCTTGAAGCGTCGTCCAAAGTGTGGCCCCGAGCAGCCCTTGGTTCGTGCAGCGGGCGGGGCGCACCGCTAGGAAGCCTCGCGGAGGCCGCCACGTCCGCTAGTTTTCCAGCAGGCTTTCTGAGGTAGAGAACCTCTCGAATGGGCGGGCGCTCACGCACCTCCACTGCGGGGTATATCTCAAGCGGGCTCTTTGAGGAAAGGGGCTGCACCGCTCGTATTCATTGCCGCTCTCCTCGCCGCTGGGAGCGGGGTGGGCCGTGTGCGGGGGGAAACTTATAAAACATGCTAACAAGCTAGCTATGATGAAGGTTGTCGGTATTAGGGGTCTCGACGAGGAGCTGTACAAGAAGGTGAAGGCGGCTGCGGCGCTGAGGGGGATGAGGGTTAGGGACGCATTCGAGGAGGCTTTAAGGCTCTGGTTGAGCGTGAAGCCAGAGGTGATGGGGCTGCTGGGGGAGGTAGAGGTGGAGGCTGAGGCGAACCGCAGGGTTTTCCGGGAGCTTAGGGAGAAGCTGCTAGGGGAGCACGCGGGCAGCTACGTTGCCGTCGCTCATGGGAGACTCGTGGGGGTTTTCGATACCTTCGACGAGGCGGCGGAGGCGGTAGAGAGGCTGGGTGTTAAGCAGGCGGTCATCGAGAGGCTGGTAGAGGAGCCGGGTAGGCGCAGGGTGGAGCTGGGTTGGGGCCTAGTCGAGCTGTAGCTGAGGGCTACTATAGCCGCTTGGAGGACCCGCCGGCTCCAACCTTGAAGCTGAGGGTCTTGACGCCCACGGGGAGGCGGAGCATCACGGTTGAGGCTAAGGTGGACACGGGATTCTCGGGCCCGCTCCTACTAGCAGTCGAGGACTACCTCAGGCTGGGCCTCCAGCTCTACGAGAGAGCGGAGAAGACCGAGGGCGTCGTCGCCGGGAGCATCTCGGTGGAGCTGAGGGTGTCGAAAGGCATCGTCGAGCTGGGTGGTGTACAGGTGCCATGCGAGGTCTACACGACGGTGGCTGCCAGGAAGAGCTTAGTGGGTAGGCAGTTGCTGAACAGGTACAGAGTCGTCCTCGAGGCTCCCTGCGGACTAGCCCGCCTCGAGGAAGCTACGTGCACCGAGAAGCCTGAAGCGCAGGCCTAGCCTCGCAGCTAGTGCTGGAGCAGCTCTTCTCTCCCGCGGAATGGCTATATCGATACTCTCTAAGACGCTTACCTTCCAGAATGCTTTCCAAACCCCTCTTAATTCAACCATGTTCATATCCACTCACCTACCACCCTTTATACCACCTACAAAAACTTTTGAGAGGTTCTTTTGGACAACCGAGACTGATAACAGGGCTGGGAGGATGCTCAAGATGTTAGCTGCAGCCATTACACCCCACTCAACCGCGTACTCGCTTGTAACCATCTGCCCCAGAATAACCGCTGCGGTCTGAAGCCTGCTTGAGGACACCATTACGCTCGAGTACATGTACTCGTTCCAGAGGTTAAGGTAGCGCAGGATTACGGTGGAAAATATGCCCGGTAGAGACATGGGAAGTATGATGTGGCGTAGCCTTGCAAGACTCTTAGCGCCGCCTATCCTCGCAGCAAGCTCTATGTCTCGGGGCATATCTAAGAGGAAGGACGTCAACAGCTATATGCTGTAAGGAAGAGTGTATACCTGGTAGCCTATGGCGACCCCCAAGGGAGTGTTCGTTAGGCCGAGTTTCCAGAGGAAATCGTACATCGGGACTAAGAGGCTACCGGGCGGTAATGACTTCGCAAGTATGGCTAAAGAGAGGGTTAATGCCCAAATTCCATAGTTGATGCGCAGCCTTGCCAGCCCATAAGCTGCAGGTACAGCTATAGCTAGCGAAATTATTACTGCTATCGTGATGAATAGAAAAGCGTTAAACATATTTTGAAGGAAATGAAGGTATCCTATAACGTATACGTAGTTGTCAATTGTGTAGGAAGTGGGCGGGAACTCCCTTGAACCAGGCGGCATGAAACCCACAAGTATTAGGGTGCCGATTGGAATCACTAGGATAACAAAACTGCGACTAAAACAAGAACCACTAGCGACGCCATTGCCCTATCACCATGACGATATAGGGTATTATGACGACAAGAGACAAGAGAACAAGAACCACCGAGAGAGCCGACCCCAGTCCAAGATCCAGGCTTCTAACACCCCTCACATAAATCTGCAATTCCAGGGTTTCCGTTGAAAGCCCAGGACCACCCCTCGTTAGAAGCCACACCTTGGCGAATATTCTGAAAGCGTCTATAAGCCTCAGGAGAAGCACTGCAAGGATGATATTCCTCGTCATGGGGAGAATTATCTTCGTCATCAAGCTAAGCTTCCTGGCTCCATCAATCCTAGCAGCGGTGACGATGTCGGGAGGTACGGTCGCAAAACCCGAGAAGAGAATTACCATCACGAAAGGAGTCATCTGCCAGACATCCATGATTATGATCGTCGGCATTACAATAAGTTAGGCTTGAAAAAGCTAAAAATTTAATTGACTCATTTGTTTTTA